>NZ_JBHXTV010000013.1:239641-281106 GCF_042671585.1 Streptomyces sp. NPDC127129
CCGCCGGCCTCCCCGCGCGGCGGGGGCGTGACCCCGCCTCCGGCGCGGGGGGGGGGCGGGGGGGGGGCCCGCCCCCGCCCCGGGCGGTGTCGGAACCGGCGCATCCCGCCGATGCGCTCAGTCCAGCTGGAGCTCGGGCTTCCGCAGCTCCAGCCAGGTGTGCAGGTCCAGCACCCGCTCCAGGCCGGCCCGTACGGCGACCGTCACGGCCGCCGGGTCCAGTGCCACGGTCTGCTGCGCCCAGCTCCGGTCGACGAGGGCGAACACCTGCGCGTCCGGCTCCGCCACCAGCTCCTTCACCTGCTGCTGCAGATGCGCCGCGTACCCGGGGTTCTGCGGCGACGGGTAGGGGCTCTTGACCCGCTCCACGACCGACCGCGGCAGCACGGGCGCGGCCGCCGCGCGCAGCAGGCTCTTCTCCCGCCCGTCGAACGCCTTCATCGCCCAGGGGGTGTTGTAGACGTACTCGACGAGCCGGTGGTCGCAGAAGGGCACCCGGACCTCAAGACCGACCGCCATGGAGAGCCGGTCCTTGCGGTCGAGCAGCGTGCGCACGAACCGCGTCAGGTGCAGATGGCACATGGAACGCATCTGGCGCTCGAGACCGGACTCCCCGTCGAGGTGCTCGACCTCGGCGAGCGCCGTCGCGTACTGGTCGGCGGTGTAGGTCCCCACGTCGAGCTGTTTGCGCAGACCGGGCTCGATGTGGTCGGTCCGTGAGGAGAGGCTCATCGGAGGGATGAACATCATCCACGGAAACGTGTCGGCCTGCCGCGCCGCCTCGATGTGGAACCAGGGGTACCCGCCGAACACCTCGTCGGCCGACTCCCCGGAGAGCGCCACCGTCGACTGCTCCCGGATCGCCTTGAACAGCAGGTAGAGCGAGCTGTCCAGGTCACCGAAGCCGTTGGGGATGTCGCGCGCGCCGACGGTCGCCCGCCGCACCTCGGGGTCCGAGATGTCGGCCGGGTTCAGGACCACGTCGTGGTGCGCGGACCGCACGTGGGCCGCGACGTCGCGGACGAACGGCGAGTCGGGGGTCTCGCGCATCTCGTCGGGGACGAAGTTCTCCTCCTGGCCCGCGAAGTCCACCGAGAACGTACGGAGCCGGTCGCCGCGCGCTGCGAGCGCCTGCGCCGCGAGGCCGGTGATGGCGCTGGAGTCCAGCCCGCCGGAGAGCAGCGCGCACTGCGGCACGTCCGAGATCAGCTGCCGCCCGACGATCCCGGTGAGCATGTCCCGCGTCCGGACGACGGTCTCGTCGCGGCCGTCGGTGTGCTCGGCCGCGCGCAGGCTCCAGTACGTCCGCTGACGCAGGCCACGGCGGTCCACGGTGACGAGCGTGCCCGGCAGCATGTCGTGCATGCCCTTGTAGAGCGCCCAGCCCGGGGTCTTGGTCTGCGCGAACAGCTCCCGCATTCCGTCCGTGTCGACCACGGGACGCACCGTCGGGTTCGCCAGGATCGCCTTCGGCTCGGAGCCGAACAGCACGCCGTCGGGCGTCGGGTGGTAGAAGAGGGGCTTGATGCCCATGCGGTCGCGCACGAGCACGAGCTTCTCCTCGCGCTCGTCCCATATCGCGAACGCGTACATGCCTTCCAGGTGGTCGACGAGGCTCTCGCCCCACTCGAGGTAGGCGTGGAGAACGACCTCGGTGTCGCTGTCCGTACGGAAGGCGTGCCCGCTCGACGCGAGCCGGCTGCGCAGCTCCTGGAAGTTGTAGGTCTCCCCCGAATACACGATGGCGACGTCACCGGCAGGGGTGCTCACGCTCATCGGCTGGGTGCCGCCGGCCAGGTCGATGACGGCGAGGCGACGGTGTCCCAGTCCGACATGGGTACGCAGGTACGTGCCGCGACCGTCCGGCCCGCGGCACGCCATGGTCTCGGTCATCGCGTCCAGGGTGTCGCCCCGACGCGTCAGGTCGGAGTCGAACGAAACCCATCCTGCGATACCACACATTCCACAACCCCATTTCCCGTACGGTTCCGTGCATTTCTCATGCAATTCGAAGTGCAGCTGGCGCAGGCCGGGCAGAAACGAAAGTCCGCGGCGACGATTGATCCCCTCGCCGCGGGAGCGTAGCAATCCGATTCCGGGCCCAACAATGTTCGCTCCACCCGTCCTTGTATGAGGAATGCACATTCCCGCTCGTCCGTCCGGCGGAAAGGCGTGGGAGATGTCAGGGGACGGGGCGGAGGCGCAGCTCGCGGTCCGCGGCGAGGTCGAGGAGATCGGCGTCGTGGCTGATGAGGACGACCACCGCGCCCTCCTGGGCGACATCGCGCATCGCGGCGGTCATCGATCTCAGGTGGCGGCGGTCGACACCGGAGCTGGGCTCGTCGAAGACGACGATCCGGCGCCCGCTCAGGCGCGCCGTGGCGACGACCAGGCGCTGCTGCTGGCCGCCGGAGAGCGAGAGGGGGTGCCGGTCGCCGAAGGCGGCGAGGTCGAGGTCGGCGAGCACCCCGGAGGCATGTTCCGCCCGCTCCGGAAGGGCGCCGAGGCGCAGTTCGGCGGTGACGCTGTCGGTGAAGAGCTGGCGCTCCACGTCCTGCATGACGATGACGGCCTCGCGCTGCCGCTGTGAGCGGGACAGCGGGCGACCGTCGTGGAGCACCTGGCCGGAGTGGCGCTGCAGCCCGGCGAGGATCCGGGCCAGCGTGCTCTTCCCCGCTCCGTTCGCGCCGGTGACGGCGGTGACGGCGCCGCGGGGCAGATGGGCCTCGGCGATGTCGAGCACGGGCCGTCCGAGGAACGTGCACCGTACGCCGCGCAGCGTCAGCCCGCCGGCCGGTCCGGCCGGTTCACGCGGTCCGTGCGGTCCGGCCGGTTCACGCGGTCCGTGCGGTCCGGCCGGTTCACGCGGTCCGGTCGCCGTCGCGACGGCGTCGTGGTCGGGGTCGTACGCGGGGGCGGGGGCGGGGGCCGGGTCCTCGCCCGTGCCGTGACGAGGGGCCGTCGGCGGCTCCCCCGGCTCGACGCTCGGGCCGTGCGCGTACGCCCGGAGCATCCCCCGCCGTGCGGGGGTGCGGAGACCGCGCAGTCCCTCGGCACGCAGCATCTCGTCGGTCAGTTCGGGGAATTCGGCCCGCGTCCATTCCCGCCGGACGCGCCCGTTCTGGAGGACGACGATCCGGTCGGCCAGGTCGCGAAGGTAGTGGAGCCGGTGCTCGGCGATGACGAGGGTGGTGCCCCGGTCCCTGAGGTGCCCCAGGATCGCGGTGAGGTCCGCGATGGCCTCCGGGGACAGGTTGGAGGTCGGTTCGTCGAGCAGCAGCACCGGCGGGCCGTGGGTGACGGCCGCCGCGCACGCCACCCGCTGCTGCTGGCCGCCCGACAGCTCCCGCAGCCTGCCGTCGAGTCCGGCCAGGCCGAACTCGGCGACGACCCGGGCGACCCGCTCGCGTATCCGCGGCGGCGGCGTGCCGAAGTTCTCCAGGGCGAAGGCCAGTTCGGTGTCGACGGCGTCGGTGAAGAACTGCCGGCGGGGCTGTTGCAGGACGGTGCCCGTCACCCGCCCCACCTGGGCGAGGTCGGTGATCGGTGCGCCGTCGACCCGTATCTCGCCCTCGAGGGCGCCGTCGTGGAAGTGCGGTGCGAGGCCGTTCATCAACCGGAGCGCCGAACTCTTGCCCGATCCGCTCGGTCCGCACACCACCACGGTCTCACCGCGCCGGATGCTCAGGTCGAGGCCGTCGAGCACGGCGGAGTCGCCGCCCTCGTACGTCCACCTGACGTTCTTGAGCTCGATCATTGTGTGGACCTCCACCAGAGCGTGGCCGCCGTCAACAGCGCCACGGCGAGGACGGCGCCCGCGTCGGCGCGCCCGAACCGCGGCGGGTGCATCGCCGTCGGCCAGGGCTGCGACCCCAGCCCGCGCAGCAGCGCCGACGCCGAGAGGTCCTCCGCCGAGCGCAGGCTCGACGCGATGAGGGGAACCGTGAAGTACTCGATGCTGAGCAGGGGGTGGCGCAGCATGCCCGTCGCTCCGCCGAGCCCGCGCAGCCGCATGGCGTCGCGCACGGCGCGCGCCTCGGCGACGATGGTGGGGACGAACCGCAGCATCACCGCCCCGGACACGGTGAACGCCTCCGGCACCCGCATGGCCCGCAGGGCGGCGGTGAACCGGGTCGGCGGGATGGTCCGGATCAGATGGGCGGCGATGCCGCCCACGGCCACCAGGCGGAGCGTGAACTCGCCCATGACCCCCATCAGGCCGAGCAGCGGCCACGGTGCGGCGAGCGGGAGGAGGTAGGCCACCGCCGCGGCGGCCGCGGCGGCCGCCGGGAGGCCGATCGCGCGTTTCCAGGCCCGCTCGGAGAGCGCGAGCAGCACACCGGCGGCCAGGGTCGCCGGAACGAACCACATGCCGCCGGGCGCCATGACGGTGATGCTCGCGGCCAGCAGGATCGCGACGGCGGTACGCGGGTCGAGCGACCGTCGTACGGCCGTCCTCCCGGGTGCGGCGGTGACGCTTCCGGGCAGGGTGCGGTGGCCCGGCCGCGCGGGGGCTCCGCTCACGCCAGCCCGGCTCTGCGGAAGTGCTTGTCCAGGAGCCGCAGCCCCAGTACCCCGCCGATCAGGCCGAACACCAGCGTGGACACGTCGAACGCGATCAGCACGCCCGGCGACAGCAGGTCGTCGAGCCGCGCCACGTAGTCGCCGTCCATCGCCTCCATGTACGGGCTGGAGAGGAAGTCCTCGCGGGCGTAGAGCATCGGCAGGAACAGCCCGGCGAACCAGGTGCTGAAGACGGCGTAGCCGAGCACCGCGAGATACCGCGAGCGGTACCGGCCCGCCCAGAGCAGCGCCTCGGCGACCAGGGCCGCCACCACGCCGACGAGCAGGGTGACGGGCGGGCTGCCGATCAGCAGCATGAACCCGGTGACGATGACGGCGAGCACGGTGACCATGCCGGCGTGCCTGACCCGGGTAAGGAAGAGCATGAACGGCACTCCGGCAGCGACGATGCTGACCGCACTCGTCACCAGGGTCATCACCGGGCTGATGAACTCGAGCAGGTTGAACACGCCCACCGTCACGATGTAGAGGGCGCTGAAGACTCCGATGTTGATCAGGTCCTTGGGGCTCATCCGGACATCTATGCGGTGATCGGCGACGTCGGCGGTCACGGTGTCCTGTCCTCGTGTCGGTCGGGATGAAGGGTGGGGCCGCCGTCCGGCCACGGGGGCCGAACGGCGGCTCATGCGCCGCTCGTGGCGGTCAGGGGGCGGAGGGCCACGGGACCGCCGACTCCTCGGAGGCCGCACGTGCCCGCGCCGTCAGGAGCTCGACGACCGTGTCGCGGTGCTCCTCCAGATAGAAGTGACCGCCCTCGAAGGTGCGCAGTGCGCACCCGCCGTCGGTCACCTCGCGCCACCCCTCGGCCTCCCAGTGGTGGATCTCGGGGTCGGCGTCGCCGTACAGCACGTCGACCGGGCAGCGCAGCGCGAGGCTGGGAACCGGTCGGTAGGTCTCGCTCAGCCGGTAGTCCGCCCGGATGATGGGCAGGAAGGCCTGGACGAGTTCGGCGTTGTCGAGGATGTCGCGGTGCGTCGCGTCCGTGCGGCGCAGCTCCTCGACCAGTTCCTCGTCGGTGCCGAGATGGACCCGGCCGCGCCGGGTCAGCGCCGGGGCGGGGTGCCCCGACACGATGAGCCGCGTGGGGGGTTCGCCGGCCGCCGCGAGGCGGAGGGCGACCTCGTAGGCGACGACGGCGCCCATGCTGTGGCCGAACAGGACCGTCGGAAGCCGGGGGCCGTCGGCCGTCAGATCGGCCGCGAGGGCCTCGGCGACGCCGTGCAGGTCCGCCGGTATCGGATCGGAGTACCGGTCCTCCCGGCCGGCGTACTGCGCGGCGAGGAACTCGACGTCCCAGGGCGCCGCCGCGGCCCACGCGCGGTAGTAGCTCGCGCTGCCTCCGCCGTGAGGGAGGAGCAGCACCCGGGCCCGGGCGTACGGCCGCGGTGTGAGGCGGCGGAACGCGCCGAGGTGACGGTCGTGCGTCGCTGGATCGAACATGTCGGTTCAGTCCCTCGCTACCGGTGCCATGGAGATGTTCCAGAAGTTCGCGTAGCGGCCGCCGCGGCTGAGCAGCTCGTCGTGCGTCCCCTCCTCGACGACGTGTCCACCGTCCAGGAAGACCACCCGGTCGGCGCGTTGGACGGTCCGCATCCGGTGCGCGACCATCACCACCGTGCGCCCGGCCATCAGCCGCTCGATGCCCTCGTGGACGGCCACCTCGTTCACCGGGTCGAGGGCGGAGGTGACCTCGTCGAGGAGGACGACGGGCGCGTTCTTCAGGAGTGCCCGGGCGATCGAGACGCGCTGGCGCTCGCCGCCGGAGAGCAGCGCGCCGCCCTCGCCGACGTCGGCCGCCCAGCCGTCGGGCAGCCGCTCGATCACCTCGTCGAGCCGGGCCGCCGTGGCCGCCGCCCGTACCTCGGCGTCGGTGGCGTCGGGACGGCCGAGGCGGACGTTCTCCTCGATCGTGCCGTCGAAGAGGTAGACGTTCTGGAAGACGATGGAGATCTGCGCCATCAGGACCTCGGGGTCGACGTCCCGGACGTCGACGCCGCCGACGCGCACCGCGCCCGCGTCCACGTCGTAGAACCGCGCGAGCAGCTGCAGGAGCGTGCTCTTGCCGGCTCCGGACGGTCCGACGACGGCGAGGCGCTGGCCCTGCGGTACGGAGAGCGAGGCGTCGTCGATCACCGTGCGGTCGCCGCGCCGGAAGACGACGGAGTCGAACTCCAGGTCGTGGCGCTCCGGCAGGATCGGTTCGGCGGCCTCGGGCAGCGGCTCGGTGCGCAGGACGGTGTCGAGCCTGGCGAGGACGGACCGGGCACCGCGCAGCTTGCCGCCGATGTCCGTCAGCGACAGCAGCGGGTCGGCGCAGCGCGCCGCGAGGACCAGGATCGTGAGGATCTCGGCCACGCCGATGTCCCCGTCGAGGGCGAGGTAGACGCCGAGCACCAGGACGGCGGTGAAGAGGGCCTGGACCGTGAGCGTCAGGCCCACCGCGCCGGGCAGGGCCGAGAAGGTGGAGCGGCGGGACGCGCGCTCGACGTCCCGCAGCGCGTCGTCGAGGAGCCGGAAGCGTTCGGTGGTGCGGCCGCCGGCGCGCAGGACCGGTTGGGCCTGGAGGAACTCGATGACCCGGCCGGTGGCCTCGTGGTCGCGTTCCTCGCGCTCGACGTCCTCCGCGGCGGAGGAGCGTGCGGTCCAGATCTGGATCGCCGCCACGATGGGCACGCCGACGAGCGCGGCGAGGCCGAGCTGCCAGCTGTAGGCGAGCATGACGGCGACGATCGTCAGAGGGGTGACGGAGGCGGAGATGAAGGGTGCCAGCAGGTGGGCGATGACGCTCATCGCGTCGAGGACGCCGCGGCTGGCCAGGACGGAGACCTCGCCGAGACGGCTTCCGCTGTACCAGCCGATGGGCAGCCGGGCCAGATGGTCGCCGAGGCGGTGGTACATGCCGCGGAGCAGCGCGGTGCCGACGTGGAAGCCGGACAGGTCGCTGATGTAGCGCAGGGCGGCGTAGACGGCGATCGTGATGCCGAAGGCGGTCAGCCAGGGCCACGCGTCCTCGGGGGTGTCCCCGAACAGCTCCCGCAGGACGGGGACGACCAGCGCGTAGGACAGTCCCTCGACCACCGAGGTCAGCGTCATCAGCGTCACGGTGCGGCGCAGGGGCTGGGCGTACTCGCGTCCCAGTACGCGCAACAGCATTCGGATCATCGGGACTCGTCTCCTCGCAGTGCGCGACCGTCGGCTTCGGCGTCGTCGGCGACCGATGGGTGGGACTGCCAGAAGGCGGCGAACTTTCCGCCGGCGGACAGGAGTTCGGCGGGCCTGCCGCGTTCGACGATCCGGCCCTCCTCCAGCATCACCACCGTGTCGGCGTCGGCGATCGTCTCCAGGCGGTGGGCGATGACCAGGACGGTCCGCTCGCCCTCCAGCGTCCCGAGGGCGGCGCGCACGGCCTGTTCGGTCTGCGGGTCGGCGAAGGCGGTCGCCTCGTCGAGCACCAGGACGGGTGTGTCGGCGAGCAGGGCGCGGGCGACGGCGATCCGCTGGGACTCGCCACCGGACAGTCCGGCGTCCTCGCCGATCACCGAGTCGTATCCACGCGGCAGTTCGAGGATGCGGTCGTGGATGTTCGCCAGCCGGGCCGCGCGCACGACGTCCTCACGGTCGGCGTGCGGGACGGCGAGCGCGATGTTGTCGGCGATCGAGGCGCGCAGCAGCCGGACGTCCTGGAAGACGAAGGAGACCGTCTGGTACAGCTCCCGGCTGCCGAGTTCGCGCAGGTCCACACCGCCGAGGACGACGGAGCCGTGGCTCGGGTCGAAGAACCGCGGCAGCAGCTGGACGAGGGTGGACTTTCCGCTTCCGGACGGCCCGACGACGGCGGTGACCGTCCCCGGCTCCAGCACGAGGTCGATGCCGCGGAGCACCTCGCGGTCCTCCTCGTAACCGAAGCGGACGTCGCGGAGCTCCACGCGGTGCCCGCGGGGCAGGACCGGGTGGGCCGGCTCCGGCAGCGCCTCCACCGACAGCACGTCCTTGATCCGGCCGATGGCGCGGCCCGCGGTCTGCATCTCGTCGAAGCCGTGGCCGAGGGCCGCGACCGGGGCGGTCAGGCCGAGTCCCAGCAGCAGGAAGGGCAGCAGGTCGGCGGGGGCGAGGTCGCCGCCGGTGATGCGGATCGTTCCGCCGATCAGCACGACCAGCAGCACGAAGGGCGGCGAGAGGACGAGCTGCATCCCGGCGGCGATCTTGGAGATGCCGTGCACCCATCGGTTGAAGGTGTCGACGAAGGCGTCCGCGGAGGTGAGGAACGTGCGGTGGGCGCGCTTGGACCCGCCGAACGCCTTGACCACCGAGATGCCCTGGACGAACTCGATGACGGAGCTGGAGATCTGGGCCATGGCCCCGTCGAACTCCTCCTGTTCGCGCACCCGGGTGGGCGTCATCATCAGGGGGACCAGCGCGATGGCGAGGAAGACGGGGATCAGGGTGATCAGCGTGAGCTGCCAGTCGATGGTGAACAGGTAGATCAGTGAGGCCAGCGGGACGACGAAGGCGGACACCAGTTCGCCAGGAGTGTGGGCGATGAACGGGTGCACGGCACCGACGTCCTCCCCGACCACCTTGGCGAGTTCACCGGTCCTGCGCCGCGAGAACCAGCCGATGGGCACGCGCCCCAGCTGCGCGGCCAGCTGCCGACGGAACGTCAACTGGACCTTCCCGTCCAGGACATGGCCGATGCCTGACGACGCGGCCGTGAACACCAGCCGTACGAAGAGGCCCACCGCGCCGACGATCACGACCGTCCACGCGTGATCGCGGTCGACCGGTCCGGGCTCCAGCAGGGTGCGCCCCAGCTCCACGACCGCGAGCAGCGGCGCGAGGCCCGCGAGGGCGCCGATCACCTGCAGGACGACGACGGTCGCGAAACTCCAGATATGGGGGCGTACGAGCCGTCCCATACTCTGCTGTGCCCCTGAACCGGTACCCGATAACGGCGCGGACCGCTCGCTCACCGCAGCAGAGTCAATCGCGTTCATTGGACTCCTCATTGTGTTTTGAAACGCGTTCCGATATCACTGTAGCGCGAGCGGTCACGGTGGGCAGCACGGCTTCGGGCTAGAGATCCGCGGCCGTCAACGGGCTTCCGAGTTCGGGGGTCGCCACCTCCGGATATCCCAGAACCTCCGTCAGTTCCTGCCAGGTCCGGGCGACGGCGAGATGCCGCTGGCCGCCCCGCAACGGGTCGGCGCCCGCGTCGATCCGCCCGCGCAGCAGCTCCAGGGCGGTCAGCACCCCGTCACCCCACACGTCGTGCATCGCCGCCCTCCAGGTGGGCGTCTCGGCCGGCCCCACGTAGTCGCCGGTGACGGCGAGACCCTCCGGCCACAGCGCCTCCGGGTCGTCCCGGCCGGGGAGACGCTCCCCCGTCGAGCCGGAGAGCGTACGCAGCACCGGGCTCCAGATGACCGGGCCGTGGGTGTTGGCCAGCATCAGGTTGCCCGCGTCGGTGCCGACGGTGATCCGGTGCAGGAGCAGGCTGGTGCTGTCGTCCCCCGCCTGCATCCGGTTCTCCACGCGCAGAGTCAGGGGAACTCCCGCGATCTGCCCGTCGAGACTGACCATGGGGCGGCCGGCGGCCGTTCCCGCGGAGGAGACCGACCACGGCCGCAGTCCGTCGAAGATCTCGGCCAGCACGTCCAGCAGGTCGAACGAGACCTGTACGGCGCACATGGCGTCGACGAACACCGGCCGGCGCAGCCGGACCAGGCGGCGCGCGGACGCGATGAACCGCCGCACCGGCTCCACATGGGGATAGAAGGTGTTCACCATGTACTGGACGCCCGCCTTGCGGGCCGCCCGCAGACAGTCCGCCAACTCGTCCGGGTGCAGGGGGTGTTCCTGGAGGACGTGCACCCCGCGGTCGAGCAGGGCCCGGGAGAGTTCGGCGCCCCGTCCGCCGCCGACCGCGGTCGACACCACGACGCAGGCCGCGTCGATGTCGTCGGGGAGCTCCTCGACCGCGCCGTACAGCGGTACGCCGTACTCCTCGGCGAGGGCCACCGACCGCTCGCTGCCCCGCGCCAGGATGCCCGCGAGCCGGAAACGCCCGGGCGCGGCGTTCGCGAGGGCCGAGAGGTACACCTGGCCGAAGCGCGTGCCGCAGACCACGACCCGCATCGGCCCCGTCGTCGCGCGCGTCATCGGCGCTCCGTCTCTCGCGCCGCGATCACGTCCGCGAGTTCCGCGACATGCGGCGGCCGGAGGGAGCCGAGGTGGCCGCCGGGGACGTCGATCACCGTCACATCGCCCAGGCAGACCCCGCTCCAGAAGTCGGCCGCGTCGTCCTGCGGACCGGGAAGGAGGGGCGCGTGCGGGACCGGACGCAGAAGCGTCAGGTCTCCCGCGTACAGCTCCGGTTCGTAGCGGGCCGCCGCCTCGACCATCCGCGTGAACAGGGCGTGCATCGCCGCCGTCCGCCCGGGGTCGCCCGGGGCCGGGCCGGATCCGGCGAGGGCGCGGTACAGCTCCGTCCGTCGTTCGGTGACGTCCCGCTGCCCGAGGGCGCGGAACCGTCCGGCGATCTCCTCCAGCTCCGACTCGCCCGTCAGGCGCGCGAGGGCACCCTCGGCGACGGCGGCCGGCGAGCCGGTGGCCGCGGCGGCGATCGCCCGGCCCATCGCCGCCTCGTCCGCGGGCCAGCCGAGGGCGTCCGGATCGGCGCCCGCCGCCCGGATGAAGGCGTACTCCACCAGGAGGCCGTCCTGCGGCAGGTACGGGAGCCGGTGACCGGAGACGACGGTCAGCCGGCGCACCGTCACATCGGCCTCGCTCAGGGCGCGGGCCAGTTCCAGCGCGATCGGGCCGCCGAGGCCGTGGCCGACGATCTCGACCTCCTCGTGTCCGGCGGCCCGCACCTCGCGGGCGTAGCCGACGGCCAGCTGCTCGACGAGGTCCGGGCCATCGGGGACGGGCTCACCGGCGGGCGGTACGAGCCCCACCAGCGTTCCGTCCGTGGCGAGTTCGTCGATCAGCGCCCGGTACGCGGTCAGCGTTCCCGTTCCGTCGTGCACGAGCAGCCGGACCGGTCCGTCCCCCGGGCCGCCCAGCGGCACCAGCGAGGAGTGCCCGGCCCCGGCCGCCTCCACGGCCGGTTCCGGTGTGCCGGCGGTCTCCAGCCACTGGGCGAGACCGGCGACCGTCGGGGTGTCCAGGAGGACGCGGAGCAGTACGTCGAAGGGGGCCCGGTCTGCCTCGGGGACGCGCTCACGGACCCGGCCGACGAACTGCGCCGCCAGCAGCGAGTTGCCGCCCGCATCGAAGAACCCCAGGTCGCGGCCGGGCAGATCGCCGCCGAGGACCTCCACCCACAGCTCGGCGATCCGGCCTTCGAGACCCGGCCGCGGCGGTTCGGACCGCTCGGCACGCGGAGCGCCGGGGGCGGGCGCCGGCGCCGACTCCAGGAGTCGCTTGCGGTCGACCTTCCCGTTCGGGGTCAGCGGCAGCCCGTCGACGACCCGCACCCGTGCGGGAACCATGTGTCCCGGCAGCCGGCCGGCCACCCAGCCGACGAGCTCCGCCGGGTCGACGGGCTCGGGACCCTGCCGGGGTATGACGAAGGCCATCAGCGCCCGCTCGAACGCGTCGCTGCCCGCGGCGAGCACCACACAGGTGCCCACCCTCGGGTGCTCCCCGAGCACCGCCTCGATCTCGCCGAGCTCGATCCGGTGACCGCGGATCTTGACCTGGTGGTCCGCGCGACCGAGGAACTCGATCTCGCCGTTCGGCAGGTAGCGGCCGAGGTCGCCGGTCCGGTAGAGCCGCTCCCCCGTCTCCGGGTGTGCGAAGAAGCGCTCGCCGGTCCGCTCGGGATCGCCGAGATAGCCCTGCGCCAGACCGACGCCAGCGATGAACAGCTCGCCCGTGACCAGGTCGGGCCGGTCGCGCAGCGCGGCGTCGAGCACGTGGAAACGCTGGTTCGCCAGCGGAGTTCCGTACGGAATGCTGCGCCAGTGCGGGGCGACGGTCGTGATCCGGTGGTGGATCGACCAGATCGCCGCCTCCGTCGCGCCGCCCAGGCTGACCAGCTCGGTCCCGGGCAGGTGCCGTCCGGCGTGGCCGGGCAGCGAGAGCGGGATCCAGTCGCCCGACAGCAACGCGAGCCGCAGCGAGCCGAGTCCGGTGGGCTCGACGTCCAGGTAGTGCATCAGCATCTGCAGCTGCGCGGGGACCGAGTTCCACAGCGTGACCCCGTGCTCGGCGACCGTCCGCGCCCAGTGCGAGGGGTCGCCGCGGCGGGCCGGATCCGGCAGTACGAGGGTGGCTCCGACGGCCGTCGGGCCGAACAGGTCGTACACCGAGAGGTCGAAGCTCAGGGCCGCGAGTCCCAGGACCCGGTCGGAGTCGTCGACGCCGAAGCGCTGGTTGATGTCGTGCACGGTGTTGGCGGCGGCGAGGTGGGTGATCATCACCCCCTTGGGCAGGCCGGTCGAGCCGGAGGTGTGCATGACGTACGCGAGTTCCCCGGGCGCCACGGCGCGTTCGTCGGGCACCTCGGCCGGCGGCACCTCCCGTACACCGGTCACGTCCACGCCCTCGACACCGGGCGGCAGCGCGCCGGCAGCGGCGCCCGCGACGACGGCGAACCGGGTGCCACTGGCGGTGAGGATCCCGTCACGGCGGCTCGCGGGCTGCCCGAGGTCGACGGGGACGTACACACCGCCCGCGAGGAGGATGCCGAGCACGCCGACGGCCTGGTCCCGGCACTTGTCGATGAGCACGCCGACGAAGTCGCCGGGGCGGCACCCCGCCGCCCGCAGGCGTTCGGCCACTCCGGCGGCGCGCCCGAGCCACTGGCCGTAGGTGAGCGACCCTCCGCCGTCGACGACCGCGATCCGGTCGGGGTGCGCGCGGGCGTAGGCGACGAGCGGTTCGTGGAGCAGGCACGGGGGCGCCGGCGCCTCCGTGGCGTTCACCGTGCTCCGCAGGGAGCGCTGCCGGTCGGGCAGCGGCTGCGGATCCACCGCGCCCCAGGGTTCGTCCCGCTCGGCCAGCCGGCGCAGGAGCCCCTCGAAGGCGGCGAACATGTCCTCGACGAGGCCGTCGGGGAAGACGCCCTCCCGGACGTCCCAGTTCATGTCCAGCCGACCGCCGAAGGGGTCGCCGACCTGGCAGTCGATCCAGACCTGCGGGGTCTGGCTGATGCCGTACACCGGCCGGGGGTCGCGGCCGGCCGGAGAGGCGGGCGGACTCCCCACCCCGATGCTGCCGGTGAAGACGACGGGGAGCACCGCCGCGTCACGGCCGCGGCGCCGGGCGAGTTCGCGCAGCACCTCCACACCGCTGTACAGCCGGTGGTCGAGGTCGTCGAAGACCCGCTCGCCCAGGGCGCGGGCCCGCTCGGTCAGGCTGGTGCGGCCCTCGTTCTCCACCGCGAGCAGGCTGAGCGAGGTGAAGTCGCCGAGCAGCCGGTCCACGTGCGGGTGCAGCGGCATCCGGTTGAGCACCGGCAGCCCCAGAGAGAAGCGCTCGACGCTGCTCCAGCGGCCGATGGTCTCGGCGTACGCGGCGAGCACCGCGTTGGCGGGGGTGATGCCACGCTCGGTGGCGCGCGCCTTCAGCGACTGCCACACCCGGCTCTCCAGCGTCGCGGTCAGGCGGCGGAAGCGGGGCGGTGTCGTCGCCGGGTCGTGGTCGTCGCGCAGCGGCAGCACGGGGGCGCCGGGCAGCTCGTCGATGCGCTTCGACCAGTACGCGCGGTCGCGTGCGTACCGCTCGGTGTCGCGCAGGCGGCGCTCGGAGAGCACGTAGTCCCGGAAGGTGGCGTCCACCGGCGGCAGTTCGCAGTCGGGCCGCGCGTACCGGTGGTCGAGCTCGGACAGCACCTGCTGCAGGCTGATCCAGTCCAGGGCCATGAAGTCCACCGACACGTGCAGCACGCTGCGGTCGGCGGCCAGGGTCAGGCGCAGCTCGTACATCGGGCGGACGCCGGTGGGGTGCACCCGGTGGGAGAGCTCGTCGCGCACCCCGGCGATCGCCTTGTCGACGGTGTCGTCGGGCGCTCCGCGCAGATCGGCGACCTCGACGGCGGTCCCGGCGGGCTCGGACAGGACACGCTGGGTGCCGTCCTCGTGGATGACCGTACGCAGGGTGTCGTGGCGGCGGACGAGGCCGTCCCACGCCTGCCGGAACCGGTCCGGGTCCAGATCGGCCGGGTAGGCGAACTCCAGGTAGATGTGGCAGGAGACGCCGCCGTAGTCGAAGGCCGCGCTGCGGCCGAAGAGGTACGCCGACTGGATGTCGGTCAGCGGGAAGGGCTCCTCCCGCTCCTCGGGCCGGGCCTCCCACACCGGGGTGTCGCCGTTCCCGGCCCGCGGCGGCTCCGCGGTGTCGGGCACGACGGCCAGCAGCTCCGCCTTGCGGCTGCGCAGTTCGGCGAGGCGCTCGTCGGTCATGACGCCGCGGGGGGCGCGGAAACGCAGCTGGTCCCCGTCCCGCCAGAGGCGGATACCGGCGCCGCGAAACGCCTCGAGCAGTTCGTTGGCGTTCACACCGCACCCTCTTCGCAGTCGTCACCGTCGTTCCGGCCGTCGGCCGGCCGCTCGTCGCCGGCGGCGGCCAGCTGGTCGATCAGCGCGCTCAGCCCCGCGACGGTCGGCGTGCGCATCACCTCGCGCATGGGCAGTTCGACGCCCCTCGCCTCCCGGATCTCGGCGACGAAGCGGGTCGCGAGCAGGCTGTCGCCACCGAGCAGGAAGAAGTTCTCGTCCCTGCCGACCGAGTCCGCGCCGAGGAGCTTCGTCCATCGTTCGGCGACGAACAGCTCGGTGTCGCCGCGCGGCGGATCGCCCACGTCCCTGGCCCGCTCGACGGAGTGCTCCAGGACGGTGTGGATCCGTCGCCGGTCGACCTTTCCGTTCGCGCTGAGCGGCAGGTCGGGCAGGACGACCAGGTGCGCGGGCACCATGTGGTCGGGCAGCCGGTCCGCCGCCCAGGCGCGCACCTGCTCCACGTCGATCCCCCCGGCCGTCGCCGGCCGGTCGGCGCTGAGCAGGATCTCTCCGGTGGGCTCGGCGCGCAGGACGCGGACGTCGCCGAGCCCGGCCGCGGCGCAGGCCCGGGTCCACCGCTCGGGGCCGTACAGCCAGGGGCGCTCCGGCTCTCCCTCGGCGAACCGTCCCGCGCGTGCCTCCAGCGGCAGGGCCGCCACCAGGGCGAGCGGCGTCGGGTACGCGCGCTCGCACAGGTAGAGGCGTCCGCCCGGCGCGAGCAGCAGGGCCATGGTGGATACGGCCGTCTCCGGGTCCGGCATCCGGTGCAGCACGTTGTCGGCGACGACGGCGTCGTACGCGTGGACGTGCGGGCCGGCGATCGCGGCGGCTCCCTGCACGGCGGTGCGCACCTGACGTCCCCGCTCGTTCAGCAGCGCCTCGGCCTTGGCCAGCGCCGGCTTGGAGGAGCCGAGCAGGGTGTACGCGGCCACGTCCGCGTCGAGCCCGGCGAGGAGCCGCGCGGCGCCGAGGCCGCCGGCGACGTCCCACTCGGCGACGGCGGCCGGTGCGCCGGTGGTGCGGGAGCGGAGGTCGCGGGCGATGTCGGCGAGGCACTCGGCCGCCCCCGGCATCAGATCGTTGAGGGCCTCAGGAGCGAGGACCGGGTCGTCCAGCAGCGCGATGGCGTCGGCGTCGCCGGAGACGACGGCCGTGAGGAGCGGCCCGGCCCATTCCAGCGCGGTCGCGACGGGTTCGAGAGGCGTGCCGTGGGTGGCTTCGCGCGCCTGCTTGACCCAGAGCGCGTCCGTGACCTCGCTCCACCGGGGTCCCCGCTCGTAGGTCGCGTCGGCGCGGCGCACCAGGACGGAGCGCTGTGTCAGGTACTCCCGCCAGATGTCCACGACCGGGCGCTGCTGGGCGTGGACGGAGGTGTCGAGTGCCCTCCCGCCGGACCCGATCAGGGGTGCGACGACGCCGGCGAGCAGGGCCTCCACGAGCCGGTGCTCATGGACCCGCAGGGCGTTCTCCGCCGCGGCGTCGGTCGCGGGCGGCAGGAACGCGTGGTCCGCGCCCTCGCCGTCGCGGCCGGTCTCCTCGGGGCCCCGCTCCGGAGCCGCCGTCCGCTCGACCACGGCGGCGACCAGTTCGCGGCGGCCTTCGAAGAACGGTACGGCGACGGCCTGGGCCACCGTGGGATGGGCCTGGAGGCAGGTCTCGATCTCGCCCAGTTCGACACGGAAGCCGTTGATCTTCACCTGGTGGTCGAGACGCCCCAGGAACTCCAGGTTGCCGTCCGGCCAGTAGCGGCCGAGGTCGCCGGTGCGGTACCAGCGCTCGCCGTCGACGTCGGGGAAGCGTGCCGCCGTCAGCTCCGGATCGCCCCGATAGCCGAGGGCGACACCGCTGCCGCCGATCCACAGCTCGCCGGGCACCCAGTCGGGGCAGTCCCGGCCACGGCCGTCGACCACTCGGAACTTCTGGTTCCGCAGCGGCTTCCCGTACGGGATCGACCGCCAGCCCTCCGGCACCGTGGTGACCTCGTAGGCGTTCGACCAGATCGCCGCCTCCGTGGCGCCGCCGAGCGCGATCAGCCGGCACCGGCCGCCCGACGCGGTGGCCAGCCGCTCGGGCAGGTCGAGCCCGATCCAGTCACCGGAGAGCAGGGCCTGACGCATCGTCTCCGGCAGCGGGGAGCCGTCGGCCGCGGTCAGGAGCATGTCGAGCAGCGCCGGGACGGTGTTCCAGACGGTCACGCCGTGCCGGCGGCACAGGGCCAGCCACTCGTTGGCGTCGCGCCGGCCGGACTCCGGGACCAGGACGGCGGCGCCGCCCACCCCGAGGAATCCGAAGACGTCCCAGACCGAGAGGTCGAAGTCCAGGGCGGACACCGCGAGGACGCGGTCGTCGGCCCCGACGCGGAACCGCTCGTTGATGTCCTCGATCGTGTTGACCGCGGCGCGGTGACTGACCTCCACGCCCTTGGGAAGGCCCGTGGAGCCCGAGGTGAAGATGACGTAGGCGGTGTCGTCGGGGTCGACGCCCACCGGCGCGTCGAGGGGCGGCGCGAGCATCGCCTCGTCGATCGACAGCACCTCGGCACCGGTACCGGACGGGTCCAGGGTTCCGCCGCCGTCCAGGATCACCCGGGCGCCGCTCAGTTCGAGGATGCGGGCGCGCCGCTCGGCGGGCTGGTCCACGCCGATGGGGACGTACGCTGCACCGGCGGCGAGGACGCCGAGGACCGCCGCGATCTGCTGCGGTCCCTTCGGGGCGACCACGGCGACGTACGAGCCGGGGCCGACCCCGTGCCGCCGCAGCGCGCCCGCGACGCCGAGGGCGCGCCGGGCCAGGTCGTCGTGGGCCATCCCGTCCGCGTCGCCCCACAGCAGGGCGGGTCGCCCGGCTCGTCCGGCGGCCCCCGCGAAGAACGCGGAGTGCAGGAGGTTCTCGCTCAGCGGGCGGGTCGCCGCGTTGACCAGCTCCCGCTGACGCCGCTGTGCCGCGGGCAGGGGGAGCTCCGGCAGCGTGGTGTCCCAGCCGCCGGAGAGCAGGCCGCGGACCAGATCCTCGTAGGCGGAGAGCATCGCGTCGAGGACACCGTCCGGGAAGAGCTCCTTGACGGCGTCCCACACCAGCAGCACCCCGCCGTCGCGGGTGCGGTAGGTCTGGTGGTCGAGCCAGATCTGCGGGGTCTGGGAGATCATCCACGTCGCCTCGCCGAAGAGGGCCTCGAAGGCGTCCGGCACCAGCGGCGCGGAGAGGTCGCACGCGAAGACGACCGGCGCCGTGCGCGGCGCGTCGGGATCGGTGCGGACGAGGTCGCGCAGCACGTCGACGCCGGAGTAGGCGGCGTGGCCGATGTCCTCGTGCATCCGCTTCTGCAGGGCGCGGGCGCAGTCGGCGAAGCTCTCTCCGGTGAGGTCGACCTCGACGAGCACCAGGCCCGTGAAGTCGGCGACGATCCGGTCGATCTCCGGGTGGGCGTCGAGGTCGCGGTGGAAGAGCGGCAGGTTCATCAGGAAGTGGTCGTCCCCGCTCCACCGCCCCAGGACCAGGGCGAAGGCCGTGGCGAGCACCACCGAGGGCGTCAGGCCGGCCTCTCCCGCCCAGCGCTCCATGCGGCGCCACTCCTCGGCCGTGAGCGCGGCCGAGCGCCGGACGAACCTCGGTACGTCGACGGCCTCGGCATCGATCGCCTGCGGGAGCTTCGGGCCGCCGGGCAGCGAGGGGAGCCGCTGCTGCCAGTAGGCGCGGGCCCGTTCGCGTTCGGTGGCGCGCAGCCGCTCCTGGTCCGCGAGGTACCGGCCGAAGGTGTAGGCGAGGGGGTCGAGGCCGTCGGGGTCGTCGTAGAGGACGGCCAGGTCGGCGAGGAGCACCCGGATGCTGGCCAGATCGGCGGCGAGAAGGTCGACGTTGAAGTGGAGCCGGTCCACCGCGCCGGGCAGCCGGGTCAGATGGACGTCGATGACCTCGCCCAGATCGACCCGCAGTCGTCGGTGCGACAGCCGGTCACGCAGGGCCAGGGCCGCGGCCGTCGCCGCCTCGTCGTCGAGCTCGCGCACGTCCTGGACGGTCACGCCCGGCCACGGGGACTCCCGCTCGATGCGCTGCGTGGCGTTGCCGGCGAACGACGCGCGCAGCATGGGGTGGCGCTCGATCAGGGCGAGTACGGCGTTCTCCAGGCGCTCGGCGTCCACCTGCGGGGCGTCGAACTCCAGGTAGGCGTGGCAGCTGACGCCACCGAGCGGCTGGTCGTCGGCGCGGCCGATCAGATACGCCTGCTGCACCGCCGTGAGCGAGAAGGGCCGGTCCCCCAGGTCGTCCTCAGGGGCGGGGACGGGGGCCGGTGACGGCGCGGCCGGCGCGGCCTCGGTGCCGGGAGCGAGCAGGTCGAACCAGGCCAGCAGCCGGGGATCGTCGGAGAGCTGCGTGAACGTGATCTCCGTACCGGCCCGGCTGAGCCTTCCCGCGAGACGCATCATCTCCAGGGACTGCAGGCCGAGTTCGAATAGGCTGCTGTCGTCGTCCGCAGGGGTCAGTTCGATGCCGAGCAGCTCGGACACCATGCCGCGCAGGGTGTCGCGATCCATCCCGGCCACCGTGGCGACAGGAGCCCCCGCGCCGAGGTCCACACTGTCCGATGACATTCCAAGCTCCCTTGCACACGGTCGACTCCGGCGTCTTGCTGCACTGCTGGTTCCGGGGACGGAGGAACGTTCGGCCCGGCGGTGGTGTCAGGACGGCCTGGCCTCGTCGGCTCCCTTGGCCTCCGCCACGATCCGGGCCAGCTCGCCCAGGGTCTTGGCCTCGAAGATGGCCCGCATCGGGACGATCACGCCGAGTTCCTTGCGGATGCGGCTGGCCAGCTTCGCGGCGAGCACCGAGTGACCGCCCAGATCGAAGAAGTTGTCCTCCGGGTTCGCCTCGCCGACCTTCAGCGTCTCGCGCACCATGGCGAACACGAGCTCGTCGCCGGACCGCGCGGTCTCCGTGCCGGAGGCGGCGGGAGTGGCCGCGGCGGCGGCGCCGGCCGTGGAGCGCCGTGCCCGCTCGGCGAGCGCCTTCCGGTCGAGCTTCCCGTTCAGGAGTGTGGGGAAGAGGTCGGGCATCTCGACGTTCGACGGCACCATGTGCTCGGGAAGCGCGCGGCGCGTGTGCTCACGCAGCTCCGCCGCGGAGACCTCGTGACGCGCCGAGGTCTTGACGTAGGCGACGATGTGCTCGGTCGAGACGTCGTCCCCGCCGACGACCGCCACGGCGATCTCCACCGCCGGATGGGCTTCCAGACGGGCCTCGATCTCACCGAGTTCGATGCGGAAGCCGCGGACCTTGACCTGGTGGTCGACGCGGCCGGTGAAGTAGAACTGCCCGTCGGGCCCGCGCCGTCCGCTGTCGCCCGACCGGTACATCCGGCTTCCGGGAGGGCCGAACGGATCGGCGACGAACCGGCTCGCGGTCAGGCCCGGACGGTTCAGATAGCCGCGGGCGACTCCCGACCCGGCCAGGAACAGCTCGCCCTCCCGGCCGTCGTGGAGGTCCTGGAGGCCGTCGTCGAGGACGTAGACCGCGCCGCCGTCCCAGGGGGTGCCGACGGTCACCTCGTCCTGGAGGCCCTCGATCGGCCCGCCGATCGACGCGCCGACGGTCACCTCGGTCGGACCGTACGCGTTGTAGAGGCCCCGGCCCTTGGACCACTCCTCGGCCAGGGCCCTGGTACAGACGTCGCCGGTCGAGGTGATCGTGCCGTCGACCAGCAGCCCCTCGCTCTCGGTGATCCCCAGGGCCACCGGAGGCAGCACCGCGTGGTTCACCTCGTGCCGGAGCATGGTCTCGCGCAGCGACTCGCCCGGCATCAGCTCGTGCTGCTCGGCCATGACGAGGGCGGCACCCTGCAGCAGGGCGAGCGCGAAGTCCCAGAACCAGGCGTCGAAGCTGAACGACGCCCACTGCAGGATCCGGTCGCCGGTGCCGACGCCGTACAGCCTGGCCTGTGTGGTGACCAGGTCGGCCACGCCGGCGTGGCTGACGGCGACGCCCTTGGGTACGCCGGTCGACCCGGAGGTGTAGATGACGTACATCAGGTGGGCCGGGGTCAGCGGCGCCAGGCGCTCGTCCTGGGCGATGTCGTCGGCGGCCTCCCCGGCGCACTCCGCCTCGAAGGACGGGTCGTCCAGGACGACTTCGCGCACACCGAGCTCCAGTGAGCTGACGCTCCGCGTGCGCAGCAGCAGGACGGGACGGGCGTCCACGACCATGTGCGAGAGCCGTTCGGCCGGATAGGTCGGGTCCAGCGGCAGATACGCCCCGCCGGCCTTCAGGACGGCGAGGACCGCGACGATCAGGCGGGTCGAACGTGGCACGGCGATCGCGACCAGGGAGTCCGGTCCCACGCCCGCCGCCATCAGACGTCTGGCGAGCCGGTTCGCCCTCGCGTTCAACTCCGCGTAGTCGACGACGGAATCTCCGAAAATCACAGCTGGAGCGTCACTCGACCTTGCAACCACGGATTCGAAATGCTCCGAAACAGTATTCAACTCCGCTCCGCCTCCGACAGAGAGTCGAGCACGATTAACGGTCCCCACGATGGCACGGCACCGTGCCGCTCGGACAAGCCGTGAAAGAACTCTTTCCTCGGACGCCGCGGGGCTTCGGGCCGCCACATAATGACGAGGTGCCCGGCAACGCTGCCCAGTTGCCCGACCGTGCTGACCGAAGGCGCACACGGTACGAGTTCGTCACGGAGAGAGGGAATCAAAGTGACCGATGACGTGACCTATCAGGACTACCTTGAACTGGATACCTTGCTGTCCCTCCAGAAGCCCCGCACCGCCGGCTCCGCGGCCCTGAAGTCCACTGTTCTTTCGGAACAGTTCTTCATCGTCGCGCACCAGGCGAGCGAGCTGTGGCTCCGGCAGACGATCGCCGACCTGGAAGCCGTCATCGATGTGTTCACGACGACCGACGACACCTCCGACGCGGAGTGGATCGTCGATCTCCTGCACCGTTCCGCCGGCCTCGTCCATGTGCTGCACACCCAGCTCGTCGCGCTCGACCGCCTCCCGCTGACCGACTTCGCCCTGTTCAGGGAGTTCCTCGGGACGGCGAGCGGCGCGCAGTCGGAGCAGTTCCACCGGCTGGCCAAGCTCATCGGCCACTCGAAGCAGGACGGTCCGCTCTACGAGTCGTTCGCCGCGTGGGTCGCCAGGTCGGGTCACACGGTGGCCGACCTCGCGCGGTCGGGCATCGAGGCCGGTGTCCACTACCGGATCATCGAGGCTCTGCTGGAGCTGGGGAACGGCTACTTCCGATGGCAGGTCGGTCATGTCGGCCTGGTCACGAAGATCATGGGCAGCCATGCCGGAACCGGCGGCACCTCGGGGGCCGAGTACCTGCTGAGCCGATGTCATCTCCCCTTCGCGGAACTCCGCGAGCTGCGCAGCCAGGCGCACGTCGGGCTCACCGTCGCCACGTCCTGACCCGCCCGGGCGGGGCCGGCACCCGGCCCTAGACCGGTTCCAGGACGAACCCGCGCCCCCATACGTTGCGTACCGCGAGGCCCACCAGCTGGAGGCGCCGGCGCAGCCGCATCACGTGCAGATCCAGCGCGTTGCTGGACGAGCTGGAACCGGAGTGTTCCAGGATCTCGCGCAGTTCGGTCCGGTAGATGATCTGGCAGTACCGGGCCACCAGGGGCGCCAGCATCTCGCACTGGGTCAGGGAGAGCGTGACGGACAGGTCCTTGAAGTAGAGGATGCCCGCCGGGTCGAGGACCGGCTGCGACTTGAGAACGGCCCGGGCTGCCAGCTGACGCACCCGGGCCTGGAGATCCTCCTGCACGATCGGGGGGCGCACCCAGTCCTCGTAGAAACTCAGCTGGTCCGGCGGAGGCGCGCCGTGCTCGACCACGAGCAGACACAGGTGCCCTCTGACCTTGCACTGCTCGCGCATGTCGCGCTCGGCGGGCCATCGGACGAATTTGACCCGGCTTTTCACATCTGTCGTCACAGGTATCCCCCAGAACCCTTTTTCATTGACATCCGTACCAGGTGCGCTTTCGTACGAACCGATCAGGCCGGCACGTCCTCGTGCTCGGCCTGCACGTGTCGCAGGCTCTTCGGGCGCATGTCCGTCCAGACCCGGTCGATATGGCCGACGACCTTTTCCCGGGGCTCGGGTCCGTACACCACGCGCCAGCCTTCGGGTACGGCGGTTCCGTGCGGCCAGAGCGAATACTGCTCCTCGTCGTTGCACAGCGCGAGATATTCCCGGCTGTCGTCCTCGAACGCGTTGGACATGGCGTACGACCCCTCGGTTGAAGGAAAGACTTTCAGGCCTTGCGTCCGCAATTCCGCGGGCGATGGAGACGCTAACAGCGGGAGATCGCGACGGGCCAGGTTCGCACCGCATCGGCCACTGTGCGTTCCTCATGCGGGGACCGGAGGAATGAAGCGGGTGACGCGCGGGAGCCGGGGGGGGGGGGGGGGGGGGCCGCCCCCCCCCCCCCCCGCCGGGGGGGGGGGGGGGGGGGGGGGGGGGGGGGGGGTGTGCGCCCCCCACCCCCCCCCACCGGCTCCGGTCCACGGGGAGGTCGTTCGTCAGGCGCCGGCCGTCCTCCGGCGGTGGACGTGGGCGATGTAGTCCGCGTGGCTGGGCAGCGTCTCGACGAGGGTCTTGGCCTGGTCCCGGACCAGCTGGAGCTCCTTGACCGCGGCGATGTCGTCCATCAGGGCCAGGCCGGGCAGCGGCTGCACGTCGAGGCCGCCGAGCCCCAGGATCATCGCGGTGTAGGAGTAGGGCTCGAAGCCGTGGTAGTACGGGAAGATCGTGTCCTCGTCGGGGAGCTTCGCCTTCCACTGCTCGATGCGGCCGGCCAGCGCGTCGGGCATCGTACGGGTCTTGGCGTCACGCCAGTACGCGTTGTCGTTCCGCTTGGCGGCGACGTAGTGGAGCACGAGGAACTCCCGTACGCCGTCCATCACGTTGGCCACCTGCCGGTTGTACGAGACGCGCAGCTGCTCGTCGTTGCGGCCGCCGGGGAAGTGCTTGACCAGCTGCTCGATGGCGTTCTGGATGAAGAAGATGCCGGTCGACTCGAGCGGCTCGACGAAGCCGCTGGAGAGACCGATCGCCACGCAGTTGTTCACCCAGGAGTTCTCGCTGCGGCCGATCCGCATCCGGATGTGGTTGGCCTCCAGGTCCTCGGCGGCCTTCCCGACGTACGCGCGCAGCGTGCGCTCGGCCTCCTCCGGGGTGCAGTAGTCGCTCGCGTAGACGTAACCCGTGCCGGTCCGGCCGTACAGCGGGATCGTCCAGATCCAGCCGGCGGCCTGGGCGCTGGCCCGGGTGTACGGGCCCATACCCTGGTCGGCCATCTCCATCGGCACGCGCAGCGCGACCGCGCTGTCGTTCGGCAGGGTGTCCTGGTAGGAGAGGAACGGCACGTCGAGCTTCTTGTTGAGCAGCATGCTGCGGAAGCCGGTGCAGTCGATGAAGAGGTCGCCCGAGAGGTCGCCGCTCTCCTTGGTGCGGACGTGGCGGATGTCGCCGTGCTCGTCCACCGCGACGTCGACTACGTCGTCCAGCACGTGCCGGACGCCGCGGTCGGTGCCGTATCCCGTGAGGAGCTTCGCGAGCAGCGTCGCGTCGAACTGGTAGGCGTACGGGAACTGGGTCGTCTGCTGGGCCATGGTGGACCGGCCCACGGCCGCCGGGTCCTGCTCACCGGCGCCGAGCGCGAGGAGGCTGCCCTCGAACTGCCGGGGCGAGCTCTTCGCCTCGCAGAGCGCGGCGATCACGGAGCAGTCCCGGTCGTAGTCCGCGCTGGGCTTCTTCCGCAGCCACCAGTCGGCGAGGGAGACGCCCTCGACCGTCCGGGGCCGCTCGAAGGGGTGGTAGAAGTGGTGCCCCTCGGCCCGCCAGTTGTCGTAGCGGATCCCCAGCTTGTAGGTCGCGTGACAGTCCGGCATCCAGTCCGACTCCTCGAGGCCCAGATAGGCGAAGAAGTGACGGATCGTGCTGAACGAGGCCTCGCCCACACCGATCGTGGGCACGTTCTTGGATTCGACGAGGGTGACCGCCAGCCGGTCTCCGAACGCCGCCTTCAGATACGAGGCGGTCATCCAGCCCGCGGTCCCGCCGCCCACGATGACAACACTCTTGTTCATGACGTCCTCACTTCCTTCGCGCCGGCCGGCTTGATCGGGATTCACCGTGCCGCGACGTTCGCGCCGTCGCCGCACTCGTCGACGAACTCCAGGAGGCGGGTGACCCCGGTCTCCAGGGCCGTCGGGTCCACGCAGAACGCGACCCGGACCAGGTGCCGCGCCCAGGGGGCGTAGTCGTGGGAGTGGACCCGGCCCCGGTCGTCCGCGTCGGGCCGCATGGCGAAGCCCTCGCCCGGTACGACCGCGACGCCCTTGGTCTCCAGGAGCCGGGTCGCGAACGTCTCGGCGTCGAGGCCGGTCCGGGCCACGTCGAGCATCGCGTACCAGCCGCCGGCGGGCAGCTCGCGCAGGAGCCCGGCCTCGACGAGCGGCGACAGGATCACGTCCCTGTTGTGCTGCACCTTCTTGCGGTTGACCGCCGTCGACTCGGCGCGGCTGTTCAGCGCGGCGATCCCGGCGTACTGCACGGGGGTCGACGTGCCGATGATGTTCGCCTCCTGGACGACCTTCATCACGTCGGCGGCCCGGTCGTCGGCCAGCGCCACGTAGCCCAGCCGGTAGCCGGTCATCGCGAAGCTCTTGGAGAAGCTGAAGACGCTGTGCACGATGCGCTCGGCCGGCGGGAGGTCACGCTCCAGCGAGGCCACCGAGGTGTGCTCGCTGTCGTAGAGGAAGTGCTCGTAGGCCTCGTCGCTGATGACGTGCCAGCCGCGCCCGCGCGCCAGGTCGAGCAGGGTCCCGAGCTCGTCCCGGTCCAGGACCACGCCGGTCGGGTTGGCCGGGGAGTTGATGAGGAGCACCCGGGTGCGCTCGGTCGCGGCGGCGGCGATCACCTCGGGGTCGGGGCGCAGACCGGGCCCGAGCGGGTACAGCACCGGCCTGAACCCGGCGAGCAGGGCCTGCTGGAGGTGGACGGGCCAGTGGAGCTCCGGGATGAGGATCTCGGCGCCGGGTTCGGCCAGCGTCTGCAGCAGGGCGGCCAGGCCCTGGCACGACCCGGGGGTGATCAGCAGACGGGAGACCGCGCTGTCCACCTCGTTGTCGGTGCGGAGCTTGTCGACGACCGCCTCGCGGAGCTCGCCCAGGCCCTCCACGCCGGTGTACTTGGTGTCGCCCCGGCGCACGGCGTCGACGAACGCCTCGGCGACGTCGTCGGAGGGGTTGAAGTAGGGGTCGCCGACGTGCAGCTTCACCACTTCGACGCCGGATTCCACCTCACGCCGCTCGGCGGCCCGGAAGATGCGGTGCAGACACGACGAAGGAATCGATTCCGCGGCGGACAGGATGTCCCGGCTCACGCTCGTACCACCTTTGCTCCGTTGAGTTCTTCTTTCGAACGCGCACGACCGGTCATGCCGTGCGCCCACCGTCGACCGGGATCAGCGCACCGGTGACCCAGCCCGACGTCTCCGTGTCGAGCAGCAGGCACACCCACCGGCCGATCTCCGTGTCCTCCCCGAACCGCCCCATCGGGGTCGACGCGAGGAGGTCGACACGCAACTGCTCGGTGCCCGCCTCGTCCAGACCGGTCTCGCTCCACATCGGCGTGTCCACCGGGCCCGGGAGGATGGCGTTCACCCGTACGTCCGGGGCGAGTTCTCTCGCCAGCGAGCGGGTGAGGCTGTTGACCGCCGCCTTGGTCGCGCCGTAGAAGGCACGCCCCGGCATGGAGACGACGCCGCCCACGGACGAGATGTTGACGACGCTGCCGCGGTTGGCCCGCAGTTGGGGCAGCGCCTGCCGGGTCAGCTCGGCGGGCGCGCGGACGTTGACGGCGAACATCGCGTCGAACTGCGCGGGGTCGGTCTCGTCGAGCCGGCCGAACCGCGCCAGGCCCGCGTTGTTGACGACCGCGTCGACCCTGCCGAAGCTGTCGGTCGCCGTCGCGACGATCCGTTCGGCGGCGCCGGGCGCGCCGACGTCCTGCGCCAGCCATGCGACGGCGGACCCGTACCGGTCCGCCAGATCCCGCAGCGGTTCCTCGCGGCGGCCCACGACCGTCACGCCGGCGCCTGCCTTCAGCAGGCACTCGGTGATCCCGCGGCCGATGCCGGTCGCCGCTCCGGTCACCACGACCGACTTGCCGGCCAGGGTCATCGTACGACCACACCCTCCGCGAAGGCCGCGACGAGGTCGGCGATCAGCTCCGCCGGGTCCGACACGAGGTCGAAGTGTCCGCCCGGCCAGGTCCGTGCGCTGAACCGGCCCGTGCCGACCGCGGCCCAGGCCGCCAGCCGGTCACCGTCGACCAGGGGGTCCTCGGTGGTGCGGTAGCAGCGGAGCCGGCAGTCCAGCGGCTCGGCGTGCGGGTCGGGCCGGTAGGTCTCGTTGAGTCTGATGTCCGCCCGGACGACCGGCAGCAGCAGCTCCCTCAGCTCGGCGTCCTCGGCGACGGCGGGATCGATCCCGCCGAGCTCCCGCAGTCCGGACCACAGCTCGTCGTCGGTCGCCCGGTGCGTGGACCCGCCGCCCGCCCGGCCGGGTGCCGGAGCACCCGAGACGAACAGGTTCCGCACGGGCCTCGCGCGGTCCTGCAGCTCGCGGGCGGTCTCGTACGCGACGAGCGCGCCGAGGCTGTGTCCGAACAGGGCGCACGGAACGGGGTCGAGGTCGAGCAGCTCCGCGACGACGTGGGACGCGATCTCGGCCACGCTGTTCGCGGGGTCCTCGGCGATCCGGTCGGCGTGCCCCGGATACTGCACGGCCAGCAGCTCGCAGTCTCCGGGCACGGCCGACGCCCAGTCGCGGAAGGTCGCCGCCGTACCTCCGGAGTGTGGAAAGCACACCAGCCGACGGGCCGGGCGCTCCACGCTGTTGAGGGCCCGCACCCAACCTCGGTCACGCGTTCGTATGCGATTCACGCCACCGAGCTTCACCGAAACCCGTCGGCCTCCCGGGGCAATCTGTCAAAGCTCTGTCGGGATCGACTCGGCCGCGGGAGCCGGTGCCCGAACCTGAGGGCGTCTCAACCCGAGGAGGACACATGCTGGACGGGTTCGTTCCCTGGCCACCCGACTTCGCCGAACGCTACCGCCGCGCCGGCTACTGGGCGGGGGCCTCCCTGCGGCAGTTGGTCGATGCCAGTGCCGCGCGCCACCCGGACAGGACGGCCGCCGTGGACGCGACCCGGCGCACGAGCTACGCCGAGCTGACCGCGGAGGCCGACCGCGTCGCCTCCGGTCTGCTCGGTCTCGGCATCGGCCACCGCGACCGGGTGGTGGTGCACCTGCCGAACAGGATCGGCTTCCTGTCCACCGTCATCGCGCTGTTCGGCATCGGCGCGATCCCGGTCCTTGCGCTGCCCGGTCACCGGCGCGACGAGATCCTCCATCTGGCGCGCGCCTCCGACGCGGTGGCCTACATCGGCCCCGACCGGTTCCAGGGCTTCGACTACCGGGCGCTGGCCCGTGAGGTGCGCCGTGACGCACCGGGTCTGCGCCACGTCGTGGTCGACGGCGACGCGGCGGAGTTCACCCCGCTCTCC
Source organism: Streptomyces sp. NPDC127129 (assembly GCF_042671585.1). Classification (NCBI taxonomy): domain Bacteria; kingdom Bacillati; phylum Actinomycetota; class Actinomycetes; order Kitasatosporales; family Streptomycetaceae; genus Streptomyces; species Streptomyces sp. NPDC127129. The sequence goes on from NZ_JBHXTV010000013.1 coordinate 268,321, forward strand.
GAACTCGCCCGGTCCGACGTGCGGGAGCTCGCGCCGGTCGACTCCTCCGAGGTGGCGCTGCTGCTGCTGTCGGGGGGAACCACCGGTGTGCCGAAGCTGATCCCCCGGACCCACGACGACTACGCGTACAACATCGCGGCCTGTGCCCGGGTCGCGGAGTTCGACGACAGCGGCGTCTATCTCGCCGCGAACCCGGTGCCGCACAATGCCGCGCTCGGCTGTCCGGGGGCGCTGGGCGCGGTGATCCTCGGCGGGAAGGCCGTGCTGGCCGCCAACCCCAGCCCCGATCACGTCTTTCCGCTGATCGAGCGGGAGGGGGTGACCCTCACGACCCTGGTTCCGGCGCTGGCCCTGCTGTGGGCGGAGGCCGCGCGGACCACGCCGGTCGACATGTCCGGGGTGACCATCCAGGTGGGCAGCTCCAAGTTCGGGCCCGCCGCGGCGGCCCGGGTGAGCGAGAGCCTCGGCTGCCGCCTCATGAACGTGTACGGCATCGGTGAAGGGCTGATCACGCACACACGACCGGAGGATCCGCCGGAGGTCGTCTTCGGCACCGAGGGCAGGCCGGTGTGTCCGGACGACGAGATCAGGATCGTCGACTCCGAGGACCGCGAGGTCGCCACCGGCGAGATCGGGGAGCTGCTCACCCGTGGCCCGTACACGATCCGGGGCTACTTCGCCGCGCCGGACCACAACCGCCGGTCGTTCACCGCGGACGGCTTCTACCGCTCCGGCGACCTGGCCCGGATGACCGAGGACGGGAACGTCGTCATCGAGGGCCGGCTGAAGGACATCATCCATCACCTCGGCGAGAAGGTCTCGGCCGAGGAGGTGGAGGGACATGTGCTGACGCATCCGCTGGTCCGGGACACCGCGGTGGTCGGCGTCCCGGACGACGAACTCGACGAGCGGCTGTGTGTGTTCGTCGTCCTGGGCGGCGACGCGGCCGAGGCGGCGGACCAGGTCACGCTGCGTGCGATCAGGGACCACATCCGCGGCCGCGGGCTGGCGTCGTACAAGCTGCCGGACGAGCTGATCATCGTGTCCGAACTGCCCCACACCCCGGTCGGCAAGATCGACAAGAAGGCCCTGAAGGCGTCCCAGTCCCGGTGAGGGGCCTGGGGCGGACCTGGGGGTGGACCTGGGTCCGGACCTGGGGTGGGCCTGGGGTTCCGACACCGCCCGGGGATGGTCCCGCCGTCGCCGCCGCCCGCCTTCCGGGCTCGTGGCGGCGGCGGGACCGCCGCCCGGTGACCGGGTCCGCCCCGGTGCCGGGCGCAGGAAGCCGAGGTCATCGCGGCCCTCACGGAAAGGCATGATGGAACCGTGCCCCGTACCAATCCCACGCACGGCCGGGTCGGCCGCCCACCCGTGACCTCCCGTACGCAGATCATCACCGTCGCCCGCCGGCTCATCGACGAGAGCGGCTGGGACAAGCTCACGATCCGCGGACTGGCCGCAGAGATCGGCATCGGGGCGACGACGCTGTACCACCACGTACGGGACAAGGAAGACCTGCTGCTGCTCCTGATCCACGAGTACGCGCAGCAGATTCCCCACCCCGAGCCGTCGGACGAACCGCGGGACCGCGTCGTCGCGGCGGCCACCGCGATCCACGACGCCCTCACCGAGTGGCCGTTGTCCGCCGAGGTCCTCACCGGCGACCGGTTCATCTCCCGGCTCAGCACCCCGGCCCTCCGGCTGATCGAGGACATCCTGTCCGGCGCCGTCGACCACGGGTGCACGCCCGAGCAGGCCGTGCAGGTCTTCCGCAGCATCTGGTACTTCACGGTCGGCGAGGTCCTCATCCGCGACCACTCCGCCGACGGGCCGGAGGCGGCGGAGGAGCGGGCCGTGCCGTCCACCGACGGCGGTGCCTTCGTCAACGATCTCGACGCGGACCAGCTGCCGCACCTCACCGCTCTCAACGACCGGTGGACGGCGCTGGCGGCGCGGGACACCTTTCCCTCCACCCTGGGCGTCCTCGTCGACGGACTGCTCGCCCAGGCCGCTCCCCCGTCGCGGCGGAGCCGAACTCCCTGATCAGGGGCGCTCTTCCGGCGTTCCGGCCGGCCCTTCGGCCCCGGCCGGGTCTTGCCGGTTTCTTTCCGGTCGCCCGCCCGGGGCCCGGCGACGGAACAGGCTGGGCCCACAGACGTTTCCGATCGCCCAGGGGAGCTGACGGTGAGTGGCGAACGCGTGAGCGGCACGGACGGTGGGCGTACGGAGCCCTCCCCGCAGGCCGGCCCGAAGGCCCGGATCCCCGACTGCCCGCTGGCCCGCACCGTCGGGGTCATCGGCCCGTGGTGGACCCTGGAGATCCTGCACGAGGTCCTCGACGGCCATGACCGGTTCGAGGCGGTCCGCCGCAACCTGGAGACGCCCGCCGAGGTCCTCCGGGAGCGGATGGACCAGCTCGTCACGCGGGGCCTGCTCGACACCGAGGACGCGGCGGCGGCGCCGGAGGACCGGACGTACCGGCCGACCGACGGCGGCCGCGCCCTGCGCCCGCTCATCCTGGCCATGGCCGCGTACGGCAACCACCGGCTGTGCCCTCAGGACCGCAGCCTCATCGTGGTCGACGCCGCGACGGGCACGGAGGCGGACCCGGTCGTGGTGGACCGGGTGACCGGCCGGCGACTCGACACGGCCGACTTCCTCTTCGCCCGCGGTCCCCGGGCGAGCGAGGCGATCGCCGCCCGCTACCCGCAGGTCCCGGAACGGCGCTGACGCGCTCGTCGACCGGTCCGGCCCCGACGGCGGCACCCCGCTCCTGCACGCACAGCCCACCGGAACCGGCGCGGGCCCATGACGCCGCGCGCCCTGTCAGGACCGACCGAACCGGAACGGCCCACGAAAGGCCCACAGCATCATGGATCCCTCGGACTTCTTCTCCAGAGCCGCCCACGTGATCGTGGCGCTCGCCGCCCTCCTGCTCCTGGCCCGCGCCGGCCGGGCCGCCGCCCGGTGGCTGGGCCAGCCGGAGGTGGTCGGCGAGGTCACGATGGGCCTGATGGTCGGCCCCGTCGTCCTCGCCCTGTCCGACCGTGCCCTGTTCGACGCCCTGCTCCCGGCCGCCGTCATCGACATACTCAAGCTCGTCGGCCAGACGGGGCTCGTGCTCTATCTGGTCGGGCTCGCCCACAAGCTGCGGCCGGGGCCCGGCGGCCCGCCCCGGCAGTCGCTCACGGCTCTGACCGCGGGCGCCTTCGCCCTGCCCCTCGCCACGGGAGTGGCGTTGGTGGGCCTGATCGCGCTCACCGACGACAAGGCGGCCCGCGGCGACGTGCCGATGCCCGCCTACTTCCTGATGGTCGCGGTGACGATGTCGATCACCGCGGTGCCCGTCCTGTCCCGGATCCTCGGCGACCGCGGCCTGAGCGACTCGCCCGAAGGACGGCTCTCGCTGGCATCCGCCATCGTCATGGACAGCATGGGCTGGATCCTGCTCACCCTCGCCATCGGACTCGGCGCGGGCCACCTCGGAGGCCTGTGGCAGTCCCTCGGCGCGCTCCTCGCGGGCGGCACCTGCGCCCTCCTGCTGCGGCTGGGGCTGCGCACCGACGGCGCACGCCGGCTGTGCCGCCGGATGCCGAGGACCACCGCGGTCCTCCTGGGAGCCGCCGCGCTCGGCACCGCGATGCTGACCGAGCACTTCGGCATGACCGCCATCGTCGGCGCCGCGATGGTCGGCCTGGCGATTCCCGGCGAAGACCTCGCCCCCTGGGCCAAGCCGGTGGACGCGGTGTCGCGCACCGGACGCATGCTGACGCCGATCTTCTTCGTGGTCACCGGCGTCACCGTGCTCATCAAGGCCTTCACCGCCGCGTCCTGGACGCTCATCGTCGGCACGCTGGTGCTGGGCTGTGTGGGCAAGCTGCTCGGCGGCTACCTCGGCGCGCGGCTGGGCGGCTCGCCCCGCCTGTCGGCGGTCCGGGTCGGTGTCCTGATGAACACCAGGGGTCTGACCGAACTGATCGTGATCCAGGCCGGGTACAGCGCCGGCATCCTGCCCGCTCCGCTGGTCCTCGCCCTGGTGGTGATGGCCCTGGCGACCACTGCCATGACCGGGCCTCTGCTCCAGGTCGTCGACCGGGCCGAGCGTCGCCGCGCCGTACCGGTGCCCGCCGTACTCCCCACCGTGGTGACGGAAGGCAGTAGGCGATGAGCGAGCACTCGACCACGGCGGACTCGCCCCAGGCGACGGTGGCCGAGGCGTCGCCCGGGGAGTTCCGCGCCATGATGAGCGGCTTCCCCACCGGGGTGGGCGTGGTCACGAGCGTGGACGCGGCCGGGGCGCCGTGGGGCATGACCTGCTCCTCGGTGTGCAGCGTCGCCCTCACACCGCCGACGCTGCTGGTGTGCCTGCGCTCGGGCAGCCCGACCCTGGGCGCCACCCTGGCCCGGGGCGCCTTCACGGTCAACCTGCTGCACGAAGGCGCGCAGGACGCGGCCGAGTTGTTCGCCTCGGGCAATCCGCACCGGTTCGAGCTGCTCCCGTGGGAGCAGGACCCCGACGCCTCCGGGCCCCATCTGGTGCGCGACGCCCATACGGTGGCGGACTGCGGGGTGTCCCTGACCCAGACCGTCGGCGACCATGTGATCGTCTTCGGCGAGGTGCGCCGGATCGTGCGGCATGGTCCGCGGCCGCCCCTGCTCTACGGGCTGCGCCAGTTCCGGTCGTGGTCGGACACCTGACCCCGCACCGGCTCGCGGGGCAGGGCGCGCGACGCCGTCAGGCGACGCCCTGGCGCAGAAGTCCGTCGACGACGGCTTCGAGACCTCGCCGGTAGTGGCCCGTGCCCGCGATCTCGGTCAACTGGCCTCCGAGCCCGGCGAGGAGAGGGAAGGCGGCCGGGTCGAGCGAGAGCATGGCCCGCTCCCAGGGCGTGCTGTCGCCCTGCCGCCGGGCCCGCTCCCGGCCGAAGCGGACGAGCAGCTCACCGAGGGTGTAGTACCAGATCACGCGGTAGGCGTGGCGGGCCCTCTCATGGTTCATTCCGCAGGCGACCGCTGCGTCGATCATGCTCTCGACGATCCGTCTCGCCGGGGCGCTCACGCGGCCTTCGGGGGTCAGCGCGTCCACCGCCCAGGGGCAGTTGGCGAGCATCTCGTGGAGGCTGCTGGCGCCGGCGAGGAGCCGCTCGCGCGGCTCGCGCGGCAGCTCGGCCGGGGGCAGGCGCTCGGCGCGTACCTCAAGGAGGAGGAGCAGCAGTTCGTCCTTGTCCTTGACGTGGTGATAGAGCGCCATGGGCGTGCTGGACATGTCCTTCGCCAGGCGGCGCATGGACAGATGCTCCGCCCCCTCCTCGGTGAGGATCCGCTCGGCGCTGCGGAGGATCGCCTCCCGCGAGAGACGGCGTGGCCGGCCGACGCGTCGGCTGCGGGATTCCATGGGATCAGCTCTCCGAACCGTTGAGGAGTGGCGGCCGGCCGGACTGGGCAGTCGGAGAATTCGAACGACGTCGATCCGGTCGAATTCCCGGCCAGCGTATGAGGGCTGATCGGCACTCGGCAACAGGAGAAGCGAACGGCCGGACGTGTGTTCGTCACCCGGCCGGGACGGCCGTGTCCCGGGAATCGGAACAGGGCGCCGTCATCAGATCCAGTGCGCGTCCCGCGCGACGCGCAACGCGTCGATCCGGTTACGTACGCCCAGCTTCGTCACCACGTCGGAGAGATAGTTGCGCACGGTGCCCTCGGAAAGGCACAGCTTTCCCGCGATCTCCACCACCGTGTCCCCGCGGGAGAGCAGTTCGAGAACGGAGAGCTGACGCACGCTCAGGGGACAGTCCTCGTTCGCCACCGCCGCGACGGTCAGCGCCGCGTCGAAGACGCGCTCACCCTGATGCACCATGCGAATGGCCTCGAGAAAACGCCCGGGTGAGACATTGCGTCGGATCATGCCGGCGATCTCGCCCGTGAAAGCCCGGCGGACGACCGACCGCGTACAGGCGGTGGCCAGCAGAAGGGTGCGGCAGTCCGGCAGGCTCGATATCTTCTCGGCTATTTCGATGGTTTCGTCGTCCCGGCCCTCGTAGCTCATGATCGTCACATCCGGCCGGCACAGTTCTGCGAACTCGAGAGCGGCCCGATTGGTGTCCACCGCTCCGGCGACCCTGATCTCGCCACGCTGATCCAGTAATGCCGTGAGTGAGGCCCGGGACAAATGCAGTTCATCGAATACCAGGACATCAATACTCACCCGGCTCACCCTTCGTCACCGCAAGGACGCATGACCGCAGCATACGCGTACGAAAAATCGGATCGCCCTCATTCTGGCCTCGGAGCCGCCTTGGTCAAGCTCGGCTTAGGGGAGGCTAAGTGGCCGCTATAACGGAACTATAGATTCCGGATTCTCGGGCGAGGGGAGCCCGGACGCGTCACGGGGCGTTCTGGCTGAGCAGCCCGTCGATCACGGCTTCGAGACCCCGCCGGCGGTCGTCGGCGGAGGCCACGGCCCGCTCCGTGAAGGGCCGCGACGTCAGCTCGCCGACGAGGCAGAACCAGATGACGCGATAGGCGTAGACCGCGTCGGCCGGGCTCAGCCCGCAGAGCACCAGCGCGTCCACGATGCTCTCCACGATCCAGGTCGCGGAGGTGCTCACGAACCTGTCGGAGGCGAGGACCTCCACCCCCCAGGGGCAGCCCTCGAGAATGCCGTGGAGCGCCTGGGCGCCGGCGACGACCCGCTCACGCGGGTGGTCGGGAAGATCGGGCCGGGGGATTCGCCGGACGTACGCGTCCAGCAGGAGCATCAACAGCTCGTCCTTGTCCCGCACATGGCGGTACAGGGCCATGGGTGTACTGGACAGCTCCCTGGCCAGGCGCCGCATGGACAGGTGCTCAGCCCCTTCCTCGTCGAGCACGCGCTGCGCGGCTACGAGGATCGTCTCTCGGGACAGTCGAGGCGGTCGCCCGATCCTGCCGGGCCTCGTGTTGGGGGACTGCACAGGTTCCGCTTCCTTCGCCGTTCCGTGCCGTCGGCGCCGCTATGCGGGCGGCCCCGAGGTCGCAGAGTCTAGGCCCGAGATGCCGTCGGACAATCAGGAAGTACCACGCATCGGAAGCCGCCTTTCGCAACACCTCGCCGGGCGGCCGGAATACACGGGTGCCATGGCCCGGTGGCCGCAGGTCGGACGCACCGAACCCCTTTCCCGGCAGCGGATCGTGGCGGAAAGGAACCGGCAAGATTCCGCGCGGCACCCGGAGCCCGCTGTCAATCTGAGGCAATGAGTCAGCCCGCTCTCGATGTTCGTTCCCTGGACCTGACCGACCCGGCCGCCTTCGCCGAGAACGACGTGCACGAGTTCTGGCGCGAAGTGCGTGCACGGCGTCCCGTCTACTGGCACGAATCCACGGACCGGAACCCCGGTTTCTGGGTGGTGTCCCGCTACGCGGACATCCAGTCGCTCTTCCATCATCCGGCTCTGATCTCCGCCCGCGGAAACGTCCTCGACGTCGTCCTGCGCGGAGACGACTCGGCCGGCGGAAGCATGCTGGCGGTCACCGACGGCGCACGCCACCGCAGCCTGCGGAATCTCATGTTCACCGCGTTCACCCCGCGGGTCCTCGGCGAGGTCGTCGAAAAGGTCCGGCAGCGTACCGACGCACTCATGTCGGCCGTGGTCGAGAGGGGAACGTGCGACTTCGCCGCCGAAGTGGCCGAGAAGATCCCGATGAACACGATCTGCGATCTGCTCTCCATTCCGGCCGCGGACCGCGGGCAGTTGCTGCAGTGGAACAAGATGGCGCTCTCGTCGGACCGCGCGGACAGCAGTGCGCTCGACGCGATCGGCGCCCGCAACGAGATCGTGCTGTACTTCATGGAACTGGCCCAGGAACGGCGCGACGATCCGGGCGGCGACGTCATCAGCATGCTGGCGACCGCGGAGTTCGAGGGCCGGCAGCTGACCGTCGAGGAAATGGCCGTCAACTGCTACAGCCTGATTCTCGGGGGCGACGAGACGTCCCGGCTCTCGGCGATCTGCGCGGTGCTGGCGCTCATCGAGAACCCGGATCAGTGGGACGCGCTGCGGTCGGGCCAGGCCTCCTTCGACACGGCCGTGGAGGAGGTGATCCGCTGGGCGACCCCGGGCATCCACCTCGCACGCACCGCCGTCGAGGACTTCGAGGTCGGCGGGCAGCTGATCCGCGACGGCGACATCGTCACGCTGTGGAACATCTCGGCCAACAACGACGAGTCGGTCTTCACCGAGCCGCGCCGTTTCGATCTCTCCCGCACGCCCAACCGGCACCTGTCGTTCGGCCACGGCCCGCACTACTGCCTGGGCGCCTTCCTGGGGCGGGCCGAACTGCGGGCGCTGCTGAGCGCGCTGGTGGACAAGGTGGCACGGATGGAGCTGCGCGGGACACCCCGCCCCCTCTACTCCAACTTCCTCACCGGCTACGAGAGCCTGCCGGTCCATTTCGAAAGCCGCTGACCCGACCGGAGTGTCCGGCACCGGCGAGAGCACGTCCCATCAGAGAGAACACTCCGAGGCGGAGAGGTAAGCATGAGGAAGCGTGTCTGTGTCATCGGCGCCGGCCCATCGGGGCTGGTCGCGATCAAGGAGCTGCTGGACGAAGGTCATGAGGTGACCTGCTTCGACCGCAACGCCGAACTCGGCGGAGTCTTCCGGGAAGAGGTCGGGGCCGACGAGGCGGGCGCCTACGACTCGACGATGCTCACCATCTCCAACTACATGATGACCTTCTCCAGCTTCCCTCCGCCGCTGGGCCAGGAGCGGCTGTACTGGTCCGCGGGCGAGTACCGGCAGTACCTGAAGGACTTCGCGGAGAAGTTCGACCTGGGGCCCACCATCCGGTACGGCTTCGACGTGCTGAGCGTGGCGAAGAACGACAGCGGCGGGTACGACGTCGAGGTCGCCCCGGTGGACGCGCCCGAGAACAGGACGGTGCACCGGTTCGACTCGGTCGCCATCTCCACCGGAACGCACCGGGTGCCGAACTACATCGACCTGCCCGGCCAGGAGGACTTCGCGGGTGAGATCGTCCACTCGGCCCACTACCGGAACGCCGAGCCGTTCCGCGGCAAGCGGGTCCTCTGCGTGGGCATCGGCGAGACGGCCGCGGACGTCGTCAACGAGATCGCCCAGGTGACGGAGAGCTGCACCCTGTCCGTACGGCGCTACCAGCCGATCGTCGAGCGGTACCCGGCCGGCCGGCCGTTCACCAACGACGCGTACACCTCCCAGCTGCTGCACTCGGTCCCGCTGGCCGCCGCCGGCACCTTCATGCGGCTCGGGATGAACCGGAACAAGAGCCGGGGCAAGACCGCCGCCGCCCGCGCCGTGGCCGACTGGAACGCGAAGAACCCGCACTTCTTCAACCACTTCCTGACGAAGAACGACGCGTTCATCCACCGGATCGTCGACAACACCCTCACGGTCAACGCCTCGGGGATCGAGCGGCTCGGCAAGGACTACGTCCTCTTCAAGGACGGCCGGCGCGAGAAGATCGACACGATCATGCTCAACACCGGCTACATCGAGGACTTCAGCATCCTCAAGGACGTGAACGTCACCGATGTGCGCAGGCTGTACAAGCACATGATCCATCCGGATCTCGGCCTCGGCGTGGTCTTCATCGGCTGGGCGCGGCCGGCCGCGGGCGGGGTTCCGGCCTGCTCCGAGATGCAGAGCCGCTACTTCGCCCTGCTGTGCAGCGGCAAGAAGGCGCTGCCGGACCGGGTGCGGCTGCAGAACCTCATCGAGCGGCAGGCGTCGTACGAGAACGAGGTCTTCCACGGCAACCCCGACCTGCGGACCCTGGTCCACTACAACCACTACATGCTCGACTTCGCCAAGGTGCTCGGATGCCTCCCCTGGCACCCGGCCCTGGTCCTGGACCCGCGGCTGGCCCTCCGGCTCTGGTGCGGCTCCCAGACGCCGCACGTCTACCGGCTGTTCGGCCCGCACAGCAGTCACCGGGCCGCGCGGAGGACGGTCATGAGCCTGCCGCCGGCGTTCAAGCCGGCCCAGGTCCTGGGGATCACCGCGGTGGGCCTCGCCTCACGGGCGCTCATCGCCCTCGGGCTGATGAAGCCCGACCCGCTGTACTGACGAACCAGCACGGACTCCGTGGCGGTCGGCGACGTATGCGCGCCGGCCGCCACGGTCATGTCCGGGCCGTTCAGGCGGCCGGGACCGGCTGCCGCTCGGTGTCGTCCGCCGCGTCGCCCTCGCTGAGGCCGACCCGGTCGTGCAGCTTGCGCAGACCCTTCGGGGCGTACCAGGCGGCTCCGCCGAGGATCCGCATCGCCGCGGGCACCAGGACGCCGCGCACGAGGAGTGCGTCGATGACCACGGCGAGACCGCTGCCGATGCCGAACATCATCAGGAAGCTGATGTCGCTGGTGCCGAAGGCGAAGAAGCTCACCGAGAGCAGACCGGCGGCGACGGTGACGATCCGTCCGGTCCTGGCGAGTCCCTGCGTCACCACGGTGTCGCGGTCGTGACCCGCGTCGTGGAGTTCCTTCATCCGGCTGGTCACGAACACCTCGTAGTCCATCGAGAGTCCGAAGGCCACGCAGAAGAACAGCACGGTCATCGAGGTGTCCAGCGGCTGCGGTGTGAACCCGAGCCACGAGGAGAGATGGCCGTCCTCGAAGATCCAGACCATCACGCCGACCGAGGCGGTGAGGCTGACCGCGTTCAGCAGGAGCGCGCGCAGGGGCTGGACGATGCTGCCGGTGAAGAGGAAGAGAAGGACGAAGGTGGTGACGACGATCAGTCCGGCGGCGATGGGCAGCCGGACGCCGATGGAGTGCTTGGAGTCGACCAGGCGGGCGTCCTGACCGCCGACGAGCACCTCGGTGCCGCTGGGCGGGGCGACAGCGCGGATCTCCTTGGCGAGGCTCTGGGCCTCCTCCGACTTGGTCTCGTGGCCGATGGTGACGATGAGCCGCTGGGCGTCGTCGCGGCCGAGGGCCGCGGCGGCGGGGCCGGGCTTGCCCGGGGTGCCGTCGCGGTACGAGCCGGTGCTGGTGGCCACCTGCTCGACCCCGTCGAGCTGGGACACCTCCTTCGCGTACTCCTGGAAGGCGGGACCGGTCGCGCCGTTCAGCGCGACGATCTGTACGGCGTTGTTGTCGTCACCGGGGAAGTCCGCCTGGAGCTGGGTCGCCACCTGGCGGCTGCCCGCGCTCTCGGGCAGGACGCGCTCGTCCGGCGTGCCGAAGGTGACGGAGAGCAGGGGGCTCGCGGCCAGCAGCATGATGGCGAGGACCGGGAGCGCGGTCAGGGCGGGCCGGCGCATGACCAGGGCGGCGAGCTTGCCCCAGAACGGCGTGTCGGTGCGCTGCACGCGTGCCGCCCAGGGCAGGCGGCCCTTGTTCACCCGCGCCCCGAGGGCGGCGAGCAGCGGCGGGATGACGAAGAGGGCGCTGAGGGCCGAGATGAGGACGACGCCGATGCCCGCGTAGGCGAAGGAACGGAGGAAGAAGGGCGGGAAGATGAGCAGCGCGGCGAGCGCGGCGATGACCGTGGCCGCCGAGAAGACGATCGTCCGGCCGGCGGTCTGCACGGTACGGCGCAGGGCGTCGTCGACCTCCGCGCCCGCGGCCAGCTGCTCACGGAAGCGGCTGACGAGCAGCAGCGCGTAGTCGATGCCGAGACCGAGGCCGAGGGCGGTCGTCAGGTTGATCGCGAAGACGGAGACCTCGGTGGCGCTGCCGATGACGAAGAGCTCGGCGAAGGTCCCCATGACCGCGAACATCCCGATGACCAGCGGAAGGAGCGCCGCGACGACGCTGCCGAAGGCGAGGACGAGCAGGATGAGGGTGATGGGTACGGCGATGGCCTCGGCCACCGCGAGGTCCTTGCCGACCTGGGTGGTGACGTCGTTCATGATCGCGGAGAGGCCGCCGGCCTGGACGTCGACGCCGTTCTTGACGCCGCCGTACTCCTCGATCAGTTCCTTGGCGAGGTCGGCGCGTTCGTTCTCGTCACCGTTCACATGGGCGAGGACGAGGGCCTTCTTGCCGTCGTGGGAGGTCAGAGCCTTGGCCCCGGTCTCCCAGTACGAGATGACGTTGCCGACCTTCGCGTCCTTCTTGAGTCCCTCGGTGAGGGTACGGCCCCGCTCCTCGACGGCCGGCGAGTCGAGCGGGCTGCCGTCCACGGCACGGACCAGCAGAACGAGGTCCGTCTCGCCGCCGAACTTCTCGTCGATGACGCTCTGGGCGCGCGCGGAGGGTGCGTCGGGGTCGTCGAAGCCGCCGCTGAGCAGCTTGCCGAAGGCCCCGACGCCCAACGCGCCCATGAGCACGACGGCGGCGGCGGCGATCACAAGAAGTAACCGGGTTCTGCGCAGTGCGAGTTCGGCGATCCTGGTGAGCACGGTGGGCACTTCCCTTGGTGAGTCGAGGGTGGAGACGCGGTGGGACCGCGCGAGGACGTGGGGGCGGCGTGGCTCCGGCCGCACATTCGGGGCCACACCACGAGCCGCGATGCGAGCGGCGACGAACCCGCTCCGCACGGAGAGGGTGAAATCAGAATAGACAGTAGCACTAGCCGTTGTCTACTGAAAGGCTGTGCCGGGGAACGGGCGAAGCCCGGCCCTCGCGTACGGGGGCCGGGCTTCGTCGCATGCGCTGATCCTCGGTCAGCCGACGACGGTCCAGCTGTCGTTGCCGGTGAGCAGCGGGAGGAGATCGCCCTTGCCGTGTTGTTCGATGGCGGTTTCGAGCTGGTCGGCCATGAGGGTGTCGTAGACGGGGCGTCGGACGGAGCGGAAGACGCCGATGGGGGTCTGGTGGAGGGT
>NZ_JBHXTV010000014.1:0-265555 GCF_042671585.1 Streptomyces sp. NPDC127129
GCACCGAGAGCGGCGACACCGAGCGTCTTGGCGGCAGACTGCTTCATCAGAAAATCATCCTTGGGGATCTTGGGGATCTTCGAGCTTCGGGCGGCGCCCCATCGGCGTCCGTACGGCGTGATCGGGTCAGCCGAGCGGCAGGGCACCGACCGGCAGGCCGCCGAGCAGGCCGCCGACCGGGGTGCTGGCCAGCGGGCCGTTGGCGGCGTCGAGCGGGAGGTGCTGGGTGGCGGCACCCGCGGCGGCCGGCAGGGTCTTGACGCCCTGGTCGACCGACGACTGGCCGGAGAGGAGGGACTCGGCGGCGCCGTCGGGGAGCTCGGTGAGGCCGTCACCCAGCGGCACGGCCTGGGTCACCAGACCGAGCGCCGCGTCCGGGGAGGCGGGCAGCGACGGTGCGGCGGAGGCCGTGCCGGCGGCGGCAGCGGCGAAAGCGGCACCGAGAGCGGCGACACCGAGCGTCTTGGCGGCAGACTGCTTCATCAGAAAATCATCCTTGGGGATCTTGGGGATCTTCGAGCTTCGGGGAAAGCAGGAAATTCGGTGAATGCAGAGCGGCTTAGGAACCTAGCCACCGGATGACGCTCCCGCAAACACCGAAAGGCGGCCGAGCAGATGTTCCCCGGCCGCCCCACTCCCACCCAGAAGCTCTCCCTCAGCCCGCCTGCGAGGAAGACTCGCTGGTCGTGGCGGTCTGCCGGAACAGCCATTCGGACTTCAGCTCGGCGTATCCGGGCTTGATCACGTCATTGATCATGGCCAGACGTTCATCGAAAGGAATGAACGCTGATTTCATCGCATTGACCGTGAACCACGCCATGTCGTCGAGCGTGTAGTCGAATGCCTCGACCAGCTGCTCGAATTCCCGGCTCATGCTCGTACCGCTCATCAGCCGGTTGTCGGTATTGACCGTGGCACGGAAATGCAGCTTGCGGAGCAGGCCGATGGGGTGCTCCGCGATGGAGTCCGCGGCGCCGGTCTGCAGGTTGGACGTCGGGCACATCTCCAGCGGGACGCGCTTGTCCCTGACGTACGCGGCGAGCCGGCCGAGCCGCACCGAGCCGTCGTCGGCGACCTCGATGTCGTCGATGATCCGCACTCCGTGGCCCAGCCGGTCGGCGCCGCACCACTGCAGGGCCTGCCAGATCGACGGCAGCCCGAAGGCCTCGCCGGCGTGGATCGTGAAGTGGTTGTTCTCCCGCTTGAGGTACTCGAAGGCGTCGAGGTGGCGGGTGGGCGGGTACCCGGCCTCGGCACCCGCGATGTCGAAGCCGACGACGCCGGAGTCGCGGTAGCGGTTGGCGAGTTCGGCGATCTCCAGGGCGCGGGCGGCGTGCCGCATCGCCGTCAGCAGCGCGCCGACCCGGATGCGGTGGCCGTTCGCCCTGGCCCGGCGCTCACCCTCGCGGAAGCCCTCGTTGACCGCCTCGACGACCTCCTCCAGGGTGAGCCCGGCCTCCAGGTGCTGCTCGGGGGCGTAGCGCACCTCGGCGTAGACGACACCGTCCTCCGCGAGGTCCACCGCGCACTCGGCGGCGACCCGGACGAGGGCTTCGCGGGTCTGCATGACGGCGCAGGTGTGCGCGAAGGTCTCCAGATAGCGCTCCAGGGAGCCGGAGTCGGCGGCCTCGCGGAACCAGATGCCGAGCTTGTCGGGTTCCGTCTCGGGGAGGTTGTCGTAGCCCTGCGCGAGGGCGAGTTCGATGACCGTGCCGGGGCGCAGTCCGCCGTCGAGGTGGTCGTGGAGGAGCACCTTCGGGGCGCGGCGGATCTGGTCCGCGGTGGGCACGTTGGAGGTCTGGCTCGTCATTTCCGCACTCTAGCCCCTACGCGCGTAGAGCGCCCCTCCTCAACTCGCTTGTCGATACGTAACAGTGACCGCGCGTACGGATGGCGTACACCTCGGCTTCTGAGACTGTTCTGCCATGGCGCACTCCGCACTCGTAGGGACTGCCGGCAGCCGGACACCCCGGCTCGGACGGCCCGTCGGCGCATCGCACCCCGGTACGGCGGTGGGCGGTGTGGTCCTGCTCCTTCCCGACGGCGAGGTGGCCTCCGCGCGGGGCGCCTCGCTGCGGGCCCACGCGGCGCTGCTGCCGCTGGGCCGCCGGCTGGCCAGGGCGGGGCGCGAGGAGGGCCTGCTGGCGCACGTGGTGCGCTACCGGGGGCGCGGCTGGAACGGCACGGACGCCCAGTTGGCCTCGGACGCCTCCTGGGCGGTGGCGGAGGCGGTACGGCGCTACGGCGACGTCCCGGTCTGCCTGGCCGGCCACGGGATGGGCGCGCGGGCCGCGCTGCGCGCGGCCGGACACGCGGCGGTCGACGCGGTGCTCGCACTCGCGCCGTGGCTGCCGGAGGACGACGTGGCGGCCGAGCCCGAGCCCGTGCGCCAGCTGGTCGGACGCCGGATCCTGATCGTGCACGGCACGAACGACGCCCGGACGGATCCGGAGCTGTCGTACCGGCTGGCGGAACGGGCGAAGAAGGCGAACCGCGACACGTGCCGCTTCGAAGTGCACTCCGACGGCCACGCGCTGCGCCAGTACCACGACGAAGTCCACGCCCTGGCGGCCGACTTCGTCCTCGGCTCCCTCTTCGCCCGCTCCTTCGCCCGCCCGGTCGCGGACGCGCTCGCGGCTCCGCCGCCGCTGGGACTGCGGATGCCATTGGCCGCGGGCTTCGGCCGCGCCCTGCGCCGCTAGCCCTGCGCCGCCTGCCCTGCGCCGTCGGCACTGCGCCGTCGGCCCTGCGCCGTCGGGAGCGCCTACTCCGGCAGGAGGCTGCCCCGCTTGCCGAGCAGGAAGCGCTTGAAGGCCGCCACCGGGGCCGTGTCCGGGTGGCCGTCGAGCCAGGCGACTCCGATCTCGCGCACCGCGCGCGGGGCCGTGACCGTGAGTTCGACGACGCCGGGGCGCGGAACCGCGGGCGGCGGCAGCAGCGCGACGCCCAGTCCGGCCGCGACCAGGCCCCGCAGGGTCTCGGCCTCCTCGCCCTCGAAGGCGACGCGCGGGGTGAAACCGGCCTCGGCGCACAGGTCGTCCGTGATGCGCCGCAGCCCGTAGCCCGGCTCCAGGGTCACGAAGGTCTCCTCGGCCGCCTCCGCCAGACGGATCCGCTTGCGGGTGGCGAGCCGGTGGTCGTCGGGGACGACGAGCCGCAGGCGCTGCTCGTCCAGCCGTCGGGCCACCAGGTCGGGCGCGTCCGGGACGGGAGAGGTCAGGCACAGGTCCAGGTCGCCGGCCCGCAGCCGCTCGATCATCGCCTCGCCGTAGTTCTGGACGAGGGTGAAGCGGACCCGGGGGTGGTCGACCCGGAAGGCGCGGATGAGCCCGGGGACGGTCTCGGAGCCCATGGTGTGCAGGAACCCGAACGCGACCCGCCCCGCCGCCGGGTCCGCGTCCGCCCGTACGGAGTCGGCCGCCCGCTCCACCTCGGCGAGGGCCCGCTCGGCGGAGGCCAGGAACGTCCGGCCGGCCGGGGTGAGCGAGACCGTGCGGCCCTTCCGGGCGAAGAGGGCCACCCCCAGGTCCTGTTCGAGCCGGACCATCGCCCGCGAGAGCGTCGACTGCGGCACCCCCATCTCGGCCGCGGCCCTGGTCACATGCTCGTGGCGGGCCACCGCCGCGAAGTACGCGAGCCGCGGCGCGAGCAGCAGCCCCATGTCTTCTTCGTAACTACTCGGTGACAGCCGACCCTGTGACCTGTACTCATGCACCATGGGAACGATTACAGCAGTTCCATGCATTGGACGCATGAAACGAATCGTCCTACGTTCGAGGCATGCCTTCCGCCAGTACCAAGGCGGCCGCCACCAGCACGGTCGCCGACACCCGCCTCGCCCCCGGAGCCCCCGGTCACCGCCGGATGAGTTTCGCGCTCTTCGCCGCCGGCCTCGCCGCCTTCGCGCTCCTCTACTCCACCCAGGCCCTCCTCCCCGCGATTTCCGCCGAGTTCGGTGCCACCGCCTCCGCGGCCTCCTGGACGGTCTCCGCCGCGACCTTCGCCCTCGCCCTGCTCGTCCTCCCGATGAGCGCCCTCTCCGAGCGCTTCGGCAGGCGCGAGATGATGACCGCCTCGCTCTGCGTCGCGGTCGCCGTCGGTCTGCTCGTCCCGTTCGCCCCGAGCCTGGAGTGGCTGGTCGCCCTGCGCGCCGTCCAGGGCGCGGCGCTCGCGGGCCTGCCGGCCTCCGCGATGGCGTTCCTCGCCGAGGAGGTACGGCCCAAGGCGCTGATCGCCGCGATCGGCCTCTTCGTCGCGGGCAACTCGATCGGCGGGATGAGCGGCCGCATCGTCACCGGCTGGGTGGCGCAGATGTGGGGCTGGCGCACCGGACTCCTCGCGGTCGGCCTGATGGCGGTGGCCTGCGCGGTCGCCTTCCGGGTCCTCATCCCCAAGGCCCGCCACTTCACGCCGGGTTCGCTCAACCCGAAGGCGCTCGCGGCGACGGTCCGCACCCATCTCGCCGACCCCCTGCTGATGCGTCTGTACGCGATCGGCGCCCTGTTCATGACGGTCTTCGGCGCGGTCTACACCGTCATCGGCTACCGCCTGGTCGAGGCCCCGTTCTCGCTCCCCCAGGGCGTCATCGGCTCGATCTTCCTGGTCTACCTGGTCGGTACGGTCTCCTCGGCGGCGGCCGGGAAGCTCGTGGGCCGGCTCGGCCGGCGCGGGGCGCTCTACCTGGCCGTCGGCACGACCGCGGCCGGCCTGCTGCTCTCGCTCTCCGACGCCCTCGCCGCCGTCCTGCTCGGCCTGGTCCTGATCACGGCCGGCTTCTTCGCCGGGCACGCGGTCGCCTCCTCCTCGGTGAGCCGGACCGCGACGACGGGCCGTGCGCAGGCCTCGGCGCTCTACCAGTCCGCGTACTACATCGGCAGCAGCGCGGGCGGCACGCTCGGTGCGATCGCCTTCCACTCCGGCGGCTGGGCGGGCACGGTCCTCCTGGGTCTCGTCGCGGTCCTGGGCGTCGTGTCGGTCACGCTCTACGGCAGCCACAGCGCGCGGGTCCGGGCGCGGAACCTCTCGCTGCGCACCGCGCACTGAATCGAGACCGGATCCGTACAACCAGAACGCGGTCCCGCTCGTCCTCTGAGGCATAGGCCTCAAGGGGGAGTTGGTGATCATGCACGGGATAAGGAAGCGCGCGGGGATCGTCCTCGGCATCACCTCGATGGTGGTGCCGCTGACGGTGGCCCTCGGCGCGGGTACGGCCCAGGCGGCGTCGTGCAACGTGACGACGGGACCGCACCAGAAGCAGGTGGAGAAGTTCCTCGGCCTGAAGGTGGACGGCAAGCAGTCGTCGGCCGACTGCAAGGCCATCCAGTCGTTCCAGCGCAAGCACGGCATCACCCCGACCATGGGGTACGCGGGTCCGCTGACCTGGCGGACGATGAACACGATGCTGGAGCAGAAGGCCGCCGGGAAGAACCCGAACAAGGCCGGGAAGTGCCCGACGAACAAGGGCCGGATCGCCTGCGTCGACCTGACGCGGCAGCTGAGCTGGATCCAGGACGGGAAGAAGCTGAAGTACGGGCCGGTGCCGGTCCGTACGGGAAAGAACGGGACCGAGACCCGCACCGGCGCCAAGAAGATCTACTGGCGCAAGATCAACCACTGGTCGACGCTCTACCACGTCTCGATGCCGTACTCGCAGTTCTTCGACGGCGGGCAGGCGTTCCACTCCACGACGAAGTCCATGTGGAACCCGCCGGGTTCGGGCGGCTGCGTCAACATGCGTCCGGCCGACGCCAAGGCGTACTGGAACCTGCTCAGGAACGGTGACGACGTGTACGTCTACGGACGGAAGCCCGGAACCTGACCCGCGCTGTCAGTGGGCTGCGGTAGCTTCCCCTCATCGGCACAGCACCGGTGCCGGTGAGGGGCGACTGGGGTGGACGTTCATGAGTGACCTCGCAACCGCGGACCGGAACTCCGAGCTGGAGAAGTACCGTACGGAGCTGACCGGTTACTGCTACCGGATGCTCGGCTCGTCGTTCGAGGCCGAGGACGCCGTGCAGGACACGATGGTCCGCGCCTGGCGCTCGTTCCACTCCTTCGAGGGGCGCTCCAGCCTGCGCTCCTGGCTCTACCGCATCGCGACGAACGTCTGTCTGGACTCGCTCAACGCGGGGAACAAGCGGGCCAGGCCGATGGATCTGACGGCCGCCACGCCGGTCGCCCAGGCACAGCTGAACGCCCGGCCGGAGATCACCTGGCTGGAGCCGGTCCCGGACGGCCGGGTGCTGCCGTCGGTGGCCGACCCCGCCGAGACCGCGGTCTCCCGTGAGACCGTGCGCCTCGCGTTCGTCGCCGCCCTGCAGCACCTGCCGCCGAAGCAGCGGGCCGTGCTGATCCTGCGCGAGGTGCTGGCCTGGAAGGCGAGCGAGGTCGCCGAGCTGCTCGACACCTCGGTCGCCTCGGTCAACAGCGCGCTGCAGCGGGCGCGCGCCACGATCGCCGAGAACGAACCGGCGGTCTCGGACGCGGCGGACCCGCTGGACGAGGAGCAGAAGCAGCTCCTGGAGCGCTATGTCGCGGCCTTCGAGGGGTACGACATGAAGGCGCTGACCGCGCTCCTCCACGAGGACGCGACGATGTCCATGCCGCCGTACGACCTGTGGCTGCGCGGCCACGACGACATCGTGGGCTGGATGCTCGGGGTCGGCGACGTCTGCCGCGGCTCGAAGCTGGTGCCGACCGTGGCGAACGGCTCGCCGGCGTTCGCGCACTACCACCCGGACCCGGAGGG
Source organism: Streptomyces sp. NPDC127129 (assembly GCF_042671585.1). NCBI lineage: Bacteria > Bacillati > Actinomycetota > Actinomycetes > Kitasatosporales > Streptomycetaceae > Streptomyces > Streptomyces sp. NPDC127129. The sequence goes on from NZ_JBHXTV010000014.1 coordinate 6,749, forward strand.
CGGGTACAGCCCGTGGGCCCTGATCGTCCTGGAGGTGCGGGACGGCAAGGTCGGCGGGATGGACTTCTTCCTGGACACCAAGCGGTGGTTCCCGCTCTTCGACCTTCCGGAGCGGCTCCCGGCGTAAGGGCTCCGGTCACAGGACGTCGGCGAGCCCGGTCAGGTCGAGGAGGAGCCGCAGCTCCGCGCCGGCCCCCCGGAACGTGAGCCGGTGTCCGAGGCGCCCGGCGGTGAGCTTCAGCCGGGCGAGGGCGTCCACGGCGGCGAGGTCGGTGTGCGTCAGGCCCCCGACCTCGCAGATCACGTCGGTGGGCGGCACCCCTTCGAGCACGGCGCACAGCCGGGCGACCTCGTCGGAGGTGGCCCGGGCGGCGAGGGTCAGAACGAGCGGTCGACTGGTGTCCACACCAGGGAGACCCGCGCGGCGGCCGGAACTCATCGGCGGGACGGGCCGCGGCGGCCCGGGCGGCGCCTAGACCGGGAAGGTGCTGGTGTCGAGCGTGAGGTCGAAGGGGTCGGGGAGGTGGATTTCCTCGCCGAACTTCACGGCACGCAGCACACGGTAGACATCGCTCCGCGGTTCGCCGAAGAGCGTCACCGTCGGGCCACCGGGTGCCCACCGATCGATGAGCAGATACAGCGGCACGCCTGCCGTGGCGTATCCCGCCTCTTTGCTGATGCGGTCATGATTGGCGTTCGACTGCGAAGTGATCTCGACAACGAGCTCGGCTGCCGTGGCCGGGATGTAGTGGCCAGGTTCGTTGAGAGCCACTTCGGGTGTCACCAACAGGTCTGGAATGTACATCCCCGAGCGGGTCGGGATGGCAACCGCCTGAGTCTGGTAGACGCCCCAATCCTCCGGAATTGCCTGATACAGCCGACGCTGCAGCTTGTTGGCGATGCCGTTGTGCTGGTTGGCGGGCGAAGGCGCCACGGTGATGATCCCCTCGATGATCTCCACCTTGCAGCCCTCGGGCCAGTCCATCTCATGCCAGAGACGGACGAGGTCGTCCCAGCCCTGCCCGGGCTCGGCGGCGAGTGCGCTCATGGTGTGCTCCTCAGTCGGTCGTCACCGATCCCAGCATGCCGAACGGGACCGGTGGGGGTCCACCGGTCCCGTTCACCCGAAGGTGTCAGAGGCATATCCCTCAGGCGATGCGGTCCAGGACGATCGGGTTCGGGGTGAACGCCGTGCCCTCCGCCGCGATGTCCCAGGCGGCGTCCAGGGACTTCAGGGCGTAGTCGAACTTCTCCGGCGTGTCCGTGTGGAGCGTCAGCAGCGGCTGGCCCGCCGTGACCGTGTCGCCCGGCTTGGCGTGCAGCTCGACGCCCGCGCCCGCCTGGACCGGGTCCTCCTTGCGGGCCCGGCCGGCGCCGAGGCGCCAGGCGGCGATGCCGATGTCGTACGCGTCGAGGCGGGTCAGGACGCCCGACGAGGCCGCGGTCACGACGTGCTGCTCGCGGGCGACCGGGAGGGTCGCGTCCGGGTCGCCGCCCTGCGCCGCGATCATCCGGCGCCAGACGTCCATCGCCGAGCCGTCCGCCAGCGCCTTCGCCGGGTCCGCGTCCTTGATCCCGGCCGCGTCGAGCATCTCGCGGGCCAGCGCGATCGTCAGCTCGACGACGTCCGCCGGGCCGCCGCCCGCCAGGACCTCGACCGACTCGCGGACCTCCAGGGCGTTGCCGGCGGTCAGGCCGAGCGGGGTCGACATGTCGGTGAGCAGCGCGACCGTCTTCACGCCGCTGTCCGTGCCCAGGCCCACCATCGTGGAGGCGAGTTCACGGGCGTTCTCGAGGTTCTTCATGAACGCGCCGGAGCCGACCTTCACGTCCAGGACCAGCGAGCCCGTGCCCTCGGCGATCTTCTTCGACATGATCGAGGAGGCGATCAGCGGGATGGCCTCCACCGTGCCGGTGACGTCCCGCAGCGCGTAGAGCTTCTTGTCCGCCGGCGCCAGGCCGTCGCCCGCCGCGCAGATCACCGCGCCGGTCGTGTCCAGGACGTGCAGCATCTCCTCGTTGGAGAGCAGCGCGCGCCAGCCGGGGATCGACTCCAGCTTGTCCAGCGTGCCGCCGGTGTGGCCGAGGCCCCGGCCCGACAGCTGCGGCACGGCCGCGCCGCAGGCGGCGACCAGCGGGGCGAGCGGAAGGGTGATCTTGTCGCCGACACCGCCCGTGGAGTGCTTGTCGGAGGTGGGACGGGAGAGCGAGGAGAAGTCCATGCGCTCGCCGCTCGCGATCATCGCGGCGGTCCAGCGGGCGATCTCCGTGCGGTTCATGCCGTTGAGCAGGATGGCCATGGCCAGGGCGGACATCTGCTCGTCGGCGACCTCGCCGCGGGTGTAGGCGTCGATGACCCAGTCGATCTGCTCCGGGCTCAGCTCGCCCTTGTCCCGCTTGGTGCGGATGACGGAGATGACGTCCATGGTGGTGCCTCTTTCTACGCGCATAGAGGGGTGAGAGGAGAGAGCGGCCCTCCCCATGGTGCCGGAAGGGCCGCTCTCCTCGGTGTTACTTCCTGAGGTGCCCGGGGCCGAAGGCCTGCGGGAGCATCTCGGCGAGGGTGGCGAACCCGGCCGGGGTCTCCAGGACGAGCTCGGGCCCCCCGAACTCGTACAGCAGCTGCCGGCACCGTCCGCACGGCACCAGGCACTCGCCCTGGCCGTCCACGCAGACGAAGTGGGTCAGCCGGCCGCCGCCGGTGGCCTGGAGCTGCGAGACGAGCCCGCACTCCGCGCACAGCCCGAGGCCGTACGAGGCGTTCTCCACGTTGCAGCCGGAGACCACGCGCCCGTCGTCGACGAGCGCGGCGGCGCCGACCGGGTAGCCGGAGTACGGGGCGTAGGCACGGGACATGGCGTCCCGGGCCGTCACCCGCAGCAGCTCCCAGTCGGGCGCCGGACTGCTGGGCGTCACTTGCCCTCGCCCTTGCGGTAGCGCATGCCGTCCGCCTTGGGCATCCGCAGGCGCTGCGCGGAGAGCGACAGCACCAGCAGGGTCACGACGTACGGCGTGGCGCTGACGAACTCGACCGGGACCGTCTCGGTGCCGAGGTACCAGATGAACACGCCGACACCGATGACGATGGCGATCGAGGAGGTGATCCAGCGCTTCTTGTACGCCTTCCAGGCCGCGATCGCGACGAGCACCGCGAAGAGCAGCAGGAGCAGCGCGTGCACGGACTCGCCGCCGCTGCGCAGCTGGAGCGCGTCGGCGAAGCCGAACAGGCCCGCGCCCATCGCCAGGCCGCCCGGCCGCCAGTTGCCGAAGATCATCGCCGCGAGGCCGATGTAGCCACGGCCACCGGTCTGGCCCTCGTTGTAGATGTGCGAGGTGACCAGCGACAGGAAGGCGCCGCCGAGACCGGCCATGCCGCCGGAGACGATCACGGCGATGTACTTGTACTTGTAGACGTTGACGCCGAGGGACTCGGCGGCGATCGGGTTCTCACCGCAGGAGCGCAGGCGCAGACCGAACGCGGTCTTCCACAGCACGAAGAACGTGCCGATCACCAGCAGCACCGCGATGATCGTGACCACCGAGACGTTGGTGACCAGGCCGCCGAGGATGCCGGCGACGTCCGAGATCAGGAACCAGTGGTGCTTCTCGATGTCGGCCAGCCAGTCCGACAGGCCCGGGATCGTGACCGAGGTGATCTCCTCGGCCGGCGGGGACTGCTTGGGGCTGCCGCCCTTCGTGGCCGCCTCGCCGGTGTTGAACCACAGCTTGGCGAAGTAGGTCGTGAAGCCGACCGCCAGGATGTTGATCGCGATGCCGGAGATGATGTGGTCGACGCCGAAGGTGACCGTGGCGACGGCGTGCAGCAGGCCGCCGAGCATGCCGCCCACGATGCCGGCGAGGATGCCGAGCCAGGGGCTGGTCTGCCAGCCGGCCCAGGCACCGAAGAAGGTGCCGAGGATCATCATGCCTTCGAGGCCGATGTTGACCACGCCCGCGCGCTCGGCCCACAGACCGCCGAGACCGGCGAGACCGATCGGCACGGCGAGCGAGAGCGCGGCGCCGATCTGGCCGGCCGAGGTGAGGTCCTGCGCGCCGGTGATGGCCCGGACGGCGGAGAGGGCGATGAGCCCGCCCGCGACGATCAGCAGGATCCAGGGCAGGGAGAGGCGGGTGCGGCCGCCCTTGCCACCGGCCGCCTTGGGCGCGGCGGGCGGCGGGGTGGAAGTCGCCGTGGCGGTCACGCCGACACCTCCGTCGAGTTGTTGGAACGGGCCTGGGCCGCGAGCTTCTCGCCGACCTGACGCTGCTGGCGCTTGAGGCCGTAGCGGCGGACGAGTTCGTAGGCGATGACGACGCAGAGGACGATGACGCCCTGCATGACGCCGACGATCTCCCGGTCGTAGTCCTCGAACTCCAGCTGCTGGCCGCCGCGCTCCAGGAAGCCCCAGAGGATCGCGGCGAGCGCGATGCCGATCGGGTGGTTGCGGCCCAGCAGGGCGATGGCGATACCGGTGAAGCCGATGCCGACGGGGAAGTCGCCGCCGAACTCGTACGAGTCGTTGAGCAGCGTCGGCATACCGATCAGACCGGCCATGCCGCCGGAGATCAGCATGGAGGTGACGACCATCCGCTTGACGTTGACGCCGGAGGCCGCGGCCGCCGTGTCGGACTGGCCGACGGTGCGCAGGTCGAAGCCGAAGCGGGTGCGGGAGAGCGTGAACCAGTAGCCGATGCCCGCGATGACCGCGACGACGACGAAGCCGTAGACCGGGGTCGGCGTGGTCGGGAACTCGAAGAAGCGCGAGGACTCCGGCAGCGGGGTCGTCGCGACCTTCGTACCGGCCGCGTCCAGGTGGCCGAGACGGCCGGGCTGGAGCAGGTAGCCGATGATCGCGGTCGCGATGAAGTTCAGCATGATCGTGGAGACGACCTCGCTGACACCCCGGGTGGTCTTCAGGACACCGGCGATGCCCGCCCACATCGCGCCGACGATCATCGCGGTGATGATGATCAGCGGGATCTGGACGACGCCCGGGAGGGTCAGCGCGCCACCGACGGCGGCGGCGAAGAACGCCGCGAGACGGTACTGGCCGTCGACACCGATGTTGAACAGGTTCATGCGGAAGCCGATGGCCACCGCGATGCCCGCCAGGTAGTACGTCGTCGCCTTGTTGATGATGTAGACCTGGCTGTCCGACTTGATGCCGTAGTCGAACATGATCCCGAAGGCGCTGAACGGCTCCTTGCCGGTCGCCGCGAGCACCAGGGCGGTGATCAGGAAGGCGGCGACGATCGCGAGCAGCGGTGCCGCGATGCCGAGGAGCAGCCGCTCCTTGTCGAACTTCTTCATCGGGCCTCGTCCTCCGGGCCGTCGGTGCCCTCAGGGCTCTCAGGGTGCTCAAGGTGGCCGGCGGCGGCGCCGGTCATGGCCGAGCCCAGCTCCTCCGGGGTGATGGTCGCCGGGTCGGCGTCGGCCACCAGACGCCCGCGGTACATCACGCGCAGGGTGTCGGAGAGGCCGATCAGCTCGTCCAGGTCGGCGGAGATCAGCAGGACCGCGAGGCCCTCCCGGCGCGCCGCGCGGATCTGGTCCCAGATCTGCGCCTGCGCGCCGACGTCCACGCCACGGGTGGGGTGGGCGGCGATCAGCAGCTTGGGGTCGTGGCTCATCTCGCGGCCGACGATCAGCTTCTGCTGGTTGCCGCCGGAGAGGGAGGCCGCGGTGACCTCGATGCCGGGGGTACGGACGTCGTACTCGCGGACGATCCGCTCGGTGTCCTTGCGGGCGGCCTTGAGGTCGAGGATGGCGCCCTTGGAGTTGGGCTTCTCGGTGACATGGCCGAGGATGCGGTTCTCCCAGAGGGGGGCCTCCAGGAGCAGACCGTGCCGGTGGCGGTCCTCGGGGATGCAGCCGATGCCGTCCTCGCGCCGCTTGCGCGTCGGGGCGGACGAGATGTCGGCGCCGTCGAGGGTCAGGACACCCCGGTCGGCGTTGCGCATGCCCATGATCGTGTCGACGAGCTCGGACTGGCCGTTGCCCTCGACACCGGCGATGCCGAGCACCTCACCCTTGTGGATGGTGAAGGTGATGCCGCCGAGGACCGCGCGGACCACGCCGTCGGGGTCGACGGCGCTGAGCGACAGGTCCTGGACCGTCAGCATCGGCACGTCCGTGACCGTCGACTCGCGGGTCTCCGGCGAGGGCAGCTCGGCGCCGACCATCAGCTCGGCGAGCTGCTTGGTCGTGGTGTGCTTCGGGTCGGCGGTGCCGACCGTGGTGCCGCGGCGGATGACGGTGATCTCGTCGGCGACCGACAGGACCTCGCCCAGCTTGTGCGAGATGAAGATGACCGTCAGGCCCTCCGCCTTGAGCTCGCGCAGGTTGTCGAAGAGCGCGTCGACCTCCTGCGGGACGAGCACGGCGGTCGGCTCGTCGAGGATCAGGGTGCGGGCGCCGCGGTAGAGGACCTTGAGGATCTCCACGCGCTGGCGGTCGGCCACACCGAGGTCCTCGACGAGCACGTCGGGACGGACGCCGAGGCCGTACGCGCCGGAGATCTCCTTGATCTTGGCGCGGGCCTTGTCGCCGATGCCGTACAGCTTCTCGGAGCCGAGGACGACGTTCTCGAGGACCGTGAGGTTGTCGGCGAGCATGAAGTGCTGGTGCACCATGCCGACACCGCGGGTGATGGCATCGCCGGGGCTGTTGAACGTCACCAGCTCGCCGTCGACCGTGATGGTGCCCTCGTCCGGCTTCTGCATGCCGTACAGGATCTTCATCAGGGTCGACTTGCCCGCGCCGTTCTCGCCCACGAGGGCGTGCACGGTGCCGCGGCGCACGGTGATGTCGATGTCGTGGTTGGCCACGACTCCGGGGAAACGCTTGGTGATGCCGCGGAGTTCTACGGCGTTGGGACTGCTGGGGCTGGAGGCTTTGATGACGCACTCTCCTAGGCAGGGAGCGTGAGGAGGGGATGAGGCGGTGCGCAGGCGCTGTCGGTGGCGAAAAATACCCTGTACGGCGCACGCTACGCGCGTAGCTTTTGGAAAATCGTTCAACTGCCCGCGGGCAGACGTGTGAAGGGGGCCCGGAGTGTCGGCCGAAGCCGCTCTCCGGGCCCCTGTCCGACGGAGGTCAGAGGGTCGTGTTGACCTTGATCTGTCCGTCAATGATCTTCTTCTTGGCCTCGTCCAGCTTGGGCTGGATGTCCTCGAGGTGGCCACCGGTGGTGGTCAGCGAGACACCGTTCTCGGCCAGCGAGTAGACGTGCGTGCCGGTCGCCGGCTTGCCGTCCTGGACGGACTTGATGAGCTCGAAGACACCCGTGTCGACGTTCTTGACCATCGAGGTCATGATCGAACCGGCGTACTTGGACAGGGCCGGGTCCTTGGCCTGGTCCGAGTCGACGCCGATCGCCCAGGTGCCGGGCTTGGCGGCGACGGCCTCGATGGCACCGGCACCGGAGCCGCCCGCGGCGGCGTAGATGACGTCGATGCCCTTGTCGAGCATGCCCTTGGCGGCGGCCTTGCCCTTGTCCGGGGCGCCGAAGCCGGAGAAGTCCGTACCGGTGGACAGGTACTGGATGGTGACCGAGGCGTCCGGCTTGGTGTCCTTGACACCCTGCTGGAAGCCGGCGGCGAACTTCTTGATCAGCGGGGTGTCGACACCGCCGATGAAGCCGATCTTGCCGTCCTTGGACTTCAGCGCGGCCGCGACACCGGCGAGGTACGAGCCCTGCTCCTCGGTGAAGACGATCGAGTCGACGTTCTTCACGTCGGAGACCGAGTCGACGAGGCCGAAGGTGGTCTTCGGGAACTTCGCGGCGACCTTGTCGATGGCGTCCTTGTAGGCGAAGCCGACACCGATGACCGGGTTGAAGCCACCCTCGGCAAGGGAGGTGAGGCGCTGCTCGCGGTCGGCCGGGGTCTCACCGGTCTTGGCGGTGAGCTCCTTGGTCTCGACACCGAGGTCGGCCTTGGCCTTGTCGAGGCCACGGGCGGCGGAGTCGTTGAACGAGTTGTCACCACGGCCGCCGACGTCGTACGCCATGCCGACCTTGATGGTGTCCGAGTCGGATCCGGACTCGGTGGACGACTCACCACAAGCGGTGGCGGTGAGAGCGAGGGCCGCGGTCACTGCGGACGCGGAAACGATCTTGGATACCCGGCGCAAGAGGAGGGTCCCTTCGAGACTGACCGAAAGCGCCTCTTCCGGCGCTGGTTTCGCGTGGATCGTAACGCGCGTAGATGTCAGTTAAAGACCCGTTCATGAGTCGTTATCGGATCGTCGCGAACCGGCCAGAAGGACGACCGACGGCGTCCGCCCCGGCACGACCGGTTATACACGCTGGTGCGGGCGTTCGACCCGGGCCCGCGCGACGGCGCGCGGACCGCTGGGCCGGACGTGCGTCGGCCGCTGGGCCGGCCGGATGAACCGCGTCTCGGAGCGTCAGAGCCGCGGTGCGGCGTCGAGCAGGGCCGCCGCGGTGAAGAACTCGACACCGACCGCGATGGCCCGCTCGTCCACGTCGAAGTCGCCCGCGTGCAGATCCCGGCGTGTCGTGTCGCCCGGGGTGCGGACGCCCAGGCGGGCCATCGCACCGGGGACGTGCTCCAGGTACCAGGAGAAGTCCTCGCCGCCGAGGCTCTGCTCGGTGTCCTCGACCTGCTCCGCTCCCCTGCGGGCCGTCATGGCGTCCCGGAGCAGTTCGGTGATGACCGGGTCGTTGACGACCGGGGGGACCCCGCGGACGTAGTTGATGGTCGACTTGGCGCGGTGGAGGGTGGCGATCTCGTCGATCGCCGCGTGGACCAGGTCCGGGGCGTCGCGCCAGGCGGGCAGGTCGAGGCAGCGGACCGTGCCGGACAGCTCGGCGTGCTGCGGGATGACGTTGCAGGCGTGGCCGGCCTCGATGCGGCCCCAGGTGACCGCGAGGCCCGAGCGGGCGTCCACCCGGCGGGCGAGCAGGGCCGGGACGTCGACGGCGATCCGGGCTGCGGCCGTGACGAGGTCCGTGGTGAGGTGCGGGCGGGCCGTGTGGCCGCCGGGGCCGTCGAGGGTGACTTCGAGGCGGTCGCAGGCGGAGGTGATGGGCCCGGGGCGCAGGCCGATCCGGCCGGCGTCCACCTTCGGGTCGCAGTGCACGGCGACGATCCGGCCGACCCCGTCCAGGACGCCGTACTCGATGGCGTCGGCCGCGCCGCCGGGCAGGACCTCCTCGGCGGGCTGGAAGATCAGCCGTACGGCGTTGGGGAGCAGTCCCTGCCGGTCGAGCTCGGCGAGGACGAGTCCGGCGCCGAGGACGGTGGTGGTGTGGACATCGTGTCCACATGCGTGGGCCCGGTTGGGCACGGTGGAGCGGTACGCGACGGTCTTGACGTCCGGAATGGGCAGCGCGTCGAGGTCGGCGCGGATCGCCAGCATGGGGCGCGTCCGGTTCCAGGTGCCGATGTCGCACACCAGGCCCGTGCCCGCCGGGAGGACCTTCGGCGCGAGTCCCGCGGCCTCCAGGCGGGCCTTCACGGCCGCGGTCGTCCGGAACTCCTGGTTGCCGAGCTCGGGGTGCATGTGCAAGTCGCGGCGGAACGCGATCAGTTCGGCGCGCAGCGGCGCGGACAGCGTTCCGGGCAGAGCGACGGAGCCGGGCTCACGGGACTTCAACTGGTTCACCTTTTGAAGGGTAGGCCCCTTCAGAGATCAACTGCCCGTTGATCACGAAAAGTTCAGCCCGATAGGGGAAAGAATCTCGGTTTACCAGGCTTGACGACCATCCCTTGTGGGTAAGCTCACCCGAATTCGAGCCGTTGTGGGGTCTGGGTGGCCTGGGCCGCCTGGGCGGTCAGCCGGTCGACCTCGTGGGCCGCCGTGCCCGCGACTCCGGCCAGGAAGCCCTGGGCCCGGGGGGAGGCGGTCTCCTTGAGCCACTCAGGCGCGATCTCGCAGACGGCGACCTTGACCCCCGTGCCGGCCAGAGCCAGCGGCAGGGTGTGGACGACGGTCGAGGGAAAGCTGACCACCGTTCGGCCGATCGGGCCGCGCCGGGCGATCAGCTCCAGCGGCAGATCGGGCCGGACGATCTCCAGACCGGTCTCCACCGCGATCCGGTGCAGCTTCTCCGTCGCCTCGCGGCGGTGCGCGAAGTAGCGGGTGGCGCCGTGGACGCGGGCCAGCTCGGCGACGACGGCGGCGTACTGGTCGGGATCGACCACGCCGGTCTCGACCAGCGAGGTGCCGACCAGGTCCGCGCCCTTGGTGAGCCGGGGCGGGCCGAAGCGGGACCGGGTCCAGGCGAAGGTGTTCTGGGTGACGGTCGTACCGGGCGGGGGCTCGACCGGGAGCGAGGTGAAGATCTCGACGGTACGGCTCCGGGTCGGAGCCAGCTTGCGGCGGGCGGCGGCGGTCACCGGCGCGAGCACCAGCTCGCGCGGCCCCCGGCTGCCGCGCCGGTGCCAGCGCACCAGACGCTCACCACGGGCCAGTTGGGCGGCGTACTCCATGGTGGCCGTGCCGTCGTCGACGACCGTCAGACGCCTGGGGGCGAAGAGCGTGAGCAGCAGCTGCACGTAGCGGGAGAACGGGTCCCCGACGATCACGCGCTCGGCCGACCGCAGCAGCGGGGCGAGCTCGCGCAGCGTCCGGCCGAGGGAGCCGCGGGAGCCGCGCGCCTCCTGCCAGTGCACGGTGAACCCGTCGTCGCGGGCCAGCTGGGCCATCCGGCGCAGCTGGCCGCGCGACATCGGGTCGGTCGGCGAGAGCACCACGAGGGTGAGGTCCGCCGGGGCCTGCACCGGGCCCACGCCGGGGGGAGGGGCCGAGTCCGGCTCCTCGGAGCTGGCGTGTATCGCGGCCCCCCGGCCGTCGGGGGCGGTCGTGCCCCCGACGGCGAGGGACTGGGCATGTGCCCACTCCAGGACGTTCAGGAGCTGGACCGGGCTCTCGACGAACGCCAGCTGGCCGGTCATGCGGCGACAGACCCCTGGACCCGGCGGAGCTTCTTCATCGGGCCGAGCTCCGACTCGTAGACCTTCTTGATGCCGTCACCGAGCGCGGTCTCGATCGTGCGGATGTCGCGGACGAGGCGCTGCAGGCCCTGCGGCTCGACCGAGGCGGCCTGGTCGGAGCCCCACATGGCGCGGTCGAGGGTGATGTGGCGCTCGACGAACGTGGCGCCGAGGGCGACGGCGGCCAGCGTGGTCTGGAGGCCCGTCTCGTGGCCGGAGTAGCCGATCGGGACGTTCGGGTACTCCTCCTTCAGCGTGTTGATCACGTTGAGGTTGAGCTCCTCGGCCTTGGCCGGGTACGTGGACGTGGCGTGGCAGAGCAGGATGTTGTCGCTGCCCAGGACCTCGACCGCGTGACGGATCTGCTTCGGCGTCGACATGCCGGTCGAGAGGATGACCGTACGGCCGGTGGCGCGCAGCGAGCGGAGCAGCTCGTCGTCCGTGAGGGAGGCGGAGGCGACCTTGTGCGCCGGGACGTCGAACTTCTCCAGGAAGGTGACGGCCTCGGTGTCCCACGGGGAGGCGAACCAGTCGATGCCGCGCTTCTTGCAGTGCTCGTCGATGGCGCGGTACTCGTCCTCGCCGAACTCCACACGGTGGCGGTAGTCGATGTAGGTCATGCGGCCCCAGGGGGTGTCCCGCTCGATGTCCCACTGGTCGCGCGGGGTGCAGATCTCGGGCGTGCGCTTCTGGAACTTCACGGCGTCGCAGCCGGCCTCGGCGGCCACGTCGATGAGCGCGAGGGCGTTCTCCAGGTCACCGTTGTGGTTGATGCCGATCTCACCGGTGACGTAGACGGGCTGGCCGGGGCCCGCGGTCTTGCTGCCGAAGGTGCGGAGGCGAGTGGTCATGGTTCTGGTGTTCCTTAGGAGTTGGGGGTGTGGAGCTCGGGTCCGAGAAGCCAGGCCGCGATCTCGCGGACGGCTCCGGAGCCACCGGGGGTGAGGGTCACCGCACGGGCGGCGGCCCGTACGGAGTCGTGCGCGCTCGCCACCGCGACGGGCCAGCCGACGAGGTGGAAGCACGGGAGGTCGTTGACGTCGTTGCCGGCGTAGAGGACGCGCTGCGGGTCGATGCCCTGTTCCTCGCACCACTGCTTGAGGGCGAGGTCCTTGCGGTCGATGCCGTGCAGGACAGGGATCCTGAGCTTGCGGGCACGGGCGGCGACGACGGCGTTCTGCTCGGTCGAGAGGATCAGGACCGGCATGCCCGCGCGGCGCAGGGCCGCGATCCCGAGGCCGTCGCCCCGGTGCGCGGAGACGAACTCGTGGCCCTCGGAATCGAGATGGACCCGGTCGTCGGTCTGCGTGCCGTCGAAGTCGAGGACCACGGCGTCGATGTCGTCGAAGCCGGGGGTGATCGGGGTGTCGAGCAGTGGCGCGAGGGCGCGGGCGCGGGCCAGGTCGTGCGGGTCGTCGATCTCCAGGACCCGGGCGGGGTCGGTGACGACGAGCGCGGTCTGGCCGAAGAAGCGGTGCCTGTGGGTACGGAAGCCCTCGGCGGCCATCGCGTAGACGGCGCCGGTCTCCAGGTACTCGGGCTCCCGGTCCTGCCGGCGGGGGCGGTGCGCCTTGTCGTGGTTGACGCCACAGGCACCGGAGTCCTCCCCGCCGGTCCCGCCTCCGGAGCTCTCGCGCCAGAGGAAGCCGTGCGTCGGGGCGGCGGTGAAGGCCGTGTCCGCGCCGCCCTCGACGATCCGCTCCACGGTTCCGTTGACCTCGCCCGCCGTGAGGAAGGGGCTCGTGCACTGGACGAGGAGGATCACGTCCACGCGGCGCCCGCTCGTCGCCTCGAAGGCGTCCATCGCGTGCAGGACCGCCGACTCGCTGGTGGCCGTGTCGCCGGCGATCGAGGCCGGGCGGTGGATCGCCTCCGCGCCGGCCGCGCGGGCCGCCGAGGCGATCGCCGCGTCGTCCGTGGAGACGACGACATCGGTCACCAGAGGGGCGCCGAGGCAGGCGCGGACCGCACGGGAGACCAGCGGGACGCCCGCGACCGGGGCGAGGTTCTTGGCGGGGACGCCCTTGGATCCGCCCCGCGCCGGGATGACGGCAAGCACGGTCGTGGTCATCAGAGTTCTCCAAGACGGCGGATGACGGGGGCCACGCGCTGGACGCCGTGGCGGTACGCGCCCCGCGCCGCCTCCCGGACGATCCGGCGCAGCCCGCTGTCGCGGGTCGCCGGCGCGGTCACGTCGAGGCGGTGGCGGGCGAGGATCCCGGGCAGGTACCCCGGGGCCGTCTCCGTCGTGTAGTAGGGGGTGATCGGGGGCAGCGGCGGCCCGTCGAGCAGTTCGGCGACCCGCGCGCGGGCTGCGTCGAAGGCCTTCTCGTAGCCGCCGTCGGACGCGACGCCCTGCCGGGCGAGCCACTCCTCGTCCGGCTTCGGGCGGACGTCCGCGTCGAGCCGGTCGAAGGAGGTCAGCAGCCCCGATCCGATGAAGTGGTGGTTGCCGAGGACCTCGCGCACGCCCATGTCGGTGAGGATCGCCGTGGGGATCCGCCGGTGCAGCGCTTCGAGCGCGGCCGTCGAGGAGACCGTGACCAGCAGGTCGGTGCGGTCCAGGACCTCGCCCATGTGCCCGTACACCAGACGGAAGTTGGGCGGGGTGTCCAGGTCGCGCACCAGCTTCTGGTACGGCAGCTCCTCCAGGTGGGTGGTGTGCTCGCCCGGCTTGGAGCGGAGCTTGAGCAGCACCTCCCGCCCGGGGTGCAGCCGGGCGTGCCCGACGAGCCTGCGGAGCAGGTACGCACGGTCGGCGCGGGTGACCGGCACGGACGGCTGGGCGGCGAAGACGAGGGTGTCCCGGCCGGGCTCGGGGGCGTAGGGCGCACCGCCGAGGAACGGCAGCGCCGCTTCCACGACCGAGGAGGCGTCGGCGCCCACTCCTTCGTACACGGCGCGGAAACGCTCCGCGTCGTGGCGGGAGTTGGCGAGGACGACGTCCGCGCCGTGGCGCAGCAGGAGACCGTCGGCGAGCTTCTCGTAGACGACTCCGACATAGCCGGTGACGATCACCGGGCGGCGCTCCAGGCCCAGGTCGGCGATCCCCTGGAGGACCGCGCGGACCGTACCGCCGACCAGGGAGAGGACGACGAGGTCGTACTCCCCGTCCCGTACCTCACGAAGGAACTCCGCGCCCGTCACCTCGCGCGGGGGTGTGGTGGACACCCCGGTCTCGGCGAGCTGACGCGCGGTGGGGGTCGCCCGGCCGCGCAGGACGAAACCGGTGGGTTCGGCAGCCGTGATGCGGCGCGCGGTGAGCGCGCCCCATTTCCACCGGGTGTCGGAATCGGCGAGTACGGCGACGCGTACTCGTTCATGGGTACTTGCTGGCACGTCGAGGACGCTAGAGACGCATTTCGTGTGCTGGCCCAACTGAGCCACAACAAACGGTGAACAGAGCCTCTCCGCACGCTGAAAACGGCCGGGATCGGGGGCGGTTAAGCCGCCCGCCTCTTCGTGTTCACCGAACATCCCTCTGCCGGTCAGAACGAATGCCGGGGCGGCGCCTAGCGTCGGCAGGGTGGTCAAGCTCTCCGTCGTCGTGCCGTTCTACAACGTGCAGACATATGCCCCAGACACCCTGACAAGCCTGCGCGCGAACGCCCGCGAGGACTTCGAGTTCCTTCTCGTCGACGACTGCTCGACGGACGGGACGCCGGAGGTCCTCGAACGGGCCGCGCGCGACATCCCGGGGGCCGTTCTGCTCCGGCACGAGAAGAACGAGGGTCTTGCCACCGCGCGCAACACCGGACTCGACGCCGCCCGAGGGCGCTACCTCGCCTTCCTCGACGGCGACGACTGGCTCGCCCCCGGGCATCTGTCCCGGCTGGTCACGGCCATGGACGAGCTGGACTGCGACTTCCTGCGCACCGACCACGTGGTGAACACCGACCGGAGCCGGTCCGTGCGCCGCGCGCCGATCGCGCGGCGTGGCGAGCTGCTGCGCCCCCGGGACGCGATCCTGCCGGCCAACCGGACGACCTCGGTCGACTATCCGTACGCCTGGGCGGGGATGTACCACCGGCGGCTGCTCGACCGCGGGCTGCTCCACTTCACGCCGGGCCTGCGGACGGCGGAGGACCGGCCGTGGATCTGGAAGCTGCACCGGGAGGCGGACTCCTTCGCCGCGGTGAGCACACTGGGAATCTTCTACCGGCGCGGTGTCTCCACCTCGCTCACCCAGATCGGCGATATCCGCCAACTCGATTTCATCCGGGCCTTCGACCAGGTGATCGAGGAAACAGCCGACGACGTGGACGCGGAGCGGCTTCTTCCGAAAGCCGTCCGTACCTATTGCGCGCTCATTTCGCACCACGTCTCCTCCATTGAACGATTCGAACCGGCGGTGGCGAAGAAATTGCGCTCGATGAGTGCGGGGGCGCTGCGGCGCATGCCGCAGGACGTGCTCGACGAGGCGCTGTCCTCGATGGACGAGGAGCGGGCGGGCGTCCTGCGCAAGCTGCGCCGCCGCCGCGCGGCCTCCCTCAACCAGGGCGCGGGGGCCGCCGCGTGAGGACCACCCAGATCTTCTACGCGTCCACCCTGTACGGCGCGACGACGCTGGCCGCCGCCCTGGACAGCGGCTGCTTCGGCCCGGCCGACCGGCGGCTCCTGCTCGTCGGCAACAACGCGGCGGTGCCGGAGACCACACCGGCCCTCGACGAGATGCCCGGCTTCGAGCGGCTGCGCGGCCGCTTCGACGCGGTGCTGTCCTGGAACGAGGCGATCTCGCCGCTGCACCCGGCGGGCTGGTCGCCCCGCGGGGACGACGTGCCGATGCTCGAACGTCATCTGCGGCGGCTGTGGGACCTCGGCGACGACCGGATCGAGATCGCCCTGGAGTCGGTGCAGGTGGCGCCGGCGCTGACGATCGCCCGGCTGTTCCCGGAGGCGCGGCTCGACGTCTACGCCGACGGGCTGATGAGCTACGGCCCGACCCGTAACAAGATCGACCCGCTGGTCGGCGACCGGGTGCGGCGGCTGCTCCATCTGGACCTGGTGCCCGGTCTCGCGCCGCTGCTGCTGGGCGAGTTCGGGCCGACGCCCGAGGTGGTCCCGACGGAGGCCTTCACCAAGGTGGTCGCCGAACTGGCGGACACGGCCGGCCCCGCCGCCGAGGAGGAGGGCCCGGCGCTGCTGCTCGGCCAGTACCTCGCGGCGCTCTCGCTGCTCACCCCGGCCGAGGAGGAGGAGCTGCACGTACGGATGGTGCGCGGCGCGATCGCGCGCGGGCACCGGCGGCTCGTCTTCAAGCCGCACCCCACGGCCCCGGACGCCTGGACCCGCCGGCTGGCACGGGAGGCGGAGGCGCTGGGCGCCGAACTCACCGTCCTCGACCGGCCGGTGCTCGCCGAGGTGGTGTACCGGGAGCAGCGTCCCGCGCTGGTGGTGGGCTGCTTCTCGACGGCCCTGATGACGGCGCGCGCCTTCTACGGGATCCCGGTGGCCCGGGTCGGTACGCGGACGCTCCTGGAGAAGCTGACCCCGTTCCAGAACAGCAACCGCATCCCGGTGACCCTGGTGGACGCGCTCGTCCCCGACCTGGAGGACGACACCGCGCCGGCCACGGCCCGGGACGCGGAGGCCCTCACGGGCCTGGTCGCGGCGGTCGGCTTCGCGATGCAGCCCAAGGTCCGGCCGGACCTGCGGGGCGCGGCGGTACGACACCTGTCGGGCCCGCTCGCGGAGGGGACGCGGCACTACTTCAAGCGCCGCCGCCTCACCGTCCTGGGCCTCCCGGGCGGCATCCCGGTCCCCCGCCACCCCAGGGTCCGCCGCCTCGCCCGCCGCGCCCTGAAACTGAAGCGGGCGCTGGCGAAGTGAGCAGGGGGCCCGCCCGGACACGTGTCCGGGTGGGCCCCCTGCTCTGTCGGTCTCTGCCGCGTCAGGCGCGGGTGACCGGCTCCTGGAGTTCCGTCACCCACTTCGCGCGGTCGTCCGGGCACTCCAGGTACAGCTCGCGGGAGTAGCCCGTCGAGCGGTAGCCGTTGGCGTCGATCCAGGTGGCCAGGGTCTGGACCGTCGGCAGGAGCTCCTCCATCGGACCCCGGTGCACGACGGTCGCCGCCTCGTCCAGGCCGGGCAGCACGACGACGTCGACGCCCGCCACCTCCTCGGTGCCCGCGGGGAGCGTCATCCCCGCGTGGACGACGACCGAGCCGTCCCCCCGCCCCGCGTCCTCGTAGTACGCGATCCCGGGGCCGAACCCCGTGACGCCCGCCGCCTCCAGGCGCGCGCACAGCGCCTCGTACAGCGGCTGGATGACGGGGCCGATCTGTCCGGGGCCGAAGCCGCCTGCCACACCGCTCAGCTCGGCGAGCCGTACCGGCGGAATGCTCTTGATCACGACGTCCTGCGTGGGCATGTGCCCCTCGCTCTCGATGGCTCGGAGCCGCGCACCGACCTGGGCCAGCCGTCCCGCCGCCTCCGCCAGGGCCGTCTCCAGCTCTGCCTGGCGCAGCCGCAGCATGCCGCGCAGCTCCTCCGCGCCGACGTGCTCGCCGAGGATCGACCCCACCTGTTCGAGGGTGAAGCCGAGCTCCTTGAGCGCGATGACGCGGTTGAGGCGGGCGAGCTGGTCCGCCTCGTAGAAGCGGTAGCCGCTGTGCGGGTCGACATGGGCCGGGCGCAGCAGTCCGATGGCGTCGTAGTGGCGCAGCATGCGGACCGACACCCGCCCGTGCCGGGCGAAGTCTCCGATGGTGAACATGACGACTCCTACGACACGGCCTCACACGGTGTGAGGGTCAAGCGGCGCTGCTGAGGGAGAGCTTCGCGGCGAAGCCGAGGAAGAGCGCGCCCGCGGCGGAGGTCGCCCCGGCCGAGAGCCGCCTGCGGCGCCGGAACGCAGTGGCGAGCCGGGTCCCGCCGAATATCAGCATCGTGAGGTAGAGGAAGCTGCCGATCTCCAGGAGCGTGCCGAGCACGAGGAAGGAGAGGGCCGGATAGGCGTACGCGGGGTCCACGAACTGCACGAAGAACGAGATCAGGAAGAGGATCGCCTTCGGGTTGAAGAGGCTGATGATCAGCGCCCTGCGGTACGGGTTCTCCCCCGGCGCCGCGTGGGCCTGCTCGCTCTCCTCGACCACGGCCTCCCCGCGCGAGCGCCACATCTCCCAGGCCGAGCGCATCATCCCGTACGCCATCCACGCCAGATAGCCCGCGCCCGCGTACTTCACGATCATGAAGAGCAGCGGCGTGGTCTGGAGCAGCGAGGCCGCGCCGAGCGCGGCCAGCGTCATCAGGACCGCGTCGCCGGTGAAGACGCCGGCGGCGGCCTTGTACCCGGTCCGGGTGCCCTTGCGGGCGGCGACGGACAGCACGTAGAGCGAGTTCGGCCCCGGCAGAAGGATGATGAGGACGAGGCCCACGAGATAGGTCGGAAGATCGGTGACACCCAGCATGAACGGAGTGTCGCACGGGGGTACGACACTCCGCCCGGGTGTTTCGTATCGCGGAAGATCGGCGCGTGCGGAAGCTCAGGACACGCGGTGACCAGGCAGGCAAAGGCTCAGGACGCGCGGATCAGAAGACGTCCGCCGGGACGTGTGTGCCCCAGATGTCGCGGAGGGCGTTGCAGACCTCGCCGACGGTGGCCCGTGCCCTGAGCGCGTCCTTCATCGGATAGAGCACGTTGTCCGTGCCCTCCGCCGCCTTCCGCAGCTCCGCCAGCGCCGCGTCCACCGCCGCCTGGTCCCGCTCCGCACGCAGCCCGGCCAGCCGCTCCGCCTGCTGCGCCTCGATCACCGGATCCACCCGCAACGGCTCGTACGGCTCCTCCACCTCCACCGCGAACCGGTTCACCCCCACCACCACCCGCTCACCGGAATCGGTCTCCTGCGCGATCCGATACGCCGAACGCTCGATCTCCCCCTTCTGGAAGCCCCGCTCGATCGCACTCACCGCACCGCCCAGGTCCTCGACCCTCCCCATCAGCTCCAGCACCGCCACCTCGACGTCGTCCGTCAGCTTCTCCACCACATACGACCCCGCGAACGGATCCACCGTCGCGGTCACATCCGTCTCGTACGCAAGCACCTGCTGCGTCCGCAACGCCAGGCGCGCCGACTTGTCCGTCGGCAGCGCGATCGCCTCGTCGAAGGAGTTGGTGTGCAACGACTGCGTACCGCCCAGCACCGCCGCCAGACCCTGCACCGCGACGCGCACCAGATTCACCTCCGGCTGCTGCGCGGTGAGCTGCACACCCGCGGTCTGCGTGTGGAAACGCAGCATCAGCGACTTCGGATTCTTCGCACCGAACTCCTCGCGCATCACCCGCGCCCAGATCCGCCGCGCCGCCCGGAACTTCGCCACCTCCTCCAGGATCGTCGTCCGCGCCACGAAGAAGAAGGAGAGACGGGGCGCGAAATCATCCACATCCATCCCGGCCGCGACGGCGGTACGGACGTACTCGACGCCGTCCGCCAAAGTGAACGCGATCTCCTGCGCCGGCGAGGCACCCGCCTCCGCCATGTGATAGCCGGAGATCGAGATCGTGTTCCACTTCGGGATCTCGGCCTTGCAGTACTTGAAGATGTCCGCGATCAACCGCAACGAAGGCTTCGGCGGGAAAATGTACGTACCCCGCGCGATGTACTCCTTCAGCACATCGTTCTGGATCGTCCCCGTCAGCTTTTCTGCTGGGACGCCCTGCTCCTCACCCACGAGCTGGTAGAGCAGCAGAAGGAGCGCGGCCGGCGCATTGATCGTCATCGACGTGGACACCCGGTCCAGCGGAATACCGTCGAACAACACCCGCATGTCGTCGACCGAATCGATCGCGACACCCACCTTGCCGACCTCACCATGCGCAATCGGGGCATCGGAGTCGTGACCCATCTGCGTCGGCAGATCGAAAGCCACCGACAAACCCGTCGTGCCGTTCGCGATCAGCTGTTTGTACCGGGCATTCGACTCCACCGCCGTACCGAAACCCGCGTACTGCCGCATCGTCCACGGCCGGCCCGTATACATCGATGGGTACACACCCCGCGTGAACGGAAACGAACCCGGCTCACCCAACTCCACCGCCGGATCCCACCCCTCCAGCACACCCGGCCCGTACACCGGCTCGATCGGCAACCCCGACTCCGACTCACGCGCCATCTGATGTGCCTCCCGATCGGACGAAGGGTGGAGGGCCGCACGCTGGGACCTTCCTCCCAAGGATGCTCCGCAGATGCGCCGGGTGCGCAACCAAGCGCGCGCGGGAAGCATCCAATAGGTACACAGACTGATTCCCGGGGGGGCACACATGCGCCGTTCGTCCGTCATACGCAGAGCACTCATGACCGCGGCCGCGGTGG
Source organism: Streptomyces sp. NPDC127129 (assembly GCF_042671585.1). Classification (NCBI taxonomy): domain Bacteria; kingdom Bacillati; phylum Actinomycetota; class Actinomycetes; order Kitasatosporales; family Streptomycetaceae; genus Streptomyces; species Streptomyces sp. NPDC127129. The sequence goes on from NZ_JBHXTV010000014.1 coordinate 27,022, forward strand.
CCATCGCCACCGGCTGTACGGCCCAGGCGGCTGGCGGCGGCAGCACGCCCGCGACGAGCGGGCCGTCCAGCTCCTCCTCGGCCGCGCCCACCACCGCGGCGCCGACCTCGGACTCCCCGAGCGCCACGCCGACGACGGACGACAAGCCGTCCTCCCCCACGCCCAGCTCCACCCCCACCTCCGCCCAGCCCGTCGGCAAGGTCCTGATGAAGGACGGCGACGAGAACAAGCAGGTGCGGGAGCTTCAGGCACGGCTGCGGCAGATCGGCTACTTCGACCGCGCGCCCACCGGTTTCTACGGCTCGATCACCGGCAAGGCGGTCTCGGCCTTCCAGAAGAAGCGGGAGCTGCCGCAGACCGGTTCGGTGGACGAGGTCACCTGGCAGCGGCTGGTCGGGATGACCCGCAAGCCGACCTCCGACGAGCTGAAGCCGTCCACGTCCAACGCGCTGGACACGCCGGACCCGCGCTGCATGACCGGGCGCGTGCTCTGCATCAGCAAGGAGACCCGCACGCTGGCCTGGATGATCGACGGCAAGGTCGTCTCGTCGATGGATGTCCGCTTCGGTTCGGAGAACACCCCGACCCGCGAGGGCATCTTCAACGTGGACCGCAAGGTCCGCGACGACTGGTCGAAGCTCTACCACACGCCGATGCCGTACTCGATGTACTTCAGCCGCGGCCAGGCGGTGCACTACTCGGCGGACTTCGCGGCACGCGGCTACAACGGCGGCTCGCACGGCTGCGTGAACGTCAGGGACCGGGCGAAGCTCGCGACGCTCTTCGACCAGGTGAAGGTCGGCGACAAGGTCGTCGTGCACTGGTAGGCGCTGAAAGGCACTGTCAGGCACCGGAAGCGAGGCGGAGTGAGGGGCGCGGGTGGGACCGGGGGAACGTGTCCCACCCGCGCCGGTGCGCGGAGCCGGAGGTACGGGGGGAACCTCGGCTCACGCGCGGCCGATGACCAGTCGGCTCACTCATTACTGCGCCGGCGGGCCGAAAAGTGTCACACCTCGTGTGTCACGAGGTTGCCGACCAGTGCCGGGACGAGGTTTCCGGTGCGGTCCGGGGCGTCCGTGACGGGTCGCGGGGCGAGGGTCCGGGCCTGCAGCGGAGCGCGGAGGTCGATGCGGACCGGGGCGTGGTCCAGGCTGGGAGCGGACCCCTTGGCGTGACCGGTGGCCGAGTCGGACGTACGCGAGTTCCCGCCATCGCCCCAGTCGTCGGTGCGCTCGGCGGAACCCGCTCGTTCGCCCTCTCCGGACGGGTCGTCGTCACCGTTGCCGCCGCCGCCTTCGCCGCCGGCCGAGCCGCCGCCCAGGACGCGGTCGCAGAAGCGCCGTACGGTCTCGCCGCCGCGCGCGGACTTCTCCAGCCGCCTCTTGGCGGTCTCGTCGAGGCGTCCGGCCCGGTACTCCTTGCAGGCGTTGACGATCTTGGCGCCGAAGTCCGCGCCGTCCTTCTCCGACGGGCCGCCCGTGCTGTTCTCCGGCTTCGGGGTGGCCTCGCCCCTGCCGCCCTCTCCTCCCGTACCGCCGCTTCCGGCCGTGGCCGGGGTGCCGGGCGTCGAGGTGGCGGCGTCCGGCGTGGCGCCGTCGGCCGTGGGGGGCGCCGAGGGCGTACCCGTGGTGGCGCCCGGCTCCGGGATGCCCGATGCCTCCGGGACGTCCGGGCGCTCCGCGGAGTCGTCCGAGGCGATCGGCGCGGGCGTGTCCACCGCCGACACGGATCCGGCGGGAGCCGGGCGGTCCGAGGTGAAGGGCAACAGTCCCGTGCCGGAGGCGACGGCCACCCCGCCGACCGCCACGGCGGCGACCGCGGCGGCCAGTCCGTACCGCAACGAACGGCCCCAGCGCCGGGCGGCGGGCGAACGCCCGATCCGCACCGTGCCGAGTTCGGTGGCGGGGGTGAAGTCCGACGGGGCCGCGGCGAGACCGCGCTCGGCCCTGATCTTCCGGAAAGCCGCCAGGGCGGCGGCCTCCCCGGGGAGTTCTGCCTGTGCCATGGGGGCGAGGGGGGCGGGGCGGGCCGACGCGAGGGCCTGGGCCAGCCGCATCGCCTCGGCTCGTGCGTGATCGTCGACGGCGTCGACCGGCTCGCCGCGCAGCAACCGCTCCGCGGCGTCCTGGTCGAGCCACTGGTACTCGTCGGCCATCACATGTCCTTCTGCGTCCGCGGGCGCGATTGCGTCACACCACCGGGGGCCGGAGCCCCCGGCCTGCGACCGCGCTGCGGGGGTACGCCACCGAGGGAGGCCTGGCTGCCGTCGCCTTCGGCGCCGAGGAGTTCGGCGAGTCGCTTGAGGCCGCGGTGCGCGGCGGTGCGGACCGCGCCGGGGCGCTTGCCCAGGGTGTCGGCGGCGCTCTTGGCGTCCAGGCCGACCACGACCCGCAGCACGACGGCCTCGGCCTGGTCCTGCGGAAGTTGGGCGATCAGATGCATGGTGTCGCCGGTGGTCAGTGCTTCCAGTGCCTCGTCCGCGGTGTCGGAGTCGGCGGGTTTGTCGGTGAGTTCGGTCTCGTCGCCACTGCTCGCGGGGCGCCTGCCCCGCATCCGGATGTGGTCGAGCGCCCGGTTGCGGGCGATACGGGCCGCCCAGCCGCGGAAGCGGTCGGCGTCGCCGCTGAAGCGGTCGAGATCGCGGGCTATCTGGAGCCAGGACTCGGAGGCGACGTCCTCCGCGTCGGCGTCACCGACGAGTGAGCGCAGATAGCCGAAAAGCCGTGGGTGCACGGCACGGTACACAGTACGGAAGGCGTCCTCGTCCCCGTTCTGCGCAGCGAGCAGCGCGGCCGTCAGCTCCGCGTCCTCCCCCAGCATCCACACCCTGTTCGTCCATCACGGCTGGTCACCACCGTCGCACCATCCGGCACGCACCAGCACGCTACGTCCTTGTCCGGCGCCCCGTCCACGTTCGCCCCTTGATTGTGCAACCTGCAACCAATTTGGGACATGGGCGGTGGTGTGACAGAAAACGCTTGTACGGCGCTGAAGGGAGTACGGGGCCGTGCTGCGGCCCCGGCGGACGGCGACCGGGGCCTCTCCTGTGGGGGGTGGCGGCCCCGGTCGTCTTCTTTTTCCGCCCTGTTCTCAGGGCGTCCGGCCTGTCTTCAGGGCGTCCGGCCTCTCGCCCTCGGGCCGTTCACGCCGTGGTTCCCGCCCTTGCTCCCGGCCGCTTTCTCACCCTTGTCGATGCTCTTGCCGCTGCTCCGGCCGTAGCTCTCGGCGTTGCGCTCGGCGTCGCTCGCCCCGGTACCTTCCCCGGTGCTCGCCCCGGTGCTCTCGGCGTGGGGTGCGTCCTTGTGGACGCTCCGGCCCTTGGTCCGGTCCTTGGCCTCGCCCTTTGCCTTGCCCTTTGCCTCGCCCTTGGTCGTGGCCTTGCCGTCGGCCTTCGAGGGCCCGTCCCGCACCTCGCCCCTCGACGTGGGCGTGGCCGACGCGCTGCGGCCGGCGTCGGACGCCCCGGTGGGCCCAGGAGTCCCGGGGGACTCAGAGGTCCCGAAGGTCTCCGGGGCCTCCGGCGCGGGTGCCGGTGCCGGCGGGGCGGGCGGGGCCGGGTCGAGGGTGCCCGACGCGGCCACCGCGACACCGCCGAGCAGTACCGTCGCGGCCACACCGAAGGCGGTGGTCCGCAGGGATCCACGCCACCGTCCTCGTACCGGCGCCGGACGCCAGTCGTCCCGCCGTCTGGTGCGGCGCGCCACGTTCGCTTCGGCGTCCCGCGCCGCCCGGTAGGCCGCGCGCGCCCGGGCCTCGCCCGTGTCGGCACCGTCCTGTTCGCGCCGCAGCGCCGCGCTCAGCGCGTCGGCGAGCCCGTCCGGTTCGCGTGTCATGTCCCATCCTTCCGCCGTCGCGGCGGCTCCGCGGCGGCGAGCAGTCCCGCCAGTCTCCTCAACCCCCGGTGGCCCGCCGTGCGGACCGCGCCGGGGCGCTTGCCCAGGACGCGGGCCGCGGCCGGCCCGTCCAGGCCGACGACCACCCTCAGCAGCACCGCCTCGGCCTGGTCGCGCGGCAGGGTGCGCACCAGGGCGAGCGCCTCCTGCGTCGACAGCCGCTCCAGGACGGCGTCCGCCGTGTCGAGACCGCCGGGCAGTTCCCACACGTCCTGCTCCAGTAAGGAGGTGAGGGGCCGTCGCCGCTGCCGGCGCAGATGGTCGAGCGCGCGGTGGCGGGCGATCGCCGCGGTCCAGCCACGGAATCCCGCCCCGTCGCCGCGGAACCGTCCGAGGTCGCGGGCGATCTCCAGCCAGGCCTCGGACGCCACGTCCTCGGCGTCCTCGCCGACCAGACCCCGTACGTAGCCGAGCAGTCCGGGGTGAACGAGACGGTAGGCCGCCGCGAAGGCGTCCTCGTCCCCGCGCTGCGCGCGCTCGACGAGAAGGCCCAGTTCCGCGTCGTACGCGCCCACACTTCCCTCTTCGTGCCGACTCGGCACCGCACACCGTGCCCATGCCCCGCGTGAGGCAGGGCGCGACGCGCCGTCCCCCCTTCTCTCAGCGCGCGGACCCGCCGAAACGTCACTGGTTCACAGGCAGCGCACAGGCGTCCTGGCCCGCCCGTGCAGCAGCAGGTAGAAGCGCTGTACGGATTCCTCCGGACCTGTCTCGAATCGGTTGACGACCTTTCCGAGCGGGTTCCAGGCCCGCCCGTCGGGCATCCGTATCCCGACCGGCTGACGGAAGAACTCCCGCTGCCCCTCGTCGAAGTCCACCCAGCGCGCGCCCGCCCGGCGCACGATGACCTCGCCGGTGTACGCGCCGAGGCCCTGGAGGATGCCGTCGACCCGGTCGCGGTCGGGGTGGTCGCGGCGCAGCCCGTCGACGATCAGGTCGACCAGGCGGAGGCTGGCCACGGAGTAGTCGAGCGGCAGCCGGCTTCTGGCCGTGAGCCGCTCGACGACATGGGACACGTAGGCGCGCATTCCGTCGGCGGACGGCAGGGCCGGCACGTTGTCGGATTCCGGGTACATGCCCAACCAAGCGACCGATGGGACGCAAGTGTCACTGGTGACGGAAGTGGCGCTGGTCACACCGTCAGATCGGCGGCCGGCTCCCCCTCCGTACGCGGTGCGCCGAACCAGCGCCAGGACGTGCGCCGTTCGAACCCGGGGAGTTCGCCGCGGCCGGTGGCCCACAGCAGGGTCGGCCAGCGGTCGGTGTCCGCGGGGGCGTCGGGGAAGAGCCGGGCGAGCACCTGGCCGCAGAGGCCGGCCGGCGGATGGAACGGGACCCCGAGGCCGGTGGCGATGTCGTGCGTGTGGACGAGCGTCTCGACGATGCCCATGGCCGCGAAGCCCTCGGCGTCGGAGCGGCCGAAGCCGTGGTGGGCGCGCCGGTCGGCCGGAGCCGTGCGGACCACGGCGGTCAGCAGCGCGCCGCAGGACTCCAGGACCTGGAGCAGCCCTGTGGTCCCGGCCCGGGGGTCGGCGTACGTGACGTTGGCGGGGCCGCCCTCGCGGCGCCGCTCCCAGAGGAAGGGCACCTCGGTGTCGAGCGCCGGGGCGTCGAGACCGAGCTGAGCGGCGTAGGCGAAGAGGTCGTCGGCGAGGTGCTCGACGGTCTCCCAGCAGCTCCAGGACAGCGTGCCGGCGGGACGCTGCCAGTCGTCGGCGGCGGTCGCCGCCGCGGCGGCGCCGCGCAGGGTGGTGAGGGAGAGGCGGACGGCGTGCTGGAGGTCGTCGGCGGTGATGCCGGGGGCGGTGGGGCCGCTCGTCGTCGTCATGGCGATCATCATGACGTGCGTCGAACTGTCAACCGAAGGTTGACACCCCACTACTGTCAACCTAGGGTTGCCTCTATGACGAAACCAGTCGGCAAGACCATTCCCGTCCGGCTCGACGACCTCATCGAAGCGATCAAGAAGAGCCACACCGACGCGCTCGACCAGCTGTCGAACGCGGTGATCGCGGCGGACCATCTCGGCGACGTGGCCGACCATCTGATCGGTCACTTCGTCGACCAGGCCCGGCGCTCCGGCGCCTCCTGGACCGACATCGGCAAGAGCATGGGCGTCACCCGCCAGGCGGCCCAGAAGCGCTTCGTCCCCAAGGACCCGGACGCGGAGAAGATGGACGCGAGCGCCGGGTTCAGCCGGTTCACGCCCCGGGCCAGGAACGTGGTCGTGGCCTCCCAGAACGAGGCCTCGGCCGCGGGCAACGCCGAGATCGGCACGGCGCACGTGGCGCTCGGACTGCTCGCGGAGCCCCAGGGCATCGCGGTGCACTGGCTGACCACACAGGGCGTGACGGCCGAGGCGCTGCGCGAGGCGATCACCCCGACGCTGCCGCCGGCGGCCGAGGAGGTGCCCGAGCTCATCCCGTACGACGCGGCGGCGAAGAAGGTCCTGGAGCTGACCTTCCGCGAGGCGCTCCGGCTCGGCCACAACTACGTCGGCACCGAGCACATCCTGCTGGCGCTGCTGGAGTTCGAGGACGGCGAGGGCCCCCTCACGGGCCTCGGCCTCGACAAGGCCCGGGCGGAGGCGGACATCGCCGCGGTGATCGAGCAGATCGCGATCAAGCCGGCGGAGTGACGGCGAGGCGATGACGGCCCCGGCCGTCCGCGCCCGGCCGTCCGGCCCCGGGACCGCGCCCCGGGCCCGGACGGCCCGGCGCGCGTGCGGTCCGGCCGGGCTCAGCCTCAGGTCGTGCGGGCGCGGCGGGAGACCACGGCGCGGAGGACGCGGCCGCCCTCCGTGGAGAGTTCGCGGGCCCGGCGCAGGCCCGTCGGGCCGTGCGCGACCGATTCGAGGACGGTCTCCTGCCGGCGCAGCTCACCGGCGAGGAGCGGACCCGCGCCGGAGCCGTCCCCGGCCCTGCAGCGCGCGATCGACTCGTCGGTGACTGCGGCGGCGTCGTACCGGCCGTGCAGGGCGAGCGCGGTGACGGAGCATCCGGAGGCCCATGCCCGCAGCGGCCCGTCGGCCCACTCGGCGGGCGCGGCGCCCAGCATCTCGCGTACGAGCCCGGCCGCCTCGCCCTCCTGCGTACCGGCACCGTCCAGCTCGACACGGGCCTTGGCGACCGCCTCGCCCCAGGCCCCGCCGTCCCCGCGGGCCACCGCCGCCCAGACGGGCCGCAGGACCTCGCCGCCGTCGGGTGCGAGCAGCGGCAGGCACCGGTCCAGGCAGGCGAGCCCGGAGGCCGCCAGACTCCGTTCGTCGGCGCGGTCGATCAGTTCCAGCAGGCTCATCGGGGCCTCCCGTTGCGGACGCAGTACTTCCCTTACTGCGCCACTTGGCGCGATTACGTCACTGCGCGGCCGGAATCATGCCAGTGGCCTTGTGGTGCTGCATAGAGGTCAAACGCCGGACAAACAGGATCGCGAGAACGGCGGCGACGATGTCCACCACCGACGCGCCCATGAGGAACCCCGCCCCCGCCGCGAACTCCTCGACCGTGTCCGCGTCGTCGTACACCGCGCCCGCGAAGTAGCCGGCGAGGCTCGTCAGGATCCAGAAGGCCCACCACCAGTTGAGCAGGGCGAGGGACTCGCCCTTGCCGGCGCCGTCGCCGTACGCGCCACGGCGGCTCGCCCGCCACGTGCCGGCCGCGACGGTCCGCGGCCACCAGAGGTTGGCGACCGGGACGAACCACGCTCCGATGGCCCAGCCGGGACCGCCCCGGTGCCCATCGGGCGCGAAGACCCCGGCGTTCTTGCGGACCCGGAAGAACCAGATGATGAAGACGACGCCGAGCGCCAGCTGGCTCAGCACCTGGACGACCGTCGCGACGTCGAGCCCCAGGTGGGCGAAGCCCGCGGGGTCGGGGTGGTCCTTCAGGCCGCCGGACATCAGCAGCCGTACGTCGAGGGCCGCGGCGAAGAGAGCGACGTCGACCACGGCCGTGGCCGCGAGCAGCGCCACCACGGCGTACGACAGTCCTATGGGATTGCGGAGCATGACCGGACGGACCCCCGAGGGTGAGCGGTGCCCCTCCCCGAGGCACCGGGGCGGCCCGGGCGGCCACCGCGCTGGGGGAGCGTACTCCCACCCGCTCAGCGCACGTTCGCGGCCAGCGCCCGGAACTGCTCCCACGTCATCGTCGGCGTCCGCGCGTCCCACAGCTTCTGCGCCGTCGCCGTCAGCGGCATCCGGATCCCCTCCGCCACCTGCGCCTGCGTCTGCGACTGGGACAGGTCGCACCAGACCGCGAACCGGCCGCCCAGGATCTGGGCGTCGTACCGCGCCGGCACGGGGGTCGTGCCGCGCAGCACCCGCGGGGTCCACTGCTCGTAGATGCGGCGGCCCGTGGGGTACGTGAACTGGTTCGGCTCGCCGAGGACGTAGTACAGGAACTCGTCGTTCAGGTTCACGACCTTGCGGCCCTCGGCCAGGTACTCGGCCGGCGGCCGGGCTCCGATCTCCTTGCCGGTCCAGTACTCGACCTCGATGTCCTTGTCGGCGTGGACGACCCCGCCGCGGAAGAAGCCGTCGTTCCAGGCCTTCGCCGTCTTGCCCTGGGAGCGGACCACGGCCGCCCGGTCGTTCAGCCAGCCCTCCGCCAGGTCCTGGACGCCCGCCTGGGGGCCGTACTTCTGGCGCGCCGCCGTGGCCAGTTGCGGGTAGGAGGCCGCCGGGTCGCGGACGGTCAGCGCCTGGTACTCGTCGGCGCCGACGTGGAACCAGCCGCCCGGGAACAGCCCGGCGTACTCGCGCAGCAGCTCGTCCACGAGCCGCGCCGAGGCGGGCTTGGAGATGTCGATGGCGCCCTGGCGCGGGACCCCCTGGACGTTGCGGAGCTGGAGGTCCGGGTAGGCGCGCAGGACGGCGCCGAGGTGTCCGGGCGAGTCGATCTCGGGTACGACGGTGATGTGCAGGGTCTGCGCGAGGGCGAGGATCCGGCGCACCTCGGCCTTGGTGAGGTGCTGGGCCGAGACGATCTCGGGGTGGGTGTCCGACTGGATCCGGAACCCCTGGTCGTCGGAGAAGTGCAGACCGAACTGGTTGAGTTTGAGGTCCGCCATCTCCCGGAGCCGCGCCTCGATCCACTCGACGGTGAAGAACTTCCGGGCGATGTCGAGGTTCAGGCCGCGCTGGGGCTTGGCGGGCGCGTCGGTGACGGTGCCCTCGGGCATCGCGCCCGAGCCGTTCACCGACTGCTTCAGGGTGCGGGTCCCGTAGAAGACCCCGGCCTGGTCCGGGCCGGTGATCCTGACCCGGTCGTCGCGGGTGGTGAGGGTGTACGACTCGGGCGCGCCCTTGCCGCCGAGGGCCAGTTCGACGTCGCCCGCGCGGGCGGCGACGGCACCCCGGTACGCGATCTTGAGCTCCCCCGCGAGCAGCCGGCCCTCGTCGGCGAGGCCCTCGCTGCCCGCGGCGACGACGACACCGGCCTGCGGCGTGGGGCGCCAGCCGGGGCCCCTGGCCGCCTCGTGCGAGCGGACGGCGGGGACCGTGAGCGGCGCGGAGGAGAGGGGGTACGTCCGGGTGGGCGTGGGGCTGGGCGGCGGTGTGCTCGCCGGGGCGCTGGTGACCTGCGACGGCGTACCGGCACCGGCGGTCGGGCCGGAGGACGCGCCGTCGGAGCAGGAGGTCACGGTGACCAGCGCCACCGCGGCCGCGAGGAGGGTGGGGCCCGCGTGGGGCCTTCGTATGGCGTACCGCATCATTCGGAATCCTCCCTCAGGCGGCCGCGTGCGGCCATTCGGGGCAGGATCCCGACCCCGGAACGTCACGGACACGTTCCGAAACTCTCCCTTCCGGGTGAAATTCGTGCATCGGTCGGACAGTTCCCGCACCCCCTCGATAACGTTGCGTCACACCCACCCCACCTTTCCCGGAGTCCACGCTGACCAGCGACACCCGCGCCCCGTCCCGGAACCGGACCCCGGGCTCCGCAGCGACGCCCGGGACACCCGCCGCGACGCCCGGGACGCCCGCGAATCCCCCGCACTCCGCGCGCCCCGCGATACCTGCCCAGCAGGGCGATCCCCGGCACCCCGCCGTGACCGCCGCTCCCGCCACGCCCGCCACGCCCGACGGTCTCGCGTGTTTCAACGCCGTCCCGGCCGAGGTCGCCGAGGAGCTGCTCCTCTCCTGCTGCCACAGCCCCCGCTGGGCCGAACGGGTGACCGCGCACCGTCCGTACCCGACGCTCGACGCGCTGCTCGCCGCCGCCGACGAGGCCGGGTACGACCTGCCGGCCGCCGACCGTCAGGAGGCGCTGGCCGCCGAGTCCTCCGCCGCACCCCGTCCCGACGCCCCGCCCGCCGCGCAGACCGCGCTGCGGGCCGCCCACGCCGCGTACGAGAGCAGGTTCGGGCACGCCTTCGTGATCAGCCTCGACGGTGTACGGCCCGGTGAGCGCCTCGACCAGGTGCTCGCCGGCATCCGGTCCCGGCTCGCCAACGAGCCGGAGGAGGAGCGGGTGGTCGCCGCCGACGAGCTGCGCCGACTGGCGCGCGCCCGCCTCGCCCACCACATCGGCGTGACGCTCGCTCCGGACGCAGCCCCTCCCGGCGCCACCCCCGCTCCCGGCGCGCCGTCCTCTCCCGGCGCGGCGGCCACCCCCGTACAGGCGTCCGGAATGCGGCGATTCGGGCGGCGACGATAGCCCGTCCGTGCCTCTTTGATCACACCTATGGACCCCGCGCGAGCGAACCGACAAGTCGTCGCTACGATGACCAGGGCCGGTGGACCGTACCCGGCCGGGTCAGACCGACACTGAAGCCGGCCGACCCTGATCCCCGCTCCCGGAGGGTTTTTCCGTGCCGGCTGGAACGCTGTACCGCGGCCGGGAAGGAATGTGGTCCTGGGTGGCTCATCGAGTCACCGGCGTCCTCATCTTCTTCTTCCTGTTCGTACACGTGCTGGACACCGCTCTCGTCCGCGTCTCTCCCGAGGCCTACGACGACGTGGTCGCCACGTACAAGACGCCGATCGTCGCACTCCTCGAGTACGGCCTGGTCGCCGCCATCCTCTTCCACGCGCTGAACGGCCTGCGGGTCATCGCCGTGGACTTCTGGTCCAAGGGCCCGCGCTACCAGAAGCAGATGCTCTGGACCGTCGTGGGCATCTGGGTCGTGCTGATGGCGGGCTCCATCTACCCCGTCCTCGGCCACGCCGCACGTGAACTGTTCGGGAGCTGACGCCAGACATGTCTGCTGACACCACTTCCGCGATCGGTCCCGTCGAAGGCGCCTCCTACGACGTGGACAACCCGGCCCCGTACATCGAGGCCCCCCGCAAGCGCACCGGCAAGACCCCGCGGGCGACGCGAGGCAACTTCGAGATGGCCGCGTGGCTCTTCATGCGCCTCTCGGGCATCGTCCTCGTCGTCCTGGTCCTCGGCCACCTGCTGATCCAGCTCTTCCTCGACGGCGGCGTCTCCAAGATCGGCTTCGCCTTCGTGGCCGGCCGCTGGGCGTCCCCGTTCTGGCAGGTCTGGGACCTGCTGATGCTCTGGCTCGCCATGCTGCACGGCGCCAACGGCCTCCGTACGGTCATCAACGACTACGCGGAGCGGGCCAACACGCGCCTGTGGCTCAAGGGCCTGCTGTACACCGCCACGGTGTTCACCATCCTTCTGGGCACGCTGGTGATCTTCACCTTCGACCCGAACATCCGCTAGGCACGGGGCTGAGGTAATCCACGTCATGAAGATCCACAAGTACGACACCGTCATCGTCGGCGCCGGCGGCGCCGGCATGCGCGCCGCCATCGAGTCGACGAAGCGCAGCCGCACCGCCGTCCTGACGAAGCTCTACCCCACCCGCTCCCACACGGGCGCCGCGCAGGGCGGCATGGCCGCCGCGCTCGCCAACGTGGAGGAGGACAACTGGGAGTGGCACACCTTCGACACGGTCAAGGGCGGTGACTACCTGGTCGACCAGGACGCCGCCGAGATCCTGGCGAAGGAGGCCATCGACGCCGTCCTCGACCTGGAGAAGATGGGTCTGCCGTTCAACCGGACCCCGAACGGCACCATCGACCAGCGCCGCTTCGGCGGCCACTCCCGCAACCACGGCGAGGCGCCGGTCCGCCGGTCCTGCTACGCCGCGGACCGCACCGGCCACATGATCCTCCAGACGCTGTACCAGAACTGCGTCAAGGAGGGCGTGGAGTTCTTCAACGAGTTCTACGTCCTGGACCAGCTGATCACCGAGGTCGACGGCGTCAAGAAGTCCGCCGGCGTCGTCGCGTACGAGCTGGCCACCGGTGAGATCCACATCTTCCAGGCCAAGGCCGTGATCTACGCCTCCGGCGGCACGGGCAAGTTCTTCAAGGTGACCTCCAACGCGCACACGCTGACGGGTGACGGCCAGGCGGCCTGCTACCGCCGCGGCCTGCCGCTGGAGGACATGGAGTTCTTCCAGTTCCACCCGACGGGCATCTGGCGCATGGGCATCCTGCTGACGGAGGGCGCCCGTGGTGAGGGCGGCATCCTCCGCAACAAGGACGGCGAGCGCTTCATGGAGAAGTACGCGCCGGTCATGAAGGACCTCGCGTCCCGTGACGTCGTCTCCCGCTCCATCTACACGGAGATCCGCGAGGGCCGCGGCTGCGGTCCCGAGGGCGACCACGTCTACCTCGACCTGACGCACCTTCCGCCGGAGCAGCTCGACGCCAAGCTCCCGGACATCACCGAGTTCGCCCGTACGTACCTCGGCATCGAGCCGTACACGGACCCGATCCCGATCCAGCCCACCGCGCACTACGCCATGGGCGGCATCCCGACCAACGTCGAGGGTGAGGTCCTGGCGGACAACACCACCGTCGTCCCGGGTCTGTACGCGGCCGGCGAGGTCGCCTGCGTGTCGGTGCACGGCGCCAACCGCCTCGGCACCAACTCGCTGCTCGACATCAACGTCTTCGGCAAGCGCTCCGGCATCGCCGCCGCCGAGTACTCCGCCAAGCACGACTTCGTCGAGCTGCCGGAGGACCCGGAGGCCCTCGTCGTCGCGCAGATCGACAAGCTGCGCAACTCCACGGGCAGCGAGCGGGTGGCCGACATCCGCCGTGAGCTCCAGGAGACGATGGACGCCAACGTGATGGTGTTCCGCACCGAGCAGACGATCAAGACGGCCGTCGAGAAGATCGCCGAGCTGCGCGAGCGCTACGAGAACGTGTCCATCCAGGACAAGGGCAAGCGCTTCAACACGGACCTCCTCGAGGCGATCGAGCTGGGCAACCTGCTCGAACTGGCCGAGGTCATGGCCGTCTCGGCCTTGGCGCGCAAGGAGTCCCGCGGCGGTCACTACCGCGAGGACTACCCCAACCGCGACGACGTCAACTTCATGCGCCACACCATGGCGTACCGCGAGGTCGGCGACGACGGCTCCGAGACCGTCCGTCTCGACTACAAGCCGGTCGTCCAGACCCGCTACCAGCCGATGGAGCGTAAGTACTGATGGCTACCCCCGTACTGGACAAGGTCGAGGCGGAGTCCGCCGCCTCCCCGTACATCACGGTCACGATGCGGATCCGCCGCTTCAACCCCGAGGTGTCGGACGCGTCGGTCTGGGAGGACTTCCAGATCGAGATCGACCCGAAGGAGCGTGTCCTCGACGCCCTTCACAAGATCAAGTGGGACATGGACGGGTCGCTGACCTTCCGCCGCTCCTGCGCGCACGGCATCTGCGGCTCGGACGCGATGCGGATCAACGGCAAGAACAGGCTCGCCTGCAAGACGCTGATCAAGGACATCAACCCCGAGAAGCCGATCACCGTCGAGGCCATCAAGGGCCTCACGGTGATGAAGGACCTCGTGGTCGACATGGAGCCCTTCTTCCAGGCGTACCGGGACGTCATGCCGTTCCTGGTCACCAAGGGCAACGAGCCGACGCGCGAGCGTCTGCAGTCGGCCGAGGACCGTGAGCGCTTCGACGACACCACGAAGTGCATCCTGTGCGCCGCGTGCACGTCGTCCTGCCCGGTCTTCTGGAACGATGGGCAGTACTTCGGCCCGGCCGCGATCGTCAACGCGCACCGATTCATCTTCGATTCGCGTGACGAGGCGGGCGAGCAGCGCCTGGAGATCCTGAACGACAAGGACGGCGTGTGGCGTTGCCGCACGACGTTCAACTGCACGGACGCCTGCCCGCGTGGCATCGAGGTCACGAAGGCGATCCAGGAAGTGAAGCGCGCGCTGATCACGCGTCGCTTCTGACCGTCGCCACGGCCGGAGGCCCGTTTCTGTACGCTGCGGCGTGCGGGAACGGGCCTTCGGGTTTTCCAGGTGCGCACCATGTGTCCGAACCATGTGTCCGAAACACTTCGGGGAGAGCGGGGATTGATGAGCGAGCCGAACCCTTACGCGGACGGTGAGTACAAGTGGGGGCCCGACCAGCCGGGAACGCCCGCGTACGGGTACCCGCAGGGGGCGCCGGGCTACGGGTATCCGCCGGCGGTGCCCGGACCTTCGTACGAGCCGACCCTGGCAGCGGGCGTGCCGGTGCCGCCGCAGCACCCGCCGATGGGTCAGGGAGGCGGCGGGGCACCGCTGTTGAGCCTCGGCGACATCACCGTCGTCGGCGACCAGATCATCACTCCGGCCGGTGCGATGCCGCTCAAGGGCGCCGTGTGGAACGCGATGGACATGTCGCGGACGGAGGAGAAGATGCCCACGGTCGCGATCGTGCTGGCCGTCATCTTCTTCATCTTCTGTCTGCTGGGTCTGCTGTTCCTGCTGATGAAGGAGAAGCAGACGACCGGCTTCATCCAGATCACGGTGACCAGCGGCGGCCGGCATCACTCCACGATGATCCCCGCGACCGGCCCCGAAACCTTCCACTGGGTGATGAGCCAGGTCAACTTCGCCCGCTCGCTGAGTGTCTGAGCGACTGAACGGCTGAGCGGGGCTGAACGGCTGAGCCGCTGAGCGGGGCTGAGCGGCTGAGCGCCGTGATCGTCCTAGGGGGTTCGGGTCAGGGGCGTGCCCGGGTCGGTCCGGGGTCCGGCCAGGGGTGTCCCCGATGGTCCGGGGGCGCCGAGGGCGGGAACCTTGATCCATGACGAACTCACGGATCAGCAGGGCACGTTGGACGGCGACGATCGCGGCCGGGGCCGCACTCGTGGGCGTGTTCGGGGCGGCCGTACCGGCCGTCGCCGCGCCGGCGGCGGTACGTGCGCCGGTGTCGGGGGCGGGCGCTCCGGTCTCCGTGCCCGCCCACGTGGCGGCACACGGGCACGGCCGGATCGATCAGGGCGCCCTGCGGGACGCGCTCGCCGGGCTGCCCGACGACCATGTACGCGGGGCGATGGTCCGGGTCGTCGGACGGGACGGCAGATGGACCGGGACGGCCGGCGCCTGGACGTCCGCGGACGCGCCGTACGCCATCGGCAGCGTCACCAAGCTGTACACCGGCGCCCTCACCCTCCAGCTCGTCGGCGAGGGCAGGCTCTCCCTGGACGACACGGTCCAGGAGCATCTCCCGGGCCTGCTGCCCGCCTCGTACGCCCCCATCACCGTCGGGCAGCTGCTGAGCCACAGCAGCGGGCTGCAGAAGCCCACATGTGTCCGGCCGGGGACGCCGGTCGAGGTCGTGACCTCCGCGGTCTCCTGCGGGACGCCGACGGCCCCCGGCACGGCCGTCCAGTACAACGGGATCAACTACTTCGTCGCGGGCCTCCTCATCGAGAAGGTGACCGGCAGGCCGTACGCGACGGAGCTGCACGACCGCGTCCTGCGGCCGCTCGGACTGCGCCACACCCACCTGCCCGCCGACGACTGGGCGTGGGCCGAGGGCGGGATCGTCTCCACCGCCTCCGACGTCACGCGGTTCATGAAGGCGCTGATGCGGGGCGGGCTGCTGCGCCCCGCCGAGCAGGCGGCGCTGTTCAGGACGCCCTCCATACCGGACGCGCGGTTCAGCTACGGCGGCCTGATGCGGACCCCGGCCCCCGGCGGAGGCCCCGTCGTCTGGGGCAAGACGGGGACCAACCGGGGATACACGGGCGGGGTGTTCGCCACGCCGGGCCTGGAGCGTGTCGTGGTGTACTCCACGCTCCCGACGGGGAAGGACGCCGATCAGGAGCTGGACCGGGTCCTGCGGATCGTCGGCGCCGGGTTCAAGGGGTACGAGGAGCGTCGGTGAGCCCGTTCGACTCCTCGGCGACGATCATGATCCGGCGGAGCATGTCGTTGAGCAGGGCCCGCTCCTTCTCGTCGAGGACGCCGAGCAGCCGCTCCTCCTCGTGACCGAGGACGTCCATCGCGCCGAGCCAGGTCTCCCGGCCGGCGTCGGTGAGCTGGACGACGACCCGGCGGCGGTCGGTCGTGGACTGCGTACGGCGGACGAAGCCCCGCTTCTCCAGGGCGTCGAGGCGGCCGGTGACCGAGGCGGGGGCGAGATCGAGGTCCTGGGCCAGTTCGGAGGGTGCCGCGGTGCCGCCGCGGCCGGCGAGCTTGTGAAGGGTGTCGAACTCGTGGCGCTCCAGCTCGAAGTCGACGAGGGACTGCTCGCGGACCCGCCGCAGATGGACGGAGAGCTTCTTCATCCGGGTCACGGCGCCCTCCACCACCGGGTCGAGGCCGGGCAGGACGGGCTGCCAGCGGGTCACGTGCTCGTCGGTCCAGTCGCGCGGTGTGGGCCCTGTGGGCGCGCTCGGCTCCATGGGTCGATCGTACGTCGCTCTCCATGATTTTTCGAGGACGAATATTTCGTTGACGAATCATTTGATGCCGAACTACCTTCCCTGTCATGCCCACCGCCCCGTCCGGCACGGTCACCGTGCCCGCGCCCGCACCCGTCCCCCATCCCCTGCGCACCCGCTCCTTCCGCATCCTCTTCACCGGCCGCCTCCTCTCGCTCCTCGGCGACGCCGCCATCCCCGCCGCGCTGGCCATCGCCGTCTGGGAGGCCACCGGATCGACCTCCGCGCTCGCGATCGTCCTGGCCTGCGCGATGGTCCCCAAGCTGCTCCTGCTTCCCCTCGGCGGAGTGGTCGGCGACCGCTTCGACGCCCGTACGGTCGCGCTGACCACCGACCTCGTCCGCTGCGCGGCCCAACTCCTCGTCGGCGCCCAACTGCTGAGCGGCGACCCGTCCCTCTGGGCCATCGCCGGCGCCGAAGTCGTCGGCGGGGCCGCGAGCGCCTTCGCGATGCCCACCAACTCCCCCCTGATCACCGGGACGGTGGCCCCCGAGGCCCTGCACCGCGCCAACGCCGCCATGGGGGTGGCCGGGAGCGTCGCCCGCCTCGCCGGACCCGCTCTCGCCGGCACCCTGATCGTCACGGCGGGCGCCGGGTGGGCGTTCGTCCTGGACGCGGCCACCTTCGCGCTCAGCGCCCTGCTGCTGCTCGCCGTCCGGGTCGAGCGCGTGCCCCTCCCGCACAGCTCGCTGCTCACCGACCTCAAGGAGGGCTGGCGGGAGGTCAGGTCCCGCGACTGGTACTGGACCAGCCTCATCGGCCACAGCGCCTGGAACGGCGCCGCGGCCGTCCTGATGACCCTCGGCCCGGGCATCGCCCTCACCCATCTCGGCGGCAGCACCGTCTGGGTGGTGCTCCTCCAGGTCGGCGCGGTCGGCTTCCTCGCCGGCGCCCTGCTCGCCGACCGGCTGCGCCCCCGGCGCCCCGTCCTGGCGGCCAACCTCGGTCTCGCCGTCTACGCATTGCCGCTCCTCCTGCTGGCCGTCCCCGCCCCCGCGCCGTTGACCATCGCCGCGTACGGACTCGCCCAGGCCGGTCTCGGCTTCCTCACCCCCGTCTGGGAGACGGCCGTCCAACGGGCCGTCCCGCCCCACGCCCTGGCCCGCGTGGACTCCTACGACTGGCTGCTCTCGCTCGCCGCCATGCCGCTCGGCTACGCCTTGGCCCCCATCGCCGCCGACGCCTGGGGCCCGGAGGTCCCGCTGATCGCCGCCGCGGTCGTGGTGGGCGGCTGCTGCCTGGGGACGGCGCTGGTCCCGGGGGTCCGGAAGTTCCGCTGAGGGGGCCGGTGACGCTGTCAGTGGGGTCGCCTACCTTCGTACGCATGGTGGGGACCACGAGTGTGAAGAGCGGGCTGTACGCGGCACTGGAGACGGGCCGGGTCCGGGAGTTCCTGGACGGACTGGACGCGGCGGGGCGGCGGGAGAGCGGGCTGCTGCTCCACGAGGCGATGTGCCGACGCGCCGATCCGGCCGTGGCGAGCGCGCTCGACCGGCTCGCCGGGCAGGAGCTCGGCTGGTCGACGGCGGATTCGGACATGCTGCTCGCGCGGCTGGCGGGGAAGGACGCCGCCGTCGCCCCGCACGAACTGCAGGACAGGTTCCGGGCGCTCGTGCCGATTGCGCTGTCGGCCGCCGAGCAGGCCGAGGAGTTCGACCGGCCCCGGGTACGGGTGCTGCGCCGGGCCGCCGAGAACCTCCGTGTCTACCGGAGCGACGAGTTCGCGGGGATACGCGACCGGATCGACGCGCTGCTGCGCCGCGAGACGCCGGCCTTCGAGGGCCGGCTGCCCCGGCACCTGCTGGACGCCCACGACGACTACGGCCCCGCGATGCGGGCCGCGCACGGCGAGCTGCTCGCGGGCCGCGGCGTGTCGGCGTTCCTCGCGCACTGCGCCCTCATGGACAAGGTCAAGGCCACCAGGACCTGGCGCAGGACGGCCTCGGCGCTGCTGGCGGAGACGGAGTCCGGCGCGGAGCTGGTGCGGCGGCTGCTGGAGGGGATCGCCGCCCAGCCCGAACACGAGGTGACCGATCTCAACCCGTGGGGCATGAGGGTCTGGGGCCTCGCGGGCGACGGCAACACGTGCCTCGTACGAGGGCTGTTGTGGGCGTCTCTCGACCTGGACGACACGTGGACCGTTCCGCTGACCGGCGCGGTCGCACTGTACGCGGCCACGGGGGCCGGCGGATCGGGCGGCGAGTGCCGCAGCCAGCCGCTGGCCACCACCGCCGTCGCCGTGCTGGGCGAGTGCGAAGGACCGGACGGCGAGGAGGCCGTCCAGTGGCTCGGGCGGGTCAGGGGGAAGGTCCGCAACCGGACGGTGCTCAAGGCGGCCGCCAAGGCCCTGGAGGCCGTCTCGGGGCGGGCCGGGCTCACGCCGTCGATGCTGCGCGAGCGCGGCACCCCGGCGCACGGGCTCGACGGGCGGGGCATGCGGGAGGAGACGCTCGGGGAGTACACCGCGGTGCTCTCCGTGCAGGAGCCAGGCGTGGCCTCGCTGTCGTTCCGGGGCCCCCAGGGCCGGGTGCTGAAGTCGGCGCCGAAGGCGGTCCGTGAGGCGTACGGCGAGCGACTGGCGCCGCTCCGCACCGCGCTGAAGGAGCTCAGAACCCTGCTGGCCGTGGAGCGCGCCCGGCTGGAGGAGCACCTGGCGGCGGGGACGACGTGGCCCGCGGAGGACTGGCAGCGGTACTACATCGACCACCCGGTGACCGGTCGCGCCGCCCGCGCGCTGCTGTGGGAGGTCGCGCCGGAGGCCGACGGGCGCTGGACGGCCGGGGTTCCCGAGCGGACCGGCGGCGGCTGGGCACTGGCCGGCGCGGACGGCACGGCGACCCCGGTCGCCCCCGGGGCCCGGCTGCGGCTGTGGCATCCGATACGGGCCGAGGCCGACGAAGTGGGCGAGTGGCGGGAGGAGCTGACGGAGCGGGAGCTGCGCCAGCCGTTCAAGCAGGTCTTCCGCGAGGTGTACCCGCTCACCCCGGCCGAGGTGGCGACCGGCTCGTACTCGAACCGGTTCGCCGGGCACATCCTGCGCTACGGGCAGGCGCGCGCCCTGATGGCGGAGCGCGGCTGGACCGGTGACCACCTGGGGTACTTCGGGGCAGGCGGCTCCTCCGAGATGGTGCGGGAGCTGCCACGGCCCGGTGATCTGCCGGTCGGCGAGGGGGTGTTCTGGCGGGCCCGGTTCTTCGTCGGGCTGGTCGACGCCGGCAGCTCCGCCGACGGGATCGCCGTGCTCTGCTCCACCGACCAGGTCCGCTTCGAGCGCCGCGTGGCCTCCTCGGGGGCGCGGGGCGTCTGGGAGACGGTCGCACCGGCCGGCGTTCCGGCGCTCGTACTGTCGGAGGCGCTGCGGGACGTCGATCTGTTCGTGGCGGTGGCGTCCATCGGCGCGGACCCGGAGTGGCGGGACCGCGGCGAGGAGAGGGCGTACGACGGGTACTGGGAGAGCCGGTCGTTCGGCGAGCTGACCGCGTCGGCCCGGATCCGCCGGGAGACGCTGGCACGGCTGCTGCCACGCACCGGGATCGCCGACCGTGCGGAGCTGACGGACCGCTTCCTGAGAGTCCGGGGCGAGTTGCGCGTGTACCGGATCCACCTGGGCTCGGGCAACGTCCTGATGGAGCCGGAGGACGCCCCGCTCCACCTCGGGCCGGACCGCTCGTCGCAGACCCCGGAGAAGTTCTTCCTGCCGTTCGAGGAGGACGGCGGGATGCTGTCGGTGATCCTCGCGAAGGCGTTCCTGCTCGCCGCCGACGCCGGGATCACCGACCGCACGATCAGCTCACGGATACGCCGGGGGCTGTGACCTCCGCCAGGAATCCGGCGAGGAGCGCGCTCGTCTCCTCGGGGCGCTCCAGAGCCGGAAGGTGGGCCGCCCACTCCAGTTCGACGTGACGGGCGCCGGGCAGCAGCGTCGCGAGGCGGGCCGACATCGCCCGGAAGTCGGGCAGGTCGTGGGCCCCGGAGACGACCAGGCACGGCAGGTCGGTCCCGGCCAGCTCCGCCGACGTCACACCGGCGTCGACCGGGCGGACCTCGTCGGAGGCGGCGAGCTGTACGTCGAAGGCGCGCCGCTGCATCACGCGTACCCGCTCGCGTGCCTCGTCGTCGGCCTCCGGGCCGAGCCACGTGTCGACGTTGAGCGCGACCGCCCCGTCCACGTCGCCCGCTTCGAGCAGCTCGTCCTCGCGCCGCCCCCAGGAGCGCAGTTCGTCGCTCGGGCTGTAGTCGGGGATGCCGGAGCAGAGCAGCGCGAGCGCCGAGACGCGCCCGGAGTGCCGGACGGCGGTCTCCAGCGCGACCTCGCCGCCGAAGGAGGAGCCGACGAGCGCGGCCCGTTCGACGCCGAGGGCGTCGAGGAGTTCCACGACGTCGTCGCAGTGGGTGTGCGGGCGGTCGATCGGGGTCTCGCCGAAGCCGCGGAGGTCGCAGCGGACCACGCGGTGCCCGGCGGCGGCCAGCGCCGCGAACTGCGCGTCCCACATCCTCCGATCGCAGACGCCGGAGTGGAGCAGGACAACTGTGGAAGGGCCTTCACCGGCCACGTCATAGGAAAGCATCAGGCGTCACCTTAGGTGCCGCGCTCCCCGATCACCTACGGATTTCCCGGCCCCTCCGCCGACCCTCACTTGAACATGTTCAAACGGAGGTCTACAGTCATGACCGCCAGCTTTTGAACGCGTTCAAGGGAGGGTGGGGCATGGACCTCACTGTCGTCGCGTACATCGTCTACCTGCTCATCAGCGTGGCTCTGACCGTCTGGGTCGCCCGCACGCTCAGCCGCAACGGAAGGATCTTCCTGGCAGACGTCCTGCACGGGAACGAGAAGCTCGCCGAGGCCGTCAACCACCTCCTGGTGGTCGGCTTCTACCTCGTCAACTTCGGTTTCGTCGCCCTCTACCTCAATCAGGACGAGACCGTCGCCGACGCCCGGGGGCTCTTCGAGGCCCTGTCCGTCAAGCTCGGCGTGGTCCTCCTGGTCCTCGGCGTGATGCACCTGGGCAACGTCTACGTCCTCAACAAGATCCGTCGCCGGGGCGTGATGGAGCGCGAGCAGGTGCCGCCGGTGCCGCCGCAGGGCTGGACCGGCCCGGCCAAGGGCCCCTGGGCTCCGCCCGTCGCCGGAGCGTGAGGAGAGACGGATGAGCCGGCCGCCCGTGACCCCCGTACACCGCCTCACCGTGCTGTACGACGCCGACTGCCCGCTCTGCGTCCATCTGCGTCACTGGCTGCTGCGGCAGCACCGGCTCGTCCCGCTCGACCTGGTCCCGGCCGCCTCGCAGGAGGCCAGGCGCCGCTTCCCCGACCTCGACCACGAGTCCACCCTCAGGGAGATCACCGTGATCGGTGACCGGGGGCAGGTCTACCGCTCCACCTCCGCCTGGATCGTCTGCCTCTGGGCCCTGGCCGAACACCGGCCCAAGGCCCACTGGCTGGCCACGCCCGCCGGACAGCCCTTCGCCCGGGCGACCGTCCTCGCCGCCGCCAAGTGGCGCGAGGCGCTCAAGGGGGGCGGACCGGCCTGCGACGACGGGCGCTGCGAAGTGCCCGGCAGGCCCGGCTAGGCTCGGGCACTGTGAAGGACGTGAAGGAAGTGCAGCCCGCCGAGCCCGAGCGGACCGGAACCGACGCCGGGGCCAAGGCCCCGGCCAAGGCCGCCAAGAGCGAACAGACCCGCACGCTCATCCTCGAAACCGCGCTCCGGCTCTTCAAGGAGCGCGGCTACGACAAGACGACCATGCGGGCCATCGCCCAGGAGGCCGGAGTCTCCGTCGGCAACGCGTACTACTACTTCGCCTCCAAGGAACACCTGGTCCAGGGCTTCTACGACCGGATCGCCGAGGAGCACCAGGCGGCCGTCGCCGACGTGCTCGACGGCGGCGAGAAGGACCTCACGGCCCGCATCCGCGGGGTCCTCCTCGGCTGGCTCGACATCGCCGAGCCGTACCACGAGTTCGCGGCCCAGTTCTTCAAGAACGCGGCCGACCCGGACAGCCCGCTCAGCCCCTTCTCCCCCGAGTCGGAGGGCCCGCGCGAGGCCGCGATCGAGGTCCACCGCAGGGTCATCGCCGGGGCCGACGTCAAGGTCGACCCCGAACTGGCCGAGCCGCTTCCCCAGTTGCTCTGGCTCCAGCAGATGGGCCTGGTGCTGTTCTGGGTGTACGACCGCTCCGAGGGCTGCGCCAACAGCCGCCGCCTCGTCCAGCGCCTCGCACCGGTCACCGCCCGCGCGATCTCGCTCTCGCGCTTCCGGCTGCTGCGCCCCCTGGTCGTCGAGACCCACGACCTCCTCGCCGACTTCATGCCGACGGCGGCCGGCATGGCGGCCTCGGGCAAGCCCAAGCGGCCGAAGCCCGCGAAGGACTGACGACCGGGGCCGCTCGGGCTCCGGAAGCGGCTCAGGCCGGAGGCTGCTCGGGCCCCGAAGCGGCTCAGGCCGGAAGGCGACTCGGGCTCCGAAGCGGCTCCAGCCGGAAGGCGGCCCAAACCGAAGGCGGCTCGGGCCGGAAGGCGGCTCAAACCGAAGGCGGCTCGGGCCGGAAGGCGGCTCAAACCGAAGGCGGCTCGGGCCGGAGGCTGCTCGGGCCGGAGGCTGCTCGGGCTCCGAAGCGGCTCCAGCCGGAAGGCCGCTCAATCCAGAAGGCCGCTCGGGCCCCGAAGCGGCTCCAGCCGGAGAGCGGCCCCAAACCGAAGGCGGCCCGAGCCCCGAGGGGCCGAGCCGCCGACGTCCGGGCGCGCGCCCGTCAGATCCAGCTGAGTTCCCAGAGGCGCCAGATGCCGGTGCCGTCGGTCAGGTACTGCGAGCCGGCGACCTCGGTCGTCGCCAGGACGTAGTCCTTCTTCTGCCAGAGCGGGATCAGCGGGACGTCCTCGGCGACCTCGGCCTGGATGTCCTCGAAGTCGTTGGCCGCCGCCGCCCGGTCGCTGTACTGCTGCGTCGCGGAGATCAGCGAATCGATCTTCTTGCTGCCGAAGCCGTTGTGCATCGCGTTGTCCGTGCCGACCAGCGGGGCGGTGAAGCTGTCGGAGTCCGGGAAGTCGGGCAGCCAGCCGACGGGGTACGCGTCGTAGTCGCCCTTCACGTACCCCTGCTGGAACTCCTTCCACTCCGCCTCGACCAGCTTGACCTTGAACAGGCCGCTCATCTCCAGCTGCTTCTTCAGCTCCGCCGCCTCGGCGCCGTACGTGGCGTCCTTGCGGTAGCCGAGGGTGAAGCTCACCGGCGTGTCGACGTCCGCCGCCTTCAGCAGGCTCTTCGCCGTCTTCTTGGACGGCTCGGGATACGTGTCGTAGAACGAGGTGCTGTGGCCGTTGAAGCCCTGCGGGATGAGGGAGTACAGCGGCTCGACCGTGCCGTGGTACGCGCCGGTGACGATCGCCGGGCGGTCGATCAACGCGGCGACCGCCTGCCGGACCGCCTTCTTCGCCATCGGCGAGCCGGACTTCACGTTGAAGTAGAGATTGCGGATCTCGGCCGTCTGCGCCTCGGTGATCCGAGCGGTGTCCTTGCCGTCCTTCACCGTCGAGAGGAACTCCGGCGGCATCTGCCGGTGCGCGACGTCGACCTGCTTGCTCTCCCAGGAGTCGGCGAGCTCCTCGGACTCCGTGAAGTACTTCACGACGACCGTTCCGCCGCGCTTCTCCACCGCGCCCCGGTAGTTCGGATTCGGCTCCAGGCGCGCGCTCTCGCCGGGCTTGTACTCCTTGAGGAGGTATGGCCCCGTGCCCTGGACCGTCGTGCCCTCGCGCAGCTGCTTGGCCGGGTACTGGTCACGGTCGACGATCGAGCCGGCGCCCGTGGCGAGCTTCAGCGGGAAGGTCGCGTCCCGGCCGGTCAGGTTGAAGGTGACCTTCTGGCCGTCGGCCACGACGCTCTTCAGGGTCGCGAAGAGCGGCGCGGGACCGACGTCCGCCTTGATGTTCAGCATGCGCTCGAAGGAGTACTTGACGTCCTCGCCCGTCACCTTGCGGCCGCCGGGGAAGGTCAGGTCGTCCCGGAGCTCGCACTGGTACGTCGTGAGCCGGGTGCCGATGAACTTGCAGTTCTCGGCGGCGTCGGGGACCGGCGTGACGAAGCCGGGCTTGAAGGAGAGCAGCGACTGGTAGACGTTGCTGTACATCGCCCACGAGCCTGCGTCGTACGCCCCGGCCGGGTCGAGCGAGGTGACCTCGTCCGTGGTGCCGACGGTGATCGGGTCGGTCCGGACGTCGTCGGAAGGCAGCAGCTGCCAGCCTCCCACCCCGGCGGCCACCAGAACTCCACAAGTGATGAGGATCCGCAGACGGACCTTCGACCGCATTGCCGTGCTTCCTTTTTTCGAGCCCACCCCTGGCGCGGCGGCACCCAGCCATGCCGCGATGGCGTCACCCAATCACACGGAATTCACAAGTGGAAGAGTAAACCTTCACAGTGCAGGTATATGTCCGTGATGAGCGACTTCGGGGGACTCAACGGCATGTATCGGCCCCAGCGCGATGAGTGACCCGTTCCGCTACACCATCCCGCTATGCCGGACATGCCCCTCTATGCCTGCCGGGAGGCCAGCTCCACGACGGTGATGTCGGAGGGCGCGCCGACCCGGACCGGAGGGCCCCAGGCGCCCGCGCCGCGCGAGACGTAGAGCTGGGTGTCGCCGTACCGCTCCAGACCGGCGACGGTCGGGTTGGCGAGCTCGGCGAGGTAGTTGCCGGGCCAGAGCTGACCGCCGTGGGTGTGGCCGGAGAGCTGGAGGTCGACGCCGTGGCGTACGGCGTCGTGGATGACGACCGGCTGGTGCGCGAGGAGCACGGCGGCCCTGGCACGGTCGCGGTCGCCGAGGGCGGCGGCGAAGTCCGGGCCCTTGCCCTCGCTCTCGCCGGCGATGTCGTCGACGCCCGCGAGGTCGAATCCGGCCGCGATCTCCTGGCGCGCGTTGCGCAGCGGCCGCAGGCCGAGTTCGCGGACATGGTCGACCCAGGCGTCGGCGCCGGAGAAGTACTCGTGGTTGCCCGTCACGAAGAACGAGCCGTGCCGGGCCCTCAGCTGCGCGAGGGGCTCGGCGGCGGGGCCGAGGTTCTCGACGCTGCCGTCGACGAGGTCGCCGACGACGGCGATCAGGTCGGGCTGGGTGCGGTTGATGGCGTCCACGATGCGCTGTGTGTGCGCGCGGCCCAGGATCGGTCCGATGTGGATGTCGGAGACGACGGCGATGCGGTACCCGTGCGCGGCCCGCGGCACCTTGGCCAGCGGTACGGTCACCCGCTTGACGCGCGGCCCGCGCAGCACGCCGTACGTTCCGTACCCGACGGTCCCCACGGCGGCGGCCGCCGCGGCCCCGCCGACGACACGCGAGACGAACAGCCGCCGGGAGACGGCGGTGGCACCGGCGACGCCCGCGGCCTCGTCGCTCTCGGCGGGGGCGGCGGGCTCGTCGCTCCCGGCGGGCCCGGGGGCCGGGGCGGAGGGAGCGGAGGGCGGGACCGTGGCCGGGGCGGGGGCCGGAGCCTGCACGGATGCCGCGGAAGGGCTCGGGGCGGTCGCCCCGCGCTCAAGGGCACGCCGCAGCAGCGGGCGGACGGCCTCGCCGACCACCAGGGCGAGGGTCAGGTACAGCAGGACGGCCAGCCACAGGTAGCCGGGCCAGGCCACGGCCTGCTGGAGCCAGAAGGGGGCGCCGGCCCGGGCGGAGACCAGGGCCGCGAACGACAGCGCGGGCAGCGCGAACGCCGCCACGGTCCCCAGCCGCCGCGCCACGCTCCCCCGCGCGGTGACATCGCGCACCAGGCGCCGCCACACGTACCAGTGAACCGTGGCCAGGAGCCCGAGGATCACGACGAACACGAGCAGAAAGACGAGCACGCGCCCCAACCCCTATCCGTGCGCGCGTCGCGACGCGCGCACTCCACGCAACCCGATCGTGCCGACCACCGTCCCCAGAACAAAGGACGTGATGGCGAGCAGCAGATGAACCCAGAAGTAGGCCGTCGGCTCGCCCGCGTCGTCGAAGGCGAGACCGCTCCCGTCGTTCCACAGGTTCTTGACGAAAGTGATCCAGATGAACCAGCTCCACACCCCGAAGGCGAGCAGGAACCAGGAGACGGGACGGCTGAGCTTCATACCCTCAGTATCACCACCGGCCCCGGGCACCTCGTCTCCGGGGCGGCCCGGGCACCCGAGTGGTGGTGACCGGGCGAACCGCCCGGCGGGGTTCGGATCGTCGGGCCGTGCCTGTACGTTTTCGATCGTGTCTGCTTCGAAGAAGACCGCTTGGGCGGTCACTGCTGCTGCGCTGCTTCCGCTCCTGACCGCCCTCCCCGCCCACGCGGACACGGCGGACAACAAGGAGGAGAAGCAGCCCAGGCCGCCCGCCAAGATGTCGTCGGTCGGCGGGTCGCTGCTCGGCGTGCCCGGTACGCAGGTGCGGCTCGGGCCCGGAGCGCCGGTACTGCCCAGGGAGCTGAGCGCGCGGTCGTGGATCGTCGCGGACGCGGAGACGGGTCACGTGCTCGCCTCGCACAACGCCCACTGGCCCCTCGCCCCGGCCTCCACGCTCAAGATGCTCTTCGCGGACACGGTGCTGCCCAAGTTCCCCAGGACGACGAAGCACACCGTCACGCCCGAGGATCTGGCCGGCCTCGGCGCGGGATCGAGCCTCGTGGGGATCAAGGAGAAGTCGACCTACACCGTCCACGATCTCTGGCTCGGTGTCTTCCTTCGCTCGGGCAACGACGCCGTGCGCGTGCTCTCCTCGATGAACAACGGCCTCGCGAAGACCGTGCAGGACATGAACGACCGCGCCGACGAGCTCCAGGCGCTCGACACCCACGTGGAGTCGCCGGACGGCTACGACGCCCCGGGCCAGGTCTCGTCCGCGTACGACCTGACGCTCATCGCCCGCAGCGGGATGCAGAACGCGGACTTCCGCGAGTACGCGGCGACCGCGCGCGCCGCCTTCCCGGGTGAGGAGAAGCCGGGGAAGAAGCGCGAGACCTTCGAGATCCAGAACACGAACCGGCTGCTGACCGGCGACCTGGGCGTCGCCCCGTACCAGGGCATCGCCGGCGTCAAGAACGGCAACACCACGCACGCCGGCGCCACGTTCACCGGCGTTGCGGAGCGCAACGGCAAAGTCCTGCTCGTGACGGTGCTGAACCCGTCGTCCAAGGAGCAGCACGCGGTCTACAAGGAGACCGCGCGGCTCCTCGACTGGGGCTTCGCCGCGGCCGGGAAGGTGCAGCCGGTGGGCGAGCTGGTCCCGCCGAAGTCCGCCGTGACGAACCCGGGGACCGAGAGCGACGGCTCGTCGCCGGCGCCCGGCAAGAACGCCCCGGACGCCGCGCAGAAGGCCTCCGCCGGGGGGAAGGTCGGTGGCGTCGGGACCGCGCTCGGGATCGTCGGCGGCCTGCTGGTGCTGCTGGCGGGCGCCGCCTTCCTCGTCAACCGTCGCTGGCCGCTGCCGGAGCTGGTCCGGCGCCGCCCTCGGACCGACGGCCCGGCGGGTCCTGACGCGGTGCAGGGTCCTGACGCGGTTCAGGGTCCTGACGCGGTTCAGGATCCCGACCGTCCGGAAGCTCCGGGCGGTCCGGACCGGACCCCGACCCCGTAGCCGTCCAGGCGGCGCAGAACAGCAGGAGCTTCGCGGTGAAGTTGATCCAGAGGAGCAGCGCGACCGGCACGCCGAACGCGCCGTACATCGACTTTCCCGCGACCTCCCGCATGTAGCCGCCGATCAGCAGCTTCAGCAGCTCGAAGCCGATCGCTCCGATCACCGCCGCCACCACCAGGCGGCGGCGCGGCGGGTGGACGCCCGGGAGCAGCGTCAGCAGGTACAGCAGGACGAGGAAGCCCGCCATGGCGGCGACGGCGACGGAGGCCACCTGGAGCAGGATCCCGGTGGCCCCCTCGCCGGAGATCCCCACCCGGTCGGCGGACCAGCCGACGGCGGTGGAGCCGAGCCAGGACGCGGCGAGCGAGCAGAGCCCGACGGCGCCGAGCCCGAGCAGGACGAGCGCGTCCTTGCCCTTGCGTACGACGGGGTTGCCCTCGTCCTGGTCGTCGATCCCCCACACCGCGCGCAGGCAGTCCCGCATCGAGCCGATCCATCCGATGCCCGTGAAGAGCAGCAGGACACCGGCCACGAGGCCGATCGTGCCCGCGTTGTCCACGAGGCCGCCGATGTTCAGCTGGTCGGAGATGCCGGGGACCTGGTCGGTGATCTTGTCCTCGATCTTGTCGAGCTGCTCCTGGCTGAGCAACGCGGCGCCGACCGCCGCGGCGACGGCGATCAGGGGGAACAGCGCCAGGAAGCTGATGAAGGTGATGGCTGCGGCGAGCCGGGTCCAGTGGGCGGCGTCGAGGGTCTCGTACGAACGCCAGGCGTGCGTCTTCATGAGGCGGGTGACCCAGGGGCCGATGACGGGGAGCTTGCTCAGCCAGTCCATGTCGTACGCGTACCCCTTGATCTCGTGCCGATACGGCGTGCTTCCGGCGGCCTCACAGGTCCGCGACCGCCATGCCGTACATCGCCGCCCAGACCAGGCCGATGACCGCGAGCGGGCGGTCGTGCAGCACGACGTCCTCGGGGGCGCCGGCGGAACCGCGGTCGGCGAAGACGGCGTAGCGCAGGACGGCGAGGATGAAGGCGATCATGGAGAGCTGGCGCCAGGGCAGCAGGCTGCCGGTGGCGACACCGCCGCTCTCCAGGGCCCAGAGGCAGTAGCCGAGGACGGCGACCCCGGCCGCCAACTGCCAGACGAAGCGTAGGTATCCGGTCGTGTACTGGGTGAGCAGCGCGCGGGTCGCGCCGCGCGCGTCCTCCATCTGGACGGCTTCGGAGTAGCGCTTGGCGGCGACCATGAAGAGCGCGCCGAAGCCGGTGGTGATCAGGAACCAGCGGGAGAGCGGGATCGCGAGCGCGACCCCGCCGACCATGGCCCGCATGAGGAAACCGGTGGTGACGACGGCGAGGTCGACGACGAGGACGTGCTTGAGCCGCAGGCAGTACGCGATCTGCATGACGAGGTACGCGATGAGGAGCGCGGCGGTCATCGGGTTGCACAGGACCGCGCTCGCGACGGCGGCCCCGACGCCGAGGAGGGTGCCGGTGGCGTACGCGAGGGGTACGGGGACGAGGCCGGCGGCCACGGGGCGGAGGCACTTCACGGGGTGGGCGCGGTCGGCGGCCGCGTCGCGGGCGTCGTTGACGAGGTAGACGGCGGACGCGGCGGCAGTGAACAGGGCGAAGACCAGGGCGAGTCGGGCGGCCGTGTGCCAGGAGACGAGCTGGCCGGCGGCGACGGGCGCGGCGACGACGAGCGCGTTCTTGACCCACTGCCGGGGCCGTGCGGTCCTGACGAGCCCGGCGGCCACGGCGTACGACCGCCGGCGCCCGCGCCCACGCCGGTGGTCTCGTACGCCGACGGGCTTGTCGAGGACGGCGCCGGCGGAGCGCTCAGCCACGGCACGCACCGGCGGACGCGGCGAGGGCCGTGGGCGGCGTCCGGAGCCAGGGGCGGGCGAGGGCGGCCGTCACCGCGCCCAGGAGGGCGCCCGCCGCCACGTCCGTCGGGTAGTGGACGCCGACGACCAGGCGGGAGACGCACATCGCGGCCGCCGCGGGGGCGGCGAGGCGGCGGGCCGCGGGGTGGAGGGCGCCGAAGGCGACGGCCGCCGCGGCGGCGGACGTGGCGTGGGAGCTGGGGAAGGAGTGCCGGCCCGCCGTGCGGACCAGGGGCTCGTACTCCGCCTCCCCCGGCCGTGGCCGCCGGACCACCCGCTTGACGCCCATGCTCGCCAGGTGCGCGCCCGCCACGAGGGCCGTACCGCGCAGCCAGCCGGATCGCCTCTCCCGGTCCAGCGCGGCGCCGACGAGGCCGGCGGCGAGCCAGAGGGCGCCGTGCTCGCCGCCGGAGGACAGCGCGCGGGCGGCCGTGGCCACGGGCGCGCGGCGTCCGCAGCCGCGCAGGACGGCCAGGAGTCTCCTCTCGGCCCCGGCCCAGTCCGCGTTTCGCATCGGCTCCGCCTCCCCGGTTCTCGACGGGCTCCTCCGTCGACCCGGGGTGACTCTGACCCGGCGGCCCGGTCACCGCACGGCAATCTTTCCTGACACTCCTTTAATCACCCATTTCGACGAACCGAGAGCAAACCAGTCATAACGCCTAGATCGGGCGATACGGTCGCCCTCATGGCTGCCCACACCGACGACGAGCCCCTCACCGGCTGGGGTCGCACCGCTCCCACCCTCGCGCGCGTGCACCGCCCCCGGACGTACGAGGAGGCATCCGAAGCCGTCCGCGCCTGCGGTGCCCGCGGCTCCATCGCGCGCGGCCTCGGCCGCGCCTACGGCGACGCCGCGCAGAACGCCGGCGGCTCCGTCCTCGACATGACCGGCCTCGACCGGATCCACTCGGTCGACGCCGTCGGCGGCACCGTCGTCTGCGACGCCGGCGTCAGCCTGCACCGCCTGATGGAGGTGCTGCTTCCGCTCGGCTGGTTCGTCCCCGTCACCCCCGGGACCCGGTACGTCACGGTCGGCGGCGCGATCGGCGCCGACATCCACGGCAAGAACCACCACGTCTCCGGCTCCTTCGGCCGCCATGTCACCGCCCTCGAACTCCTCACCGCCGACGGGGAGATCCGCACCGTCCTCCCCGGCACGGACCTCTTCGACGCCACCACCGGAGGCATGGGCCTGACGGGCGTGATCCTCTCCGCGACCCTCCGGCTGCTCCCCGTCGAGACCTCCCTCATGTCCGTCGACACCGAACGCGCCGCGGACCTCGACGAGCTGATGGCCCGGCTCACCGCCACCGACCACCGCTACCGCTACTCGGTCGCCTGGATCGACCTCCTCGCGCGCGGCGCCGCCACCGGACGGTCCGTCCTCACCCGCGGCGACCACGCCCCGTACGACGCGATCCCCGTCCGGGAGCGCCGCGCCCGCCGCGCGCCCCTCGCCTTCCGCCCCGGCCGGCTGCCGGCCGCGCCCGCGCTCGTCCCCGAGGGTCTGCTCGGCCGCCCGGCCGTCGGTCTCTTCAACGAGCTCTGGTACCGCCGGGCGCCCCGCCGCCGCACCGGCGAACTCCAGCGGATGTCCACGTTCTTCCACCCCCTGGACGGCGTCCCGCACTGGAACCGGATCTACGGGCGCGGCGGGTTCGTCCAGTACCAGTTCGTCGTCGGCCACGGGCACGAGGAGACGCTGCGCCGGATCGTGAAGCGGATCGCGCGCCGCGGCTGTCCGTCGTTCCTCGCCGTGCTCAAGCGCTTCGGCACGGGCGACCCGGGCTGGCTCTCCTTCCCCGTGCCCGGCTGGACGCTCGCGCTCGACATCCCGACCCGGCTCTCCGGTCTCGGCGCCTTCCTCGACGAACTCGACGAGGAGGTGGCGGACGCGGGCGGCCGGGTCTACCTCGCGAAGGACTCCCGGCTGCGGCCGGAGCTGCTGGACGCGATGTACCCGCGGCTGGCCGAGTTCCGCGCGCTGCGGGCCACGCTCGACCCGCGCTCCGTCTTCAGGTCCGACCTCTCCCGTCGCCTCGCCCTCTGAACCGTCCCGCGAACCGTTTCTCCGAACCGCCGCTCCGAACCGTTTCTCCGAACCGCCCTCCGCATCGCGCTCTCCGAGGAGTTTGATCGTCATGAAGGATGCCTTCGGCGCCCCGCAGTCCCTGCTCCTGCTCGGCGGCACCTCCGAGATCGGGCTCGCCACGGCCCGCCGGCTGATCGCCCGCCGTACCCGCACGGTATGGCTCGCCGGACGCCCCTCGCCCGCCCTGACGGCCGCCGCGGAGTCGCTGCGGGCGCTCGGCGCGGACGTGCGGACGGTGCCGTTCGACGCGCTCGACACCACGTCGCACGAGGAACGGCTCGGCAAGATCTTCACCGAGGGCGACATCGACATGGTGCTGCTCGCCTTCGGGATCCTCGGCGACCAGGCGCACGACGAGGCCGATCCGCTCGCCGCCGTCCGGGTCGCCCAGACCAACTACACGGGCGCCGTCTCGGCGGGGCTGATCTGCGCGGGCGCGCTGCAGGCGCAGGGGCACGGTTCTCTGGTGGTGCTGTCGTCGGTGGCCGGTGAGCGCGCCCGCCGCGCGAACTTCATCTACGGCTCGTCGAAGGCCGGCCTCGACGCGTTCGCCCAGGGGCTCGGGGACGCGCTGCACGGGACCGGGGTGCATGTGATGGTCGTACGCCCCGGCTTCGTACGGTCGCGGATGACCGCGGGGCTCGACGAGGCGCCGCTGGCGACCACGCCGGAGGCGGTCGCGACGGCGATCGAGCTGGGGCTGCGGCGGCGCTCGGAGACGGTGTGGGTGCCGGGGGCGCTGCGGATGGTGATGTCGGCGCTGCGGCACGTGCCGAGGCCGGTGTTCCGGCGGCTGCCGGTCTGACACCGGCAGCTCGGGAGGCCGGGCCGGGAGGCCGGGCCGGGCGCGCGAGCAGGGCGGGGAGGCCGGGCCGGGTCAGCCCGCCGTCGGGGACGGTTCGTCCACCGGCGCGCCGCCCTGGGCCGGGACGGCGGTGACGGGGCGCGCGTCGCCGAACTCGTACACCCGGAGCTTGCGCCACACCCCGTCCGCGCCCTGCTCGTACAGGGCGAAGGAGGAGCAGGTCCAGGCGGCCTCGAAGTCGGCCAGCTCGGCGTAGGCCCGGTCCATCGCCTCCTCGGCGATGCCGTGCGCGACGGTGACGTGCGGGTGGTACGGGAACTGCAGCTCGCGCACCAGCGGCCCGGACTCGTCCCGTACCCGCTCCTGGAGCCAGGCGCAGGCGGAGACGCCCTCGGCGAGCGTCACGTAGACGACCGGGGAGAGCGGGCGAAACGTTCCCGTGCCGCTGAGGCGCACCGGGAAGGAGCGGACGCCCGCGGCGACCTCGGCGAGGTGTGCCTGGATCGCGGGCAGCCGCGCCTCGTCCACCTCGGTCGGCGGCACGAGGGTGACGTGCGTGGGGATGCCGTGCGCGGCGGGATCCCCGAAGCCCGCGCGCCGCTCCTGGAGCAGGCTGCCGTAGGGCTCCGGGACCGCGATCGAAACGCCGAGCGTTACGGTCCCCACGTCGTTCTCCTCCATAGTCGTGTCATATCGGGACGGTGGTGGTGCAGCCGCCAGTGTGCGGCCTGCACCACCCCTGAGGCCAGAGTCCTCGGTCTCAGTGCTTCGCGGGCAGGAAGCCCATCCGCTCGTACGTCTGCGCCAGCGTCTCCGCGGCGACCGCGCGGGCCTTCTCCGCGCCCTTGGCCAGGATCGCGTCCAGCGTCTCCGGGTCGTCCAGATATTCCTGCGTACGGGACCGGAACGGCGTGACGAAGTCCACCATGACCTCCGCCAGGTCGGTCTTCAGCGCTCCGTACATCTTGCCCTCGTAGCTCTTCTCCAGGTCGGGGATGCTCGTCCCGGTGAGCGTGGACATGATCGTGAGCAGGTTGGAGACGCCGGCCTTGGTCTCCGGGTCGAAGCGGATCACCGTCTCCGTGTCGGTGACGGCGCTCTTGACCTTCTTCGCGGTCGTCTTCGGCTCGTCGAGGAGGTTGATCAGGCCCTTCGGCGTCGACGCCGACTTGCTCATCTTGATCGCCGGGTCCTGAAGGTCGTAGATCTTCGCCGTCTCCTTGAGGATGTACGGCGCCGGGATCGTGAACGTCTCGCCGAAGCGGCCGTTGAAGCGCTCCGCGAGGTCGCGGGTCAGCTCGATGTGCTGGCGCTGGTCCTCGCCCACCGGGACCTGGTTGGCCTGGTAGAGCAGGATGTCGGCGACCTGGAGGATCGGGTACGTGAAGAGGCCGACGGTGGCCCGGTCGGCGCCCTGCTTGGCGGACTTGTCCTTGAACTGGGTCATGCGGGAGGCCTCGCCGAAGCCCGTGAGGCAGTTCATGACCCAGCCGAGCTGTGCGTGCTCGGGGACGTGGCTCTGCACGAAGAGGGTGCACCGCTCGGGGTCCAGGCCGGCGGCGAGCAGCTGCGCGGCGGCGAGCCGGGTGTTGGCACGGAGCTCCGCGGGGTCCTGCGGGACCGTGATCGCGTGCAGGTCCACCACCATGTAGAAGGCGTCGTGGGACTCCTGCAGGGCGACCCACTGGCGGACGGCACCGAGGTAGTTGCCGAGGTGGAACGAGCCTGCGGTGGGCTGGATTCCGGAGAGCACACGGGGACTGTCAGAGGCCATGTCCCACATTCTCTCAGGTGCCGGAACGAACTGATCCCGGACCGGGAACCGATCCGCTTCCGCCGGTGTATCAAAGGTGTGAGGACGCTGGAGGGGGGCCGGGTCGTCGACGACGGAGCCGAGGCCGCGGTGATCGCCCGCGTACGCGCCGGGGAGGCGGAGGCGTACGCGGCGCTGGTCCGCGCGCACACGGCGGTCGCGCTGAGGGCGGCGGTGGCGTGCGGCGCGGGCGCGGAGGCGGAGGACGTCGTGCAGCAGGCGTTCTTCAAGGCGTACCGGTCGCTGGGGCGGTTCAAGGAGGGGGCTGCGTTCCGGCCGTGGCTGCTGCGGATCGTGGTCAATGAGACGAGGAACACAGTGCGGGCGGCGGGCCGGCAGCGGGCGGTCGCGGGGCGGGAGGCGGAGCTGCTGGCGGCCGAGCCGCGGATACCGGACGGGGCGGACCCGGCGGTCGCGGCCGAGGAGCAGGAGAGACGCCGTCAGCTGCTCACGGCGCTCGACGGACTGAGCGAGGACCACCGGCAGGTGGTGATCCACCGGTATCTGCTGGAGCTCGACGAGACGGAGACGGCGGCCGCACTGGGCTGGCCGCGGGGGACGGTGAAGTCCCGGCTGAGCCGGGCGCTGAAGAAGCTGGGACCGGCGCTGGAGGGAGGTGACGGGCATGAAGGACACGAGGGACGGCGACGGGCTCCCGGATGAGCTGCGGGAGCTGGGACGCCGGCTGAAGGTGCCGGACGTGGACGGGGAGTCCATGGCCGAGCGGGTGCTCGCTCAGCTCCTGGCGGAGCGGGTGCCCACGCCGGTGCGGCAGAGCCGCTTCGCGTCCCTGCGCAGGCGCTGGAAGGCTCTGCTCGCGGCGCTCTCCGGGATCCTGGTGGTGCTGGTGCTCACGCCGCCGGTGCGGGCGACGGTGACGGACTGGTTCGGCTTCGGCGGGGTCGAGGTCCGGTACGACCCCGGTGCGCGTCCGGCGCCGGGCGCGGCGGTGCCGGGGTGCCCGTCGCCCGTTCCGCTGGAGGAGGCCGGGCGGAGGGCCGGGTTCGAGCCGCTGGTTCCGGGCGCGCTCGGCGCCCCGGACGCGGTCTCGGTGACGGGCTCGGCGGAGCGGGGGCGGGCGGTGATCAGTCTGTGCTGGCGCGGGGCCGGCGGCCGGACGGTCCGGCTGGACGAGTTCTCCGCACGGCTGGAGGCCGGCTTCGCCAAGCAGGTGCGGACGCATCCGCAGTGGGTGGACCTGCCGGACGGCGCGGAGGGCTACTGGTTCGCCGAGCCGCATCTGCTGCGCTTTCCGATGACGGACGCGAGCGGGCGGACCTGGTCGCACTCCATACGCACGGCGGGCCCCACGCTCCTGTGGACGAGGAACGCGGGAGCCCTGACGCTGCGCCTGGAGGGCGAGCCGTCCCTGGAGCGGGCACGGGCCGTGGCCGAGTCGGCGGACTGAGCCGGGACGATCGCCGGGCTCGTCCTGCCCGGCCGGGCGCCCGGCCGGGCAGGACGACGCGGGGGTGGGTCAGGCCGGGAGGCCCGGGGCCGGGAAGGCCGCCATCAGTTCGGCGACCTCCTTGCGGATGGCGTGCAGCGCGTCCTCGTCGCCCGAGCCGGCGGCGGCGACGCCGCGGTCGATCCAGTCGGCGACCAGCTCCATGTGCGCGGTGCCGAGGCCGCGGGAGGTGAGGGAGGGAGTGCCGATGCGGATGCCGGAGGGGTCGAAGGGCTTCCGGGTGTCGTAGGGGACGGTGTTGTAGTTGACGACGATCCCGGCGCGGTCGAGGGCCTTGGCGGCGACCTTGCCGGGGACCTCCTTGGGGGTGAGGTCCATCAGGATCAGGTGGTTGTCGGTACCGCCGGAGACCAGGTCGAAGCCGCGCGCGAGGAGCGCCTCGGCGAGGGCCCTGGCGTTGGCGACGACCGCGTGGGCGTAGTCGCGGAAGGAGGGCTGGGCCGCCTCCCGCAGGGCGACGGCGATGGCGGCGGTGGTCTGGTTGCGCGGGCCGCCCTGGAGGCCGGGGAAGACAGCCTTGTCGAGGGCCTTGGCATGCTCCTCGCGGGACATCAGCATGGCGCCGCGCGGGCCGCGCAGGGTCTTGTGGGTGGTGGTCGAGATGACGTCGGCGTGCGGGACCGGAGAAGGGTGGGCGCCGCCCGCGATCAGGCCGGCGATGTGGGCGATGTCGGCGACGAGCACGGCGCCGGCCTCGTGGGCGATCTCCGAGAAGGCGGCGAAGTCGATCGTGCGGGGCAGCGCGGTGCCACCGCAGAAGATCACCTTCGGCCGCTCCTTGAGGGCGAGCTCGCGGACCTGGTCGAGGTCGACGAGCCCGGTGTCCTGGCGTACGCCGTACTGCACGCCGCGGAACCACCTGCCGGTGGCGGAGACGCCCCAGCCGTGGGTGAGGTGGCCGCCCATGGGCAGGGCCATGCCCATCACGGTGTCGCCGGGCTCGGCGAAGGCGAGGTAGACGGCGAGGTTGGCGGGCGAGCCGGAGTACGGCTGCACATTGGCGTGGTCGACACCGAAGACGGCCTTGGCGCGCTCGACGGCGAGGGTCTCGACCTGGTCGATGATCTGCTGGCCCTCGTAGTAGCGGCGGCCGGGGTAGCCCTCGCTGTACTTGTTCTGCAGGACGGTCCCCGAGGCTTCGAGGACGGCCCGGGAGACGTAGTTCTCGCTGGGGATCAGCCGGAGGGTCTCGGCCTGCAGCAGCTCCTCGGCGCCGACGAGCGCGGCGAGTTCGGGGTCGGCGGCGGCCAGGGCGGGGTGGCGGGCGGCGAGATCGGCGGGCTGCGGGGTGACGGTCATGGCGGTTCCTCCGGGCGTTCGCTGGATCCCGGGGCACGGCTCAGTCCTGCTGGGCGGCACCACGCGGGATGTTCGGTCCCGAAGATGCCCAGGCGGGCGGCATCTCGTGTGGTCTGCCCCGCACGGCTCCCCCAGGGTCGATTCCCCGTACGCCAGTCGCCGTGCGTGTTTCCAGAGTAGCGGGCGCGCCGTCGCACAGGTTTCTTCGTCCGGCATCCGAGCGACGATAGGAAAGGGAGCCACACACGCCCCTGGCCCGCAGGACGAACGGAGATCCCGTGTCGAGTACGCAAGACGCGATCGCTTCCGCGGAGGCGCACAGCGCGCACAACTACCACCCCCTTCCCGTCGTCGTCGCCTCGGCGGACGGGGCCTGGATGACCGACGTCGAGGGGCGCCGCTACCTCGACATGCTCTCCGGGTACTCGGCGCTCAACTTCGGGCACGGCAACCGGCGGCTGATCGATGCCGCGCGGGCGCAGCTGGAGCGGGTGACGCTCACGTCCCGGGCGTTCCACCACGACCGGTTCGCGGAGTTCTGCACCCGGCTCGCGGAGCTGTGCGGCAAGGAGATGGTCCTGCCCATGAACACGGGCGCCGAGGCCGTCGAGACGGCCGTGAAGACCGCCCGCAAGTGGGGGTACGAGGTGAAGGGCGTGCCGGACGGGCACGCGAAGATCGTGGTCGCGGCGAACAACTTCCACGGCCGGACGACGACGATCGTCAGCTTCTCCACGGACCACGAGGCCCGCGACCACTACGGCCCGTACACGCCGGGGTTCGAGATCGTCCCGTACGGCGATCTGACGGCGATGGAGCGCGCGGTCACCGCGCACACGGTGGCGGTGCTCATCGAGCCCATCCAGGGCGAGGCGGGGGTTCTGGTCCCGCCGGCCGGATATCTGCGCGGGGTGCGGGAGTTGACCCGTGAGCGGAACGTGCTGTTCATCGCGGACGAGATCCAGTCGGGCCTCGGCCGGACCGGGCGGACGTTCGCGTGCGAGCACGAGGGCGTGGTGCCGGACGTGTACGTCCTGGGCAAGGCGCTGGGCGGCGGTGTCGTCCCGGTCTCGGCGGTGGTCGCGGACCGGGACGTGCTCGGGGTGTTCCGCCCGGGTGAGCACGGGTCGACGTTCGGCGGGAACCCGCTGGCCTGCGCGGTGGCCCTGGAGGTGATCGCGATGCTGCGGACGGGCGAGTACCAGCAGCGGGCGGCGGAGCTGGGCGAGCATCTCCACGCGGAGCTGCGGCTGCTCGTGGGCGGGGGCGCGGTGGAGGCGGTGCGGGGGCGCGGTCTGTGGGCCGGGGTCGACATCGCGCCGTCGAAGGGCACGGGCCGGGAGATCTCCGAGAAGCTGATGGAGCGGGGGGTGCTGGTGAAGGACACGCACGGTTCGACGATCCGGATCGCGCCTCCGCTGGTGATCGGCAAGGAGGACCTGGACTGGGGTCTTGAGCAGCTGCGGGCGGTTCTCTCGGAGTGATCCGGTCCGCTCGAGGGCGGTGGCGGCCGCGCCGGCGGTGGTGGCAACTCGGGGCATTGACAGCAGAGTTGGTCTAGGCCAATGATGCGGCCATGCCGAGACCGAGACCCCGTCCCCGCCGCGCGCTGCGCGGCGCCGTCGCCGCCCTCGTCCCGCTCGCGCTGCTCGGCGCGTTCGGGGGCCCGGCGCACGCCGCCCCCGCGGCGGCCTGGCCCGAGCCCGTCCCCGTCGTCTCCCGCGTCGAGACCACCGACCCGGTCGTCTTCATCACGATCGACGACGGCTGGTTCCACGACCCCGCGGCCGCGAAGGTCCTCCTCGACCGCCGGGTGCCCGCCTCGCTCTTCCTGCTCCCCGGCGCCTACTCGTACGACTCCGGCTACTTCCACACCCTGCTCGACCAGGGCCCCTCCCGCGTCGAGAACCACACCGTCAACCACCCGGACCTGACCACGCTCGACGCGGCCGGGCAGAAGGCGGAGGTCTGCGGGGCGCGCGAGCGGCACCTCGCCGAGTTCGGCGACGGGCCCCGTCTGCTGCGCCCGCCCTACGGGACGTACGACGAGACCACCCGTACCGCCGCCCGCGCCTGCGGGGCGAAGGCCGTGGTCACCTGGACGTACGACCTGACCACCTGGGGTCAGTGGACCCCGCCGGCGCCGACGCTCAGGGCCGGCGACATCATCCTGCTGCACTTCAACGAGACGCTGGAGCAGGATCTGACGCGCGCCCTGGCCGCCGCGGAGGCCGCCGGCCTGAAGCCCGCACCACTCAGGGAGTACGTCACAGAATGACGTGCGGCAGGAAGCGGGCGTACTCGTCCGTGATCAGGCCCGCCGACTCCCGGATGCCGAGCCCCGCCGCCTCGTCCTCGACGACCCACGCGCCGAGCACGACACGGTTGCCCTCGAAGTCCGGGAGCGGGGCCAACGCCTGGTAGCAGCAGGGTTCGTCGCGTACGACCGGCGCCGCGCCCGGCTCGTGGACGGTGACGCCCGCGCCCTCGCGGCCGAGGAGCGGCTTGGCGACGTAGCCTCCGGTCGCGGCGAGTTCGCGCGGGCCGTCGAGGTAGGCCGGCAGCAGGTTCGGGTGACCCGGGTAGAGGTCCCAGAGGATCGCGAGGAGGGCCTTGTTGGAGAGCAGCATCTTCCAGGCGGGCTCGATCCAGCAGGTCGTGCCCGTACCACCGCCGTTGTCGAGGGTGTCGAGGACGTACGGGCCGAAGCGGTCCGTCGTCAGCCACTCCCACGGGTAGAGCTTGAAGCAGCTGCGGACGAACCGCAGCCGGTCGTCCACGAACCGCCCAGACAGCCGGTCCCAGCCGATCTGTTCGACCGACAGCGCCTCCGTGTCGAGCCCGGCCTGCTGGGCGGTCTCACGCAGGTACGCGACCGTCATCAGGTCCTCGCCGAGCTCGTCCCCGTCGGAGTGGACGAAGTGCACCGGACTGCCCGGCGGCAGCAGCTTCGCCTGCCGCCTCCAGGCGTCGACGAGCCGCTCGTGGAGCGAGTTCCACTGGTCGGCGCCGGGGAAGCGCTCCTCCATCCAGAACCACTGCGGGCTCGCCGCCTCGACCAGGGAGGTCGGCGTGTCGGCGTTGTACTCCAGCATCTTGGCCGGGCCCGTGCCGTCGTACCGGAGGTCGAACCGGCCGTAGAGCGACGGCAGTTCGGCCCGGCGGCGCCAGGACTCGGCGACGAGCGAGGCGAGCCGGGGGTCGGTGAGGCCGAGATCGGCGAATCGATCCTTCTCGACGATGTGGGCGGCCGCCACGAGACACATCGCGTGCAGCTCCTCGACGACCTCCTCCAGGGCCTCGACCTCGGGCAGGGTGAAGGAGTAGTACGCGCTCTCGTCCCAGTACGGGCGCAGGGAGCCGTCGGGGTAGCGGGTCAGCGGGTAGACGAGCCCCTGCTCCTCCACCGTCTGCTGCCACCCCGGCCGGGGGTCGATCGTGTGCCGCCGCATGTCGCTCGGTCCGTCCGTCCGTCCGTCGTCCGTGGCTCAGCCGCCGCCGGAACCGGAGCAGCCGAAGCCGCCGGTGTCGACGGCCGTCTTGTCGAAGCTGCCGCCGCTGACCCTGTTGTCGCTCACGCTGCCGCCGTAGTAGTACGAGCCGCGGGCCGTGCCGCTGCTTCCACTGCTGCCGCTGCCACTGCCGCTCTCGCACTCGTAGCTCGGCAGCTTCTCGCGGGTCAGCGGGTCGACACACCGCCTGTCGGGCTCGGAGCCGCAGGACGTGATGGTCGCCGCGAGTATCCCCATACCGCCGAGCACGACCGTGCTCGACCTCAGCCTGCGCATGAAACAGCCTCCCCATCCCGTGGTCGCGACCGCACAGTTTAGGCCTGTGGCCGAGCGGCCCCGCACTAGAGTCCATTCGTGCTCTTTGGGATGATCTGCGCTCTGGGTTCCTCGGTCTTCTTCGGCATGGCGTCGGTGTTGCAGGCGCTCGGCGCACGGGCGACCGAGCCCGGGACGGGCGCCGGCGTCGACGTGGCCCTGCAACTGCGGGTGATGCGGCAGTGGCGATATCTGCTCGGACTCTCCTTCGACGGCATCGGTTTCGGGCTTCAGATCGTCGCCCTGCTGACGCTGCCGATCTACGTGGTGGGGGCGGCGCTCGCGGCGAGTCTGGCGGTCACGGCGGTGGCCGCGTCCTGGCTGCTCAAGGTCCGGCTGCACCGGATGGAGTGGGCGGCGGTGGCCGTGGTGTGCGTGGGGCTCGTGATGCTCGCCCTCGCCTCGGGCGCGGAGGGCGAGCAGAGCTCGTCGGAAGCGCTGCGGTGGGCGATGCTCGGGGCGGCGTTCGCGGTCCTCGGCCTCGGTGCGGCCGCCGGGCGGCTGCCCGGCCGGCCGCGGGCTCTGGCGCTCGGCCTCTGCGCGGGCTTCGGCTTCGGGGTGGTGGAGGTGGCGGTCCGGCTGATCGACAGCTGGGACCTCGCCAACCCCGCGGTGTACGCGCTGCTCCTGGGCGGCGGGTCGGCGTACGTCCTGCTGACCTCCGCGCTCCAGCGGGGCTCGGTGACGACGGCGACGGCCGGTGCGGTCGTCGGCGAGACGATCGGCCCGGCGCTGGTCGGCGTGATCTGGCTGGGCGACCGTACGCGTGAGGGCTTCGGGTGGCTCGCGGTCCTGGGCTTCACGGTGGCGGTGGCGGGCGCACTGCTCCTGGCCCGCTTCGGGGAACCCCCGACCCCGGACCAGCGCCGAGCGACCCCGGACGAGCGCCGAGCGACCCCGGACCAGCCCTGAGCGACCCCGGCCGCGGGTCCGGCCGCCCGCCCGGCCGCAGGCCTGGCCACGAGCCCGGACGCGGGCCTGGCCGCACGCCCGGCCGCAGGCCTGGCTACGAGCCCGGACGCAGGCCTGGCTACGAGCCCGGACGCAGGCCTGGCCGCGAGCCCGGACCGCAGGCCCCGCCGCGAGCCCGGACGGCGGGCCCCGCCGTCCTACGGCAGGACGCGGCACAGGGCCGCCAGCGCGCCGGACCAGGCGCTGTCCGGAGGGGTCGCGTAGCCGACCACCAGGCCGTCCTGGGTCCGCGGGACGTCCGGATGGCGGAAGCGGTCGAGGCCGTCGAGGGCGAGGCCCTGCCAGGCCGCGGCCCGCAGAACCTCCTGCTCCCGGCCCGGCGGGAGTCGCAGGACCGCGTGGAGACCGGCCGCGATCCCGCTCACCCGCGTCTGCGGGGACCGTTCGGCCACCGCCGCCACCAGCTCGTCCCGCCGGCGCCGGTAGCGCAGCCGCATCGCCCGTACATGACGGTCGTACGCTCCCGAGCCCAGGAACTCCGCGAAGGTCAGCTGGTCCAGCGAGCTGGACACCCAGTCCACCTGGCCCTTCGCCGCCACCACCTCGTCCACCAGGCTCTCCGGCAGCACCATCCACGCCAGCCGCAGCCCGGGCGCCAGGGACTTGCTGGAGGTGCCCAGATAGACCACGCGCTCGGGGTCGAGGCCCTGGAGCGCGCCCACCGGCTGCCGGTCGTAGCGGAACTCCCCGTCGTAGTCGTCCTCCAGGACGAGCCCGCCCGCTGCCCGCGCCCAGTCGACCGCCGCCGCCCGCCGGTCGGGGTGGAGCGCACCGCCCAGGGGGAACTGGTGGGCGGCCGTCATCAGCACCGCCCCCACACCCTTCATCCCGGACAACCCCTCGGTCCGGGTGCCGAGTTCGTCGAAGGGCAGGGCGGGCAGCCCCAGCCCGGCCCCGGTCAGCAGCTCCCAGTGCACGTCGAGCCCGTACGACTCGACCGCCACCTCCCGCACCTTCCGCGCCCGCAGCACCTGCGCCATCAGCATCAGCCCGTGCACGAACCCCGAGCAGATGACGATCCGTTCGGGCCGCGCGTGGACGCCCCGCGCGCGTGCGAGGTACTCGGCGAGCACGGTGCGCAGTTCGATCCGGCCGCGCGGGTCGCCGTACCCGAAGGCCTCGTTGGGCGCGGCGGTCAGGGCGCGCCGGGCGGCCTTGAGCCATTCGGCGCGCGGAAAGGCCGCGAGGTCGGGCGAGCCCGGCTTCAGGTCGTACGCCGGCCGCGCGGCCTCCCGCCGGGCCACCGTCGTGGGGCGGACGCCCGACGCGACCTGCCGGCGCGGCACGGCCCGCGGGGCGACCCGGGTCCCGGACCCCTGCCGTGCGGTCAGCCAGCCCTCCGCGACCAGCTCGGCGTAGGCGTCGGCGACGGTGTTGCGCGCGATCCCCAGGTCGGCGGCGAGCGAGCGGGAGGACGGCAGTCGTACGCCCGCCTTCAGGCGCCCGCTGCGCACCGCCTCCCGCAGGGCGTCCATCAGCCCCGTACGCAGGCCGGATCCACGCAGGTCCAGATGGAGGTCGACCCCGAGAGTGGCCCAGTCTTCTGCCATGCGAATGGACCATACTCCTGTGCCATCGCGCTCGTACGGTGAGAGCCATGACCACCACGACGACGGACCTCGCCCCCCACGTCCACGCCGACGAGCACGCCCCCCGCCTCAACCTCGCCGAGCGCGTTCCGGAGTTCTACCGGGCGATGCGCCGGCTCGAACAGGCCGCGGCGAAGGACATCGACCCCACCCTCTACGAGCTGATCAAGATCCGGGCCTCGCAGATCAACCACTGCGCGTTCTGCCTCGACATGCACACCAAGGACGCGCTCGCGGCAGGCGAGTCGGTCGAGCGGA
The DNA here is from genome assembly GCF_042671585.1 of Streptomyces sp. NPDC127129. NCBI lineage: Bacteria > Bacillati > Actinomycetota > Actinomycetes > Kitasatosporales > Streptomycetaceae > Streptomyces > Streptomyces sp. NPDC127129. Next base: position 71,224 of record NZ_JBHXTV010000014.1, read on the forward strand.
TCGTCCAGCTGTCCGCGTGGGAGGAGTCGCGGCACTTCTACACCGAGCGCGAGCTCGCCGCCCTCGCCCTGACCGAGGCCGTCACCGTCCTGACCGACGGTTTCGTCCCGGACGAGGTGTACGCGCGGGCCGCCGCCCACTTCGACGAGACGGAGCTCTCCCAGGTCATCGGCGCCATCACCGTCATCAACGCCTGGAACCGGATCGCCGTCACCACCCGCATGACCCCCGGCCACTACACCCCCGGGCAGTACAAGAAGTGACCGGGGCGGCCCCCGAGGCGCCCGCCGCCCGGGCGGTGCGTGCCCTGCACGCCCGGCGGACGGGCGGAGCGCCGCTGATCGTCCCCGGCCCCTGGGACGCCGCCTCCGCCCGGGTCTTCGAGGAGGCCGGATTCCCGACGCTCGCCACGCCGAGCGCCGGGATCGCCGCCTCCCTCGGGTACGAGGACGGGCAGACGCCGGCCGAGGAGATGTTCGCGGCGGTGACGAGAATCGTCCGCGCCGTCTCCGTACCGGTCACGGCCGATCTGGAGGGCGGCTACGGGCTGCCGCCCAAGGAGCTCGTGGAGCGGGCCCTGGAGACGGGCGCGGCCGGGGTGAACCTGGAGGACGGCGACCGGACGGGCGGGCTGAGGGACCCCCGGGAGCAGGCCGACCGGCTGGCGGAGGTACGGGCGGAGGCCGGGCCGCTGCTCTTCGTCAACGCGCGCGTGGACACGTATGTGCGCGGTGTGACCGACGTGGACGACGTGGACGACGTGGACGATGCGATCGAACGGGCGCGGCTCTACGCGGCGGCGGGTGCGGACTGCGTCTATCCGATCAAGGCGCCCGCGGCGCATCTCCCGCTGCTGTGCGCCGGGATCGACGTCCCGGTCAACGTCCTGGCCCTGCCCGACGGACCGTCGTTCGCCGAGCTGGGACGGCTGGGCGCGACCCGGATCACGTTCGGGCCCGGGCTGTTGCTGCGGACGCTGAAGGGTGTCGCCGGGCTGGCCGAGGAACTGGCGGCAGAGCTCCCGTAGTTCCGCGGGTCTCCGCGGCTTTCGGCGGGTGCCGCGGTCTCGGCGGTCTCGATGGGTCGGCGGGTCGGCGGGTCGGCGGGTCGGCTCACGCACGACCGCCCCCGGCCTCGAAGGCCGGGGGCGGTCGTCAGTGCGTCAGCGCGTCGGTCGCGCCGCGCGGTGGTCTCAGATGAGGCCGAGCTCGCGGACGGCGTCGCGCTCCTCCGCCAGCTCCTGCACCGAGGCGTCGATGCGGGCGCGGGAGAACTCGTTGACGTCCAGGCCCTGGACGATCTCGTACTTGCCGTCCTTGCAGGTGACGGGGAAGGAGGAGATCAGGCCCTCCGGGACGCCGTAGGAGCCGTCCGACGGGATGCCCATGGAGGTCCAGTCGCCCGCGGCGGTGCCGTTGACCCACGTGTGGACGTGGTCGATGGCGGCGTTGGCGGCCGAGGCGGCCGAGGACGCGCCACGGGCCTCGATGATCGCGGCGCCGCGCTTGGCGACGGTCGGGATGAAGGTGTCGGCCAGCCACTGCTCGTCGTCGACGACCTCGGCGGCGTTCTTGCCGGCGATCTCCGCGTGGAAGATGTCCGGGTACTGGGTCGCCGAGTGGTTGCCCCAGATGGTGAGGCGCTTGATGTCCTCGACGGACGCGCCGGTCTTGGCCGCGAGCTGCGAGAGCGCGCGGTTGTGGTCCAGGCGGGTCATCGCGGTGAAGCGCTCGGCCGGGACGTCCGGGGCCGCCGCCTGGGCGATCAGGGCGTTGGTGTTGGCCGGGTTGCCGACGACGAGGACCTTGATGTCGTCCGCGGCGTGGTCGTTGATGGCCTTGCCCTGCGGCTTGAAGATGCCGCCGTTGGCGGCGAGCAGGTCACCGCGCTCCATGCCCTTGGTACGCGGGCGGGCGCCCACGAGCAGGGCCACGTTCGCGCCCTCGAAGCCCTGGTTCGGGTCGTCGAAGATGTCGATGCCCTTGAGCAGCGGGAAGGCGCAGTCGTCGAGCTCCATGGCGGTGCCCTGGGCGGCCTTGACGCCCTGCGGGATCTCGAGGAGGCGCAGCTTGACCGGCACGTCCGCGCCGAGCAGGTGGCCGGAGGCGATGCGGAAGAGCAGCGCGTAGCCGATCTGGCCGGCCGCGCCGGTGACGGTGACATTCACGGGAGTGCGGGTCATGGCGATCTCCGTAAGACAGCTGGCGGTGGGGGTCCCTGCCCCTGGTGTCGGACACCTCTCCTGATCGACGATCGATCGGTCGCCCCGATGTCTCGACGTGAAGAGATATCCAGCGGTCAGGCTATCCGACCCGGGACCCGTCCAACCCCCACCCCCTTGTGGTCCGGCTCACTGCCACCCGACCGGGTCGGCCACCGCCGGTGCACACCCGCGCGCCGCTCGCCCGCGCCACGCACGCGGTCGCGTCCGCCGCGTTCGTGACGGCGACCATCGGGCTGTACGCGTCGGGGTCGGCGCCCACGGTGGCGTCCTGGCCGACGGCGTCCCGGCCCGCGTCGGCGCCCCCGGCGGTGACGCGCAGGGTGTCGCCGGGTGCGGCCCCGGTGATCCGGGCCCAGGCGGCGGCGCAGGTCCTGCTGTGCCGCACTTCGAGCAGCCCTGCGGCGCCGACCGGGGTCCGGGAGACGGTGGTGGCGAACGTGCCGCCGCACCCCATGGCTTCCGGGTCCTGGCCGGTGCAGCCGGCGCCGGTGCACTTCACGCCGACGGGGAGCGCCGTGCTCGGCGTGGCGCCGGGGGCGGTGGTGGAGGGGCCCGCGGCGGTGCCGCCGCGGCCGGCGGTGCCGCCACCGGAGCCGACGTCCGTGAGGAGGACGGCGGCGGCGACGACGAGCAGCGCTCCGAGGACCCCGGTGACGATCAGGAGGGCGCGGCGGCGCGGCGGTACGGGGGCGGCCGGCGGCGTGACCGCCGGTCCCGCGGGGGCGTCGGGGCGGCGCGGTGGGGCGGAGCCCGTACGGGGGCCGGCGCCGGGTCCCGTACCGGCACCGTACGGACCGCCGCCGCTGCTGCCGCTGGTCTCCGTGGAGACGTTCGCGCCGTGTGCGGACAGGCTCCGGGAGGGCCGCCGCGGGTCCGCGACGGGTTCGTCGCGCCCGTCGGTACGGCTCCAGGCTCGCTCGGCCCGCTCCCGCATCGCCGTGAGCCGGCCGGTGTCCGTGCCGGTCACCTCGGCGAGCGCGACGACGGCGCCCCGGGGCGCGAGGAGCCGTCCGTCGAGGTATCGCTCCCAGGCGGCCCTGCTGTGGCCGGTGCGGTCGGCGACGGCGGCGACGCTGAGCCCGCTGCGGTCGACGAGCCGTCGCAGGTGGCTCACGAACTCGCGTACGCGCGGATCGGGTTCGTCGGGCGGCGCCTTCCCACGAGCCATGTGCGATTCCCCCTCGTCACCCTGGACGACCCCCGGAAGATGCTCGGGCCAGGATGACAGCTCGGGGGCGGGGGCGCAGGGGTGCGTAGGCGTCGAGCGCGCGCCCCGGAGCGTGACGGAGTAGCGGAATGGTCACTTCCGTGCCACAGGGCACCAGGGACGCTTGAACCACGTTGGCGCGTACATGATCCTCAAAAGAGGAACGGCGCCCGTCCTCCCTCGGGGGAGAGGACGGGCGCCGTTCCGCCGTCGAGGCCCGGGTGATCGCCGGCCCTAGGTGATCGTCAGATGGAGGATGTCCTCCAGGAACGGGATCTTCAGCCAGGGGGCCGGCTGCACCATCAGTGCGAGCAGCACGATGAGCACGCCCATGACGCCGTACGTCACCATGTCGGTGAACCGCGACCGTACGGCGAGCATGCCCACCGACGGCAGCGCGCGCCTCAGCCCCGCGCCGGTGAGCAGAGCCACCCCGACGAGGATCGTCCCGACCCGGAACGCCTGCGGGAAGAGATCCGTCCCGACGACCAGCAGTCCCAGCGCGGCGAGCCCGAGCACGGTCAGCAGCGGCCACTGGCGCGCGGGCGCCGGGGCCCCGCCGGCCGCGGCCCGTCCGCCGCCTTCGGGCCGCGCGGTGTCGGTCGTCAGCGCCGGAGGCCGCCGAGACCGTCCGGACGCGTCACCGGACGCCGCCGTACCGGAATCGCCCTCGGCCTCCGGTGCGCCGTCCGGGCCCTCGACCGCCGAGGCGTCCGAGGCGTCCGAGGCGTGCCGAGCGCCGGCGTCCGAGGCGTCCGACGTGTCCCGAGCACCGGCGCCCGAGGCACCCGCGCCAGAAGCGTCCGGGGTGCCCGGGGCGTCCGACGTGCCGCCGCCCGTCATGCGCGACGTCATGGTCAGAGCGCCTCGGCCGCGCGCTCCGCGGCCTCGACGACGTTGACGAGCAGCTGGGCGCGGGTCATGGGGCCCACACCGCCCGGGTTCGGGGAGATCCAGGCCGCGACCTCGTTCACGCCCGGGTCCACGTCACCGACGATCTTGCCCTCGCCGTTGCGCGAGACGCCGACGTCCAGGACGGCCGCGCCCGGCTTCACGTCCTCCGCCTTGATCAGGTGCGGCACGCCCGCCGCCGCGATGATGATGTCCGCGCGCCGCAGGTGCGCCGCCAGGTCACGCGTACCGGTGTGGCACTGCGTCACCGTCGCGTTCTCCGAGCGCCGCGTGAGCAGCAGCGGCATCGGGCGGCCGATGGTGACACCGCGGCCGACGACCACGACCTCCGCGCCCTTGATCTCCACACCGTGACCGCGCAGCAGCGTGATGATGCCGTTGGGGGTGCAGGGCAGGGGCGCCGGCTCGTTCAGTACGAGACGGCCCAGGTTCATCGGGTGCAGACCGTCGGCGTCCTTGGCCGGGTCCATCAGCTCCAGGACGCGGTTCTCGTCGATGCCCTTCGGCAGCGGGAGCTGCACGATGTAGCCGGTGCACTCGGGGTCCTCGTTGAGCTCCCGTACGACGGCCTCGATCTCCTCCTGCGTGGCCGTCGCGGGCAGCTCGCGCTGGATCGAGGCGATGCCGACCTGCGCGCAGTCGCGGTGCTTGCCCGCGACGTACTTCTGGCTGCCCGGGTCGTCGCCGACCAGGATCGTGCCGAGGCCGGGCGTGACGCCCTTCTCCTTCAGAACCGCCACGCGGGCGGTCAGATCGGTCTTGATCGCGGCTGCGGTGGCCTTGCCATCGAGAATCTGGGCGCTCATGGGCCCATCCTCCCGGATGACCCCTCGCTTGTTCCAATTCGCGTCGGCACCGGCCGCACGGAGGCGGTCGGAAAGTTGCACTCGCACAACACCCGTGCGAACCGACTGGACAAAAAGTCGACGCTACGACGACGATGTCCGCGAACTGCCGCGGGCAGTGCCGGGGGGCAAATCGCTCATACGCTGTGAAATCTCCTCCGTCGCGGGCCGCGTTGTCCCCGCACAGACCAACGGAGGAATCCCGCGATGAGCTTCGGTGAACCGAACAACCCCTACGGCCAGCAGCAGGGCCAGCAGCCGGGCTACGGCTACCCCCAGCAGCAGGGTCAGCAGCCGGGCTACGGCTACCCGCAGGCTCCCCCGGTCCAGCAGCCGTACGGCGGCGGCTACCCGGGCGTCACGGAGATGCCGGGCGGTGTGAAGGCGGCCCGCGTGATGCTCTTCGTCATCGGCGGTCTCCAGATCCTCGGCGCCATCTTCGCCGCACTCGCCGCGGTCGGCGTCAGCGCCGCCAAGAACGACCCCGCGCTGAAGGACGACGTCCAGTTCCAGCAGGTGGCCGACTGGTCCGTCGGCGCGGTCTGGGGCGTCACCGTCCTGATCCTCGCCTGGGGTGTCCTCGCCATCGTGCTCGGTGCCAAGTTCGGCAGCGGCGGCAACGGCGTCCGCGTCACGGCCCTGGTCTTCGGCATCATCACGGCGATCCTCGGCATCTACCCGTTCGTCGTCGTCGGTCTGGCCCACACCGTGATGGCCATCCTCGTCGCCGTCTTCGTCGGCAAGGGTGACGGCTCGGCCTGGTTCAACCGTCAGCGCGCGCAGTACTGACCCTCGCGCCGACACACCGAAGGGGCCCGGTTCCGCAAGGAACCGGGCCCCTTCGGCACGGGTACCCCGCGCGGTCACCCCGCGAGGTCACCCCGCGCTCAGCTCCGCTTGAGCACCACGAACTGTCCCGACTGCGCCGACACCTCGTACCGCGCCTCCGGGTGCAGCTGGGAGGCGAGCTGCACCGGGTCCGTCACCGGCTGGGACCAGCCCGAGGCCAGGTCGAGGGCCAGGTAGTCCGGGCTGACGCCCTTCGCCCCGCCCACCCAGTAGACCTTCCGGTCCGCGGTGAGGTGCGCCATCAGCGTCACGTTCGTCTCCACGCTCGCCCCCGCCGGCACCGCGTCGACCGCCTTCCGGGCCTCCACGGTCCGGGCGTCCGTACGGTACGTCTCCGAGCGCAGCAGCTCCCGCAGCGGCAGGTCCAGGGCGATCACGATCGCGACCGCCGTGACGACCGGGACGACGACCCTGCCGTACGCCACGAGCCAGGCTCGCGGGGAGGTCCGGACGGCGCGGACGCCGTCGACGAGGGCGAGGAAGACGACCGGCATCAGGATGGCGCTGTAGTGCCAGATCATCCCCCAGTGGTTCGGGTCCTGGGAGAGGAAGCGCCAGCCGAGCGTCGGCAGCACGAGGAGCATCAGCGGGGAGCGCAGGGCCAGGAAGCCGGTGATGCCGACGAGGAAGAAGATCATCTCCCACTTGACGCCGGAGCCCAGCGAGCCGAGCAGCACCTGGACGAAGGAGACGTCGGCGCCCTCGCTCGACTTCTCGATCTTGGCCCAGTAGTCGTACTGGCCGACCCGGCTCGCCGCCGGGATCAGGACCAGGACCGTCAGGGCGAAGAAGCCGGCGCCGAAGGCGGCCAGCGAGGCGCCGAGACGCTTCTGCCCCTTGAGGAAGAGGACGGCGCCGACCATCGCGACGGTGAGCCCCATGTCCTCCTTGACCAGCACCAGCGGCGCGGACCAGGCGGCGGCCGCCGTCCAGCGCCCGAGGAGCAGGGCGCGGCAGGCCAGCGCGAGCAGCGGGACGGCGAAGGCGATCTCGTGGAAGTCGGACTTGACCGCCTCCTGGAGACCCCAGGACAGCCCGTAGGCGACGGTGAGCCCCAGGCCGGCGGCGCGGCTGCCGAGCACCTGGTGGGCGGTGCGGCCGACGACGACCGCGGAGGCGGCGAAGAGCGCTGCCTGCGCGAAGAGAAGGGCGAGCGGGGAGGACCAGATCCAGTACAGGGGCGCGAGGAGCGCCGTCACGGGACTGAAGTGGTCCCCGAGTATGAGGAAGCCCGGGCCCTTGATGTCGACGATCGGCGCCCGGAACTCGGCGTAGGCCCGGACGGACTGGTTGAAGATCCCGAGGTCCCAGGAGGGCGTGCGGAAGTGCGCGTACTGGACCCAGGAGTAGAGGAAGTACAGCGCGCACAGCACGCCCGCCACCAGGGCGTACGGACGTATGGGCGCCTCGGCGAGGCCGCGCACCGGCGGCTCCGCGCGGCCGGTCTCCGGGGCGGAGGTCTCCACCGTCCCGCTCTGTACATCCAACACCGCGCCCCCACCCACCAGCCGCCGACAAAAGAGCAACCCATTAGACCAGAGCGTTCGGGCGGCCCCCCGGACCGAGACGGACGGCCCGCCGGTACGTCACGTACCGGCGGGCCGTCCGTCGTACCGCTCCGGTCAGTGGAAGAAGTGGCGCGTGCCCGTGAAGTACATCGTCACGCCCGCCTTCTTCGCCGCCTCGACCACCTGCTCGTCGCGCACGGAGCCGCCGGGCTGCACGACCGCCTTCACGCCCGCCGCCGTGAGGATCTCCAGGCCGTCCGGGAACGGGAAGAACGCGTCCGAGGCCGCGTACGAGCCCCGCGCGCGCTCCTCGCCCGCCCGCTCGACCGCGAGCTTCGCGGAGTCGACGCGGTTGACCTGGCCCATGCCGACGCCGACCGAGGCGCCGTCCTTCGCCAGCAGGATCGCGTTGGACTTGACCGCGCGGCACGCCTTCCAGGCGAAGGAGAGCTCGGCCAGCTCCTCGGCGGACAGGGCTTCGCCCGCCGCAAGCGTCCAGTTCGCCGGGTCATCGCCCTCGGCCTGGAGGCGGTCGGTGACCTGGAGCAGCGCGCCGCCGTCGATCGGCTTGACCTCGACCGGGTTGGCCGGGGCGCCCTCGGCGCGCAGCACGCGGATGTTCTTCTTCTTGGCGAGGATCTCGACGGCGCCGTCCTCGTAACCGGGGGCGACGACGACCTCGGTGAAGATCTCGGCGACCTGCTCGGCCATCGCGACGGAGACCGGACGGTTGACCGCGATCACGCCGCCGAAGGCGGACAGCGGGTCGCAGGCGTGCGCCTTGCGGTGCGCCTCGGCGACGTCCGCGCCGACGGCGATGCCGCACGGGTTGGCGTGCTTGATGATCGCGACGCACGGCTCGGAGTGGTCGTACGCGGCCCGGCGCGCGGCGTCGGTGTCCGTGTAGTTGTTGTACGACATCTCCTTGCCGTGCAGCTGCTCGGCCTCGGCGAGGCCTCCCGTGCCGTCGACGTAGAGCGCGGCGCCCTGGTGCGGGTTCTCGCCGTAGCGCAGCACGTTGGAGCGCTCGTAGGTGGCGCCCAGGAAGTCGGGGAAGCCGGAGTCGTCGGCGGCGGCGTAGTCGTCGGCGAACCAGGAGGCGACCGCCACGTCGTACGCGGCGGTGTGCTGGAAGGCCTCGGCGGCCAGGCGCTTGCGGGTGGCGAGCTCGAAGCCGCCCTCCTTGGCCGCCGCGAGGACGTCGGCGTACCGCGCCGGGCTGGTGACGACCGCCACGGACGGGTGGTTCTTGGCGGCGGCGCGGACCATCGACGGGCCGCCGATGTCGATCTGCTCGACGCACTCGTCCGGGGTGGCTCCGGAGGCGACGGTCTCCTTGAACGGGTACAGGTTGACGATCACCAGGTCGAAGGGCTCGACGCCCAGCTCGGCGAGCTGGTTGCGGTGGTCCTCCAGGCGCAGGTCGGCGAGGATGCCGGCGTGCACGCGCGGGTGGAGGGTCTTGACCCGGCCGTCCAGGCACTCGGGGAAGCCGGTGAGCTCCTCGACCTTGGTGACCGGGACACCGGCCGCGGCGATCTTCGAGGCGGTGGAGCCGGTGGAGACGAGGGCGACACCCGCCTCGTGCAGGCCGCGGGCCAGCTCCTCAAGGCCGGTCTTGTCGTAGACGCTGACGAGTGCGCGGCGGATGGGGCGCTTCGTACCTTCGGCGGTCACGGGATTGTTACCTTTCGTCCCTCAATGCGGTAGCCGTGCCGGGCCAGACGCCCCACGACCTCGACGAGCAGCGAGCGCTCGACTTCCTTGATGCGCTCATGGAGAGCGGCTTCATCGTCCTCGTCCCGGACCTCGACCACGCCCTGGGCGATGATCGGGCCGGTGTCGACACCGTCGTCGACGAAGTGGACGGTGCATCCGGTGACCTTCGCGCCGTACGCGAGTGCGTCCCGCACTCCATGGGCACCGGGAAAACTGGGGAGCAGCGCCGGATGGGTGTTGACGACCCGGCCGCCGAAGCGGGCGAGGAACTCCTTGCCGACGATCTTCATGAAGCCGGCCGAGACGACGAGGTCGGGCTCGTACGCGGCGGTGGCCTCGGTCAGGGCGCGGTCCCACTCCTCGCGGGTCGCGTGGTCCTTCACCCGGCAGACGAAGGTGGGGAGACCGGCGCGCTCGGCCCGGTCCAGACCCGCGATGCCGGTGCGGTCGGCGCCGACGGCGACGATCTCCGCGCCGTACCCCTCGGGATCGGCGGCGATGGCGTCGAGCAGCGCCTGAAGGTTGGTGCCGGAGCCGGAGACCAGGACGACGAGGCGGGCGGCGGCCACTGGGTCACTCTTTCCGTGGTGTTTGTACGGTCGCACGAACGAATCGTGCCTCGGGATACGGGGAACCCTACGAAGGGCCCGACCGTCAGCAACGATACCGGCACACGGGAAGGCCCCCACGGGACGGGGGCGTGGCCGGGGGGTAGCGTCGGGGTTCGACGACAGTTCAGCCCGTAGTTGAGACAGCAGTTGCGACGACAGAGGGAAGACGTTCAGCAGATGCCGGAACGCCAGTCCACGGACGACAACAACCCGTTCGCGCCGCCGCCCGAGGGGCAGCCGGACCAGCCGTGGCAGCCGCGGCGGCCGGAGGGCTCGGACGACGACCCGTCGTCCGGGTCGTCCGGGACCTCCGACGGCTCCGACCGCTCCGGGGCCCCGGGCCGCTGGAGCAGCCGCCAGCCCGGCCGCTCCTCCGACGGCTTCGGCCGGCGCCCGGAGCGCCCCACCGGCCCCGACGGCCAGGGCCAGGGCCAGGGGCCCCGATGGGACCCCACGGACCCCACGCAGCGGCGGGCGCGGTACGCGCTGCTCGCGGGCATGTGGGCGTTCTTCTTCGCGATCTTCGACATCCCTGAGCTGGCGCTGCTGCTCGGCGCACTGGGCATCTATTGGTCGGTCAGCGCGCTGCGGTCCAAGCCGAGGGCACAGGCGCAGGGACAGGCGCAGGGACAGGGGCAGGCCCCCGGGGCGCCCGGCCCTTCACCCGTTCAGCCGCAGCCCCTGTCGGCGAGCGGCCCCCAGCCGTCCGCCCAGCCGGGGACCTCGCGCATCGCCGCCCGCGCGCAGCGCACGGCCGCAGTGAGCGGTCTGGTCGCCGCGGCGCTGTCCCTGCTGATCGTGGCGGGCGGCTTCACCATGCAGATGGTCTACCGCGACTTCTACACCTGCCGCGACGACGCTCTGACCAAGTCGGGCCAGCTGGCCTGCAACGACCTGCTGCCGGAACCGCTGCGGGAGCCGTTCGGCGTACCGAAGTAGGCCTGCCCTACGCGTCGCCGCCGTCGCCGTCGCCGTCGCCGTCGCCGTCGGGAGCCTGCGCCGGAGCCTCGGGCGACCCAGGCGGGGACGGCAGGGACGGGGCCGGTGGCGGGGGCGGCAGGGGCAGCGGCGGCAGGGCCGGTTCCCAGGCCGCCGGCAGGTAGTCGTACGGCTCGAACTCCGCATCGTCGTCGTCCTGCTCCACCTCCTCGGGGAGCAGGGCGGACACGGGCACGGGTACGGGTACGGGATCCGGAGCGGGGCCCTGCGCCGCGGCGAAGGCGCTCGGCGGCTCCGTCGCCCGCGGCTCGGGCGCCGGCCTCGTGCCGCGCCGGGCCCAGGCCCGTACCGCCAGCGCCACCGGTACTCCCACCGCCGCGCACCACAGCACCGTCGCCGCGCCGGCCTGCCACCACACCGGGCCGAACTCCGCCAGCCGGCCCGTGCCGAGCGGGCCTCCGGCGGCGGCCGCGAGCAGCGCTGTCGCCGCCCCGCACACCCAGGCGCCGATCAGAGCCGTCAGCGCCGTGTCCCGGGCCGTCCAGGTCCCCGCCGAGCGCCCCACACCCGCCCCGAGGATCACGGCCGCCACCAGCGGGACGGCCGCCGCGGCCCAGTGGGGCCAGCTCCCCGGGCCCTCGGCGGGGAGGGCGGCGAGCAGGGGGAAGGGCGGGACGGCAGCGGCTCCGGTGAGGCCCAGGGGGGTCGCGGACGCGCCCGTACCGAGCGCGAATCCGGGCCCGAGGCCGTACGACGCACCCCAGACCGCCGCGTTCGGCACCAGCGCGGCGGCGAGCAGCAGGACCGACAGGCGCCCCGACCACTCCCCCGAAGGCCCGGCGAGCCCGGCGAAGGACTCGTGCGCCGCGCCCGCGTGCCAGACCAGCGAGGCCGCGAACACGACCGCTCCGCCACCGAGCAGGGCCACGACCGCCGGTCCGGCCGCGCGCAGCGCCACGGCCGTCTGCTCCTGCTCGGGCAGGGGTCGTCCGGCCGCCGTCCAGACGCCCAGACCCGTCGCCGCGGCCACCGTTCCGGGCAGCCACAGGCCCGCGGCCACCGGGTCCGCGGGCAGCGGACCGCTCGCCGCGTAGACCACGACACCGACCGCGACCAGCAGATATCCGCCGGCCATGGCGGCCACCGCGGCACTCGCGGACGACCGGGGGCCGATCGGCTCCTCGGTGTACGGCTCCATCGTGTCCCGCGCGGCGCGGTGCAGCAGCCAGCCCGGCAGGACCATGAGCAGCAGGGGCGCCACGCCCACGGGCGCGCCCGCCCCGGCCATGGCCTCCGCGCGGACCAGGTCGACGCCGTGGGCGAGCAGCCACAGCCCGGCCGCCGCGTGCAGGGCCCCGCCGGGGCCGCTGTCGGGGTACGGCGAGCTGATCCACAGTCCGGTCACGAGGACCGCCAGCGCCCCGAGGCCGAGTCCCGCGGCGACCCCGCCGCGCACGAAGGCGGTCGCCAGGGCGGCGGACCGGCCGCTCCGGAGCACGGTCTCGGCTGCCGTCGAGGAGGGCCGTTCGGTCAGATGGGTCACGCGCCCATGCTGCCAACGACACGCGCCTTTCTCGCGTAACAGGCAAAACGCCGTTGTGTCGCTCAATATACGTTTATGTACTTTTCCGCCCGGAACCCTGCGGGAGGTCGTCGCCCATGAACCGGAGCATCCCCTCCCCCAAGGAGCGGCGCAGACTGCGCGAGGCCAGAGGTTTGAGCGAGGACCAGGTCGCGGAGGCCATGGGTGTCACGCGGGCGACGGTCCGGTCCTGGGAGACCGGCCGCACCTCGCCACGGGGGCGCAAGCAGGAGGCGTACGCGAAGCTGATCGGGGCGTACGACGAGCAGCACACGCCCTCCGATCCGCCGCCGGCCGCCCCGAACGCCCCCACCCGTCCGAGGGCCGCGACCAAGCGCGCGGCGAAGCCGCCCAAGGCCCCCGCGGCAGCCACCCTCGGCATCGGAGGAGGCCTCGGCGCCTTCGGTGCCTTCGATGGCACGGGTGGCATCGGCGGAGGCCGGAAGGCCCCGCGAGCCGTCCGAGCGGGCTCGCCCGACGCCCAGCAGCCCCTGGAGAGACTGAAACCGGTGGAGACTCCCCCACGGCCCGCGGACCCGCCGGCCGAGCAGTTCCCCGAGGTTCCGGCCTCGGAGGCCCCCGAAGCCCACGACACCCACGACACCCACGACGTCTACGACGTCTACGACGTCTACGAAGCCCACGACGCCCACGAGGCTCCCGCGGGGCCCACTCTCACTCCGGAGGAGGCCTTCGACGCGCTCTACGCCCACGCGGCGCCCGGACTCCTCCACCAGACGTACCTGCTGACCGGCCGCCGCCGGCTCTCCCGGGAGGCCGTCGAGCGCGCCTTCCAGCAGGCCTGGCAGCGCTGGCCCGAGGTCGCGGTCGACCGGGACCCGGTGGGCTGGGTGCGGGCTGCGGCGTACGAGTACGCGCTCTCCCCCTGGCACCGGCTGCGCCGCACCCACAAGCACCCGGACGCCCCGCCCGCCGACCCCGGGCGACGCGAGCTGCTCGGCGCGCTCCTGGAACTGCCGCCGCCGTACCGCCGTACCGTCCTGCTCTACGACGGTCTCGGCCTCGACCTGCCCGAGACGGCGGCCGAGACGGAGGCGAGCACCCCCGCCGCCGCCAACCGCGTCCTGCACGCCCGTGCCGCCATCGGCGAGCGCGTGTCCGGGCTCGCCGACCCCGACGCCCTCCACCGGACGCTGGGCGCGCTGGTCGCGGAGACCCCGACGGCGACGCTCGCGGAGCCGCGGTCCGTACGGGACGGCAGCGAGCGGAGCAGCCGGATGTGGACGCGCGCGGTGGTCGGGGTGACGGCGGCCCTCATCGCGGTGACGGCCCTGACGGCCGCGACCGCGCCGACGCAGTACCTGCCGCTGATCCACCCCGGCGAGAGGGTCAACGGCGTCCCGGTCCGCGGCGGCTCGCCGAAACTCACCCCCGAGGACGTGAGGCTGCACGACCGGCTCCGCTCCCAGCCCCACAACGGGCCGGAGCGGCTGATCCCCGACTCGCACTGACTCCCGCCCCGCGGTACGCGAGTGGGCCCCGCCCCCACCCGGTCTCCCGGGCGGGGGCGGGGCCCACCTGTGCGGTTCAGACGCTGCTTCAGCCCGCGAGGATCGCGCGCGCCAGCTTGGCGGTCTCCGTCGGCGTCTTGCCGACCTTGACGCCGGCGGCCTCGAGGGCCTCCTTCTTCGCCTGGGCGGTGCCGGAGGAGCCGGAGACGATGGCACCGGCGTGGCCCATGGTCTTGCCCTCGGGCGCGGTGAAGCCCGCGACGTAGCCGACGACCGGCTTGGTGACGTTCTTCGCGATGAAGTCCGCCGCACGCTCCTCGGCGTCGCCGCCGATCTCGCCGATCATGACGATCAGGTCGGTGTCGGGGTCGGCCTCGAACGCCGCGAGGGCGTCGATGTGCGTGGTGCCGATGACCGGGTCGCCACCGATGCCGACGGCGGACGAGAAGCCGATGTCACGGAGCTCGTACATCATCTGGTACGTCAGCGTGCCGGACTTCGAGACCAGGCCGATGCGGCCCGGCTTCGTGATGTCGCCCGGGATGATGCCGGCGTTGGACTGGCCCGGGGTGATGAGACCGGGGCAGTTCGGGCCGATGATGCGGGTCTTGTTGCCCTTCGACTGCGCGTACGCCCAGAAGGCGGCGGAGTCGTGGACGGCGATGCCCTCGGTGATGACGACGGCCAGCGGGATCTCGGCGTCGATCGCCTCGACCACGGCGGCCTTGGCGAAGGCCGGCGGGACGAAGAGGACCGAGACGTTGGCGCCGGTCTCCTTCATCGCCTCGGCGACGGAGCCGAAGACCGGGACCTCGGTGCCGTCGAAGTCGACGGACGTACCGGCCTTGCGCGGGTTGACGCCACCGACGATGTTGGTGCCGTCACCCAGCATGAGCTTGGTGTGCTTCATGCCCGTGGCACCGGTCATGCCCTGGACGATGACCTTGCTGTCCTTGGTCAGGAAGATAGCCATGGTGTTCTGACCTCGTCCCTTACTTCGCAGCCGCGAGCTCGGCGGCCTTGTCGGCCGCGCCGTCCATGGTGTCCACACGCTGCACGAGCGGGTGGTTCGCGTCCGACAGGATCTTGCGACCCAGCTCCGCGTTGTTGCCGTCGAGGCGCACGACCAGCGGCTTGGTGACCTCTTCGCCCTTGGAGGCGAGGAGCTCCAGCGCCTGGACGATGCCGTTGGCGACCTCGTCACAGGCGGTGATGCCACCGAAGACGTTGACGAACACGGACTTGACGTCCGGGTCGCCCAGGATGATCTCCAGGCCGTTCGCCATGACCTCGGCG
This sequence comes from Streptomyces sp. NPDC127129, assembly GCF_042671585.1. Classification (NCBI taxonomy): domain Bacteria; kingdom Bacillati; phylum Actinomycetota; class Actinomycetes; order Kitasatosporales; family Streptomycetaceae; genus Streptomyces; species Streptomyces sp. NPDC127129. The sequence continues at coordinate 86,388 of NZ_JBHXTV010000014.1, forward strand.
GAGGCGCCGCCGCCGATGTCGAGGAAGTTGGCCGGCTTCACGCCGCCGTGGTTCTCACCGGCGTACGCGACGACGTCCAGGGTCGACATGACCAGGCCGGCGCCGTTGCCGATGATGCCGACCTCGCCGTCCAGCTTGACGTAGTTGAGGCCCTTGGCCTTGGCCGCAGCCTCGAGCGGGTTGGCTGCGTCCTTGTCCTCGAGCGCCTCGTGCCCGGGCTGACGGAAGTCGGCGTTGGCGTCCAGGGACACCTTGCCGTCCAGGGCCAGGATGCGGCCGTCCTTGGTCTTCACCAGCGGGTTGACCTCGACGAGGAGCGCGTCCTCGGCGACGAAGGTCTTCCACAGGGTCACCATCGCCTCGGCGACGCCCTCGGCCACGTCGGCCGGGAACTGCGCCTGGGCCACGATCTCGCGGGCCTTCTCGATGTCGACGCCGTCGACGGCGTTGACCGGAACCTTCGCGAGGGCCTCGGGGGTCTTCTCCGCGACCTCCTCGATGTCCATGCCGCCCTGCACCGACGCCATCGCGAGGAAGGTGCGGTTGGTGCGGTCGAGGAGGTACGAGACGTAGTACTCCGCCTCGATCTCCGGGGACAGCTCGGCGATCATCACCTTGTGGACCGTGTGGCCCTTGATGTCCATCCCGAGGATGTCCGTCGCGCGGGCGACGGCCTCGTCGGGGTTGGCGGCCAGCTTCACGCCGCCGGCCTTGCCGCGGCCGCCGACCTTCACCTGCGCCTTGACGACCGACTTGCCGCCAAGACGCTCGGTGGCCTCGCGCGCCGCCTCAGGCGTGTCGATGACTTCACCGGCCAGCACCGGTACACCGTGCTTGGCGAAGAGGTCCCTCGCCTGGTACTCGAACAGGTCCACGCGCGTCCGTCCCTTTTCTGATGATCGCGGTTCGTTGTCTGCGTGGGCGTGCCGCGAAGGGCAACGTGACTGCGCTGTCACAAGGGAGGCGTACACGGTGTCCGTGGACGCGGCATGTCCGTCTCGCAGGTTATCCCCGCAGGCCGTGGGTCCCTAAATCGCAGCTCACACCGGAGCGGTGATACGGGTCACAGATCGTAGGGACTCCGGGGCGGTCCGTAGGGGTACCCGGCGGTGACCTGGGGGCCCCTGGCACAGGTGGGAACAGGGGTGTAGGGCCCTCACGACGCGCCCGGAAGCGAGGTGAGGGCCCCGAGGGCCCCGATGTGATATGGGCCTCAGTGTGCCCGGGCGCGCCCGGTCGGGTGGTGGATCGGCTACGGATTCCGCAGCGTCCCCGCCGTGTCCGGCACGGGCAGCGGACGCTTCTCGATCGCCGCCGCCATCACCTCGGGGAAGAGATCCGGGGTGCAGGCGAAGGCGGGGGCGCCGAGCGCGGCGAGCGCGGCCGCGTGCTCGCGGTCGTAGGCGGGAGCTCCCTCGTCGGAGAGCGCGAGGAGGGCGACGAACTGCACGCCGGACGCCTTCATGGCCGCGACCCGCTTCAGCATCTCGTCGCGGATGCCCCCTTCGTAGAGGTCGCTGATGAGGACGACGACGGTGTCGGCCGGCCGGGTGATCTGGGACTGGCAGTAGGCGAGGGCCCGGTTGATGTCGGTGCCGCCGCCGAGCTGGGTGCCGAAGAGCACGTCGACGGGGTCGTCGAGCTGGTCGGTGAGGTCGACGACCGCCGTGTCGAAGACGACGAGCCGGGTCGCGATCGACCGCATGGAGGCGAGGACGGCGCCGAACACGGAGGCGTAGACGACGGAGGCCGCCATCGAGCCGGACTGGTCGATGCAGAGGACGACGTCCTTCTTGACCGACTGCGCCGCCCGGCCGTAGCCGACGAGCCGCTCGGGGACGACCGTGCGGTACTCGGGCAGATAGTTCTTGAGGTTGGCGCGGATCGTGCGGTTCCAGTCGATGTCCCGGTGCCGGGGGCGGCTGATCCGGGCCGAGCGGTCGAGCGCACCGGTGAGAGTGGCCCGGGTCCGGGTGGCGAGCCGCTTCTCCAGGTCGTCGACGACCTTCCGTACGACCGCCCGGGCCGTCTCCTTGGTCGTCTCGGGCATGACCTTGTTCAGGGAGAGCAGCGTGCCGACGAGGTGGACGTCCGCCTCGACGGCCTCCAGCATCTCGGGCTCCAGGAGGAGGGTGGAGAGCCCGAGGCGGTCGATGGCGTCGCGCTGCATGACCTGGACGACGGAGCTGGGGAAGTACGTCCGGATGTCGCCGAGCCAGCGGGCGACGGAGGGTGCGGAAGCGCCGAGTCCGGCGGACCGGTCGCGCCCGGTGCCGTTCGCCCCGGTCTTCTTCGTCCCTCCTCCGTAGAGCGCGGTCAGGGCGCCGTCCATGGCGGCGTCCGTGCCGGTGAGGGAGCGGCCGGTGCCGTCCGCCTCGCCGCCGCCGAGGACCATGCGCCAGCGGCGCAGCCGCTCGTCGTGCCCCGTTCCTCCGGTCGTTCCGGTCATCGGTCCGCCCCCGCCATGTCGATGTCTCCCAGGATCAGCGCGAGCACCGGCAGGACTCCGTCGGCCCGCTCGTCGTCGAGGCCGGCGCCGAAGCCGGGCAGGCCGGTCTCGGTACGGCCGGATGCGGCGGACGGGCCGCGGGCCACCAGCTCGCCCAGGGTGCGGCGCACGCCGGTTTCGTACGCCGAGAACGTGCGGCGCAGCAGCGGCAGGACGTCGGTGAAGGCGTCCGCCGTGACGCCCGTCAGCCAGGTGTCGACCAGTGCGAGCAGCCGTTCGTCATGGACGAGGAGCATGCCTCCGCCGGACGCGCCGCCGACGAACCCCTCGATCCAGGCGGCGGCGTCGGCGGGCGGGGTGCCGGGCGAGAGGGCGAGGCCCATGAGCCGCGCGGCCTCGTCCTCGTCGAGGCCGCCCTCGTCGAGGAGCAGCCGGGCGGCCCGGCCCCGGATGGTGCCCGGCACGCTGTCGCGGTCGGCGAGCCCGCGCAGGACGCCGGCCCATCTGCCGGTCAGCTCCGCGTGGTCGGGGAGCAGCTGGAGCGCGCCGTGGACGCCGTCGAGATGGCCGCGCATCTCGACGGCGGCGTCGGTGTCGAGCCCTGTGCAGGCGGGCGGCAGGCCGACGCAGATCCGTTCGGCGAGCCCGGCGGCGACCTCGCCGAGCGCGGCGGTGTCGGTGGCGCGTACGTCTCCGTAGCGCAGGGAGCGGGCGAGCGCGGGAAGGGCCTGCGCGAGGTGGGCGACGTCGGTGTCGAGCGCGGCGCGGTCGGCGAGGGCCGTCATGACGACGGGCAGGGCGGCGCCGAGTCCGCCGAGCAGGCACTGCTCGGCGAGCGCGGTGACGTCGGCGAGGGTCGTCGCCTCCAGGGCGCGGGCCTCGGCCTTGGCGGTGGCGGCGGATTCGACGGTGGTGCCCCAGACGCCGGCCTCGGCGACACGGACGTGCAGCTCGGGCTCCCAGAGCAGCCGCCAGCTCTCCCGGAAGGTGCCGGTGCTGCCGCGTCCGGCCACGGGTGTGCCCCAGCCGACGGAGAGCAGGGTGAGCCGGTGCAGCATGCGGCTGCGTGCCGCGTCGTTCTCCTTGCGCAGATCGAGCTCCAGCTCCCGCTCCTGCGCCTCGGGCCTGAGGCGCAGGCTGCGCTGGAGCCGGGTGAGGTCGCGCTGGAGCGGCACGGCGGGGGCGGCGGCCGGGACCTCGCCGAGGACGTCTCCGACGACGAGGCGGTCCCGCACGAGGTCGAGCCGCAGGTCGGAGCCGTCGCACATCACGGCCCGCACGGCGTCGGTGGTCTCGCCGAGCCCTGCGAGCGGCCTGCCGCGCATCGCCGCGAGGGTCTCGGCGAGACGCACGGCCTCGATGACATGGGCGGAGGAGACCATCGTGTCCTCCGCCCTGAGGAGGCCGGCGACCTTGGTCATCCAGCGCTCGACCGGACGGTCGGGGGCGGCGAAGAGGTGTCCGTACCAGCCGGGGGCGTCGATGCCCGCCCCGTATCCGGAGCGGCGGGCGAGGCGGCGGTGGGTCCAGGGCACCCAGGTCATCTCGGTCCTCACCTTGGGCAGCCCCTTGAGCAGGGCGCGGTCGGCGGTCGCGGTCGTCCTGCCCAGCAGCGCGGGCACGTGCCAGGCGCCGCAGACGACCGCCACGGCGTCGTCCCCGAACTCCTTGCGGGCGGCCCGGAGCTGGATCCGCATGTACGCCTCGCGGATCAGGTCGCGGGCGTGGCCGCCGTGGCCGTACGTCTCGCGCAGGGCGCCCATGGCGTCGGCGAGCGCCCCGAAGGGGGCGACGGGGTCGGCGGCGCCGCGCAGTTCGACCACGTCCTCCCACCAGCGCTCGGGGTCGTCGTACCCGGCGGCGCGCGCGAGCTCGGCGATGGGGTCGATCCGCAGCCCCTGGTCGGCCTCGTCCTCCTCGCCGTCGCCCCAGGTGGGGTCGGCGGCGGCGGCGAGGGTGTGGGCGGCGGGGAGGTCAATGAAGCGGACGGCGGCGCCGTGGCCGAGGGCCCAGCGGATCGCCACCCACTCGGGCGAGAACTCCGCGAAGGGCCAGAACGCGGCCCGGCCGGGGTCGTCCACGGCGTGGGCGAGCAGGGCGACCGGCGGCCGCATCCCGTCGTCACCGGCGAGCGCGAGGAGGGCGTCGGCCTCCGGCGGTCCCTCGATCAGCACGACCGCCGGCCGCCGCGCCTCCAACGCCCCCCGGACGGCCCGAGCCGACCCGGGCCCGTGATGCCGCACCCCGAGGAACAGCGTCCCGGCCCCGCCCTCAGGGCCGGCCGCCCCTCGCGAACGCCCCGGCGTCCCCGCCTCGCCGGGGGCCTGAGAGGCCGTGATCGGCGGGGGTGCCTCCGCCGTCCGAGGCGCTGTCATGCGCTCACCTCGCGGCAGGCGCGGTAGAAGTCCTTCCAGCCGTCTCTCTCCCGGACGACCGTCTCCAGGTACTCCTGCCAGATGACGCGGTCCGCGGCCGGGTCGCGGACGACGGCGCCGAGGATGCCCGCGGCGACGTCGGCCGGGCGCAGCACTCCGTCGCCGAAATGGGCGGAGAGCGCGAGGCCGCCGGTCACGACGGAGATGGCCTCGGCCGTGGACAGCGTCCCCGAGGGGGACTTGAGCTTGGTGCGGCCGTCCGTCGTGACACCGTCGCGCAGCTCGCGGAAGACGGTGACGACCCGCCGGATCTCCTCGACCCCCTCGGGCACGGCCGGCAGATCGAGCGAGCGGCCGAGCTGGTCGACGCGGCGCGCGACGATGTCGACCTCGGCGTCCGGCGTGGCGGGCAGCGGCAGCACCACGGTGTTGAAGCGGCGGCGCAGCGCGCTGGAGAGGTCGTTGACCCCGCGGTCCCGGTCGTTGGCTGTGGCGATGAGGTTGAAGCCCCGTACCGCCTGGACCTCCTGGCCCAGCTCCGGCACGGGCAGGGTCTTCTCCGACAGGATCGTGATGAGCGTGTCCTGCACGTCGGCGGGGATGCGGGTGAGCTCCTCGACGCGGGCGGTCAGCCCTTCGGACATGGCGCGCATGACGGGACTGGGCACGAGCGCGTCCCGACTGGGGCCGTGGGCAAGCAGTTTGGCGTAGTTCCAGCCGTACCGGATCGCCTCCTCGGGCGTCCCGGCGGTGCCCTGGACCAGCAGCGTCGAGTCACCGCTGACGGCGGCCGCGAGGTGCTCGGAGACCCAGGTCTTGGCGGTGCCGGGCACGCCGAGCAGCAGCAGCGCCCGGTCGGTGGCGAGTGTGGTGACGGCGACCTCGACGATGCGGCGCGGTCCGACGTACTTCGGTGTGATCACCGTTCCGTCCGGGAGCGTCCCGCCGAGGAGATAGGTGGCGACGGCCCACGGCGAGAGCTGCCAACGGGCGGGCCGCGGCCGGTCGTCGGCCGCGGCAAGCGCCTTGAGCTCGTCCGCGAAGGCCTGTTCGGCGTGCGGCCGCAGGACCTCGGAGCCGAGGTCCGGGACGGCCGGAACGGCGCCCGCCCCGGTGTCGGTTCCGGCACCGGGCACGGCGCTCGCGATGGTTTCGGACACGGTCATGGATCCCCCTCCAGATCGTCGACCTGATGTGGGATCCACCGTGCACCATGGCACTGACAGTCGGCCCCGGCCGCCGGCCGGAGGGGCCGAAACCGGCTGTGCCCGCGGGATCAGCCGGCGATCGGGGAGACCGCGACGCAGCCTCCGGCCATCGCCTCCGGGCCCTTCGCCTCCTTGATGACCTTGCCCTCGTGGATGACCTTGCAGGTGAGGTCGGACGGGTCGAGCGCGATCGGCATGACGGCCGGCGGCATGATCCCCTTCAGCGTCACCGTCTTCTTCCACGGCGTGGCCGGCTTCGTCTCCTTCTCGAGCTTCGGCTCCATGGCCGTGCCGCTGCCGCCGTGGTACTCGATCGACTCGATGCCCTTGCCGGAGACCTCGTAGGTGACCTCGAAGGTCTCGTTCACGGCCTTGTCGACCTGGTCCGCGGCCTTGTCCGCGGCCGAGCAGGCGCCGAGGCCGAAGGCGAGACCGGTGACGGCGAGCGCCGAGACGGCGGTGCGGATGGTGCGCTTCATGAGGGGTCCCCCTGTGTACGAGTCGTGTGGCGGGTCGGGGGCAGACAATCGTAAAGATAAGGCAAAGTCAAATACCCGGCGCGGCCCTCTCCGTGTTCGAACGAGCAGGTCAAGTCCATTGTCAGTGGGGCCCCCTACCGTCGGGGACATGAACACACAGGGGGTGCGCTGGACGGCGGATCAGGTGCTGGCACTGGCTCCTGACGACGCCTCGCGCAGAGCGGGAAGCAAGCTCGGCACGGCCGGACCCTGGTCGGGAACGGGCAGCGGCGACGGGGCCGTGTGGGGGCTGTGCAAGGGCAGCGGCAGCAAGCCGTACCGGACGGTCGTCGACACCACGGGACCGGCGTACACGTGCAGTTGCCCCAGCCGGAAGTTCCCGTGCAAGCACGCGCTGGGGCTGCTCCTGCTCTGGGCGTCGGACACGGCGGCCGTCACGGCCGCCGGCGTGCCCGACTGGGCCTCCGGCTGGCTGGAGGGCAGACGCGAGCGCGCGGCCGTCCGCGCGAAGGGCGCGGACGGCGCGGCTCCTGCGGCCCCCGCCGACCCCGAGGCCGCGCGCCGCAGGGCCGAGCGGCGCTCGGCCCGGATCACCTCGGGCGCCGAGGAGTTGGAGCAGCGGCTCGCCGATCTGCTCCGCGGCGGCCTGGCCTCGGCGGAGCAGTCGGGATACGGACTGTGGGAGGAGACGGCGGCCCGCATGGTCGACGCCCAGGCGCCGGGACTGGCGGGCCGGGTCCGGGAGTTGGGCGCCATTCCCGGCTCGGGCCAGGGCTGGCCGGTCCGGCTCCTGGAGGAGTGCGCCCTGACCCATCTCCTCGACCGGGCCTGGCTCTCGGTGGACCGGCTCCCCGATCCGCTCGCGGCGACGGTGCGGACCCGGGTGGGCCTCACGGCCCCCGCCGAGGGCCCCTCGGTGCGGGACCGCTGGCTCGTCCTCGCCCAGTACGACACCGGTGACGGCAAGCTGACGACGCGGCGCATCTGGCTGCACGGCCGCGACACCGGGCGCACGGCTCTGCTGCTCTCCTTCGGAGCGGTCGGACGCGCGCCCCAACTGGCTCTGCCCGTGGGCGTGGTGATCGACGCCGCGATCGTCCCGCACGCGGGCGCCGGGGCGCTCAGGGCGGAGCTGGGAGAGCGGTTCGCCGCCCCGGCCCCGCTCGACGCCCCACCCCGCGGCGGCACCGTCGGCGACGCGCTCGCGGTGTACGGCCGCGCCCTGCGCGAGGACCCCTGGCTGGACTCCTGGCCGGTGACGCTCTCCGACGTCGTACCGATACCGACGGACCACGGCTGGCAGCTCGCCGACGCGGCCCCGTCCACGGACGGCGGCGCGGCGCTGCCCATCAGCGGCCCCGCGCTCGGCCGGCCGGGCCTGTGGCGCCTGGCCGCGCTCTCCGGGGGCGGGCCGGTGACCGTCTTCGGCGAGTGCGGACACCGCGGGTTCACTCCGCTCGCCGCCTGGTCGGCGGACGCTCCCGGCGAGACGGTCCCGCTCCACTGACTCCGCCCGCCCGACTCCGTGCGACGTCCACGAACCCGACTCCGTGCGACGTCCACGAACCGACCCCGTACGCCCGACCCCGTATGCCCGACTCCGTATGCCCGACGACAGCCTGGAGGCCTTCATGGACGCCTGGGAAGAACTCGTCACCTCGGCGCTGCTCGGCACGGACCGCCGGCCGCCGGCGCTCCCCGCGACGGCCGCAGGCGGCGCTCCCGTCGCCCTGCTCGACGCCGCCGCGCGCCACACCGTACGGCGCAGGGCGGGCCTGCGCCCCGGTCCCGCCGCCCCGGCGCCCGAGCCCGCGCCGGAGGACCACCGCCGCCCTCTGCCCGAGGCCGCCCGCCACCGACTCGGCCAGCTGCTCGCCGGCCGCGCCGCCCCTGCCCCGTCCGGCGGTCGGCGCGGGGCCGCGCCCGACCTCGCCGAGCTGCTTCCCCAGTGGCTCGCCACAGCCAACGAACACGGTTACAAGGCACCCGCGTCCGCCCTGCCCGCGCTCCTCGACGCCGCCCGCGCCCGTACGGACCTGCGGCCGCAGGCGCTGACGCTGGCCGGGCCGCGCGGGCTCTGGCTGGCCCGGCTCAACCCGGACTGGAAGTTCGCGCTGCGCGGGGCGGGAGGCAGCGCCGCGCTCCCCGGCGCCCGGGACCGCGAGGCGGTCGAGGCGCTCTGGGAGGAGGGCCTGTTCGCCGAGCGGGTCGCGCTGCTCGCCTCCGTACGTGCCGAGGATCCCGCGGCCGGTCTGGCGCTGCTGCGCTCCACCTGGACGGCGGAGCGGGCCGAGGACCGGCTGATGTTCCTGGACTCGCTGCGGGCCGGACTCTCCGGCGCGGACGAGGAGTTCCTGGAGGAGGCTCTGTCCGACCGCAGCCGTAACGTGCGGTCCACCGCCGCCGAGCTGCTCTCCGCCCTGCCCGCGTCGGCCCTCGCCGACCGCATGGCGGGCCGCGCGTCGTCCTGCGTCTCCCTGGACCGTACGGAAGGGCCCGCGAGAATCGCCGTCGAGGCGCCCCACGAGTGCGACGCCGGTATGCAGCGGGACGGAGTCGTCGCCGTCCCGCCGACGGGACGGGGCGAGCGGTCCTGGTGGCTGGGCCGGATCGTCGAGTCGGCGCCGCTGTCCTGCTGGCCGGAGCGGTTCGCGGGACGCACCCCCGAGGAGATCGTCGCGCTGCCGGTCACCGACGACTGGGAGGGGGAGCTGCACGCCGCGTGGTGCCGTGCCGCCGTCCGCCAGCGGGACGCCGACTGGTCGCGGGCGCTGCTCGGCGCCCCGTCCGCCCCTCCGGCGACCGGCCCGGGCACGTCGTCCCTGGCGGAGCGGGCGAAGCTACTCTCGATACTCCCCCACGAGGAGCGGGCCCGCTGGGTCGCCTCGTTCATAGCGGCCCACGGCCTGTCGGAGGCCTTCCAGCTCCTCGGGGTCTGCACGGTGCCCTGGTCCGGGCCGCTGGGCGGGGCGGTGATCGACGCCCTGGACATCGCGCGGGACGCGGGCAGCTACCCCTGGAGCTTCAGCGGAGTGATGGGCCTCGCCGAACGCTGCCTCTCGCCCGACGCGGCGGGCCAGCTGGAGTCACTGACCGCCCTGACGACGGACCCGGAGGACGCGTCCCCGGGAGCCGGGGGGTACTGGTCGGAGGCGTTCCAGCGCCTGGTGTCGACGCTCCGCCTGCGCGCGCAGATGCAGACGGAACTCACGGACCCGACGGATCCGGCAACCCCACCGGGGTAACCGCGAGGCAGTGCGGCCGGTGGCCCCGCGGGGCGCCGGATTGAGCCGTTCGGGTGAAAGCCCGCCACGGTTCCGGCCGCGTGCCACCCCGTCCGGAAGCGGCCCGGCAGTCAGGCGACGTCAGGCACGGCGGTCGGGCACGAGGGCGCGCGGCAGCGGCCCGCGCCGGGGTCGCCCGCGCCGGCCCGGCCCGCCCCGCAGGGCTTACGCGGCGACGCGGACGTTCGCGTTGACCCACTCCACGATGGACGTCGTCGTCGCACCGGGGGTGAAGATCTCCGCCACGCCCTTGTCCTTCAGCGGCGCGATGTCGGCCTCGGGGATGATGCCGCCGCCGAAGACCTTGATGTCCTCCGCGTCGCGCTCCTTCAGAAGCTCCAGGACCTTCACGAACAGCGTGTTGTGCGCACCCGAGAGGATCGACAGGCCGATCGCGTCGGCGTCCTCCTGGATCGCCGTGTCCACGATCTGCTCCGGCGTCTGGTGCAGTCCCGTGTAGATGACCTCCATGCCGGCGTCGCGCAGTGCCCGCGCGATCACCTTGGCCCCGCGATCGTGGCCGTCGAGACCCGGCTTGGCCACCACCACGCGGATCGGACCGGTCACACCCATCACTGCCTCCACATGCGACCCCCGCGCTTCATTGCCCGGGGAGGTGAACGAACGTTATCGCCAGCATCCCGCACGCCGCTGTTTCGCGGTGGGCAGCGAGGGGGAAATCACACGGTGGGACATTGTTCGCCTGCGCCGGACCCCCGGGCCCTCCTCCTGGGCCCACCAGCCGCAAGGGTCGTGCGCCAGGGAGCCGCAACGGGGTAGCCGTACGTCCGGGCCGTCAGCCGGCGGCCCGGACGTACGGCTCACCGGACTACCGTTCGGCGCCCGCGTGCCGCTCGGAGGTAGCCGATGGAGCTCACCAGGCTCACCAAGGTCACCACAGCACTGAAGGCCAACGCCCTCGAGCTGGCGATCCTCACCGGCCATCTGCTCCTCTACCCCTCAGGCATCGCCTCCGAGCGCCCCGATGCCGCCGCCGATCCCGACGCCGCGCCGGGGACCGGGACCGGGAAGGGTCGCCCCGTCGTCCTCCTCCACGGTTTCGTGGACAACCGCAGCGTCTTCGTCCTGCTGCGCCGCGCCCTGGCCCGGCACGGCCATCACCCCGTCGAGTCGTTCAACTACTCACCGCTCACCTGCGACCTGCGCGCCGCCGCCGAGCTGCTCGGCCGCCACGTCGAAGAGGTCTGCGCCCGCACGGGCCGGACCGAGGTGGACGTCGTCGGGCACAGCCTGGGCGGCCTGATCGCCCGTTATTACGTACAGCGCCTGGGCGGCGACGCGCGGGTGCGGACGTTGGTCATGCTCGGGACCCCGCACGCCGGCACCACCGCCGTCGCCTGGGTCGGAGCCCATCCCCTGATCCGCCAGATGCGCCCCGGCTCCGAGGTACTGCAGGAGCTCGCCGAGCCCGCGCCGGGCTGCCGGACGCGCTGCGTCAGCTTCTGGAGCGACCTGGACCAGGTGATGGTGCCGGTGGAGACGGCCCGCCTCGACCACCCCGATCTGCGGGTGCACAACGTTCAGGTCAGCGGCATCGGCCATCTCGCCCTGCCGGTGCATCCGACCGTCACGGCGGGGATCTGCGAGGCGCTGGACGTCGACGAGCCGGGCGCCACACCGGAGGCCGAACCGGGAGCCGCGTCCGTCGCCTGAGCCGGGAGGGCTCCAGAGGGTCTGACGACCCGCCAGAAGGCATCTGTTCTTCGAACGTTCCTCGAACACAAGCCAAAGCTCTTCCCCGAGGCCGCCGAAACACGGCCGATTGCCCGTTTCCTGTGGAACCAAAACCCTCGGAAGATTGTCGGTCACGTATACCGCCGGGTACAGTCGCGCCACTGCTTAACCCCGGGACACCCCTCGACGGGCCCGCCCCGGACTGGTCCTGCCGCCGAGGCGAGAGAGAAGTTGGTGAACGACCAGCACCCCCACGCCGGGTACGTCGGAGACGACGCCCACAGCACCGGCGGCTTCGCCACGGACCCGCTCTTCGGCGCCCTCCCGGGCGGTTACGACGCCGGTCACAGCGGCCAGTACGACACCACGCAGTGGAGCGGCAGCCACCAGTGGGAGTCCGGCGCGTACGGAACCACCGGTCAGTACGACACCACCGGGCAGTACGCCACGACGGGCCAGTACGACATGTCCGGGCAGTACGACACCACCGGGCAGTACGACACCACCGGGCAGTACGACACCACCGGGCAGTACGACACCACCGGTCAATGGGATGCCTCCGCCTGGACCGAGGCCCAGCAGACGGGTCAGTACGAGACCGCGCACTTCGCCTCGTACGACACCACCGGCCAGTGGACGACCCCCGCCTTCGAGACGGGTACGTACGACGCCACGGCCTGGAACTACGCCACGGCACAGCAGGACGTCCTCGTCGCGGACCCCGTCGTCCCCCAGCAGTACACGCCCGAGTACGAGTTCGTCCCCGCGCCCGAGGCGCAAACCGAGCAGCCGGACGCCTACGAGGCGCCGTACGAAGCGCCCCACGAGGACACATACCAGCAGGCGTACGAAGAGCCGTACGACCAGCCCCATGAGGAGGCGTCGTACGAGGAGTCGCACGAAGGCGACTACACCTACGCGTACGACTACGACGCCGCCGCGGAGTCCGAGGAACCGGCCGCCGAGTTCCCCGAGGAGTCTCCGGCCGCCCCGGAACCCGCCCCCACCGCCGCCGCCACCGTCGGCCGCCCCGTGCGCCGCTCCTCCGGTGGCAGCCGGGGACGGCGCCGTACGCCCGCCAAGCGCTCCGCGCTCCTGACCGTCGCGGTCCCCTCCGCCTGTGTGATGGGCGTCGCCGGGATCGCCGCCGCCTCCGTCGGCGGGCTCGCGGACGCCGGTGCGGACAAGGACGACACGACGGCGCTCGCCGCCGCCGACCCCGCCTCGGTCAAGCCGGTCGCCGCCAACAACAAGCTGGACACCCAGCTCGCGGCGCTCAGCGCCGACGCCCGCGACTTCGGCGACCGCGCCAGCCGCACCCAGGAGCGCATCGACCTCAAGGCGCGCCAGGATGCGGAGAAGAAGAAGCGCGAGGAGGAGGCCGCCCGCAAGGAGGCGATGCGTCCCAAGTTCACGCTCCCGGTGAAGCTGCACCAGCTCAGCGCGAGCTACGGCCAGGCGGGCGTCAACTGGATGTCCGTGCACACCGGCATCGACTTCCCCGTCCAGTACGGCACGAAGGTGATGGCCGCGACCGACGGCACGGTCCGCACCCAGTGGAACAGCGCCTACGGCAACATGGCGATCGTGACCGCCCCGGACGGCACCGAGACCTGGTACTGCCACCTGAGCAGCACCAAGATCCGCTCGGGCAAGGTCAAGGCCGGCGACGTCATCGCGTACTCGGGCAACTCGGGCAACTCCACCGGCCCGCACCTCCACTTCGAGGTCCGTCCGGGCGGCGGTGCCGCGATCGACCCCGAGGCGTGGCTGCGCAGCCACGGTCTCAACCCGACCGGCTGACACATCCGCAGAACCATGGGAGAGGGCCCCGGCCGCAGCCGGGGCCCTCTCCCATGTGCCGTCCTACAGCTTCTCCACCGGCGCGTACCGCAGCAGCAGCCGCTTGGGCTTCTCGTCACCGAAGTCGATCGTCGCCTGCGCGTCGGCGCCCGCACCCGTCACCTGCATGACCGTGCCGAGGCCGAACTGGTCGTGCGTGACCCGGTCGCCGACCTGGAGCGTGATCACCGGCTTGTCGCTGGTCCGCCGGGTCGCGAAGCCCGAGGGGCCGGAGCGCGCGCGGGAGGAGGAGAGCGAGGAGGTGATCCCCGAGGTCGGCCCGGCGGGCTTGACCATGGGACCGGTCCGCTTCCACTCCAGATACGACGCCGGGATCTCCTCCAGGAAGCGCGAGGCCGGGTTGTACGAGGGCTGGCCCCAGGCGCTGCGCATCGAGGAGCGCGTCAGATACAGCCGCTCGCGGGCACGGGTGATGCCCACGTACGCCAGCCGCCGTTCCTCCTCCAGCTCCTTGGCCTGGCCGAGCGCGCGCATGTGCGGGAAGACGCCGTCCTCCATGCCGGTCAGGAACACCACCGGGAATTCGAGGCCCTTGGCGGTGTGCAGCGTCATCAGCGTGATGACGCCCGACCCCTCTTCGTCCTCGTCTGGGATCTGGTCGGAGTCGGCGACGAGCGCGACCTTCTCCAGGAACTCGGCCAGGGTGCCGGTCTCCTCCTCGCCGCGCTCCTGCTCGAACTCCAGCGCCACGGCTGCCAGTTCCTGGAGGTTCTCGATACGGGTCTCGTCCTGCGGGTCGGTGGAGGCCTGCAGTTCGGCGAGGTACCCGGTCCGCTCCAGGACGGCTTCCAGGACGACGGCCGGGCCGGCGCCGGAGTCGACGACCGTACGGAGCTCCTCCATGAGGGCGTTGAAGCGCTTGACCGCGTTCGCGGACCGCGCCGCCATGCCGTACGCCTCGTCCACCCGCTTCAGCGCCTGCGGGAAGGTGATCTTCTCCCGGAGGGAGAGGGCGTCGATCATCGCCTCGGCGCGCTCGCCGATGCCGCGCTTGGGCACGTTCAGAATGCGGCGCAGCGGCACGTTGTCCTCGGGGTTGGCGAGGACGCGCAGGTAGGCGAGGACGTCGCGGACCTCCTTGCGCTCGTAGAAGCGCACGCCGCCGACGACCTTGTAGGGCAGGCCGACGCGGATGAAGATCTCTTCGAAGACACGGGACTGGGCGTTGGTCCGGTAGAAGACGGCGACGTCTCCGGCCTTCGCGTCGCCCGCGTCCGTGAGCCGGTCGATCTCGTCGGCGACGAACTGCGCCTCGTCGTGCTCGGTGTCGGCGACGTAGCCGGTGATCTGCGCGCCCGCACCCGCGTTGGTCCAGAGGTTCTTGGGACGGCGGGACTCGTTGCGCTCGATGACGGCGTTGGCGGCGGAGAGGATCGTCTGGGTGGAGCGGTAGTTCTGCTCCAGCAGGATCGTCGTCGCGTTCGGGTAGTCCTCCTCGAACTGGAGGATGTTGCGGATGGTCGCGCCGCGGAAGGCGTAGATCGACTGGTCCGCGTCACCGACGACGCACAGCTCGGCCGGGTCCAGGTCCTCGTAGCCGGTGCCGACCAGCTCCCGTACGAGGGTGTACTGGGCGTGGTTGGTGTCCTGGTACTCGTCGACCAGGACGTGGCGGAAGCGGCGGCGGTAGTGCTCGGCGACGTCCGGGAACGCCTGGAGCAGGTGGACCGTCGTCATGATGATGTCGTCGAAGTCCAGGGCGTTGGCCTCGCGCAGCCGTGCCTGGTACATCCGGTACGCCTCGGCGAGCGTCTTCTCGAAGCCGTCGGCGGCCTGGTCGGCGAAGGTCTCCTCGTCGATCAGCTCGTTCTTCAGGTTCGAGATCTTGGCGCTGAAGGACTTCGGCGGGAACTTCTTCGGGTCGAGGTCCAGGTCGCGGCAGACCAGCGACATCAGGCGCTTGGAGTCGGCGGCGTCGTAGATCGAGAAGGAGGACGTGAAGCCGAGCTTCTTGCTCTCCCGGCGCAGGATGCGGACGCAGGCGCTGTGGAACGTCATGACCCACATGGCGTTGGCGCGCGGGCCGACGAGGTGCTCGACGCGCTCCTTCATCTCGCCGGCGGCCTTGTTGGTGAAGGTGATCGCCAGTATCTGGCCAGGGTGCACGTGCCGGGTGGCCAGCAGGTGGGCGATGCGGTGGGTGAGCACCCGGGTCTTGCCGGAGCCGGCGCCCGCGACGATGAGCAGCGGGGTGTCGGTGTGGACCACAGCGGCGCGCTGCTGTTCGTTCAGCCCGTCCAGGAGCGCGGCGGCGTCCACGACGGGGCGCGCGGCTCCGTCGCGGTAGTACGCGTCTCGGGTCGGCGGCGCGTCGAAGCGCCCCCCGAAGAGGTCGTGCGGGACCTCCTCCGCGGCCGGTGCGCCGTGCGCGTGGTGCTCGTCGTCCTCGGGCGGGGGCGGAGGCTCCTCCGAGGAGTGGTTCTGGAGGCTCGCCAGGAAGCTGTCGTCAAAGAGGCTGCTCATCGCACTCACGAGTCTAGGCCGCCGCACCGACAGCCCGCCCCCACCTCCCGAAGTGAGGGGAAGATTACGGAAGGTGACGATCCACATAAGGTCACGGAAAAGTATCGGGCATATCGAACATCGGCCTTCACAGCACCCTCACCGGTTGGCTAGCGTGCTCGCCCAGGCAGCCCGTCCGCTCCGACGGCGAAACGCGCCGAGCGGGCCGCTCACGCCGAAGCCGGCCCTGCCCCACGGCAGTTGACGCCGGTCGTTCCCCTCGGCGGCCACGGAAGGAGATGCCGGTCTTGGCGTCCCATCGCAAGCCGCGCACCACCCGGTCGCACTCCCCCGCCGTCGGGGTCACGACGGCGGCACTCGCCGGGGTCACGCTGCTGACCACGCAGAGTGCCCAGGCCTCGCCCGCCGCCCCGGCCAAGCCGACGGTGGAGGAGATCCAGAAGAAGGTCGACGACCTCTACCGGCAGGCCGGCACGGCGACGCAGGAGTACAACCGCGCCAAGGAGGCCACCGACCAGCAGCGTCGCAAGGTCGACGGGCTCCTGGACGACGTGGCCAAGCGGACGGACGAGATCAACGAGTCACGGCGGGCACTCGGCTCGTACGCGGCGGCGCAGTACCGGGCGGGGGCCGTCGGCCCGACCGCCGCGCTGATCTTCGCGGACAGCCCGCAGTCGTACTTCGACCAGACCCATCTCATGGACCGGCTCACCGAGCGCGAGCGCAGCGCGGTGTCGGAGTACGAGAGCAAGCGGGTCGCCGCGGCGAAGCAGCGTGCGAAGGCGACGAAGAGCCTGGAGACCCTGACCGAGTCGCAGGCGACGCTCCGTACGACCAAGCAGACCGTCCAGCGCAAGCTGGGCGAGGCGCGGACGCTGCTGGCCCAGCTGACGGCCGAGGAGAAGGCGCGGCTCGCGGAGCTGGAGCGCAAGCGGGAGGCGGAGGCGCAGCGCAAGGCGGAGGCGCGGGCCAAGGCGGAGGCCGCGGCCAGGGCCGAGGCGGAGGAGGCCGAGCGGCGCAGGCAGGAGGAGGCGGCGAAGGAGCAGCAGCCCACCACGCCGGCGCCCGGTGGATCGACCGGTGGATCGACCGGCTCGACGTACGCGGCGAAGGCGGAGAAGGCCCTGGCCTTCGCGCGCGCCCAGATCGGCAAGCCGTACGTGTGGGGCGCGACCGGCCCCAGCTCCTACGACTGCTCGGGGCTCACCCAGGCCGCCTGGCGCGCCGCGGGCGTCGACCTGCCCCGCACCACCTGGGACCAGGTGGAGGTGGGCACCCGGGTGGCGACGGCCGATCTGCTCCCCGGGGACCTCGTCTTCTTCTACGACGACATCAGCCACGTCGGTCTCTACATCGGCGGCGGCAAGATGATCCACGCGCCGAAGCCGGGCGCGAACGTCCGCGAGGAGTCGATCTACTACATGCCGATCTACGGCAGCGTCCGCCCGGCCTGAGCCGGATCTCGCAGGCCCGGCGATCCGTCGGGCCCGGCGATCCGTCGGGCCCGGCGATCCGTCGGGCCCGGCCGGCTCCGTCAGGTCCAGAGGGTCGCGATGAAGATGTTCGCGATCGTCAGGCCGCCGACGGCGGCGAAGAGGCCCTTGTCGACCCTCTCCTCGTCCCGCTTCACGTACACGAGGGCGAGGATGACGACGAGCACCGCCATCTTGATGCCGATCTTCACGTTGTTGACGCTCTGGTCGTCCGCCTGATTGAGGCCGACCAGGGCGATTCCGGTCACCAGCATGGTGAGCGCGCCGTGGAGCATGGCAGGCGTGAAGCGGGCCGTACCCGCGCCCATCGCCTTCATCTGGGTGAGGAACCCGCCGAGCAGCGAGGCGATTCCGATGATGTGCAGGGCGACGAAGACATTGATGAGTACGTCCATGGGGCGGAGCCTAACCGGGCGCATAGCACCCCCGTTCGGCCGGGTCCAGCTTGTCCGGACCTTCGGTCATGCCCGCGCCGGAATACGGCGCCCACCCGTCGCCGCGGCCGGAGCGGAACGGTCCCGAAGGGACAACTGGCGCCAATAGCGGTCAAGGCCCCGCCGCCCCGTGACGGGCAGGTTTAGCGTCCTCCCCCAGGTGGCCGGCTCCCCACCACCGCCGGTCCTCCGGCGGCAGCCGGCCGCCCCCGCCGAGAATCCGGCGGTGGGCCGTCTCCCCTGTGCGGTCCATCGCCGGACCCGGTGGGCAACGACCCCCTCAGGGAGAGGATGTGACCCGCCCTCGTGGCAGCGCACCGGAAGCCCAGGAACTCCCCCCTCGGTGGCCAGGCGGCACGGACCGCCGCCACGCTCGCCCTCGCCTCCGCGGCGACGGCGACCGTCTTCGAGGGCTCCGGGCACGCCGAGCCCCGGCTCACCCCCGCGCAGGTCAAGGCGAAGGTCGACCGGCTGTACCAGGAAGCCGAGGTCGCCACGGAGAGGTACAACGGCGCGAAGGAGAAGGCGGACGCGGCACGGGACGCCCTCGACCGACTGCGGGACGAGGCCGCGCGGAGGACCGCCCGGCTCAACACGGCGCGCGACGGGCTCGGTTCCGTCGCCACCGCGCAGTACCGCTCCGGGGGCCTCGACCCCGCCGTGCAGCTCGCGCTCACCTCCGACCCGGAGCAGTACCTGGAGCGCGCCGCGCTGGCCGAGAAGGCCGGTCAGCGGCAGGCGGCGACCGTCACCTCGGTACGGCGGGAGCTGGCCGGGATCAGGCAGCTGAAGGCCGAGTCGGACGAGCGGCTGACGCAGCTGCGCGGGCACGAGGCCGATCTGCGGCGCCAGAAGGCGGCGGTGCAGGGCAGGCTCGGCGAGGCGCGCTCCCTGCTGGCCCGGCTGACCGCCGAGGAGCGGGCGCGGTACGAGGCGTCGGTGTCCGGGGCGGGGCGGAGTGACGCCGACGGCTCCTCCACGGGTACGACGGGGAGCCGGGCCGACCGGGCCTCGGGGATCCGCGGTCCGGTCACGGCGCCCAGCAGCCGTGCCGCGCAGGCGATCTCCTTCGCCCGGGCCCAGCTCGGCAAGCCGTACGTGTGGGGCGCGACGGGGCCGTCGGCCTACGACTGCTCGGGGCTGACGCAGGCCGCCTGGCGCTCGGCCGGGGTGGCGCTGCCCCGGACGACGTACACGCAGATCAACGCGGGGCAGCGGGTCTCGCGCTCCGAACTGGCCCCGGGCGACCTGGTGTTCTTCTACTCGGGAATCAGCCATGTCGGGCTCTACATCGGCGGCGGCCAGATGATCCACGCGCCCCGGCCGGGCGCGCCGGTGCGGGTCGCGCCGATCGACGAGATGCCCTTCGCGGGGGCGACCCGCGTCTCGTGAGGCCCGTGAAGTCCTCGGCCCGTGAGGCTCTGCGGCCCGCTCGGGCCTCAGACCAGCCGGCGGGCCGTGGCCCAGCGGGTCAGCTCGTGCCGGTTGGACAGCTGGAGCTTGCGCAGCACCGCGGAGACGTGCGACTCGACCGTCTTCACCGAGATGTAGAGCTGCTTGGCGATCTCCTTGTACGCGTATCCCCGGGCGATCAGCCGCAGGACCTCCCGCTCGCGCTGGGTGAGCCGGTCGAGGTCCTCGTCGACCGGCGGGGCGTCGGTGGACGCGAAGGCGTCGAGCACGAAGCCGGCGAGCCGGGGCGAGAACACGGCGTCGCCCTCCTGGACCCGGAAGATCGAGTCGACCAGGTCGGTGCCCGTGATCGTCTTGGTGACGTAGCCCCGGGCGCCGCCCCGGATCACCCCGATCACGTCCTCGGCGGCGTCCGAGACCGAGAGGGCCAGGAACCGCACCGGGTTCTCGGGCGCCGTCATCAGGCTCGAGCAGCGGCGCAGCACCTCCACCCCGCCCCCGCCCGGCAGGTGCACGTCGAGCAGGACGACCTCGGGGCGGGTCGCGGTGATCACGGTGACCGCCTGGTCGACGTCGGCGGCCTCCCCGACCACCTCGACGCCGGTGACGTCGGTCCGGCCGATCTCGGCCTGCACCCCCGTGCGGAACATCCGGTGGTCGTCGACGAGCACGACCCGCACCCGACGCTCCGTGGTCGGTGCCGCCGTCGTCCCGGTTCCGGTCTCGTCGCTCATCCGTCCGCCCTCTCCATCTCAAGCTCCACTTCGGTGCCGCCGTCCGGCACGGACCGAAGCCGGGCCGAACCGCCGTTGCGCTGCATCCGGCCGATGATCGATTCTCGTACGCCCATCCGGTCGTCGGGCACCGCGTCGAGGTCGAAGCCGGGGCCGCGGTCCCGCACGGAGACGAACACCGTACGGCCCTCGACCTCCGCGTAGACCTGCACCGCCCCTCCCTCGCCACCGTACTTGGCGGCGTTGACCATCGCCTCGCGCGCGGCCTGCATCTGTGCGACCAGCTTCTCGTCGAGCGGGCAGTCCCCCACGACCACGACCTCCAGCGGGACACCGTGCTGGTCCTCGACCTCGGCCGCTGCCCGCTTCACCGCCTCGGCGAGCGTCTCGGGCTCCTCGCTCTCGTCCTTGCCGGTGCCCTCCGGCTTGTACAGCCAGTTCCGCAGCTCCCGCTCCTGCGCGCGGGCCAGCCGGCGCACCTCGCCCGGCTCGTCCGCGTTGCGCTGGATCAGTGTGAGCGTGTGCAGGACGGAGTCGTGGACATGGGCCGCGACCTCGGCGCGCTCCTGCGCGCGGATCCTCATGGTCCGCTCCTCGGAGAGGTCCTGCGACATCCGCACCAGCCACGGCCCGGCGAGCAGCGCTATGCCGGTGAGCACGGCTATCGCGGCGGTGAGCGCCGTGCCCAGCTGGGCCGCGGAGCCCCGGACCACCATGAAGACCGTGAGCCCCATGCCGACGAGGGCGACCCCCGCGAAGCCGCGGGCGAGCTGGAGCGTGCGCCGGCGGCGGCCCGGCTCGGTCCAGCTCTCGCGGCGGGCATTGTCCGCCTGCCGCCAGACGAGGACGACGCCGACGCCGATGAGGAGCGTCGGCCAGACGTAGCGGTCGGTCCGGTTGCCCCAGTCGATGTTGCCGGCGAAGACCGCGGCGCCGATCGCCAGCGCGATCAGGGCGAAGAGCTGGCCCCGGTCGGGCTTGCGCAGCCGGCGTCTGCCGTCCGCGGTGGTCTCGAAGACGGGGCGGGGCGTGCTCCGGCCGCCGACGCCGAGCGGGACGACGATCCAGAACACCGCGTACAGCAGAGCGCCCAGGCCGTCCGCGAGGAGCAGGACCAGGAACAGGACACGGACCCAGACCACGGGCACTCCGAGATGTCCCGCGAGGCCGCGCGCGACACCGCCGAGCCACCGTCCGTCGGCGCTCCGGTAGAGCTTGCGCACGGGCGGTTCGTCGGTCTCGGTGACATGGGCGGCTGCTGGCATGCACCGATCGTCACACGTACGGCCGGGCGGGTACATCAGGGTCGATCCCTGAGATCGCCCCTAGGAGGCGGCCCCGGGGACGTTCTCAGGGTGGACCGCCCCCGGAATATCAGGGTCGGGCCAGGGTCGGCCCCGGTGCCGCGGCGGGACGGCGGCCGTCACCATGGACGCATGACGAGTTCGACGCCTTCTTCGCACGAGGCCCCGCCGCCGGCGGAGGCTCCCCCTGCCGCGCCCCTGCGCCGCTCGCGGCAGCACCGGGTCGTGGCCGGTGTGTGCGGTGGCCTCGGACGGCACTTCGACCTCGATCCGGTGATCTTCCGTATCGCGATCGGTGTGCTGTCCGTGACCGGCGGCTTCGGGCTGATCTTCTACGGCTTCGCGTGGCTGCTCGTGCCGCTCGCGGGCGAGGAGGAGAACGAGGGCCGCAGACTGCTCGCGGGCCGGGTCGACGGCGCCGCGCTCGTGGCCGTGCTGATGGCCCTGGTGGGGTGCGGCGCCCTGCTGTCGATGCTGCGCAACGGCGGGACGCTCGCGTTCGCGGTGATGCTGTCGATAGCGGTGTGCGGCGCGGCGGTCTGGTCGCAGCGGCGCGCGCAGGTCACCACGGGCGAGGCCGAGGGCGGCCGCATGGACGCGGCGACGGCGGCCGCGGTCGCGGAGGCTCCGCCGGAGACGAAGGCGCCGCCGCTCGTGGAGTTCCCCTCCTGGTGGAAGGACCCCATAGTGAAGGACGGCTCGACGGGCAAGGTCGCCATCGGCTACCTCTGGGGCCCGCACGGCGTGGGACCGGACGGCCGGCTCCCGAACGGGGAGATCCCGGTGCCCGGCAGCCAGTGGGGTTCGGACGACCCGGCGTACGGGCGGCGGCCCGAGACGGCGGCGGCCCGGCGCGGGCCGCGCTCCATCGGCGGCCTGGTCTTCCTCCTCGCGCTGCTCGCGGGCGGCCTCGGCACCGGACTGTCCTGGGAGACGCATCCGTTCGGCACGAGCCTGCAGATCGGTCTGGTCGCCGCGCTGGCGGTGTTCGGCCTCGGTCTGGCGGTCAGCAGCTTCCTCGGCCGGACCGGGTTCGGCACGATCTTCCTGACGGTGGTCACCGCGAGCCTGCTCGCGGCGGCGGCGGCGCTGCCGAAGGAGATCTCCACGGAGTGGGCGCGGACGACCTGGAGCCCGGCGTCGGTCGCCGCCGTGGAGCCCCGCTACGAACTGGGCACCGGCGTCGGCACGCTCGACCTGTCACGGCTCGCGGTCCCGGCGGGCACGACCGTCGGCACGGAGGCCGAGGTCGGCGCGGGCAGGCTGGAGGTGATCGTGCCGAAGAACGTCACGGTGAAGCTGCGGGCCCAGGTGGGCCTGGGCGATGTGCAGCTGCCGCAGCAGCGCCCCGAGGACATCGACATCGCGCCCGACCGCGACGAGCGCCGGACGCTGCCCCCCGCCGAAGGCACCACGCCCGGTGGAACGGTCGACCTCTCTCTGGAGGTCGGTCTCGGACAGGTGGAGGTCACCCGTGCTGCTTCATGAGTTCCGGCCGGGCCGTCTGATCGCCGGCGCGACAGCGCTCGCCCTCGCCGCCCTCTACGCGGGGGATGCCACGGACGCCTGGGAGACACCCTGGTACGAGGTGGTCCCGGTGCTCTTCGGCGGCCTGGGCCTGGCCGCGCTGGCGACCTGGGTGGCCTACCGGGTGCGCCGTCGTTCGGCGAGGACGGCGTCGAGCGAGAAGTACGCGGCTCCGGCGAGCACGAGCGGGAGCCAGGACATGAGATAGGCGAGGTCGTTGCCGTAGTAGTACGGGTCGACCTGCCAGCTCACCGTCAGCCAGAGACTCAGGGAGATCAGCGCCCCGCCCAGCGCGGCCACCCGGGCGAAGAGGCCCACCAGGGTGCCGATGCCGACGGCCAGTTCGCCGAAGGCGATGGCGTACCCGAAGCCGACGGGGCTCTTGAGCGCCAGGTCGACGAGGGCGGGGATGGCCGAGGTGTCCCGGACGCCGCGCATCATCTCGCCGATGGAGCCGGTGCCGGTGTCGGACATGAAGGCGGAGTCGGTGAGCTTGTCGAGCCCGGCGTAGACGAAGGTGACGCCGAGGAAGATACGCAGCGGCAGCAGTGCGTAGTGCGAGGCGGCGGCCTTCCACGCGGTGAGCCCGCCGGACCGGCCCGGACCGCCGGAGCCGCCGTGACCCCCGCGCCCGCCATGGCTCCCGTGACCGCCGCCCGGCGTTCCGTACGAACCGTTCGAGCGCGCCGGACCCGCGGGGCCGGAAGCCCCCGGCGCCCCTGACGTTCCATTGCCGTGCTGTGCCATCGTCGGCCTGCCTCTCCACGCCACTGTCCGCGGAATCGATTGTCCCCGGACCCCCTCCCCGTGGATACGTGGAGGACACGCGGAAGGTTCAGTCGACGACGTCGATCGTGACCCGGTTGGTCTCCACGCCGGAGGCCGTCACCACCGACACCTCGACCCGCCCCGGCTCCACGTCGACCGGGAGGGGAACGGTCAGGACCGTGTCCGTGGGGTTGGCGAAGCCGCCCGGGACGGGGACGAGGGGAACGTGCGCGTGGACGGAGCCGACGCGCACGACCAATCGGGTCAACGGGTCCGGTCCCGCGGCCCCGGCCGGGACGAAACCGGTCCCTCGGATCTCGATGTCGTCACCGGTGCGGATCGCGGCGTCCAGGTCGCCCGCCTCGCGGGACCGGACGACGGAGAGGATCGCGGGCCGGCCGCCCTCGGTGCACGTGGCCGCGAGGTATCCGGCCGCCGCCACGGCGACGAGGAGCACGAGGGACCACGGCACCCCGGGCAGCCGGTCGGGGTCGCGCCCGAGCCGTACGGCGGCGAGGACGAGGACGGCGGCGGAGACCAGGACGTGGGCGATGTCGGTGAGGCTGCCCCGGCCGCTGTCGTCGCAGAGCAGGTCGGCGGCGCGGGGCCGGTCGGCGCGGACCTTCTGGAGCCGCTGCCCCACGACGCGGGCCCGCACGATCCGGCGGGCGGCGACGGCGACCGCCGTCGTGAGCGCGAAGACGGTCAGCAGTCCGGCGCCCCGGCCGATCCCGAGACCGACCCGGTCGGCGCCGGTGACCAGGCGCAGCGCGAGGAAGAGGACGGTGTAGACGGCGAAGAGCAGCCAGCCGGCGGCCACCGCGCGGGAGGTGGAGAGCCGGTTGTCCTCCCCGATCAGCGGGGCGAGGACGCCGCCGCGGTCCCGGTGGGCGTGAGCGGCGAAGGTGAGCGGGACGGCGAGGACGAGCGCGGCGAGGAGTCCTGCCGTACGCGGACCCGTCCATCCGGTGCCGGTCGCCGTGAGGGCCTGTCCGAGGAGCAGGGCGAGCACCCCGCCCCAGACGGCGCCGAGCGTGCCGTACCGGACCCGGCGCAGCCAGGCGTCGTCCGCCGCGCGGCCCCGTGCCGCGACCGCGCGGGCGGACTGGGCGAGCGCGTCGGAGACCCACTGCCGCGAGGCGCCCGGCGAATGGGCGACGGCCGCGGGTACCCCCTGGCCGGCCGCCAGCTCGTCCCGCCGGGCGAGGAAGGCGGCTACCGCTCGCCGGTGACCCGCGCGCCCGCCCTCCGCGCATCCCGCGTGGTCACCGCACTGTCTCGCCTCTTGCACCGCCACGGAGCTCACTTCCCGATGTATGGGTCAACTGGCCGTCCAGTTCTGGGAATTGTGCCGCACCCGAGAGCCGCCGGACTGCTCCGAGCGCCCCGCACGAGAGTGATTGAACCGTCATCACATTGACGTAAGGACAGTTAAGGCCACCTTCTACGACAGCAGTTCGGGCTCGGAGCGGCTGATTCTGCGCCACAGCGGCTGGTAGTTGATCCAGGCGGCCAGGTCGGTGCCGAGCTGCTCGCGGGTGGCGATCGCGTCCTTGTGCCCGATCGGAACGGGCTTCCCCGCGGCCCGCGCGGTCAGCTGCACCCGGGCGCACCGCTCCATGGCGATGAACCACCAGGCGGCCGCGTCGACCGAGGTCCCGACGGTCAGCAGCCCGTGGTTGCGGAGCACGATCGCCTTGTACGGCCCGAGCGCGGTGGCGATCCGGCGCCCCTCCTCGGGGTCGACGGCGACCCCGGTGTACGCGTCGTAGAGCGCGTGGTCCTGGTAGAAGCCGCAGGCCTCCTGGGTGATCGGCTCGATCAGGTCACCGAGCGCGGCCAGCGCCCGTCCGTAGGTGGAGTGGCTGTGCGCGACGGCGACGACGTCCGGCCGGGCGCGGTGCACCTGGGCGTGGACGGCGAAGGCGGCCTGGTTCACGGGTGCGGCGCCCCGCACCACCTGCCCGTCCCCGTTGACCAGGACGAGGTCGCCCGCGGTCAGCTCGGCGAAGGGCACGCCGAAGGGGTTCACCCAGAAGCAGTCGGCGTGTTCGGGGTCCCGGGCGGTCACATGACCGGAGACGCCCTCCTCGTACCCGAACCGTCCGAAGAGTCTGAGCGCGCCCGCGAGTCTCCGCTTGCGGTACGCCCGCTCCTCGTCGACGGTCCCGTGGACGGGCGGCATCGCGACATGGAGCTGGTCGACGGGTACGGGTGCCGGTGTCTCGCTCATGCGCGGGAAGGTAACGCCGGGCCGTACAACTGACCAGAGAGATCACACGACGAAGACGCCGGACACGGCGAAACCGCCGCCCCCGGTGACGGGGGCGGCGGTTTCGGACGTACGCGGGTTCACTCCCGTACGGGAGTGACGGGAGGTGTTACTCCCACTCGATGGTGCCCGGCGGCTTGCTCGTCACGTCGAGCACCACACGGTTCACATCGGCGACCTCGTTGGTGATCCGGGTCGAGATCCGCGCCAGGACGTCGTACGGCATGCGGGTCCAGTCCGCCGTCATGGCGTCCTCGGAGGAGACCGGGCGCAGGACGATCGGGTGACCGTACGTCCGGCCGTCGCCCTGCACACCCACGGAGCGCACATCGGCGAGCAGCACGACCGGGCACTGCCAGATCTCGCGGTCGAGACCGGCGGCCGTCAGCTCCTCACGGGCGATGGCGTCGGCCTCGCGCAGCAGGTCCAGGCGCTCCTTGGTGACCTCGCCGACGATACGGATGCCGAGGCCGGGGCCGGGGAACGGCTGCCGCTGGACGATCTCCTCCGGCAGGCCCAGCTCCTGGCCGACCATGCGGACCTCGTCCTTGAACAGCTGGCGCAGCGGCTCGACGAGCTCGAACTCCAGGTCCTCGGGGAGACCGCCCACGTTGTGGTGGGACTTGATGTTCGCGGTGCCGGTGCCGCCGCCGGACTCGACGATGTCCGGGTAGAGCGTGCCCTGGACGAGGAACGCGACGTCCTCGCCGGCGCCCGCCGACTCGGCGACGATCTCGGCCTGCGCCTGCTCGAAGACGCGGATGAACTCGCGCCCGATGATCTTCCGCTTCTCCTCGGGGTCGGAGACCCCGGCGAGCGCGGCGAGGAACCGCTCCTGCGCGTCGACGACCTTCAGCTGGACGCCGGTCGCGGCGACGAAGTCCTTCTCGACCTGCTCGGTCTCGTCCTTGCGCATCAGGCCGTGGTCGACGTAGACGCAGGTGAGCTGCGAGCCGATGGCCTTCTGCACGAGCGCGGCGGCCACGGCGGAGTCGACGCCGCCGGAGAGACCGCAGATGGCGCGCTTGGTGCCGACCTGCTCGCGGATGGCCGCGACCTGCTCGTCGATGACGTTGCCGGTGGTCCAGGTCGGCTCGATGCCGGCGCCCCGGTAGAGGAAGTGCTCCAGGATCTGCTGGCCGTGCGTGGAGTGCAGCACCTCGGGGTGGTACTGGACGCCGTAGAGCTTCTTCTCGTCGTTCTCGAAGGCGGCGACCGGCACCACGTCGGTGGAGGCGGTGACGCTGAAGCCCTCGGGGGCGGCGGAACAGGCGTCGCCGTGCGACATCCACACGGACTGCTCGGTCGGGGTGCCCTCGAAGAGGGTCGATCCGGCCTTGGAGACGTGCAGCGGGGTACGGCCGTACTCGCGGGCGCCCGTGTTGTCGACGGTGCCACCGAGGGTGGTCGCCATCAGCTGGAAGCCGTAACACATGCCGAAGACCGGGACACCGGCCTCGAAGAGCGCGCGGTCGAGGCGCGGGGCACCCTCCGCGTAGACGGAGGACGGGCCGCCGGAGAGGATGATCGCCTTCGGCTTCTTGGCCAGCATCTCGGCCACCGGCATGGTGGACGGGACGATCTCGCTGTAGACCCGCGCCTCACGGACGCGTCGGGCGATGAGCTGGGCGTACTGGGCGCCGAAGTCGACAACGAGGACTACGTCCGGGTTGGTGACGTCGGGCGCGGCAGCGGGAGTCGCTGATGACACTACGGCGGCCTTCCGGCGGTAGGGAGGGGTTCCCCCGAGGGGGGCTATTTGTCGATTCTACCGGCGCGCCGGGCTCGCTTTTCGTCTCACCATCCGAACCCGGGTTGTCCCGGTCCCGGCGGAGGGGTCCATACTGTCCGCATGCGCAAGCTCACGACCTTCGTCTTTACCTATGGCACCGGCCCGTCCGGCTGCCATGGTCGTGCTGCTTGAGCAACTGACAAGCGACTTCCCAGGCGCCCCGGGCCGACAAGGCCCGGGGCGCTCTGTCGTTTCCGGGCCCTGCCGCTCCGGGGCGCCGCACCCGACACCACCGAGGAGCCCCACCCATGACCGCCGTGACGCAGACCGCTGTGACGAAGACCGCTGTGACCAAGACCGAGAAGACCGGCGCCCGCACCGACGAGGCCGCCTCGCTCATCGGCGACGCGCGCGAGCGGATCGACGCGCTCGACGACCGGATCATCGGCCTGATCCAGGAACGGATGGCCGTCTCGGCCGTGATCCAGGAGGCTCGGATCGGCTCGGGCGGCCGCCGGGTGAACCTGGCACGCGAGATGGAGGTCCTCGGCCACTACAGGGACGCGCTGGGCAAGCCGGGCACGGCCCTGGCGATGACGATGCTGGAGCTCTGCCGGGGCCGCATCTGACTCTCTCCGGCGGGGCTCCCGCAGCCCTCTCCGGCGGAGTGCCTCCCGCGGGGTGCCGCGGGGCGCCTCCCGCGAGGTGCCTCCCGCGGGCGGGGTGACGGACCTGAGTTCGGGCCCGCTCTCACCCGTACGGCGCGTGACCGCCTCCCGGACCCCTTCGTTGGTCCCGGTGTCCGTGCCAGCCAGGGGCGGGCCCGAAAAAACCACGCGTGGCTTCGCTGGGGCGTGTGACGTACCGCAAGTACGTCGTGGGACCTCGCCCCAGCGCGCGTGACCGGACGGCAGGGGACAGCAGCCCGGTCACCCAGAAAGGGCGGTCGGCCCCGGGGACGCCCGGGGCCGACCGCAACCGGCCCAGACGGATGCGGTCGGCATCCGTCCAGCACGAACACCCCACCCCTCCCCGTCCCCTCCACCCCACACCACCCCTCGCGGCGCGACCCCCCGGGCGCCGCTCCCCCGGCACCGCCGCCGCCCCGACACCGGTGCCGATCACCAAGGGCCCCGTGCCGCGACCGGAATCGCGCCACGGGGCCCTTGCGCTGCCCGGGAACGGCACCCTCCGTGAAGAGTGACGCGCGTCACACGAAGAATGCGCCGATCGGCTACAACCAATCCCACAGGCCACAGGTCATGTATGCAGCACCACCCAGAAAGCTGGAGAGGCGCTGCACTCGGAGGGGGGTGCAGCGCCTCTTCCATATCCGGAACGCGGTCCGACCCGGCTACGCCTTCTTCGGCGGGACCGCCGGCATCCCCAGGAACGGCAGCTTCAGCGCGCCGAAGGCGTCCGCCGGGACCGCCGGGGACTTCGGGGCGACGGCCGCGACCCGCACGTACGCCTCGCCCTGGCCCGGGCGCGCATCCTCCTCGCCCTTGTTCGGCCAGAGGGACATCGCCCGCTCCGCCTGCGCCGTGATCGTCAGCGAGGGGTTGACGCCGAGATTGGCGGAGACCGCGGCGCCGTCGACGACCGAGATGCCCGGGTGCCCGAAGAGCCGGTGGTACGGATCGATGACACCGGACTCGGCGTCCGCGCCGATCGGGCAGCCGCCCAGGAAGTGCGCGGTGAGCGGGGTGCCCATCAGCTCGCCGATGTTGGAGCCGGCGAAGCCGTTGATCTCCTCGGCGAGCAGGGACGCGGCCCGGGTCGCCTCGGGGATCTGGTTGGGGTTGGGCGCGCCGTGCCCCTGGCGGGCCGTGAGCAGGCCCTTTCCGACGCCGCCCGGCTTGCGGTACGTCGTCAGCGAGTTGTCCAGGGACTGCATGACGAGGCCGATGATCGTCCGCTCCGACCAGCGGCGGTTGGAGAGGGCGCGGAGGGCGAGGGTGGGGTGCTTGACCATCTCCAGGAGCCAGTTCCGCACCCGGTGGGCGCCGTAGGGCACCTGGAGGACGGTCATACCGCCCATGGCGTTGGAGCCCTTGCCGTAGCGGACCGGCTCGATGTGGGTGTTCTCGTCCGGGTGGATCGAGGAGGTGATCGCGACCCCGCGCGTGAAGTCGACCTTCTCCGCGCCGTGCTTCCTGCGGTAGCGCCGGTCGGTGGTCTGCGAGCCGACCAGCGCCTCCGAGTTGGTGCGGGTCAGCTCGCCGAGCCGGGCCGAGATGCGGGGCAGCAGCCCGGTGTCCTTCATCCGGTGCAGCAGGGTCTGGGTCCCGTACGTGCCGGCCGCGACGACGACCCTCGGCGCCGTGAAGGTCCGGCCCTTGCCCTTCTTCTTGTCGTCCGTCGGCAGCGTCTTGACGGCGTACCCGCCCCGCGAGTCCTCGGTGAGGGCGACGACCGAGGTCATGGGGTGGACGACGGCCCCGGCCTTCTCGGCGAGGTAGAGGTAGTTCTCGTTGAGGGTGTTCTTGGCGCCGTGACGGCAGCCCGTCATGCACTCGCCGCACTCGGTGCACGCCGTGCGCGACGGCCCGACGCCGCCGAAGTACGGGTCGGCGACCTCCGCGCCCGGCTTGGCCCGCGACGCGGAGGCCCCTTCCTCGCCGACGGCGTCCTTCCCGTCGCCGAAGAAGACCCCGACCGGCGCCATGTGGAAGGTGTCCCCGATGCCCATGGCCTGCGCGGTCGCCTTCAGGTGGACGTCCGAGGGGGTCATGGTCGGGTTGAGCCGTACTCCCAGCATCCGCCTGGCCTGGTCGTAGTACGGCGCCAGCTCCTCCTGCCAGTCGGTGATGTCCTTCCACTGCGGGTCCTGGAAGAACGGCGTGGGCGGTACGTAGAGGGTGTTGGCGTAGTTGAGCGAACCGCCGCCCACCCCCGCGCCGGCGAGCACCATGACGTTGCCCAGCAGGTGGATGCGCTGGATGCCGTAGAGGCCGAGGGCCGGGGCCCAGAGGAAGTTCTTCAGGTCCCAGGAGTTCCTGGGCAGGTCGGTGCGGGCGAAGCGGCGGCCCGCTTCCAGGACGCCGACCCGGTAGCCCTTCTCGGTGAGGCGCAGGGCCGTGACCGAGCCGCCGAACCCGGAGCCGACGACGATGACGTCGTAGTCGTACGCCGAGTCCGGGTCGTCCTCGTCCTGATTCTGGGCAGGGGGTACCGCGGTCATGGCTCTCCTCGTGCGAAAGGGGGCGGAACGGTCGGGCGGGTGTCAGCGCAGGCGCAGGGCCTTCATCGCCTTCAGGGACAGGCTCATGAACGCGGCGTACTTCTCGTCGTCCATCCCGAAGGAGGGCGCGAGCGGGATCAGCCGCTGCTGGGCCACGGTCTGGGCCTCGGTGAACTTGAGGATGCCCTCCGAGCCGTGGCGCCGGCCGAGCCCGGAGTCCTTCATCCCGCCCATCGGCGCCTGGACGCTGCCGTACGCCGGCGCGTACCCCTCGTTGATGTTGACGGTGCCGGTGCGCAGCCGGGCGGCGACGGCGTGGCCCCGCCGGGAGTCCTTCGTCCAGACCGAGGAGTTGAGTCCGTACGGGGTGGCGTTGGCCAGCTCGACGACCTCGTCCTCGTCCGTGAAGCGGTAGATCGAGACGACCGGTCCGAAGGTCTCCTCGGTGCAGACGGCCATCGGGGCCTCGACGCCGTCGAGGATGGTCGGCTCGTAGAAGAGCGGGCCGATGTCGGGGCGGGCGACACCGCCCGCGACCAGCTTGGCGCCCTTGGCGACGGCCTCCTCCACGTGCTTCGTGACCGTCTCCAGCTGCCGCTCGCCGACGAGCGAGCCCATGTCGGCGCCGTAGGAGAGGGAGTTGCCGAGGCGCATCGCCTTCGTACGGGCGGCGAAGCGGGCGACGAAGTCGTCGGCGACCGACTCGTGGACGTACAGCCGCTCGATGGAGATGCAGAGCTGGCCGGCCGAGGAGAAGCAGGCGCGGACGGCGCCGGCGGCGGCCTTCTCGATGTCGGCGTCCTTGAGGACCAGCATGGCGTTCTTGCCGCCGAGCTCCAGGGTCACGCCGACGAGCCGGGCCGCGGCACCCTGGGCGACCTCACGGCCGGTGCGGGTGGAGCCGGTGAAGGAGACGTAGTCGGCGTGCTTGACGACCTCGGGTCCGACGACCGGGCCCTCGCCGATGACGACCTGGAAGACCTCGGCGGGCAGACCGGCCTCGACGAGGAGGTCACGGGCCCAGAGCGCGGTGAGCGCGGTCTCGGTGTCCGGCTTCATCACGACGGCGTTGCCGGCGACGAAGGCGGGCAGCGCGTCGCCGACCGACAGCTCCAGGGGGTAGTTCCAGGGCGCGATCTGGCCGACGACACCGCGCGGCTGGCGCAGCTCGGTGACCTTGGTGAGGGTCGGGACGACGCCGGTGTGGTGCTTGGGGCGGAGGTAGGAGGGGGCCTTGCGGCCGTAGTGGCGGGCGGCGACCGCGACGGCGAGGACCTCCTCGTGGGCGTGCAGACGGGCCTTGCCGGTCTCCAGCTGGATGAGGTCGAGGACCTCGGCCTGCCGCTCCAGGACCAGGTCGTGGAAGCGGAGCAGGACGGCCGCACGGGCCTTGACCGGGGTGGCGGCCCAGGCGGTCTGGGCCGCGCGGGCGCGGCCGAAGGCCTCCGCGACGTCCTCGGGGGTGGACTCGGGCAGCTCGGCCAGCTTCTCCCCGGTGAAGGGGGTGTGGTTCGCGGTCCGGCCGGAACCCACGACTCCGCGGGTGAGCTGGGCGACCACCTCGGGGGTGACCACGTCGGCGGCGGTGCGGGCACCGGCCGGCGAGGGCGCGAGGGGGTTCGTGCCGGGGGCGGTGGTGGCCAGTGTGGCGAGTGCCTGCGAGTCCGTCATGAGGGCGAGAGTAGGCCGCATTCCGGCCTTTGGGTACCCGTCGGTAACGCGTTTTCACCGGGTGCGCACAATCACGCCAGCGATCACTGGCACATAAGCCCTGATCAGCGGCTTACGGTCGGCTGGGAGCGCCGTTTCCCGGGTTCTCAGCCCGTGTGCTCGCCCGGTGCCCGCCAGTGCTGCACAACGATGTCGAACTGCTCGCGGGTGGTCTCCCAGCTCGACTCCGGAGAGGCCATGTACAGGGCGTACTCCGTGCCGTCGTCCCCGAAGTACATCTGGTCGATCGCGTGCCTCGGACCCGGGAAGTTCGCCTTCTCCTGCCAGGTGAACTCCCACAGCGCGGACCGGACCTGGTCGCGGTAGGTGTTCTGGTTCAGCTGGACGCGGGCGTACTCGGCCCGGCTCTTCACCGTCTTCTCCAGGTCCAGCGCGTGCATGTACGGGTTCTCGAAGTCGGGCGTGCGGTCGATGCTGATCCGGATCCGGTGGCGGCCGTTGTCCGGCGTGTAGTCGACGTTGTCGCCGTTCAGGCGGCGCTTCCAGCCGTCGGGCACCGCCAGACTGAATCCCTTGGGGTCCTCGACGCGGTGCCAGCCGGCCGGCAGGGCTCCCTGGGCGGCCTTCGTCACCTCGGGCTGCGTGCTGCGGCCGGCGTCCCCGCCCTTGCCGCCCCCGCCCTTGCCGCCGTCCCCGCCGGAGTAGTTCATGGCGGCGAAGACGGCTCCACCGGCCACGAGGGCTGCGAGAACGGCCGTCAGGACCGCCTGACGCCACCGGCCGCGGCCCTTGGGCGCGGGAAGTCCGGCCGCGGGTGCGGCGGTGGAGGTGGAGGTGGATCCCGGCGTGGCGCCGGAGGCGGACGCGGGGGTGGCGACGGCCGGGGCGACGGACGTCGGGAGGGGGGTGGCCGTCGGCGTCGGGGATTCCTGGGCGTGGAGCGGGGCGGTCGCCGAGGCCAGCTCCTCCTGCCCCACCCGCCGCGTCGGAACGTAAGCCTGCGCCGCCTGGGGCGTACGGCCTTCCATGGCATCGAGCAGCATCCGCCCCGCCTCGTCGGCGCGCGGCCGCTCCGCCGGGTCCTTGCGGAGCAGCGCGACGATCACGGGGGCGAGCGCGCCCGCCTTCGCCGGATGCGGCGGCTCCTCCGTCACCACCGCCTGCATGGTGCTGATCGGCGAGGTCCGCCGGAACGGCGAGGTCCCCTCCACCGCCGTGTACAGCGTCGCGCCCAGCGACCAGAGGTCGGAGGCCGGGCCGGGGTCGCCGCCGCGCACCCGCTCCGGCGCCAGGTAGTCGATGGAACCGACGAGTTCACCGGTCCGGGTGATCGTCGAGTCGCCCTCGATGGCCGCGATGCCGAAGTCGGTGAGCAGGACCCGTCCGTCGCGGGCCAGCAGGACGTTGCCGGGCTTGACGTCCCGGTGCAGCACTCCGGCCGCGTGCGCGGCGCGCAGGGCCCCGAGGACGTGGAGTCCGATCCTGGCCGCCTCGCCGGCCTCGATCGTGCCGGCCTCCTTCGCGGCGTCCGCGAGCGAGGGCCCGTCGACGTACTGCATGACGATCCACGGGCGGTCGTCGTGCTCCAGGACGTCGTGCACGGTGACCACGCCCGGATGGGTGATCCGGGCGGCGGCGCGGGCCTCCTTCTGCGTACGGGCGTGCAGGACGAGGCGGTCGGCCTCGGCCACGAACCGACCGGCCGTCAACTCCTTGACCGCCACCACCCGGTGCAGTACTTCGTCGTGCGCCCGCCAGACCTTGCCCATGCCGCCGCGGCCGATCGCCTCGCCCAGCCGGTACCGTCCGGCGAGCAGAAGACCCGCGCCCGTTTCCGCACCCTGAGAATGTTCCACTGTCCCCCGCCTGTTCCTTCGGATGCCAGGTTACGGAGGGGGGCACGGAAGACGGAACCTCGGGGCTGGCAAAGGAACCTCACCGTGACCGACGGGTGCCTGTACACGTGACCGAAAGGCCCCCGTTTCCCGCGGTCGGCCGGGCCCGGTCAGCGTGTGGCGCGGTAGACCTTCACCGCCTGGTCGTAGATCTCGGACACCTTGTCCCGTTCGCTCTCCGGACCGATGACCTGGACGACGTGGTAGCGGCCGTCCTCGATCAGGGCGAGGTTGCGGACGAAGACGTCACGGCCCGTGCTGTCCTGCCAGGTGAACTGGCCGACCGCCATGGACTGCTGCCCCACGTCGATCCGGCGCAGCCCGGTGGCGCCGGACCAGCTGGAGTCCCGCCACGGCTGCAGCTCGCGCTCCTTGGTGCGCTGGTACGCCATCGGGTCCGAGCCGTTGGCCTGCACGGTGTCCCGGCCGGGCACGACGATCAGGGTGAAATCGCCTCCGGTGTAGCGGACTTGCCCGGCGTCGTTGATCGGACTGCGGCGCCAGCCCTTGGCGACACCGACCTCGAAGCCCTCCGGGTCCTTGGCGACGGTGTACCCGGCGGCGAGGGCGGGGGTGCTCGGGGTGGCGGCCGGCGGGGTCGTCTTCGCGGTGCCGGGCGTGGTGCCGGGCCTGCTGCTCTGTCCGGCGCTCGGCTCGGCGGGCCGCGGGGACCGTGGCGCGGTGGTGGGCGTACCGGTGTGGGCGGCGGGGCTGCCGCCGTCCGCGCCGTCCTCGGGCAGGAACAGCACGGCGTACGCGACGGCCCCGACGAGCAGAAGCAGGACCAGGAGCAGGAGCGTCAGGCCGAGGGAGCGGGGGGAACGGCCCGCTCCGCCCGCGCCGCGCGGCGCACGGGGCGGGCGCGGCTCACGGGGGGCACGCTGGGGCAGCTCCTCGTGGAAGTGCTCCTGGGCGAACTCCTGGCGCGGCTGCCGCTGCCCGGGCTCATGGCGCGGCCCGGACCGGTCCCGCCGCACGGGCTCATGGCGTACCGCCGCCTGGGACGTGTCGGGGGCGGGCAGTTCCTCGTGGCGCCTGCCCTTGCGGTGCCGGTGACGGCCCCCCGCCGCTCCTCCACGGCGCCTGCGCACCAGCTCGCCGCGGCGCCGGACGACGGGCAGCCGTGTCGCGTCCACGGACGGCAGCGGGACGATCCCCACCCCCGCCTCGGGCTCGGGGGCGGACCGTACGAGCGAGCGCAGCCAGCCGCGCAGCTCCTCGAAGTCGGGCCGCTCCGTGGGGTCCTGGCGCAGCAGGGACTCGACGACCGGGCGCAGCGGCCCGCACTCCTCGGCGAAGGCCGGGGGCTCAGCGCAGACCAGCTGGACGAGTTCGGCGGCGCTGTCCTCGGGGTACGGGGCGTGGCCCTGGACGGCCCGGTAGAGGAGCGCGCCGAGCGCCCAGAGGTCGGTGGCGGGGCCGATGGGCGGAGCCAGGCGCCAGTTCTCGTGGACCGGTCCCGCCTGCTCGGGCGCCCAGCGCTCGGTGACCGCGCCGACGACGGCGATCCGTGCCTGGCGGGCCCGTTCCGCGGCGAGCCGGGTCGCCGGGCCGCGGTGGACGGCCGTGGAAGCGCCCGCTTCGGCCGGGCCGTCCCAGCCGCCGGAGGCGGGTGCGGGTACGGGGGCGCGCTCGGGGACGGGCGCCGGGGTGTAGCCGGCGGGGAGGGCGGGCAGCGCGCTGCCGCCGCCCGCGGGGACGGGTCCGGAGGAGTCGCGCGAGGCGTGCGGGCCGTCGCTCCAGGTACCGGCGAGCAACGCGCGGGGCGGTCCGCCGCCTTCGTCTCCGTACCCCCTGCGGTACGGGGCCGGGTACTCGTCGTCCGTGTCGTCCTCGTCCTCGTCGTCGCCGGTCTGGGACCACCAGTGCGGCTCCGGTCCGAGTCCCTGCGCGGGGACGGGCACGGGGGGCGCCGGGAGGGCGGCGGGCGGCTCCGGGTCGTGGGCGGCCCGCGCGTCCGCCCCTGGGGCGGGCTCGGGCGCCGGGCGCTGTACGGGTACGGCGGCTCCGGTCTCGCCGATGTGCGCCGCGGCGCGGGCCCCCGCCCGGTACGCGGCGATGGCGCCCGCGCGGGCCGCCCGGACGTCCGTGGCAGGCGGGGTGCCGCCCGCGGGGAGTTCGGGCCGTGCCACCGGTCCGCCCGCCTCGGGCGCCCCCTCGTCCTCGTCCGTACCGGTACGGGCTCCGCCCGGTCCGTCCTCGTCCCCGTACTCCTGCGGGTACTGCTGCGCGTACCCGCGCTCGTACCCCCCGGCGTACTCCTCCGCGCGGCCCTCCGGATCGCCGCCGGTGTGGCCACCGCCGTCGTGGCCGCCGCCGTTGTGGCCACCGCCGTCGTGGCCCGGCTCGTCGTCCTCGGCGAGCGGCACCGGGGCGTAGCCGCACAGGGCCTCCTCCGCCGCGCCCGCCGCGAGCCCGGTCAGGAGCACCCGTCCGTCGTCGCAGACGAGCACGGTGCGCGGGGTGATGTTCCGGTGGGTCCAGCCGTGCGCGTGCAGGGCCCGCAGGGCGGTGAGGACGTCGGAGCCGATCTCCGCGGCGCGGTACGGGCTCAGCGGGCGCTCGGCGAGGAGCGCCGCCAGCGGCCTCGCCGCGATCAGTTCGCTCACTATCCAGAGCGAACCGGCCTCCGCGAACACGTCGAAGACCTGGTCGAGCAGGGGGTGGTCCGGGATCTGGGCGGCGGCCTGCGCCGCCTCGACGGCGCGCCGCACCGCGGGGTCGGCGGGCCGCCGGGTCGCCCGGCCGGAGTCGGGGCGGTGCGGGGTGAATCCGGTGCCGTCCTCGTCGACGACCTCGGCGTCGATCACCTCGGGCAGGGGCACCTGGTGGACCAGGACCTCCTGGCCGCTGTAGGTGTCGAAGGCACGGGTCTCGACGAGTTCGTACGCGTCCTGCGGCGGCACGGGCAGGCGATAGCGGTCGGCGAGCACCCTTCCCGCGTAGTCGTCCACGACGCCTCCCCACCGAGCGCGCTGTCCCCCGGGTCGCACGGATCCCGTTCAGCTCACGAATCGCACGGAATGCGCGAAACCGTCAATTCCGGTCCTGGCCCGTACAGTTGACGATGCTTTTCGGCTGCGTACGGTCCACGTCCTCTCACGATACGTGGCGCCGGTCAGTCCTTGGGGCTGAACGTGGCGAACGCGGTGTCCCGCAGCGTCTTGCACGCGGAGGCGTTCCACTCGTCCGCCTTGCAGCTGACCATGATCGAGTAGCCGTGCGTGGCGTCCACCTTGAAGCCCCGGTTCAGTATCCGGACGCGCATGCCCTTCTCGTTGCGCTCGAACTCCCAGTCGGCGACCGTCGGGTACCCCTTGTACGAGACGGACTTGATGCCGATGTGGCGGTAGCCGTTGCTGCTCGCCGAGACACCGGCCACGGCCGCGGCCCACGCCGAGGCCGCGTCGTCCTTCGGGCTGCCGTTGTAGTCGACCTGGACGCGCGGGTATCCGCCGCCGGCGTTGAAGATCCCGCCCGAGCTCCGGCCCGCTATGCCGTTGAGCTTGAACGTCGACGGCATCGCCATGACGAAGTGGAACTGCTTGTTGGTCACCATGACGTACCCGGCGGGGAGCTGCGCCCCGGGAGCGCCGGCGCTCGGCGTCCCCGAGGGCTTGCCGCTCTGCCCGCCCGAACCCGAACCCGAGCCCGAGCCGGAGTCCGAACCCGAGCCGGTCGGCTGCTCGCCGCCCTGCTGACCGGAGTCGTTCGGCTTCTCGCCCTTGCCCTGGGTGCCGCTGTCGCCGGCCGAGGCCCCGGCCGAGGCCGCCGTGCCGGAGCCCTTGCCCGCGTTGCCGCCCTTGTCGTCCTCACCGCCACCGAGGGAGATGGCGAGGATCGTGCCGAGCAGGGCGAGGACCACGATCCCCGCG
Organism: Streptomyces sp. NPDC127129; assembly: GCF_042671585.1. Lineage (NCBI taxonomy): Bacteria > Bacillati > Actinomycetota > Actinomycetes > Kitasatosporales > Streptomycetaceae > Streptomyces > Streptomyces sp. NPDC127129. The sequence continues at coordinate 124,506 of NZ_JBHXTV010000014.1, forward strand.
ATGATGATCAGCGTGCGGCGCGGTACGACGTCGGTGAGCGAGGCACGCGGCTGCGCCGGCCTGTTCCCGCCCTGCAGCGGCTCGGGCCGGGGCCTGGACTCGGACCGGACCGAGGCGGCCGCGTTCCGAACCGACTTCAGCGCGCCGCGCATCCGTTCGGCCGCCTCCGCGGTCTTCTCCTTCGGCGCGGACGCCGGACGCTCCGACGGCTCCGGCGGAACCGGGGGCAGCGGCACGACCCGGGTCGCCTCGGGCGACGGCTCGGGCTCCACGACCGGTACGGGCGCGGGCGCGTCGAGCACGGCCCTGAGCAGCAGGCGCGCTCCGGCGTCGTCGAGGCGCTGGTCCGGGTCCTTGACGAGCAGGCCGTAGATGACCTTCTCCAGGAGCGGCCCCGCGTTCTTCGGCGGGTCGACGGGCTCGGTCATCACGGCGGTGAGCGTCGCGATCGCGGAACCCTTGTCGTACGGCGGGCTGCCCTCGACGCTCGCGTACAGCAGTCCGCCCAGCGACCACATGTCGGCGGCCGGGCCGGGCTTGTGGCCACGGGCCCGCTCGGGCGAGATGTACGAGGGCGCTCCGACGAGCATGCCGGTGGAGGTAATCGAGGGGTCACCCTCGACCTGCGCGATGCCGAAGTCGGTGAGGACGACGCGGCCGTCCTCGGCGATCAGCACGTTGGACGGCTTCACGTCGCGGTGCAGGATGCCCTGCCGGTGCGCCGATCGCAGCACGTCGAGGATCGCGAGACCGACCTCGGCGGCGCGGTGCGGGGTGAGCGTGCCGTCCTCACGGACGGCGTCGGCGAGGGACTTGCCCTCGATGAGCTCCATGACGATCCACGGCCGGTCGTCCTCGTCGACGACGTCGTAGACGGTCACGGCGCCGTTGTTACGGATCCGCGCGATGGCCTTCGCCTCGCGCAGGGTCCGGGTGATGAGGCGTCGCTTCTCGTCCTCGTCGATGCTGTTGGGGAAGCGCAGCTCCTTGACGGCGACGGTGCGACCGAGGGTCTCGTCGACCGCGCGCCACACGGTGCCCATGCCGCCGCGTCCGAGGACGCCGTCGAGCCGGTACCGCCCGGCGAGCAGCCGGCCCTCGGCCGTCGCTCCGGCACGCTCCGGCGCCCCGGAACGCCCGCCGGCGGCGGGCTTCCTGAGCTTGGGAGCCTCGGCCTTCGGCCTCGCCCCGGGCACGGCGTCGGCCGGCTCGGCCTCGACCCGCCCGGCACCGCCACGCGCGCCTCCGGACGGCCGGGCGTCGGACGGCGCCGCGTCCGACGGCTCGGAGGCCGCCGGCGTCGCCGCCCCCGGCGCCTTGTCGGCCCCGGAAGGCGTCTCCGCCGCGGACGCCCCGGCCTTCTCCGACCCGGCCTTCTCCGCCCCACCGGACGTGCCCGCCCCGGACGTGCCCGCCCCGGACGGACCGGCCGTCCCGGCCCGTTCCGCGCCGGACTTCACGTCCGGCTCCGCCTCACGTGCCGCGGGAACCACACCCCGGTCGCCGTCGGTTCCGGCACCCGCGCCGGCGTCCCGCCGAGGGTCCCGCGCCGTGTCCCGCGACTGCTCCGCCTCCGACATGCGTCCCCTCTGCGATCCTGATCTTCGCCCGCGTCTGCCGCTTCCCTCGCGTGCGGTAACCCGCCCTGGAAGAGAGCCCATTGTCTCTCACCCCGGGACCGATCCCGCCCCGGGGTCCGCACTCCGAGAAGAGGGCTCCGCGGGAAAGCGCTGCCGTCATGGCACCCGACGCCGAAGCATCCCCCTCGGGTTCCGTACCCGTACGAACAGGATGCCGCAGACGCCTCCCAACGTCCCCTCCCCGACGCCGAGTTCGCCCCCGGTGCGCGGCGAACCCGGTCGGGCGGGTCAGATCGGCACGATGTCGGGCGCGCCGAGCCGTGCCGCGTCCGCCGTCAGGTCGTCGGGCTGCCGCTGCGACTCGCGCTCCGCCTCGACCCGCTTCTCGTAGTGCTCCACCTCCTTCTCGATCTGGTGGGCGTCCCAGCCCAGCACGGGCGCCATCAGTTCGGCGCACTCCCGGGCGCTGCGCGTCCCCCGGTCGAAGGTCTCGATGGAGATCCGGGTGCGCCGGGTCAGGACGTCGTCCAGGTGCCGGGCGCCCTCGTGCGAGGCCGCGTAGACGATCTCGGCACGCAGATAGTCCTCCGCGCCCGCGAGGGGTTCGGCGAGGCCGGGGTCGGCGGCGATGAGCTCCAGGAGCTCCTCGGTCATCGAGCCGTACCGGTTGAGCAGATGCTCCACCCGAACGACATGGAGTCCCGTCCGGGCCGCGGTCCTCGCCCGGGCGTTCCACAGGGCCCTGTAGCCCTCGGCGCCCAGGAGCGGGACGTCCTCGGTGACACAGGCGGCGACCCGCTGGTCGAGCCCGTGCACGGCTTCGTCCACGGCGTCCTTGGCCATCACCCGGTAGGTGGTGTACTTCCCGCCGGCCACCACGACGAGGCCGGGCGCCGGGTGGGCGACGGTGTGTTCGCGCGAGAGCTTGCTCGTGGCGTCCGACTCGCCCGCCAGCAGCGGCCGCAGGCCCGCGTACACGCCCTCGACGTCGTCCCTGGTGAGCGGCGTCGCCAGGACGCTGTTCACATGCTCCAGGAGGTAGTCGATGTCGGCGCTGGACGCAGCCGGGTGCGCCTTGTCCAGGTCCCAGTCGGTGTCCGTGGTGCCGACGATCCAGTGCCGTCCCCACGGGATCACGAACAGCACGGACTTCTCGGTGCGCAGGATCAGTCCGCTGCTCGAGTGGATCCGGTCCTTGGGCACGACCAGGTGGATGCCCTTCGACGCCCGCACGTGGAACTGGCCGCGCTCCCCGATGAGCGCCTGGGTGTCGTCCGTCCACACACCGGTCGCGTTGACGAGCTGCTTCGCGCGGATCGAGTACTCCCCGCCCGTCTCGACGTCCTGGACCCGGGCGCCCACGACCCGTTCACCCTCACGGAGGAATCCGATCACCCGGGCCCGGCTCGCGGCCTTCGCTCCGTAACTCGCGGCCGTACGGACCAGTGTGGTGACGAAGCGGGCGTCGTCCATCTGGGCGTCGTAGTACTGCAGGGCGCCGACCAGGGCGTCCTTCTTCAGACAGGGGGCCACCCGCAGGGCGTTGCGCCGGGAGAGGTGGCGGTGGACCGGCAGTCCACGGCCGTGGCCCGAGGAGAGGGACATCGCGTCGTACAGCGCGACGCCCGAGCCCGCGTAGAACCGCTCCCAGCCCTTGTGCTGCAGGGGATAGAGGAAGGGGACGGGCTTCACCAGATGGGGCGCCAGCCGCTCCAGGAGCAGGCCGCGCTCCTTCAGCGCCTCCCGCACCAGCGCGAAGTCCAGCATCTCCAGATAGCGCAGGCCCCCGTGGATCAGCTTGCTGGAGCGGCTGGAGGTACCGGATGCCCAGTCGCGGGCCTCCACGAGGCCGGTCGAGAGTCCTCTCGTGACCGCGTCGAGCGCCGTCCCGGCGCCGACCACGCCGGCGCCGATGACCAGTACGTCCAGTTCACGCTCGGCCATGCCGGCCAGCGCCTCGGCGCGCTCGGCCGGTCCCAGTGTCGCTGTCCTCACCGCTGCCTCCCGTCGTCCCCCTGCGTGATCGGGCTCACAGACTTGATTCTGTCCCGGCCCTCGGACTTCAGCCACCGCCTGTGGATAACACTCGGCGACCTTTGACCACGCAATGCGGCATATCGGTCATATTTACGCCTAGTCTGACATTGCGCTCGCCCCGTTCTGTCCACCGGGCTTGCGCGTCTCGTCCCCTCCGGCTATTGGGAAGGACGGCCCACCCTCATGCCCGCTGATCTCGCCGTCATCGGCCTCGGCCACCTCGGACTCCCCCTCGCCCAGGCCGCGATCGCCGCCGGCGTCGACACCATCGGCTACGACACCGACGCCCGGCCCGTCGCCGAACTCGCCGCCGGGCGTCCGCCCGTCGACGGCTCGCTCACCGCGTCGGAGATCCGCCGGATGCTCTCGGGGGGCTTCCGGCCGACCACCAACCCGGCCGAACTCGGCCGGGTCCGTACGGCCGTCATCTGCGCCCCGACCGCGCTCGGCCCCGACCGGACCCTCGACGTCACGGCCGTCGTCGACGCCGCGCGCGCCCTCGCCGCGAGGCTGCGGCCCCACACGACCGTCCTGCTCGAATCCCCCGTCCACCCCGGCACCACCGAAGGTGTGCTGAGGGACGTCCTGGAGGAGGGCTCCGGGCTGCGCGCGGGCCGCGACTTCCACCTCGCGTACTCACCCGGCCGGCTGGATCCCGGAAACCGCGCGCACGGCTTCGCCGGCACGCCCAAGGTCATCGGCGGCCTCACTCCGGCCTGCACGGAGTCCGCCGCCGCCTTCTACGGCCGGCTCACCGACAAGGTCGTCCGCGCGCGAGGCCCGCGCGAGGCCGAGACGGTCAAGCTCCTGGAGACCAACTTCCGGCACGTCAACATCGCGCTCGTCAACGAGATGGCGGTGCTCTGCCACGAACTCGGCGTCGACCTGTGGGACGTCATCCGCTGCGCCGAGACCAAGCCCTTCGGCTTCCAGGCCTTCCGCCCCGGCCCCGGTGTCGGCGGCCACGGCGCCCCCGTCGAGCGCCTGGGCACCCACCGCCCGCTCCGGATGGTCGAACTGGCCACCCAGGTCAACGAGCGCATGCCGCAGTACGTCATCCAGCGCTCCGCGACCCTGCTCAACGAGCACGGCAAGTCGGCCCGCGGAGCCCGGGTCCTTCTGCTCGGCATCACGTACAAACCCGATCTCGCCGACCGGGAGGGCTCCCCCGCCGACGAGATCGCGCGCCGCCTGATGGACCTGGGAGCCGTCGTCAGCTACCACGACCCGCACGTCCCCGACTGGCGCGTCCGCGACGTCCCGGTCCCCCGCGCCGACTCCCTCTACGAGGCCGCTGCCCACGCCGACCTGACGGTCCTTCTGCAGCACCACCGCACCTACGACCTCCAGGGCCTGGCGGTCAAGGCGCAACTCCTCCTCGACACCCGCGGCGCCACCCCGGCGGGCGCCGCCCACCGCCTCTGAAACCCGCGGGCGCGGTGTCGGAGCGGGCTGTTACTCTCCGGGCTCTTGATCGCACATCCGTGCGCCCGTGTCCCTGGGGGGATCAGCACCATGTCTCAGCCCGTTCCGCCGCCCGGCAACCCCTTCGCCGAAGGCGCCGCGCCCACCCCGTACCCGGCCGCCCCGCCGCCGGCGCCCGCACGCGACAACGTGGCCCTCGGCCTCGTCGCCGCCCTGGTCGCGGCTCTCGTCGGCGCGGGTCTCTACGGCGGCCTCGCCGGGGCCGTCGACCGGGAGATCGGCTATGCCGCCGTGGGTGTCGGCTTCCTCGTCGGCTTCGCCGCCGGCAAGGTCGGCGGCCGTAACCCCGCCCTGCCGGTGGCCGGCGCCGTGCTGTCCCTCGGGGCCGTCTACGCCGGCCAGCTCCTGGCGATCGCGATCATCCTCGGCAAGGAGCTGAACGTCTCCGCGACGGACATGTTCGTCGAGCAGTTCGACCTCGTGACCGAGGTCTGGAGCCAGAGCAAGGACTTCATGACGTTCCTGTTCTTCGCGCTGGCCGCGTTCGCCGCGTTCGCGGGCTCGAAGAAGGCCTCCCAGTAACGCCCCGTACGCGAAAGGGGCCCCGCACCGAGTGGTGCGGGGCCCCTTTTCGCGTACGGAACGGACCGGCGTCAGCGCTTGTGCTGCGAGTCGGCGACCGTGACCTCGACGCGCTGGAACTCCTTGAGCTCGCTGTAGCCCGTCGTCGCCATCGCCCGGCGCAGCGCGCCGAAGAAGTTCATCGAGCCGTCCGGGGTGTGCGACGGACCGGTGAGGATCTCCTCGGTCGTGCCGACGATGCCCAGGTCGACCAGCTTGCCGCGCGGCACGTCCTCGTGGACGGCCTCCATGCCCCAGTGGTGCCCCTTGCCCGGCGCGTCCGTGGCGCGGGCCAGCGGGGAGCCGATCATGACCGAGTCGGCACCGCAGGCGATCGCCTTCGGCAGGTCGCCCGACCAGCCCACACCGCCGTCCGCGATCACGTGGACGTACCGGCCGCCGGACTCGTCCATGTAGTCACGACGGGCCGCGGCCACGTCGGCGACCGCGGTCGCCATCGGGACCTGGATGCCGAGCACGTTGCGCGTGGTGTGGGCGGCGCCGCCGCCGAAGCCCACCAGGACGCCCGCCGCGCCGGTGCGCATCAGGTGCAGGGCCGCGGTGTACGTGGCGCAGCCGCCGACGATGACCGGGACGTCGAGCTCGTAGATGAACTGCTTGAGGTTCAGCGGCTCGGCCGCGCCCGAGACGTGCTCGGCGGAGACCGTCGTGCCGCGGATGACGAAGATGTCCACGCCGGCGTCGACGACGGCCTTGGAGAACTGCGCGGTGCGCTGCGGGGAGAGCGCGGCGGCGGTGACCACGCCGGAGTCGCGCACCTCCTTGATGCGCTGCCCGATCAGCTCCTCCTTGATCGGAGCCGCGTAGATCTCCTGCAGACGGCGGGTCGCGGTGGACTCGTCCATCTCCGCGATCTCGTCGAGCAGCGGCTGCGGGTCCTCGTACCGGGTCCACAGGCCCTCGAGGTTCAGCACGCCCAGGCCGCCCAGCTCGCCGATCCGGATGGCGGTCTGCGGCGAGACGACCGAGTCCATGGGGGCGGCCAGGAAGGGGAGCTCGAAGCGGTAGGCGTCGATCTGCCAGGCGATCGAGACCTCCTTCGGGTCCCGGGTGCGCCGGCTCGGAACGACGGCGATGTCGTCGAACGCGTACGCCCTGCGGCCGCGCTTGCCGCGCCCGATCTCGATCTCAGTCACGATGTGTGGCCTTTCCCTCTACGTCTGCGCCTACCAGTATCCCCGACACACGCGCGTGGGGCGGCTCCGGCCACATGCCGGAACCGCCCCACGCGTCGCGCTGTGTTACTTCCTGCTGTAGTTCGGCGCCTCGACGGTCATCTGGATGTCGTGCGGGTGGCTCTCCTTGAGGCCCGCGGAGGTGATCCGGACGAACCGGCCCTTGGACTCCATCTCGGCGACGGTGGCCGCGCCCACATAGCCCATGGTCTGGCGGAGGCCGCCGACGAGCTGGTGCAGGACGTTGGAGAGCGGGCCGCGGTACGGGACCTGGCCCTCGACGCCCTCGGGCACGAGCTTGTCGTCGGAGGCGACCTCGGCCTGGAAGTAGCGGTCCTTCGAGTACGACCGGCCCTGGCCGCGGGACTGCATGGCGCCGAGCGAGCCCATGCCGCGGTACGACTTGAACTGCTTGCCGTTGATGAAGAGCAGCTCGCCGGGCGACTCCTCACAGCCCGCGAGGAGGCTGCCGAGCATCACCGTGTCGGCACCGGCGGCCAGCGCCTTGCCGATGTCGCCGGAGTACTGCAGACCGCCGTCGCCGATCAGCGGGACACCGGCGGGCCGGGCCGCGAGCGAGGCCTCGTAGATGGCGGTGACCTGCGGGACGCCGATGCCGGCGACCACGCGGGTGGTGCAGATGGAGCCCGGGCCGACGCCGACCTTGATGCCGTCGACACCGGCGTCGATCAGCGCCTGCGCGCCGTCACGCGTGGCGACGTTGCCGCCGATCACGTCGACGTTCACGCTCGACTTGATCTTCGCCATCCAGCTCAGGGCGTTGCTGTTGTGGCCGTGCGAGGTGTCGACGACCAGGAAGTCCACACCGGCGCCGGCGAGGGCCTGGGCGCGCTCCAGCGCCTCGGGGCTGGCGCCCACGGCGGCACCGACGAGCAGGCGGCCCTCGGCGTCCTTGGCGGCGTTGGGGTACTTCTCCGCCTTGACGAAGTCCTTGACGGTGATGAGGCCCTTGAGCACGCCCTCGTCGTCGACCAGCGGCAGCTTCTCGATCTTGTGGCGGCGCAGCAGCTCCATGGCGTCGACGCCGGAGATGCCGACCTTGCCGGTGACCAGCGGCATCGGGGTCATGACCTCGCGGACCTGGCGGCTGCGGTCGCTCTCGAAGGCCATGTCGCGGTTGGTCACGATGCCGAGCAGCTTGCCGTCCGGGTTGGTGACCGGGACACCGCTGATGCGGAACTTGGCGCACAGGGCGTCCGCCTCGGCGAGCGTCGCCTCCGGGTGCACGGTGATCGGGTCCGTGACCATGCCGGACTCGGAGCGCTTGACGAGGTCGACCTGGTTGACCTGGTCCTCGACGGACAGGTTCCGGTGCAGCACGCCGACGCCGCCCAGACGGGCCATCGCGATCGCCATGCGCGACTCGGTCACCTTGTCCATCGCCGCGGAGAGCAGCGGGATGTTGACCCGGACGTTGCGCGAGATGCGGGACGAGGTGTCGACCGCGTTGGGAAGCACCTCGGATGCTCCCGGCAGCAGCAGTACGTCGTCGTAGGTCAGCCCGAGTGTCGCGAATTTACCGGGCACTCCGTCGACGTTGACAGTCATGACACCTTCCCCAATGGCCTTGATCGGTGCGGATGTCCATGCTAACGGGCCTCGACGGTGTCTCATTCCACGATCAAGATCAGAGAGCAGCTTTGGACGTTCGTACGTATACGTGAGGGCCACCGGCCCCCGCCGACCCTTACTGCTCGGCCAGTGCCCGCAGGCGGCTGAGCGCGCGGTGCTGCGCCACCCGTACCGCCCCCGGGGACATCCCGAGCATCTGGCCCGTCTCCTCGGCCGTGAGACCGACCGCCACCCGCAGGACCAGCAGCTCGCGCTGGTTCTCCGGAAGATTGGCGAGCAGCTTCTTGGCCCATTCGGCATCGTCGCTGAGCAGCGCTCGCTCCTCCGGGCCCAGGGAGTCGTCGGGCCGTTCGGGCATCTCGTCGGAGGGAACGGCCGTCGATCCCGGGTGCCGCATCGCGGCCCGCTGCAGATCGGCGACCTTGTGTCCGGCGATGGCGAAGACGAAGGCCTCGAAGGGCCTGCCCGTGTCCTTGTAGCGCGGCAGCGCCATCAGGACGGCGACGCAGACCTCCTGCGCGAGGTCCTCGACGAAGTGGCGGGCATCGCCGGGCAGCCGGTTCAGGCGCGTACGGCAGTAGCGCAGCGCCAGCGGATGCACGCGCGCCAGAAGGTCGTGCGTGGCCTGCTCGTCACCCTCGACGGCGCGATGGACGAGCGCACCGATCTCCCCTGGCCCTACGGGCATGGGGGATCCCATGGTCTCGTCGTCGCGCATCGCTCCATGGTGCCTTGACGCCTCGGCGTCCGCGGCACCGCGTCCGTTGTTGTGCACCGAAGCGTTATGAGCAGGTGCGCCGGAAGTCATCTCCTGCGCCCTCCCCTTCCGCTCGATCGACTCGTCCCCGAGGAACTCCACATCTCAAGGATGCGGCATCCCGCGCGGAAGTGACACAAGCCGCCGCGACGGAGGCCCGTCGGCCTCCGTGGCGGGGCCCCGGGCTACCGCCCCGTCCGCACCCGGCGGACGGGGAAACGGCCGGTCGTCGCCAGGGTCTTCCGTGTGGATCAGGCCGGAGCCCGGCAAGATCCACACGAGAGGCCCTAGCGGACCAGGCCCCACCGGAAGCCGAGGGCGACGGCGTGCGCCCGGTCCGATGCGCCCAGCTTCTTGAACAGCCGCCGGGCGTGCGTCTTCACGGTGTCCTCGGAGAGGAAGAGCTCGCGTCCGATCTCCGCGTTGGACCGGCCGTGGCTCATGCCTTCGAGCACCTGGATCTCACGTGCGGTGAGCGTCGGCGCCGCGCCCATCTCGGCCGACCGCAGCCGGCGCGGGGCGAGCCGCCAGGTCGGGTCGGCGAGGGCCTGGGTGACCGTGGCCCGCAGCTCGGCGCGCGAGGCGTCCTTGTGCAGATAGCCACGGGCGCCCGCGGCGACCGCGAGCGCGACACCGTCCAGGTCCTCCGCGACGGTGAGCATGATGATGCGGGCGCCGGGGTCGGCGGACAGCAGTCGGCGGACGGTCTCCACGCCGCCCAGACCGGGCATGCGTACGTCCATCAGAATCAGGTCCGAGCGGTCCGCGCCCCAGCGGCGGAGGACTTCCTCGCCGTTGGCCGCGGTGGTCACGCGCTCCACGCCGGGCACGGTCGCGACCGCACGGCGAAGAGCCTCTCGGGCAAGCGGGGAGTCGTCGCAGACGAGGACGGATGTCATGGCCGCCCTCCGCAGCTGATGCGCGTCACCTAGAGCCTCCAGGGCTGGTACGTATCGTCACCTGTGCGGTTGACGCTTCGGACACCTGCCCGAGCGCTTGTTCCTTCAACCGCCTCCGCACTCTCAACGATGGTCACTCGAAAGAGTTACGGGTCGGACGGCCGCCTTCGGCACTCTACGTGAGGGAGCGTGCGCGGAGGAGAGCGCCGCAGGTCATCCGTCCTTCACTGGAAGCTATGCCCCATTTAGCGGGTTTTCTTCCCTTTTTGTGGTGTCTGTGGCTAGATTCGCAATGAGTCATATTTACATCTACTTAGACAGTAGTTGTACTGTCGGGCTCGAACCCGCAGGAGCGGGTACGCGAGAAGCACGGGGGGCGAAGGGCCCCCGGCACATCAGCCATCCACCCGCCCACCAATCCGTTCGACACGGTTTCAAGGGGACAAGCGCAATGGCAGATTTCTCCCGCCTTCCGGGACCCAACGCCGATCTTTGGGACTGGCAGCTGCTCGCGGCCTGCCGCGGAGTCGACAGTTCCCTGTTCTTCCACCCCGAGGGAGAGCGTGGCGCGGCACGGAGTGCGCGCGAGAACTCGGCGAAAGAGGTCTGCATGCGGTGCCCGGTACGCGCGGAGTGCGCGGCACACGCACTCGCCGTACGCGAGCCCTACGGCGTATGGGGCGGCCTCACCGAGGACGAACGCGAAGAGCTCATGGGACGCGCCCGCAACCGCCTGATCACGGCTTCGGCCACGGCGTCGGGTTCGGCAGGCGTGGGGCGCGCCTGAACTTCTGATCACCCGAAGGCATGAAGGAACGTTTCTGCTGATCCTGAAGGGCCGCGCCCGTCCCGGCCCCACGGGGCCGCGCCGCGTGCCCCGGGGGCACAGGCGTGCGAGCCGTCAGCGTCCGGCCGCCCGGGTCAGTTCGTCGAGGGTCGCCGCGACCGCCGGGACCTTGGCGAGGTCGGGCAGCGTGAGGGCGACGATCTCGCGCTCCACGGCCGGCTCCACGGCCACGGTCCGCGCACCCTTGGGACGTACGGACTCGATGGCGAGCTGGGGCAGGACCGCGACGCCCAGGCCGGCGCCGACGAGCCCGACCACGGCCGGGTAGTCGTCGGTCGCGAAGTCGATGCGCGGGGTGAACCCGGCCTCCTCGCAGACCTCCACGAGCTGGCGCCGGCAGCGCGGGCAGCCCGCGATCCAGGACTCCTCGGCCAGCTCGGCGATGCCGACCGCGTCGGCGTCGGCGAGGCGGTGCCCCTCGGGCACGAGGCCCACCAGGCGGTCCGCGAGCAGCGGCCGGACGATCAGGTCGTCCCACTCGGCCGGACCCGCTCCGTAACGGAAGGCCAGGGCCACGTCGCAGTCGCCCTCGCGCAGCATCTCCACCGAGCGCGGCGGCTCGGCCTCCACGAGCGAGACCCGCGTGCCGGGGTGCGCCGCGCGCAGGGCGGCGAGGGCGGTCGGGACCAGCGTCGAGCTGCCGCTGGGGAAGGAGACCAGCCGGACGCGGCCGGCGCGCAGCCCGGCGATCGCGGCCACCTCCTCCTCGGCGGCGGTGAGCCCCGCGAGGATGCCCGAGGCGTGCCGGACCAGGGCCTCGCCCGCCTGCGTGAGCCGCATCTCGCGACCGGTCCTGATGAGCAGGGTCGTACCGGCGGAGCCCTCCAGCGCCTTCATCTGCTGGCTCACCGCGGGCTGGGTGCAGCCGAGTTCGCGCGCGGCGGCGGAGAAGGAACCGGTCGCGGCGACGGCGCGCAGGACGCGGAGATGACGGGCCTCGATCATGGTTCGATCATAAGCGATGCTTGGGCTTGGAGGCGAATACCTCTCGGCGACTTTGGGTTTGAAAGGACTTATGGTGCCGTTATGAAGGTTCTGAGCGTGAATGTCGGGCGGGCGATGGCCGTGGGGTACACGGACGCCCCGTCCGGGACGACCGGCATCGACAAGCGTCCGGTGGAGGGTCCGGTACGGGTCGAGGCGCCGGGCCCGCGCGGTGTCGGGGCGAGCGGGCTCGCCGGGGACAGCGTGTGCGACCTCCGCTTCCACGGCGGGAACGACCGCGCCGTGTCCGCCTTCGCCCGCGAGGACATGGACGCCTGGGAGCGCGAGTTGGGCCGGCCGCTGGCCAACGGCTCCTTCGGGGAGAACCTCACCACGCTCGGGCTCGACGTGAACGGGGCCCTGATCGGCGAGCGCTGGCGGGTCGGCCCCGAGGTGGTCCTCGAGGTGACGGGTGGCCGCATCCCCTGCCGTACCTTCGCGGGCTTCGTCGGGGAGAAGGGGTGGGTGCGGCGCTTCATGGGGTCGACGGCGGGCCCCGGCGCCCTGCTGCGCGTGATCGAGCCGGGCGCGTTCACGGTCGGCGACCCGGTCGAGGTCGTCCGCCGGCCCGGCCACGACATCACGGTCTCGCTGCTGCACCGGGCCGTGACGACCGAGCGCTCGCTGCTGCCGCGCACCCTGGCCGCCGCCGCGTGGATGGACGGCGAACTGCTCGAACTGGCCCGTACCCACACGGAGAAGTACGGCACCGGCTCCTGATCGCGGGGGTTCCGGCGCGGGGCACTAACGTGCCGCCCATGACGACTGCACTGATTACAGGCGCGACGGCGGGTATCGGGGCCGCCTTCGCGCGGAGGCTGGCGGCGGACGGACACGACGTCGTGCTGGTGGCCCGCGATGTGAAGCGGCTGCGGGAGCAGGCGACCGAACTGCACGACCGGCACGGCATCGAGGCCGAGGTCCTGGCGGCGGACCTGGCCGAGGAGAAGGGGATCGCGGCCGTGGAGGCCCGGCTCTCCGATCCGAAGCAGCCGGTGGACCTGCTGGTGAACAACGCGGGCTTCGGCAACAAGGGCCGGTTCCTGGAAGTCTCCATGGCCGACGAGTTGAAGATGCTGACCGTCCACTGCGAGGCGGTGCTCCGGCTGACGTCGGCGGCGGCGGAGTCCATGCGCGCCCGCGGCCGGGGCGGGGTCGTCAACGTGGCCTCGGTGGCGGCCTTCGTCCCGCGGGGGACGTACGGGGCGTCGAAGGCGTGGGTCGTCCAGTTCACGCAGGGCGCGGCACGCGACCTGGCGGACAGCGGCGTACGGCTCATGGCGCTCTGCCCGGGCTTCGTACGGACGGAGTTCCACGAGCGGGCCGGGATGGGGACGGAGAACATCCCGGGCTGGATGTGGCTCGACGCGGACAAGCTGGTGGCCACGGCGCTGCACGATCTGTCGCGCGGGAAGACGCTCTCCATCCCCGATCCCCGCTACAAGGCGCTGATGGGCGTGGTGAAGCTGACGCCGCGTGGTCTGCTCGGCGGGGTCTCCTCCAGGGCCGGACGCAGCTACGGCCCCAAGTAGCGGGCCGGGCACCCACATGGTCCCGCCCGCCTCCGGCCCTCAGGCTCCGCGCACCTCGCTCGCGTCCAGTTCGATCGCCGTCACGGTGCCGTCCCGCCAGGTCACCTGGATCGTGCGGCCGGTGACCCGGACGGCGGCGAGGGTCGTGACGGGGTCCGGGTCCGGTTCGGCGGTGAGGGAGGCGAGCGCGACGAAGAGGGATCCGGCTCCGCCCGTGGTGCCGTGCAGGGCGGCGGTGCGGGTGTGCGGGCCGCCCTGGAGCGTGGCGCCGGTGGCGAGTTCGACGGTCCCGGCGACGCCCGGGTAGCCGTGGACGGCGTGCAGTTGGGCCGTGGGTCCGCCGGGGGTGGTGGCCCAGCCGGTCTGGCGGACGGGCGTTCCGTCGGGGGCGCCGAGCACGAGATGGGCGCGGACCTCGGCGCGGCCGTGGGCCAGGGTCGCGGAGGTGACCCGGATCCCGGGGAGCGGGGCGTGGAGCGAGGCTGCCCAGCCGGGGCCGGTGCCGGCCGGGGTCGCCGGGCCGCGCCGGGTGATCCGGCCCTCGACGACCAGGGCGAAGTGGTTGTCGGCGTGGTCGGGCGGAGCGGTCGGGCCGGTACGGGAGGAGTACGCGTAGCGGGCGTAGCCGGAGTCGTCCTCGCCGGCCGGGTCGCTGAGGACGTGGTTGCTGCCGTGGTTGTGGAGGCGTACGACCCCGTCGGCGGCGGTGGTGTGGATGAGCAGCCCGGCCGGAGCGACGGGGCGCACGGTGTCGGCACGCTCGGAGGGCAGGGGTTCTTCCGGGTCGGTCCAGGCCGGGTGGCCGGCGGGCAGCAGGAGACCGAGGAAGCCCTTGGACGCCCAGTAGGGCGAGGCGGGTCCCGAGTAGCTCTGGACGGCCGGCGCGTACGGGCCGTGCCAGCCGAGCGTGAGCAGTCCGCGTTCGTCGCATGCGCCCCGGTCGAGGAAGTACCGCAGCGAGCCGGAGGCGAGGCGTCGGGTGGCGCCCGGGGTGAGCGGTGTGTGCCCGGTGAGGGCGCCGAGCCAGGGAGCCGCGGCCGCGGCGAAGCGGTAGGTCAGGGAGCGTCCGTACGGGACGGGGGCACCGTTCGCGTCGAAGAGGTGGACGTAGTCGTCCAGATGGGCGCGCAGGCGGGGGCCGTAGCGGTCGAGGAGGTCCCGGTCGCCGGAGAGGTGGGCGTGCAGGACGGGGTAGAAGTGCAGGGCCCAGGCGTTGTAGTGGTCGAAGGCGCGATTGTCGCCGTCGCTGTACCAGCCGTCTCCCAGGTACCACCGCTCGATGCGGTCGAGGGAGCGGTGCACGGTGGCGGAGGCGCGGTCGATCGTGGCGGCCGCGCGGTCCGTCTCGATGCCGGCGTCCTGGAGGAAACCGGCGACGGTGAGACCGAAGAGCCACCAGTTGTTGTCGACCGGGGACGGTTCGAGGGCGGGCAGCAGCCAGTCGGCGACCTGCTGCCGGGTGCGGTCGTCGAGGGTGTCCCAGAGCCAGGGGCGGGTCAGCCGCAGGGCAAGGGCGACGGAGGCGGATTCGACGAGAGCCTGGCGCACGTCGGTGAGGAGCGGCCAGGATTCGGGCCCCCAGCCGCCCGGCGCCTCCGTGCCGGCGGCGAGGCCCTCGGCGTAGCGGGCCAGGTGGCCGTGCGGGTCCGCGCCGCGGGCGCCGGCCACGCGGAGGGCGGCGAGCAGGAACGTACGGGCATGGCCTTCGAGGCCGTCGGAGCGGACGCCGGACAGGCTGGGCCGGGGGCCCGGAAGGCCGACGAGGCCGTTGCGGGGCGAGGCGTACGGCCGCAGGGCCAGCAGGAGGCGGTCGGCGACGTCCTCCCAGTGGGCGCGGGTCCAGCCGGTGAACGGACTGAGCTCACGGTTCTCGGGCGGCGTGGGCATGATGCTCCCTGAGGCGGACGTCGTCGTCGGTCGCCGTCGGTCGTCGGTCGTCGTCGCGGGAATCATGAGCCGGGCTCCGATCGAACGTCAATGGGATCAGAGCGAATGATCGAAACTCCCTCTATTCGATCATTCTGGCGTAGGCTCCGACCCGGGACCGACGAGCGGTCGGACCGACCGGACGCGAGGGGATGCACCGTGCGCGAGAGTGCCGCCGAACGACACGACCGACTCCTGGCCCTGGTCCGTGACGGCGGCACGGCCCGTGTCGCCGAACTCGCGGCCCGGCTCGGCGTCTCCCCCGTGACCGCCCGCCGCGACGTCGAGGCCCTGGCCGCCAAGGGACTCCTCGACCGGGCGCACGGACAGGTCTCCTGGCCGGAGCGGCACGCGGCCCCGGGCCCGGCGGGCGGCACCCCCGGTGCCCGGCGCCCGGGCGAGGGCCTGGTCCTGGGGCTGCTCGCGCCCTCGGCCACGTACTACTTCGCGGAGGTCATCCGGGGAGCCCACGAGGCGGCGGCGAACACCGGCGCCCGGCTGATCCTCCGGATCTCGGACTACCGGCCCGAGGAGGACCGGGCGCGCACCGAGGGCCTGCTCGCGGCCGGCGCCCAGGGCGTGCTCGTCGCGCCCGGCTGGCGGGTCCCCGAGGACCGGACGGCGTACGGGGACTGGCTCGCCGAACTCCCCGTACCCGCCGTGCTCCTGGAGCGGCGGGCCGATCCCGGCAGCCCGCTGGACGCCCTGGACCGGGTGGTCTCCGACCACGGCCACGGCGTCCTGCTCGCCCTGCGCCATCTGCTCGGCCTCGGCCGCGGCACCCCGCTGCTGGTCGCCCGGGGCGACAGCCCGACCGCCCTCGCGGTGCGCGCCGGATACGCGGAGGCGCTGGTCGCCCTGGACCTGACGGCGCCCGGACCGGTGATCGACTCCGTACCCGCCGACCAGGATCCCGCGGGGTTCGAGGCCGCGGTGCGGGCGCTGCACGTGGCGGTGACCTCGGGCCGGGCCCGCGCGGCGGTGGTCCACAACGACGTGGACGCGATCGAGATCGTCCGGCGGCTGGCGGAGCTGGGCGTGAAGGTGCCGGAGGACCTGGCCCTCATCGCGTACGACGACGAGGTCGCGGCGCTCGCCGACACCCCGCTCACGGCGGTCGCCCCGCCCAAGCGCCAGGTGGGCAGGCACGCCACGGAACTGCTGGTGGAACGGCTGACGGAGACCGGCGGTCAGGAGTCGGCCCGGAGGCATCTGAGCCTGCTGCCGCGGCTGCGGGTGCGGTCGTCCTGCGGGGCCCCCGGAGGCGTCCACCCCGCATGATCGATTCGAGTGATCGATTCGAACTTTTTTCGATCAATCCGGCGCGGGGGCCCGAACGGCCGCGGACCTAGACTGGAAGGGTCCCACCCGGTCCGGGAGGTGTCATGACTTTCGTACAGATCATCGATTGCAAGACCAGCCGGTTCGAAGATCTGAACCGGCTCATGGACAAGTGGGTCGAGCAGACCCAGGGCAAGCGGACAGCCAGTCACAGCGTCATCGGCAAGGACCGCTCCGATTCGGAGCATCTCGTGGAGATCGTGGAGTTCCCCTCCTACGAGGTGGCGATGACCAACTCCCAACTCCCCGAGACGGACCGCATCTTCCGGGAGATGGTCGCGCTCTGTGACGAGATGCCGACCTTCACCGACCTGGACATCGTGCGGGACATCCAGCTGTACAAGGGCAACGCCCAGCGGTTCTTCGAGCTCCTCGCCGCCGACGGCGAGCTTCCGCCGCTCGACGAGGTCCTCACGGAGGGCTATCACGACCACGATCCGACCAACGAGCAGGACACCATCGGCATGGACGCGATCCGGCGTCAGGTGGAGATGTGGCGGGGCGGGTTCGACTTCGACTTCACCATCAACGACCAGATCGCCGAGGGCGACCGGGTGTGCACGCGGTGGACCTGGGTGGCGACGCACAAGGGCGACTTCATGGGGCTCATGCCCACCACGCCCCGCACGAAGGTCTCGATGACCGGCACGACGATCCACCAGTTCAGGAAGGACGGCAAGATCGCGGAGGGTTGGTGGCAGTACGACCTGCTCGGCCTCATGGAGCAGCTGGGCGCCGTGAACGCCTCGGAGGCGTAGGGCCCCGCGGCAGGATCCCCGGGCGGCCGGGCGCCAGGCCCGGCAAGCACGCCGGCCCCGGAGAGCACGCCAGGCCCGGAGAGCACGCCGGCCCCGGAAAGCACCGAGGCCCGGCGCCCCCGCGAAGGGTGGCACCGGACCTCGGTGACGGGTTGCGCGTGCGTCAGTGCGAGTGGCCGTGACCGTGGCCGTGGCCCGCGTCCGCCGGCTCCTCTTCCTTCTTCTCCACCACGAGGGTCTCGGTGGTGAGGAGGAGGGAGGCGATCGAGGCGGCGTTCTCCAGCGCGGAGCGCGTCACCTTCACCGGGTCGATGACGCCGGCCTTGACCAGGTCGCCGTACTCGCCGGTCGCGGCGTTGAAGCCGTTGCCCTTCTCCAGCTCCGCCACCTTCGAGGTGATGACGTAGCCCTCGAGGCCGGCGTTCTCGGCGATCCAGCGCAGCGGCTCGACGGCGGCGCGGCGGACGACCGCGACACCCGTGGCCTCGTCGCCGGTCTTGTCGAGGTTGCCCTCGAGGACCTTGACGGCGTGGACCAGAGCGGAGCCACCACCGGAGACGATGCCCTCCTCGACCGCGGCGCGGGTCGCGGAGATGGCGTCCTCCAGACGGTGCTTCTTCTCCTTCAGCTCCACCTCGGTGGCGGCGCCGACCTTGATCACGCACACGCCGCCGGCCAGCTTCGCGAGGCGCTCCTGGAGCTTCTCGCGGTCCCAGTCGGAGTCGGTGGACTCGATCTCGGCCTTGATCTGGTTGACGCGGCCCGCGACGTCCTCGGAGTTGCCGCCACCGTCGACGATGGTGGTGTCGTCCTTGGTGATGGTCACGCGGCGGGCGGTGCCCAGCACGTCCAGACCGGCCTGGTCGAGCTTGAGGCCGACCTCCTCGGCGATGACGGTGGCACCGGTGAGGGTGGCCATGTCGCCGAGCATCGCCTTGCGGCGGTCGCCGAAGCCCGGGGCCTTGACGGCCACGGCGTTGAAGGTGCCACGGATCTTGTTGACGACCAGGGTCGACAGGGCCTCGCCCTCGACGTCCTCGGCGATGATCAGCAGCGGCTTGGAGGAGCCGGCCTGGATGACCTTCTCGAGGAGCGGCAGGAGGTCCTGGATCGAGGAGATCTTGCCCTGGTGGATCAGGATGTACGGGTCGTCGAGGACGGCCTCCATACGCTCCTGGTCGGTCACCATGTACGGGGACAGGTAACCCTTGTCGAAGGCCATGCCCTCGGTGAAGTCGAGCTCCAGACCGAAGGTGTTGGACTCCTCGACGGTGATGACACCGTCCTTGCCGACCTTGTCCATCGCCTCGGCGATGAGCTCGCCGACCTGCTGGTCCTGCGCGGAGAGCGCGGCCACGGCGGCGATGTCGGACTTGTCCTCGATCGGACGGGCGGTCGCGAGCAGCTCGTCGGAGACGGCCTTGACCGCGGCGTCGATGCCCTTCTTCAGGGCGGCCGGGGAGGCACCGGCGGCGACGTTCTTCAGGCCCTCGCGGACCAGCGCCTGGGCGAGCACGGTGGCGGTGGTGGTGCCGTCACCCGCGATGTCGTTGGTCTTGGTCGCCACCTCCTTCACGAGCTGGGCGCCGAGGTTCTCGTACGGGTCCTCGATCTCGACCTCGCGGGCGATCGTGACACCGTCGTTGGTGATGGTGGGGGCACCGAACTTCTTGTCGATGACGACGTTGCGACCCTTCGGGCCGATCGTCACCTTCACCGTGTCGGCAAGCTTGTTGACGCCGCGCTCAAGGGCGCGACGGGCGTCCTCGTCGAACTTCAGGATCTTCGCCATGGGAGCGATTCAGCCCTCTCGGATGTCGAAAAACTGGTGAAACCGAACTGCGCCCCGGACGCCCGGTGCGGGGTCAGGGGCGCAGCTCAAAGCATGTGCTTCAGGTACTTCGGTGAATTACTTCTCGATGATCGCGAGCACGTCGCGAGCCGAGAGGACGAGGAACTCCTCGCCGTTGTACTTCACCTCGGTGCCGCCGTACTTGCTGTACAGCACGACATCGCCGACCTTGACGTCGAGCGGCAGGCGCTCGCCGTTCTCGAAGCGGCCCGGACCGACGGCGAGGACAGCACCCTCCTGGGGCTTCTCCTTCGCGGTGTCCGGGATGACCAGGCCAGAGGCGGTGGTCTGCTCGGCGTCGAGCGGCTGGACCACAATGCGGTCCTCGAGCGGCTTGATGGCAACCTTGGAGCTGGTGGTCGTCACGATCCGACCTCCCCCTTCGGAGATCTCACGGGGCTAACTGTCTGGGGTGGCGACCAGGTGGATCCGTCGTCGCGGGTGCCGGACCTGCCCGTCGCTGTGTTGGCACTCTCCAGTGGGGAGTGCCAGAGCCGAGACTATGACCGGGATTAGCACTCGGTCAAGCGGAGTGCCAATTCAGCGTCGCGTGGCGCTTCGGTCCCGGTACGGGAAACGGCGCGACGGCCCGGTTGGTTCCGCACACAGGTGCGACAGGGCGGCGCCGAGCCCCTCAAGGCCGGAGCCCCTCAAGGCCGGAGCCCCTCAAGGCCGGAGCCCTCCTCGGCCGGCCGGACGGCCTCCGTCGTCGAGCCGGGCGAGCCGGTGCAGCACGCGGACCGCCGTCCTCGAGACCGCTCCGTCCCCCGCTCTCGCCTCCCCGACCCGTACGGCCGCCTTCCGGCCCAGGCGCTCGATCGGGTCCACGGACGAGGCGCACCCCGTCATCCCGGTGAGCGCGCCGGCCAGCACCAGACCCGCCGCCAGCCGGCGCGCGCGTCTCACACGTAGTCCTCGAGCTTCGCGACCGCGTACCCCTTGGCCGTGATCGTCTTCATCACACGGCGGACCATGTCGGCCATCGAGCCCTTCCAGTCCTCCTTGCCCCTGAAGTGCGTGAGCACGATGTCACCGGGGTGCAGGTCCCGGTCCCACTCGCGCCACTCCATCCGGTCCGGGAAGGCCTCGGAGGCCCAGAGCGGGACCGCCTTCACCCCGCACGTCTTCGCCGCGCGCAGCGTGTCCTCGTTGTAGTTGCCGTACGGCGGGCGGAAGAGCGGGGGCCGCTTGCCGAACTGCTTCTCGATGACGTCCTGCATCCCGCAGATCTCCCGCTTCTGCGCCGTGTACGAAAGTCCGGGCAGGTAGCGGTGGTTGAGGGTGTGGTTGTGCAGGGAGACACCGGAGTCCCGCATCTTCCGGAAGTACCCGTAGTCGTCCTTGACGACGTAGTCGCTGAGGAAGGCGCTGTAGGGGATCTGCAGCTCGCTCATCATCCGCAGCAGCTCGGGGTCCTTCTCCGCGCCGTCGTCGATCGTCAGGAAGACGACCTTCTGCTTGGTCGGCACGGTGGTGAAGACGGGCGGCAGTCCCTCGCCGTCGGTCTCGAAGCCCTTGCGGGTGGTGATCTTCGGCTTCACCGCGGGCGGGGCCGGGGCCTCCAGGGGCGGGCGTTCGAGGCCCCACTTCTTGGCGGCGAGCACCCGGGCGGCGCGCCGCTCGCGGACCTTCTCGACGTACGAGTCGAGTGCGGCGGCCGCACCCTGGCCCTGCTGCTGGCCGGCGGCGGGAGGCGCGGGCGCCTTGCGTCCGCTCTCGGCGCCCCCTTCCCCTCCCGCTTCCCCTCCCGAGGGGCCCGCACAGGCGGATCCGAGCGCGGCGACGACCAGCGCCGCACCCACCGACCGGCGCAGGCGCAGCGCCCGCTTCATTCGCATCTGTTCTTTTTGTCGTACTAGCTGCATGGCGCCGCATCCTGTCAGCGCCGAGACCCCCGGGGCCGCCGACACCGCCGCCCCGGCGCCCACCGTCCCCCGGCTGGCCCACAATGGGACGGGTGACCGACCTCGCCGCCTTCACCGCCCTGCTCTCCCCCGAGGGCCAGACGCTGCTCACCGCCCTGCGCGACTACGACCCGGCCCGGGAACTGGCCGTCGCCTCCCGGCTGCGCCGTGAGCACCCCGCCGAGCTGGTCTCCGCGGCGCTCGGGCAGGCCCGGCTGCGTCAGCGCGCGGTGGCGAAGTTCGGCGCCGAGGACGCGTACCGGATGTACTTCACCCCCAACGGCGTCGAGCAGTCGACGCGGGCGACGGTCGGGGCGTACCGCGCCGAGCGGCTCCGCGGCCTCGGGGTGCGCGGCGTGGCCGATCTGTGCGGCGGGATCGGCGGGGACGCCCTCGCCTTCGCCCGCGCCGGGATCGCGGTCCTCGCCGTGGACCGCGACCCGCTGACGGCCGAGGTCGCCCGCGCCAACGCCGACGCGCTCGGGCTCGCCGACCTGATCGAGGTGCGGTGCGCGGACGTGACCGAGATCGACACGAGCCCCTACGACGCCGTCTTCGTGGACCCCGCCCGGCGCGGCGGACGGGGCAGGATCTTCGACCCCGAGGCGTACTCGCCGCCGCTCTCCTGGGCCGTCGAGGCCGCCCGTACGGCCCCGCACGCGGCGTTGAAGATCGCCCCCGGCATCCCGCACGAGGCGGTCCCGGAGGAGGCCGAGGCCGAGTGGATCTCGGACGGCGGGGACGTGAAGGAGGCCGTGCTGTGGTTCGGTACCTCCCCGGGCACCCGGCGCGCCACCCTCCTGCCCTCCGGCGCGAGCCTGACCGGCCGCGGCCTGCCCGATCCGGCGGTCCGCCCGGTCGGCCGCTACCTCTACGAGCCGGACGGCGCGGTCATCCGCGCGCACCTGGTCGCCGAGGTGGCCGAGGAGCTGGGCGGGGGCCTGATCGACGAGACGATCGCGTACATCACGGCGGACGCCCTCACCCCCACCCCGTACGCCACGGCGTACGAGATCACCGACGAACTGCCCTTCAACCTCAAGAAGCTCAAGGCGCTGCTGAGGGAGCGGGAGGTCGGCACGCTGACGGTGAAGAAGCGCGGCTCGGCGGTCGAGCCCGAGGAGATCCGCCGCCGGGTCAAGCCGAAGGGCCCGAACGCCGCCACCGTGGTCCTGACCCGGGTCGCGGGAGCCCCGACGATGCTGATCGGCCACCCGGCGGCGTAGCGCGCTACGCCGCGAGCCGGACCGCCAGCCGGTAGTGCCCGACCGCCTTCACGACACCGGTCAGGCCGCTGATCCAGAGGCCGAGCCCCGCACCCACGAAGTACACGAGCGCGCCGTGGCCGCCCCTTCCCGGCCCGGTCGCCTCCGCGGGCACGGCCAGCGAGATCCAGAGGCCGAGGGCGCACAGCGCGACGGAGAGCAGCAGCCAGACCACGCTCAGGACGGGCTCCCGCAGCCGCGCGTCGGCCGCCCGGTCGCCGTCCAGGGCGGCCCACTGGACCAGCCGTTCCCGCGCCCGGCGGTCGCGGCGGACACCCCGGGCGAGGAAGAAGACGGCGGGAACCACGGCGCCGAGCCCGAGGGCCACGAAGAAGCAGGCGAACAGGCCCGAGAACGGGTCGAGGGACTCGTCCAGCATGATGAACCCGGCGCCGCAGATCCCCCAGCCGAGCTGGAGGGCCGCCACCCACAGCAGAAAGACCGACAGCCGTGCCCCGCCCAGCAGTTGGCGGTTGAGCTCGGCCATCGCCCGCGCCCGGTCGGCCAGTCGGGCCGCACGGTCGGGCCAGCTCCGTATCTCGGCGGGCGGCGGAGGCGGAGGCAGGGGTGCGCGTGGGGACATGCGCCGAGACTACCGAGCCTCCGACGCGCCCCGCCCGTCCGCCCGTTCCGCCCGGTCACCGGGCTCCGTCGGTGCCGTCCGCTCCGGCCGCGCCGCCCTCGCCGCCCGTTCCCGCAGCAGCTCCCGCTCCCGTTCGTTACGGGTCAGCGAGGCCGCCCGCTCGAACTCCGCGCGCGCCTCGTCCGGCCGCCCGAGCCGTTCCAGCAGGTCACCGCGGACGCTCGGCAGCAAGTGGTACCCCGCCAGGGCGCGTTCCTCCGCCAGCTCGTCGACGAGGGCGAGACCGGCCTCCGGGCTCTCGGCCATCGAGACGGCGACGGCGCGGTTCAACTCGACGACCGGCGAGGGCGCGACGGCAGCGAGGCGTTCGTACAGCGCGGCGATCGTCCGCCAGTCGGTCTCCTCGTAGGCCGGCGCCTTCGCGTGGCAGGCGGCGATCGTGGCCTGGAGGGCGTACGGACCGTACGCCCCGCACTCGCCCGCCCGCCCGAGCGCCTCGAAGCCGCGCAGGATCAGCCGCCGGTCCCAGCGGCTCCGGTTCTGGTCGGCGAGGAGGACCGGCCGCCCGTCCGGACCGGTCCTGGCCGCGGTCCGCGAGGCCTGGATCTCCAGCAGGGCCGCCAGGCCGTGGACTTCGCCCTCCTTCGGCATCAGCCCCGCGAGCACCCTGGCCAGCCGCAGCGCGTCCTCGCACAGCGCCGGCCGCAGGAGGTCGTCGCCGGCGGTGGCCGCGTACCCCTCGTTGAAGACGAGGTAGATGACGTCCAGGACGGAGCCCAGCCGGGCCGCCCGCTCCTGCCCGTACGGCACTTCGAACTCCACACCCGCCGTCGCCAGCGTCCGCTTCGCCCGGACGATCCGCTGCGCGACCGTCGCCTCCGGTACGAGGAAGGCGCGTGCGATCTCGTCGGTGCGCAGCCCGCCGACCAGCCGCAGGGTCAGCGCGGTCCGCGCCTCGGCGGAGAGCACCGGGTGGCAGGCGGTGAAGATCAGCCGCAGCAGGTCGTCGTCGATGTCGCCGGGCCCGGACGGCTCGGGGTCGTGGGACTCCTCGGTCAGCTCCCGCCCGACCTCGGCCAGCTTGCGCGCGTACGTCTCCCGGCGCCGTACGAGGTCGACGGCGCGGTTCTTGGCCGCGGCCGTCAGCCAGGCCGCGGGCCGGTCGGGGACGCCCGTCCGCGGCCACTGCTCGAGTGCGGCCACGAAGGCGTCCTGGGCGATCTCCTCGGCGATGCCGACGTCACGGACGATCCGCGCGACGGCGGCGATGATCCGCGGCGACTCCATCCGGAAGACGGTCTCGACGGCGCCGGGGGCGGGTGCGGTCATGGGTCAACCATGGCACCACCCGCCCCGGCCGCGTCACATCTCCTCGATCTCGCGCACCTCGCACGTCACCTTCCACTGCGGCGGGTGGACCTCCAGGAAGCGCTTCGACCATTCGACGGCCTCGGCCAGGTCCCGGCACTGGCTGATCGAGTAGCCGCCGACGACCTCCTTGGTCTCGGTGAACGGTCCGTCGGTGTAGGAGATCTTCCCGCCCTCCCACACGACGCGCTTGCCCTCCTTGGTCGGCCTGAGCCCGGCGGTCTCCAGCATCACCCCGGCCTTGGTGATCTCCTCGAAGAGCGCGCCCATGCGCTCGTCGAAGCCCGGGTCGGCGTCCTCCATCTCGAAGGCGCCCTCTTCGATGCGGACCATCGTCAGATAGCGGGGCATGGTCGTTCTCCTTGCGTGGCGGGCGGGGCCGATCCCCGCCTCTCACTCATACGTCGAACGGGCCCGCCCCGCATCGACACGAGGAGGAGAAGACTTTCTAGACGTAGTCCTCCAGGCGGGCGACCGTGAAGCCCTGCTCCTGGATGTGGCGGAGCATGTTGGCCGTCATACGCGTCATCGACGTGCCCTTGAGCTCGGCCGGGCCCCGGAAGTGGGCCAGGATGATGTCGCCCGGGTGCAGTTTCCCGTCCG
Organism: Streptomyces sp. NPDC127129; assembly: GCF_042671585.1. Lineage (NCBI taxonomy): Bacteria > Bacillati > Actinomycetota > Actinomycetes > Kitasatosporales > Streptomycetaceae > Streptomyces > Streptomyces sp. NPDC127129. The sequence continues at coordinate 149,577 of NZ_JBHXTV010000014.1, forward strand.
CGCGCTGGTACTGCATGTTCTTGATCTGCATCGCCTCGCGCCACAGCACGATCGCGTCGACACCGCACGAGCCCGCGGCCGCGCGGGTGTCCTCGTTCCAGTTGCCGTACGGCGGGCGGAAGAGCCGCGGCTTCGCGCCGTACTCCTTCGCCAGCTTCGTCTGCTGGCCGCATATCTCCCGGCTCTGGGCGGCCCGGCCGAGGGTGGGCAGGTTCGGGTGGGTCAGGGTGTGGTTGGCGACGCCGTTGCCGAGGTCGCCCAGGCGGGCGAAGTACGCGTAGTCGGCGCGTATCGCGGAGTCGGTGAGGAACATCGTCACCGGGACCTCGAGCTCCTCCATCATCTTCACGAACTCCGGGTCCTTCTCGGCCCCGTCGTCGATCGTGATGAAGACGATCTTGTCCTTCGTCGGTATCTCGCTGATGACGGGGACGGGACCGCCCGGGCTCCGCTTGACCGGCTTCACCCGGGGCGGCGCGGGCGGGGCGGCGAAGGGCTTCAGCCCCCACTTGCGGTACGCCGCCGAGGTCTCGGCGGCCCGGTCGGGAGCCGGAGCCCCGGTCCGGGCGGAGGCCGTCGCCGGCGCGGACGGTGCGGTGCCGGGGGTCTCCGCCCCCGCCGGACCGCCGCAGCCCGTCACGAGGAGCGCGGCGGCGGTCAGCGCCGCCCAGGTCACGATCTTCTTGTCCACGCCGAGTCTCACGCCGTGGATGATGGCGAACGCGGCCGGGAGGTTGCCTCAGTCGACGGACTCGAAGCGCCAGCGGTGCACCGGCCTGGTGATGAGGTCCGCCGCGGGCTCCGGGAGTTCGGGCAGCTCGGCGTCCGGCGCCGGGGCGTCCCACCAGGTCAGCACGAGCACCCGGTCCTGCGGGGCCCGGAAGGTCTCGCGCCGGAGCGGCTCGTGCGGAAGCTCCCGCGACCGCGCCCACTCCAGGAGTTCGGCGCCCCGGCCCTGGACGGCCCGGGCCTCCCACATGAGCGTGAGGATCACGGGTACAAATTCTCCTTGCTCATCTCGTGCACGTGGTCGTGGTCGTGGGTGTGTCCGTGAGCGTGGCCGTGACCATGGCCGTCCGCGCCCGGCACGTGCGGGTCCGTCACCGGCAGCGAGGAGTCCGCCGACAGCTCCAGGTCGGAGGCCGGCCGGTTCCGGGCCACCATCTCGGCGCCCAGGGCCGCCACCATCGCGCCGTTGTCCGTGCACAGCCCGGGGCGCGGCACCCGCAGCCGGATACCGGCCCGCTCGCACCGCTCCTGGGCCAGCGCCCGCAGCCGCGAGTTGGCCGCGACGCCGCCGCCGATCATCAGGTGGTCGACGCCCTCGTCCTTGCAGGCACGTACGGCCTTGCGGGTGAGCACGTCGACGACGGCCTCCTGGAAGGACGCGGCCACGTCCCGTACCGGCACCTCCTCGCCCGCCGCGCGCCTGGCCTCGATCCAGCGGGCGACCGCCGTCTTGAGACCGGAGAAGGAGAAGTCGTACACGGGGTCCTTCGAGCCGGTCAGTCCGCGCGGGAAGGCGATCGCGTTCGGGTCGCCCTCCCGCGCGAGCCGGTCGATGACCGGGCCGCCGGGGAAGCCGAGGTCCAGGACGCGCGCGATCTTGTCGAAGGCCTCGCCGGCCGCGTCGTCGATGGTCGCGCCCATCGGCCGGACGTCGGCGGTGATGTCGGGGGCGAGCAGCAGCGAGGAGTGGCCGCCGGAGACGAGGAGCGCCATCGTCGGCTCGGGCAGCGGGCCGTGCTCCAGCTGGTCGACGCAGATGTGCGAGGCCAGGTGGTTCACGCCGTACAGCGGCTTCCCCAGCGCGTACGCGTACGCCTTGGCCGCCGAGACGCCGACCAGCAGCGCTCCCGCGAGACCCGGGCCCGCCGTCACGGCGATGCCGTCGAGGTCGCGGGCCGAGACCCCGGCGTCCTTCAGGGCGCGCTCGATGGTCGGGACCATCGCCTCCAGGTGGGCGCGGGAGGCGATCTCGGGCACGACGCCGCCGAAGCGGGCGTGGGTGTCGACGCTGGAGGCGACGGCGTCGGCGAGCAGCGTCGTGCCCCGGACGATGCCGACCCCGGTCTCGTCGCAGGAGGTCTCGATACCGAGTACGAGCGGTTCGTCAGCAGCCATCGGAATCAGTTCCAGTTTCGGTCTCAGTTGCTTGAACGGTCAGTCGCATCACCAGCGCGTCGACGTTGCCCGGCTGGTAGTAGCCGCGCCGGAAGCCGATCGGCTCGAAGCCGAAGCGCTCGTACAGCTTCTGGGCCCGGGTGTTGTCCACCCGCACCTCCAGGAGCACCTCTTCGCACTCGAACGCGGTGGCGTGGTGGAGCAGGTCGGTGAGCAGCCGCGCGCCGAGTCCGGTGCCCCACTGCTCGCGGGCGACGGCGATCGTCTGGACGTCGCCGAGGCCGCCGGCGGCCGCCAGCCCCGCGTACCCGACGATCCGCCCCCCGGCCTCCGCCACGACATAGCGGCGGGTGGCACGCGGGCCACGGGCGTGGGCCAGCTCGGACCAGAACATCCCCTCGGACCAGGCGTCCTCGGGGAACAGCTCGTGTTCGAGCACGAGCACGGGCTCGAGGTCCCACCAGCGCATCTCGCGCAGCGCCGCGGCGCCGGACACGGACGGTCCGGCGGGCTGTCCGGACCCCACGGGCTCGGCGGCGGGCTGTCCGGCGGCGGGCTGTCCGGCGGTCACTTGGGCGTGACCACCTTGTAGTTCTTCGGCACCTGGGCGTCGGGACGCCGCAGGTACATCGGCAGCGGATCGAGGAAGTCGGCGCCCGCCGCGAGCCGCTCCGCCGCCAGCGCGGCCAGCGCGCCCGCCGACTGGTGCTCGGGGTCGCGGGCGTCCGGGAAGGCCTCGGGGTACAGCCGTGCCCCCGCGCCGACGACCGGCAGCCCGGCGACCTGCTCGGCGATCTCGGCGGGCCGGTCGACGGCCGCGTCGGTGACGCGCGTACGGGAGTTCTCGTACCGCGCCCAGTAGACCTCCTTGCGGCGCGCGTCCGTCGCGACGACGAACGGCTCCTCGATCCCGGAGGCGTACGCGAGCCCGTCCAGGGTGCAGAGCCCGTGCACGGGCACGCCGAGGACGGAGGCGAAGGTCGAGGCGGTGACGAGACCGACGCGCAGACCGGTGTACGGCCCCGGTCCGACGCCGACCACGAGGCCGGTGACCGCGTCGAGCTTCAGCCCGGCCTCGTTCAGGACCCGGTCGACGGCGGGCAGCAGCAGCTCCCCGTGGCGGCGGGCGTCGACCTGCCGCAACTCGGCGACGACGGATTCGCCGTCGTGGAGGGCGACGGTGACGGCGGGCGTGGCGGTATCCATGGCGAGCAAGAGCACGCAAACAGCCTACGGCTCCCGGCAGGCCCGCACGGCGCCCCGTCCCGGTCGCCCGCGACTGCTACCGTCACGACCGATACGTACGTACGAAAGAAAGGTGGGCGGCAGGGTGGCACGGAGCAGCTCGGGATTCGTGGCCGGGCTCACGGCGGCGGCGGTCGCCGCGGTCGCCTTCCTCGCCTACCAGGCGTCGGCGAACGCGCCCGCGGACGTCTCGGCCAGGCCGAGGACCACCGCGGCCCCTTCCTCCGCCGCGACCGGTGGCCCGCCGAAGCCCGTCAAGGACCCGCTCGCCGTGCCGGCGAACTCGGGCACCGGGACGCGTGTCGTCTACGCGCTGGGCGAGCGGCGGGTGTGGCTGGTGGACGCGAAGGGCCAGGCCACGCAGACCTTCTCGGTCATGCCGAGCACGGTCCACCCGGCGCCCGGGTCGTACAAGGTGACCTCGCGCTCGGGTGCGGTGACCGGCTCGGACGGCGTGCAGATCGAGCACGTGGTGCGGTTCGCGAGCGTGCAGGACGTGTCGGTCGGCTTCAGCGCCGCGGTCGACGGTTCGCTCCCGACGCCCGACGCGACGCGGAAGACGGGCGGCATCCGCATGAAGCGCGCGGACGGCAACGCGATGTGGACGTTCGCGTCGATCGGCGCGAAGGTCGTGGTCGTCGCGTAGGACGCGACGACCGGACGCAGTCGGAGCCGCCACGCCAGGCGGCCGGCGGTTCGGCTCCTCCGCGGCGCTCCCGTGCACGCGCGCCTGGCGCGCGCGGCCCACGCGCCGTGGCGTACCCGCCCCGCAGCACCGCGCCTTCACCCGTACGGGCTACGCCGCCTCGCGCTCGACGTCCCGCTCGACGGTGTCCGGACGGACGTTCTCCGGGCGGACGTTCTCCGGGCTGTCGGACTCTCTCGGCGGGGTCGACACCACGTTCGCCGCGGCACAGGACGCCAGCAGCTCACTCATCGAGATCCGCGCCTCCGCGCGCTCGCGCTCTGGCGTCGCCATGCATGCCTCCCGTAGGTTAGGTACACCTAACCAGCTCGTGCATCCATGTCACCACGGCTCGTGCGCTCGCCGCAACATCTTCCCGACACCTTGTCGGAACCTACGTACGTTCAGCTCAGCGCGAGGTTCTCGTCCGCCCAGCGCGCGCCGATCCCGTGCAGCGCGACCGTGCGCCGGTCGTCGTCCGTGTCACCCACCACGCGGTGGATCAGGATGTGGAGCCGGTCGTCCGTGAGGTCCTCGACCTTGCCGTCGCCCCACTCCACGACGACCACCGACTCGGGCAGCGAGACGTCCAGGTCGAGGTCCTCCATCTCGTCGAGTCCGCCGCCGAGGCGGTACGCGTCGACGTGGACCAGGGCCGGACCGCCGACCAGCGACGGATGGACGCGGGCGATGACGAAGGTCGGGGAGGTGACGGCGCCGCGCACGCCGAGGCCCTCGCCCAGGCCGCGGGTCAGCGTCGTCTTGCCGGCGCCGAGCTCGCCGGTGAGCATCACGAGGTCGCCCGGGCGCAGCAGCTTCGCCAGACGACGGCCGATCTCCTGCATCTCCTCCGGGGAGTCGATGTCGAGGGTGGCAGCGGAGTGCGGTTCTTCCATACGGCCCAACCTAACTGCTGCCGGCGCCCGCCCTGGCCGCGGTCGCCGGCACCGCTCCGACCTTCGCCAGCAGGTCCGCGAGCCGGTCCGTCACCGCTTCGGGGTGCTCCAGCATCACCAGGTGCCCGGCGTCGGGCACGATGACCAGCTCGGCGTCGGGCAGCAGATCGGCGATCGCCTCCGTGTGCGAGCTGGGGGTGACCAGGTCGCGGTCGCCGGCGAGCGCGAGCACGGGCACGTCGAGGAAGGCCGTGAGCGCCGCCGCCTTGTCGTGCTCGGCGAAGGCCGGGTAGAACTCCGCCACCACGTCGATCGGGGTGGACTCGATCATCCGCTCGGCGAATCGGGCGACGGCCGGGTCCACGTCCCTGGACGAGAAGGAGTACTTCTTGATCAGCCCGGCGAACAGGTCGGCCGTGGCCCTGCGGCCCCGTTCGACGAGTTCGGCCTGCGCGCCGAGCGCCTTCAGGACGCCCGGCAGGACCCGCCGCACCGCGTTGACCCCGGCCGTGGGCAGACCGTAGTTCACCTCGCCCAGCCTCCCCGCCGACGTACCGACGAAGGCGACGCCGACGACCCGTTCGCGGACGAGGTCGGGGTGGCGGTCGGCAAGGGCCATGATCGTCATGCCGCCCATGGAGTGCCCGACCAGGACCAGCGGCCCCTCGGGCGCGGCGGCGTCGATGACGGCCTTGAGGTCGCGGCCGAGCTGGTCGATGGAGACCGGCACCCCGTCCGGCCCGGACTGGGAGACGCCCCGGCCCGAGCGGCCGTGGCTGCGCTGGTCCCAGTAGACGGTACGGACGAGTCCGCGCAGCGCGTCCCGCTGGAAGTGCCAGGAGTCCTGGCCGAGGCAGTAGCCGTGGCTGAAGACCACGGTGACGGGCGCGGGCGCCTTGCGGCCGAAGAGTCTGCGGCGGCGCGGCGCCGGCGCGTCCGACTCGACGGCATCGGTCTCGTAGTAGAGCTCGGTGCCGTCGTCGGCGACCGCCTTGCCGGGAGTGCCGCGCAGGGCGCCGTAGGGCGCGGAGGTGTCGAGGGCGAGCCGCGCCTTCTGCCGCATGCCGCGCCCGACGGTGAGCCGCTCCACGGCGACCCCGGCCGCCGCGCCGGCGGCGAGGACGCCTATCGCGGCGCCGGCGAGACCGGCACGCCGCCAGTTGTCGGTGCTGGACTCGCTCACTGCCGCTCCCTGTTCGGTCGGTACTTGCCCGTTCGCTCAGCCGTTGACATAGACGCGCGGGACGCGCGCGCCGATGCGGGTGACGATCTCGTACGCGATGGTGTCGGCGGCCTCGGCCCAGTCCTGGGCCGTCGGCTCGCCCCGGTCGCCGGGGCCGAAGAGCACGGCCTCGGTGCCGGGCTCGACGGTGTCGCCGTCGAGGTCCACGACGAACTGGTCCATGGCGACCCTCCCGGCGACCCGGCGCACCCGGTCGCCGACCAGGACGGGACCGCGGCCGGAGGCGTGCCGGGGGACGCCGTCGGCGTACCCGACCGGCACGAGCCCGAGCCGGGTCTCGCGCTCGGTGACGTAGTGGTGTCCGTAGCTGACGCCGTGGCCGGCCGGGACCTGCTTCACGAGCGCGACGCTCGCCTTGAACGTCATCACGGGCCGCAGCCCGAAGTCGGCGGGGGCGCCGAGTTCGGGACTGGGCGAGACGCCGTACATGGCGATGCCGGGCCGGACCAGGTCGAAGTGGGTCTCGGGGAGGGTGAGGGTGGCCGGGGAGTTGGCGATGTGCCGGACCTCGGGCCGGACTCCGGCCTTCTCGGCGTAGTCGAGCATCGTGCGGAAGACGTCGAGCTGGGAGGCGATGGAGGGGTGGCCCGGCTCGTCGGCGCACGCGAAGTGCGACCAGAGTCCGGTGACCGTGACGCGCCCGTCCTTCTCCGCCTTGAGCGCCTCGCCGACGAGTTCGGGCCAGTCGGCGGGCTGGCAGCCGTTGCGCCCCAGGCCGGTGTCGGCCTTGAGCTGGATACGGGCCCGCCGCCCGGTCTCCCGCGCCGCCTCGACGACCTCGCGCAGGGCCCACAGCCCGCTGACGGTCATGTCGAGACCGGCCTCGATGCCCTCGGCCCAGGGGTCGCCGGGGGTCCAGAGCCAGCACAGGACCGGGACGTCCGTGATCCCGGCGGCGCGCAGCGCGAGCGCCTCGTGCGGGGTGGCGGTACCGAGCCAGGCGGCACCGGCGTCGAGCGCGGCGCGGGCACAGCGGACGGCGCCGTGTCCGTACGCGTCGGCCTTGACCACGGCCATGACCTGGGCGTGGGGCGCGACACGGGCACGCAGCGTGCGGACGTTCGCACGCAGCGCACCGAGGTCGATCTCGGCGCGGGCTCTGCGGGGCGGCGGTGTCTCAGTCATCGCGCCCAGTCTCTCAGGTGTCGGCCCCCGCACCGCTTTCCCGGGCTGTCGGCCCGATCACCCTCACGCGTCGGGCCGTACGCCCGGAGCCCCGGCGGGGCCCGTACGGGGGCGACGCGGGCCGCGGCGACCCCCGGCGGGGAGGCCCGACTGCCCCACCTGCCGACCTGCCGACCGGCTGACCGGCTGACCGGCCGACCAGCCCACCGATCGACCTGCCGACCGATCGACCTACTGACCGGCCGACCTGCCGACCGGCTGACCTGCCGACCGATCGACCTACTGACCGGCCGACCTGCCGACCGGCTGGCGGGCTGACGGGCTGACGGGCTGACGGGCCCACGGCCCACTACAAGCCGACCGGCCGACCGGCTGACGGGCCGACCTGCCGACCTGCCGACCGGCTGACGGGCTGACGGGCCCACGGCCCACTACAAGCCGACCGGCCGACCGACCGACGGGCTCACGGGCTCACGGCCCACTACAAGCCCACCGGCCCACCGGCCTGACCGGCCTACGACACCACGTCCCGCCACGCGGCCGGCAGGGCTTCGGCCACGTCGCCCGCCGCGATCGGGGCGCCGCCCGAGGCGCGGCGGGCCGCCAGGCCGTGGAGGTACGCGGCCACCGAAGCGGCGTCCCGGGCGCGCAGGCCGGCCGCGAGCAGCGACCCGGCGAGCCCGGACAGCACGTCCCCGCTGCCCGCCGTCGCCAGCCACGACGTACCGGTCGGGTTCACGCGTACCGGACCGGAACCCTCCGCCACCAGCGTCGTCGAGCCCTTCAGCAGCACCGTCGCGCCGAAGCGGGCCGCCAGCTCCCGTACCGCCCCGAGCCGTTCCGCCTCCACCGACTCCCGCGAGGCGCCGAGCAGCGCCGCCGCCTCCCCCGCGTGCGGGGTGAGCAGGGTCGGCGCCGTGCGCGCCCGTACCGCCTCCTCGTCCAGCTCGCGCAGTCCGTCCGCGTCGACCAGGACCGGCACGTCCGAGGCCAGGGCGTCCGCGACTCCCGGCCCGTCGCCGAGGCCCGGCCCGACGACCCACGCCTGCACCCGCCCCGCCTTCCCCGGCGACCCCTCGTGCACCAGCGTCTCCGGGTGGCGGGCGATCACCGCGTCACCGGCCGGCCCCACGTAGCGCACCGCGCCCGCACCGCCCCGCAGCGCGCCGGTCACGGCGAGCACCGCGGCGCCCGGGTAGCGGGCGGAGCCCGCGACGACGCCCACCACACCCCGCCGGTACTTGTCGCTCTCCGCACCCGGCACCGGCAACAGCCCGGCCACGTCCTCGTGTTGCAGCGCCTCCACGTCCGGCACGGACGGCAGACGGTCCGCGAGGCCGATGTCCACGAGCCGCAGCGCGCCCGCGTACGCACGCGCCGGGTCGATCAGGAGCCCCGGCTTGTACGCCCCGAACGTCACCGTCGCGTCCGCCCGCAGCGCCTCCCCCGCGACCTGCCCGGAGTCCGCGTCCACCCCGCTCGGCAGGTCGACGGCGACCACGGCCGCGTCCGAGCCGCGCGCCGCCCGGGCGACCGGGACCGCGGCCGGCCGCAGGCCGCCCTGCCCGCCGATCCCGGTGATCCCGTCGAGGACGAGGTCGGCCACGGCGAGCGCCTCGAACGGGTCCTCCGCCACCCGTCCCCCGGCCGCGAGCAGGGCGGCGAGGCCGCCCTCGTGGGCCCGCGAGCCGAGCAGGACGGCCGTCACTCCCGCCCCGCGCCGGGCGAGCCGCACGCCCGCGTACAGGGCGTCACCCCCGTTGTCCCCGCTGCCGACGAGCAGGACGACCCTCGCCCCGTACACATGGCCCCGGCCGAGCAGCGAGAAGCACGCGGCGGCGAGCCCCGCCGCCGCCCGTTGCATCAGCGCCCCCTCGGGCAGCGTCGCCATCAGCTCGGCCTCGGCGGCCCGTACGGTCTCCACGCGGTAAGCGGTACGCATGGTCCGCAGTCTGCCGCACCTCCCAAGCGCCCGCCCGGAAGCAGGGGTTGACGCCCCCTCGGCGATTAACTTAGGTTAGGCTCACCTAATCAATCGCACCACGCATCGCGTGGGTGCCCCACCGACACGCGCGCGACACCTCCCGCCGGCCCCGGGCCGCGCGCGGAGCCCCGGGGTCCGGCCGGCATCGGCCGGCCCCCGGGGCTCGTCCACGAACGGCCCTACCCCTCCGCGATCACCACCGCCGACGCCACCCCCGCGTCATGGCTCAGCGAGACGTGCCAGTGCCGGACGCCCAGTTCCGCCGCCCGCGCCGCCACCGTGCCGCGCACCCGCAGCCGGGGCTGACCGCTGGCCTCCAGATAGACCTCCGCGTCCGTCCAGTGCAGCCCCGCGGGCGCGCCCAGGGCCTTGGCCAGCGCCTCCTTGGCGGCGAAGCGGACGGCCAGGGACGCGGGGCCCCGGCGCTCGCCGCTCGGCAGCAGCAGCTCGCCGTCGACGAAGAGGCGCTGCAGCAGCCCCGGCGTCCGTTCGATCGACACGGCGAAGCGGTCGATCTCCGCCACGTCGATCCCCACCCCGATGATCATTCGCTCACTCCACGGTCACAGATTTCGCCAGGTTCCGCGGCTGGTCCACCTCGTTGCCCCGTGCCGTCGCCAGTTCGCAGGCGAAGACCTGCAGCGGCACGGTGGAGACCAGCGGCTGTAGCAGCGTAGGCGTTGCCGGGATGCTGATCAGATGGTCGGCGTACGGGACGACGGTCTCGTCGCCCTCCTCCGCGATCACGATCGTCCGTGCCCCGCGCGCCCGGATCTCCTGGATGTTGGAGACGATCTTGTCGTGCAGGACGGAGCGCCCGCGGGGCGACGGCACGACCACCACCACCGGCAGGTCCTCCTCGATGAGCGCGATCGGGCCGTGCTTCAGCTCACCGGCGGCGAAGCCCTCGGCGTGCATGTACGCCAGCTCCTTCAGCTTCAGCGCGCCCTCCAGGGCGACCGGGTAGCCGACGTGCCGGCCGAGGAAGAGGACGGTGTCCTTGTGGGCGAGGGAGCGGGCCAGGGCCCGTACCGGCTCCATGGTCTCCAGGACGCGCTCCACCTCGTCGGCGATCCGGGCGAGCTCGCGCACGACGGCGTGGATCTCGTCGCCCCACTTCGTGCCGCGCACCTGCCCGAGGTAGAGCGCGAGCAGGTAGCAGGCCACCAACTGCGTCAGGAAGGCCTTGGTGGACGCGACGGCGACTTCGGGACCGGCGTGCGTGTAGAGAACGGCGTCGGACTCGCGCGGGATGGTCGACCCGTTCGTGTTGCACACCGCCAGCACCTTGGCACCCTGCTCACGCGCGTGACGCAGCGCCATGAGCGTGTCCATCGTCTCGCCCGACTGCGAGATCGCGATGACGAGCGTGCGCTGGCCGAGGATCGGATCGCGGTAGCGGAACTCGCTGGCGAGCTCCACCTCGCAGGGGATCCTGGTCCAGTGCTCGATGGCGTACTTCGCGATCATGCCCGCGTGGAAGGCGGTGCCGCACGCGATGATCACGATCTTGTCGGCCTCGCGCAGGACCGCGTCGGGGATGCGCACCTCGTCGAGCCGGAGCCGGCCGTCGCCGTCGATCCGGCCGAGCAGGGTGTCCGCGACGGCCTTCGGCTGCTCGGCGATCTCCTTGAGCATGAAGTAGTCGTAGCCGCCCTTCTCGGCAGCCGAGGCGTCCCAGTCCACGTGGTACGACCGGACGTCGGCGGGGGCGCCGGCGAAGTCGGTGACCTCGACGCCCTCGCGGGACAGCTTCACGACCTGGTCCTGGCCGAGCTCGATCGCGGCGCGGGTGTGCGCGATGAACGCCGCGACGTCGGAGGCGAGGAAGTACTCCCCCTCGCCGACCCCCACCACCAGGGGCGAGTTGCGGCGCGCCCCGACGACCACGTCGGGCTCGTCCGCGTGCACGGCGACCAGGGTGAACGCCCCGTCGAGCCGCCGGCACACGAGCCGCATCGCCTCCGCCAGGTCGCCGCAGGAGGAGAACTCCTCGGCGAGGAGATGCGCCACGACCTCGGTGTCCGTCTCGGACGCGAGTGCGTGGCCGCGCTCCTCCAGCTCCGCGCGCAGGGCGGCGAAGTTCTCGATGATCCCGTTGTGGACGACGGCCACACGGCCCGCGTTGTCCAGATGCGGGTGCGCGTTGGCATCGGTCGGCCCGCCGTGGGTGGCCCAGCGGGTGTGTCCGATGCCGGTGGACCCGCTCGGCAGCGGCCGGTCCACCAGCTCCTTGTCCAGATTGACGAGCTTGCCCGCCTTCTTCGCCGCGGCCAGTCCCCCGTCGGAGAGCACCGCGACACCGGCCGAGTCGTAGCCCCGGTACTCGAGCCGCCTGAGGCCCGCGATCACCACATCAAGCGCCGACTGCCCGCCGACGTAACCCACGATTCCGCACATGTCGGCAGCCTACGACCGAACCCGCCCGGAGACCCGGAGTCAGCCGAGCTTGGCCGCCTGCGCGTCGATGAGGGTCTTCGGCTGCTCCTTGACCTTGCCGCCGAGGCTGATGACCGAGAACGACGCCAGCGTGTTGCCCTTACGGAAGGCCACCAGCTTGCTCGTCCACTCCTCCCCCTCCACGTCCGTGGTGACGGTGAAGGCGAGCGCCTCCTCGCCGGCGGTCACGGTGTCCGGGGCGACCTTGGTGATCTTCGTCTTCTCGCCGCCGCCGATGAGCGTGAAGCCGCCCGCGCACTCCGTGCCCGCCGCCTTCAGCGAGGCCAGCGCCTCCTGGGCGCCGCCGCCGTCGTACGAGCCGAGCGTCACGGACGTCACCGGGGCGCTGAGGATGCCCAGGGCCTCCTCGGGCGAGGCCGTCGCCCCTTCCGTCTTCGGCATCTCGATGGCCTTGCGCTGCACGCTGGCGCCCGGCTTGCCGGTCGCGACGAAGGACATCGCCTCGGCGAGCGGCGTGCAGGCGGGCTTGTCCGCGCTGACGTCCCCGGGCTTCACGACGTCCGCGGGCTCGGCCTTCTGGACCTGGTAGCCCTTGAGGTCGGCCTGCTCGACGATCAGCTTCTCCAGCTCGGCCGCCGACAGCGCCTTCGCGTCGGGCGCGGCGGAAGCGGACGCGGACCCCTTGGGCGCGTCCTTCCCCTTGTCCTCGCTCTTGTCCCCGGCACAGGCGGCAAGCACCAGCACCAGCGAGGCGGCGGAAGCGACAGCGGCGGCGGTTCTCACGGACGTACGCATCTGGATGCGACCTTCTGTTCCCTCGTGCCGCCCCATGAGACGGCGTCCCCCCGCGCGGGTCCACCCCACGCGGCAACCAGCATGATCACGGTAGAGCGGGGGTCGGACAACAGGTTTTCCGCGTGACCGAGCCCACGGCCCACATCCGCCCGTCACCCACGACAATGGGACCCGTGATCACTTCGCCGCCACGAAGCCAGCGCCGGCCCGAGGCCACGCCCTACGTCGACCTGACCAGGGACGAGTGGAGCGCGCTGCGCGACAAGACGCCGCTGCCGCTCTCCGCCGACGAGGTCGAGCGGCTGCGGGGGCTCGGCGACGTCATCGACCTCGACGAGGTCCGGGACATCTATCTGCCGCTCTCCCGGCTGCTCAATCTGTACGTCCAGGCCACCAGCGGGCTGCGCGGCGCGCTCAACACGTTCCTCGGCGAGCGTGCCGAGCAGCGCGGCACCCCGTTCGTCATAGGGGTCGCCGGCTCCGTGGCCGTCGGCAAGTCCACCGTCGCCCGGCTCCTCCAGGCGCTGCTCGCCCGCTGGCCCGAGCACCCGCGCGTGGAGCTGGTCACCACCGACGGCTTCCTCTATCCGATGGAGGAGCTGAAGGAGCGCGGGCTGATGTCCCGCAAGGGGTTCCCCGAGTCGTACGACCGCCGCGCCCTGACCCGCTTCGTCGCCGACATCAAGGCGGGGAAGGCGGAGGTCACCGCCCCCGTCTACTCCCACCTCATCTACGACATCGTGCCCGGCGAGCGGCTCGTGGTCCGCCGCCCCGACATCCTGATCGTCGAGGGGCTCAACGTCCTCCAGCCGGCGCTGCCCGGCAAGGACGGCCGGACACGGGTCGGTCTCGCCGACTACTTCGACTTCTCGGTCTACGTGGACGCCCGGCCCGAGGACATCGAACGCTGGTACCTCAACCGCTTCCGCCGGCTCCGGGAGACCGCGTTCCAGAACCCCTTCTCGTACTTCCAGAAGTACACCCAGGTCTCCGAGGACGAGGCCATGGAGTACGCCCGCACGATGTGGCGGACCATCAACAAGGTGAACCTGCTGGAGAACGTGGCGCCGACGCGCGGCCGGGCCACTCTCGTCGTACGCAAGGGACCGGATCACAAGGTGCAGCGTCTGAGCCTCCGTAAGCTCTGACCATGCTGCACCTTCGGATCATCACCCCGTCCGCCCGCACGGCAGCGGTCCTCGAACTGATCGACACGACCGTGGGCACCACCCATGTCGCGGTGCTCGAGGACGTGGCTCGCGATCCCTCGGGCGACATCGTGCTCTGCGACGTGGCCCGCGAGGCCGGCGATGAACTCCTGCACGGCCTGCGGGAGCTGGGCATCGACAAGGTGGGGTCGATCGCCGTCGGCAACATCGACCTGTCGCTCTCCGACCGGGCCGACAAGGCGGAGGAGGAGGCGCCGGGCGAGGCGGCGGACGCGGTGATCTGGGAGCAGCTGACGGACACCTCGCAGGAGGAGTCCACCCTCACCATCACCTACGCGGCCCTGATGATCGTGGCGACGATGATCGCGGCCTGCGGCGTGGTCCTGGACAACGCGATCCTGATCGTGGGGGCCATGGCGGTCGGTCCGGAGTTCGGCCCGCTCGCCGGGATCAGTACGGGCCTGGTGAGGCGCGCGCCGAGGGCCGTCTGGCGCTCGACGGTCGCCCTGGTGGTCGGCTTCGCCGCGGCGATCGTCGCGACGACCGTGTTCAGCCTGGTGATGGACGGCCTCGGTCAGTTCGACGAGGGCATGCTCGACGCGGCGCGCCCGAACACCGGCTTCATCTTCCAGCCCGACCCGTTCTCGTTCGTCGTCGCGCTGCTGGCGGGCGTGGCCGGAGTGGTCTCGCTGACCTCGTCCAAGGCCGGGGTGCTGGTCGGCGTGGCGATCTCGGTGACGACCGTCCCGGCCGCCGCGAACGCCGCAGTCGCCCTCAGCTACGGCGATCTGGCCCAGATGTGGGGCTCCGCCGAGCAGTTGCTGCTGAACCTCACCGGCATCATCGTCGCCGGGGTGCTCACGCTCATCGGCTGGAAACTGCTGTGGCGCACCCAGCGGGGCCGGATGACCCGGCCGCCGGGTGCGCCACGAGGCAAGTGACCGTCAGACGGCCTAGCCGAGCGCCGACTTCACGGCATCGGCCAGCCGGCCTGCGACGGACCGCGCCTGCTCGATGTCGGCGGCCTCGACCATCACGCGTACGAGCGGCTCGGTGCCCGAGGGGCGAAGCAGTACACGACCGGTGGTGCCCAGCTCCCGCTCGGCGTCGCCGACGGCGGCGGCCAGTTCGCCGGAGGTCTTCACCCGGGACTTGTCCACGTCGGGCACGTTGATGAGGACCTGCGGCAGCCGCTCCATGACACCGGCCAGCTCCGCGAGGGACTTGCCGGTGGCCGCGACCCGCGCCGCCAGCATCAGACCGGTGAGGGTGCCGTCGCCGGTGGTGGCGTGGTCGAGGACGATGACGTGCCCGGACTGCTCGCCGCCCAGTGCGTAGCCGTGCTCCTTCATCGACTCCAGGACGTAACGGTCGCCGACCGCCGTCTGCACCAGCTGGAGGCCCTCGCGCTCCATGGCCAGCTTGAAGCCGAGGTTGGACATCACGGTCGCGACGACGGTGTCGCCGCGCAGCGTCCCGGCCTCGCGCATGGCGAGCGCGAGCACGGCGAGGATCTGGTCGCCGTCGATCTCGTTGCCCGCCGCGTCGACGGCCAGGCAGCGGTCCGCGTCACCGTCGTGGGCGATGCCGAAGTGGGCGCCGTGCTCGACGACGGCTTCCTTGAGCAGGCCGAGGTGGGTGGAGCCGCAGCCGTCGTTGATGTTGAGGCCGTCGGGCTCCGCGCCGATGGTGACGACCTCGGCACCGGCCCGGGCGAACGCCTCGGGCGACACGCGCGCGGCCGCGCCGTGCGCCTCGTCGAGGACGACCTTGAGCCCGTCGAGGCGGTTCGGCAGGACGGCGATGAGGTGGGCGACGTACCTGTCGAAGCCCTCGTCGTAGTCACGGACCCGGCCGACGCCGGCGCCGGTCGGCCGCTCCCACGGGGCGCCGGTGCGGTGCTCCTCGTAGACGGACTCGATCCGGTCCTCCAGCTCGTCGGCGAGCTTGTGCCCGCCGCGGGCGAAGAACTTGATGCCGTTGTCGGGCATCGCGTTGTGGCTGGCGGAGAGCATCACGCCGAGGTCGGCGCCGAGCGCTCCGGTGAGGTACGCCACAGCGGGGGTGGGCAGGACACCGACGCGCAGGACGTCGACGCCCGCGCTCGCGAGGCCCGCCACGACGGCAGCCTCCAGGAACTCTCCCGACGCACGGGGGTCACGCCCGACCACCGCGGTCGGCCGATGGCCCTCGAAGGTCCCCGCCTCGGCGAGCACGTGCGCCGCCGCGACCGACAGGCCGAGCGCGAGCTCCGCCGTCAGATCCGCGTTCGCCACACCGCGCACACCGTCCGTGCCGAAGAGTCGTCCCACAGCTGTCCTCCGAAACTGCTCCGAAAAATGCGATCCCCTGAACGCGTGATGCCCGTTTTCGCGTCAAAGCTGCCCGAAAGGGCCCAGGGGGAGGAAAAGACGTACGCCCCGGCAGCACGGGCAGTGCCGCCGGGGCGTACGTGCAAAGCAGACCGAGCAGGCGATTAACGCTTGCTGTACTGCGGGGCCTTACGGGCCTTCTTGAGACCGGCCTTCTTGCGCTCGACCGCACGGTCGTCGCGGGAGAGGAAGCCGGCCTTCTTCAGCGGACCGCGGTTGTTCTCCACGTCCGCCTCGTTCAGGGCGCGGGCCACACCGAGGCGCAGGGCGCCGGCCTGACCGGAGACGCCGCCACCCGAGATGCGGGCGATGACGTCGTAGCGGTTGTCGAGCTCGAGCACCTTGAAGGGCTCGTTGACTTCCTGCTGGTGGACCTTGTTCGGGAAGTAGTCCTCGAGCGTACGCCCGTTGATCTTCCACTTGCCGGTGCCCGGGACGATCCGGACGCGGGCGATGGCGTTCTTGCGACGACCCAGGCCGGCGGCCGGCTGCGGGTCACCGAAGCGCGACGCCAGGGACTCCGAGGTGTACTCACCCTCGACGGGGACCTCGGACTCGAAGGTGGTGACCTCGGCGTAGGTCTCCTCGCCCTCGATGGGGTTCTCAACAGTGGTCTCGGCCACGATTCTCCTCAGATTTCTTTCGTTCTTAGGGGTGTGGCCGGAACTACTGCGCGACCTGGGTGATCTCGAACGGGACCGGCTGCTGGGCAGCGTGCGGGTGGTTCTCGCCCGCGTAGACCTTCAGCTTCGAGAGCATCTGACGGCCCAGGGTGTTCTTGGGGATCATGCCCTTGATGGCCTTCTCGACGGCCTTCTCGGGGTTCTTGTCCAGCAGCTCGTCGTAGCGGACGGAGCGCAGACCACCCGGGAAGCCGGAGTGGCGGTACGCCAGCTTCTGGGTCTTCTTGTTGCCGGAGAGGTGGACCTTGTCGGCGTTGATGATGATGACAAAGTCGCCCATGTCCATGTGGGGCGCGTAGACGGGCTTGTGCTTACCCCGGAGGAGGTTCGCAGCCGTCGTCGCCAGACGGCCCAGGACAACGTCCTGCGCGTCGATGATGTGCCACTGGCGAGTCACATCGCCGGGCTTGGGGCTGTACGTACGCACTTCGTAGCCTTCGCTTCTTCAGTGGATGGAGTCCAGACACACCTGAAGCGATCATGCAGCTGGGGCCTGCACTGCCGGGAACACCGCCCGTATGCGAGCCACTGGTAACTGCTCCAGGGAACCTGCGTAAGGGCCCTTCGCGTGAGAACGACGAAGCCAATACGCATAACAAACCGCAACAGTACCCGCGCCACCCCGGACGGGTCAAAACGCCTCCGCCCTGCCCGGCCCACCGCGCCCGCTCGTCCCGGCGCACCGCGCGAGCTCGTCCCGGCCCACCGCACCCGCTCGTCCCGGCTCAGCGCACCCGCCCGTCCCGCGGCGCCCCGTCGTAGGCCTCCCGCGAGGCGAGGACCTCCTCGATGTGCCCGTCCGCCCAGTCCTTCACGGCCCGGACCACCGGCAGCAGGCTCACCCCGAGCGCGGTCAGCTCGTAGTCCACCCGCACGGGCACGGACGGCGTCACCGACCGGGCCACGAGGCCGTCCCGCTCCAGCGCCCGCAGTGTCTGCGTGAGCATCTTCTGGCTGACGCCGGCGATCGTGCGGCCCAGGTCGCTGTAGCGCCGCGGGCCGTCGGCGAGGGCGCTCAGGACCAGGGTGACCCACTTGTCGGCGATCCGGTCGAGCAGCTGCCGGGCGGGGCACTCGGCGAGGTAGGCGTCATAGGCGCGACGCGCCTCCTCACGCTGCTGCGCGGCGGTACGCGTGGCCATGGGCGCCCCTCCCCGTGCGGTACGCACTCCCGGGTACGTACTTCCCCACGGAGAGTAGCTCTCCCTAGGTTCGCGGCAACAGTCCTTCCATGGAAAGGCGGCCGCCGTGCGCGCCCTCGTCATCGACTCCTTCGGCGGACCGGAGGTCCTGCGGATCGCCGACGTACCCGCCCCCACGCCCCCGGGCCCCGGACAGGTCCGGGTCCGCGTCGAGGCGGCAACGGTCAACCCCGTGGACCTGGCCACACGCTCCGGTGCGCTCGCGGCCGCCGGGCTGATGCCCGCACGGGCACGGACCGGCCTCGGCTGGGACGTGGCGGGCGTGGTCGAGGAGACGGGACCCGGGGTCGCCGAGCCGCGCCCCGGCGACCGGGTCATCGGCCTGCACGACCGCCTGGACGTGCCGCTCGGCACCCAGGCCGAGCAGGTCGTGCTCGACGCCCGCGCCCTCGCCCCGGCCCCCGCGGGCGTCTCCGCCGCCGCGGCCGCCACGCTGCCGCTGAGCGGTCTCACCGCCCTCCAGGCCCTCGACGCGCTCGGGCTCTCCCGGGGCGAGACGCTGCTGGTCACCGGAGCGGCGGGAGCGGTGGGCGGCCACACCGTGCAGCTCGCCGTCGCGCGCGGGCTGCGGGTCGTGGCGTCCGCCCGGGAGAACGACGAGGCGCTCGTCCGCGGCCTGGGGGCGGAGCGCTTCGTGCCGGACACGGCCGACCGCCTCGGGGAGGCGGTCCGCGCGCTGGTACCCGGGGGCGTGGCCGGGGCGGTGGACGCCGCGGTCCTGGGAGCGACAGCCCTCGACGGCGTGCGCTCCGGCGGAGCCTTCGCGGCGCTCGTCGCGGGCGGGGCCCCGGTCCCGCTGCGGGGCACCCGGGTCCACCAGATCTGGATCCGCGCCGACGGCCGGGCCCTGGCGGCGCTGGCCGCCCTCGCCGAGGCCGGCACCCTGACCCCACGGGTCGCGGCCACTCTCCCCCTCGCGGCGGCGCGGGACGCCCACGAGCGCCTGGCGGCGGGCGGCGTGCGGGGCCGCCTGGTCCTGCTCCCGCAGAAGCCCTGAGGACCCGGCGGCATCCGCCGTCAGCGCACCCGCTCGACCCGTCGCTCGTCCCACACCGGCTCGGAGGTCTCCCGGACGATCCCGTCCGAGCCGAAGACGAGATACCGGTCGAAGGTCTTCGCGAACCAGCGGTCGTGCGTGACGGCCAGCACCGTGCCGTCGTACGACTCCAGGCCGTCCTGGAGCGCCTCCGCGGACTCCAGGTCCAGGTTGTCCGTCGGCTCGTCCAGGAGCAGCGCCGTCGTGCCGGACAGCTCCAGGAGCAGGATCTGGAAGCGGGCCTGCTGGCCGCCCGAGAGCTTCTCGAAGGGCTGGTCGCCCTGCCCCTCCAGCTCGTACCGCCGCAGGACCGACATCGCCGCGCCCCGGTCCTTCGCGTGCTCCGACCAGAGGATGTCGACGAGCGAGCGGCCCAGGAGCTCCGGGTGGGCGTGGGTCTGCGCGAAGTGACCCGGCACGACCCGCGCGCCGAGCTTCCACTCGCCGGTGTGGGCCACGGACGGGTCCCCGGCCAGCAGACGCAGGAAGTGCGACTTGCCGGACCCGTTCGAGCCGAGGACGGCGACCCGCTCCCCGTAGAAGATCTCCAGCGAGAACGGCTTCATCAGACCGGTCAGCTCGAGGTTCTCGCAGGTCACCGCCCGCACACCGGTCCGGCCGCCGCGCAGCCGCATCCGGATGTCCTGCTCGCGCGGCGGCTCCGGCGGCGGGCCTGCCTCCTCGAACTTCCTCAGCCGGGTCTGCGCCGCCGCGTACCGGGACGCCATCTCATGGCTGACCGCCGCCGCCTGCCGCAGGTTGATCACCAGCTTCTTCAGCTGCGCGTGCTTCTCCTCCCAGCGCCGCTTCAGCTCCTCGAAGCGGGCGAACCGCTCGCGCCGGGCGTCGTGGAAGGTCTCGAAGCCGCCGCCGTGCACCCAGACGTCCGACCCGGTCGGGCCCGGCTCGACCGCGATGATCTTCTGCGCGGCCCGGGCGAGCAGCTCCCGGTCGTGGGAGATGAAGAGCACGGTCTTACGGGTCTCCCGCAGCCGCTCCTCCAGCCACCGCTTGCCGGGGACGTCCAGGTAGTTGTCCGGCTCGTCGAGGAGCAGCACCTCGTCGGTGCCGCGCAGCAGCGACTCCAGGACCAGCCGCTTCTGCTCGCCGCCGCTGAGCGTGCGGACCTCCCGGAACTGCGCCTTCTCGTACGGGACGCCCAGCGCCGCCATGGTGCACATGTCCCAGACGGTCTCGGCCTCGTACCCCTGGACCTCCGCCCAGTCGCTGAGGGCCTGCGCGTACGTCATCTGCGCGGCCTCGTCGTCGACCGTCATGATCAGGTGCTCGGCCGCGTCCACCGCCTTCGCCGCCTCGCGGATGCGCGGCTGGGCCACGGAGACCAGCAGGTCACGAACCGTACGGTCGTCCCGGACCGAGCCGACGAACTGCGGCATCACACCGAGCCCGCCGCTCACGGTCACCGAGCCGCCGTGCGGCTGGAGCTCCCCGGCGATCATGCGGAGCAGCGTGGTCTTCCCGGCGCCGTTGGCCCCGACCAGGGCGACGACCGCGCCCTCCCCGACCCGGAAGGAGGCATCCGCGAGCAGGACCCTCCCGTCGGGAAGGTAGTACTCCAGATGCGCGGCCTCGACATGTCCCATGGGGGCATTGTCGCCGCCCGCACCGCCTGCGCCCAACCGGTTTAGGATGCGCGGCATGAGCTTTGGGGGACCCCAGTGGCCGCAGGAGCCGCAGCAGCCGTACGGGCAGCAGCCGCAGCAGCCGGGACAGCAGCAGTACGGACAGCAGTACGGGAACCAGTACGGGCCGCAGGGCCCAGGGGGACAGCCGAGCCCCTTCCCGGGCGCCACGGACGGCGGGACACCCGACTGGGGCGCCCTCGCCGACGCCTCCGCGGCCGGACGGCGCCGTAAGCGCTGGCTGGTGGTCGGCGGTGGCGTGCTCGCGGCCCTCGTGGTCGGCGCGGTCGTCGCCACGGCCGTGGTGAACAGCAACAAGGGCAACGGCACGGCGAAGAACGGCACGGTGACCCCGACCGGCTCGGCCGCCCCCAGCGGCTCCCCCACGCCCGGCCCGTCGTTCTCCTCCGTCGCGCCGCCGCCCCCGCCCAACCCCAAGGACTACATCTCGGACGAGAAGAAGGACAAGGCGCCGCTGAGCGCCGAGGGCCTCTTCCCGGGCAAGAAGCTGACCATGAGCGGCCGCGCCTACACGAAGGGCGCGACCTCCTCGACGGCCGACTGCGCGAGCGTCACGCAGGGGGGTCTGGGCGCGGTCCTGAAGAAGAACGGCTGCGACCGGGTGATCCGCGCCACGTACGTGAAGGACGGGGTGGCCATCACCGTCGGCGTCGCCGTGTTCCCCACCGAGGCGGCCGCCCTGAAGGCGAAGAACCAGGCCAGCGGCGGCATCGCGCCACTCGCCGGGGCGGGCGTCAAGGACTTCTGCCGCGCCACGGTCTGTCTGCGCCGGGCGAACTCGATCGGCCGGTACGCGTACTTCACCCAGGCGGGCTTCACCGACGGCAAGAAGGTCACCACGTCCGACAAGGGCGTCTTCCAGGCCAGCGACGACCTGGGCACCTTCGCCTTCAACCAGATCTACGCCCGCGGCAAGTCCCAGGCCTCCGCGGCGGCGGGCGCTCCCCAGGAGTAGGCGGGCGCCGCCCGTGCGGGCCTGAGGCCGTCGCCTCGTGATCGTACGGCTCGTACAACTTTCCCCCCTGATGGCGTGTCGACCCTGGTGATACGCACTCCCGTGCGTACCGACCCAGGTGCTCCCCAGGAGGAAGATTGCTTTCCGTACGCGCTCCCCGACGCGGCATCGCCGGCTCCGTGGCCACGGTCCTCGCCGTCACCCTCGGCGCCGGTGTCCTGAGCGTCCCGGCGGCCGTGGCCGCGCCCGGCGCGGTCTTCGCCGCGGCGGAGACCCGGGACGGCGTCGCCCGGATTCCCTTCAACGCCCAGGTCCTGAGCGCCGGAGCCGCCGGCTTCTTCTCCGCGAACGAGGCCACGCGCGACGGGTTCTCCTGGACGCGCTACGCCGACGGCAAGACCTCGCCGGTCGGGGGACAGACGGAGTCGTTCGGCGGCGACCTCTACTTCGACTACCTCGAGCACGCGGCGGTGAACATGGCGACGGGCGCCACGTTCGTCCTGCCCGCCGACAACAGGGAGGAGGTGGGCCTCGCGGGCGGGGCCGTCTTCACGGCCAAGACCACGACGGACGGCACCACCCTGTGGATGCACACCGCCGAGGGCAGCCGCCAGGTCACCGGCCTGCCCACCGGTGCCAAGAACTTCGGCGTCTGGGCCGGGGACCGTACGCACGGCCTGGTCAGCTTCACCGGCGCCGACGAGACCGAGCGCCACGCACTCGTCGACTTCGCCACGGCCGAGGCCACCGGAACCTTCGCGACCCCGAGCCTGCCGAAGCGCCCGTACAGCCTGGACGGCGTGCGCGTCTCCGTCTCCGCGACCCGCCTCGCCTGGAGCGAGCACGACGCGGCGACCGGACACGCGCGCGCGATCGTCCGGGACCGCGCCACCGGCGAGGAGAGGGCCGTCGATCTCGGCCCGGCGAAGTCCCGTCCGTCGGTCGGCCTGGTCGGCGACTGGCTCGTCTACGGACTGAACGGCACCTGGGCGACCAAGCCGTCGCCGATCCACTCCCTGCGCGCGCTGAACCTGGCGAGCGGGACCGGCGAGCCGGTCACGCTCCTCGACCACTTCCAGACCATGGCCACCGAAGCTGCCGCCGGCAGCCTGCTGGTCAGCGGCGGCCTGCTCGGCTCGGGCGACGGCGCCTACCGCATCGCGCAGGGCCAGGACGGCAAGCCCGCCGCCACATTCGTCGCGAGCACCGGGGCCCCGACCGAGACGGCCGAGATGAGCCCGGCCGAGGTGCCCTCAGGAACGGTCGACCTGGACGCCAACGACTGGGGCCCCTACTTCACCTGGTACTTCAACCACCGCAACACGACGGTGGACTTCACGCTGCGGCACGTCCGGACCGGAGTGACCCAGCACCGCACCACCGACCTCTTCGACGAGTCCGGCGGCTGGGACGGCTGGCACCCCGGCGGCTTCCCCTTCCGGACGTGGTCCGGGGACCGGTTCGACATCACGAACCCCGACGGTTCGGCCGCGCGCATCTCCGCCTACAACGGCGAGTACACCTGGGAGATGACCGCCTCGTCCTCCATCGGTGTCGGACCCGCCCTGAAGCGGTCGGGCACCTTCACCCTCGCCCGTTCCCCCAAGATGCACGACTTCGACGACAACGGCTCGACCGACCTGCTCGCCCGGGACGCCTCCGGCACCCTGTGGTCCGACACCACCTACCGTAACGACCGCTACACGGACGAGAAGAACGTGGCGGAGGCCAGGATCGGCGGTGGCTGGCAGATCTACGACCGGATCGAGACCACCGGCGACATCGCCGGCTCCCCCGCCACCGATCTCGTCGCCCGCGACAAGGACGGCGTCCTCTGGCTCTACCAGGGCGACGGAAACGGCGGCTTCACCCCCCGCGTGAAGGTCGGCGGTGGCTGGCAGACCTACGACAAGCTCACCGGCGGCAGCGACTACACCGGCGACGGCCGGCCCGACCTCCTCGCCGCCGACAGGACCGGCACCCTCTACCTCTACGCCTCCACCGGAAACACCAACGCCCCCTTCTCCGCCCGCAAGAAGATCGGCACCGGCTGGGGCGTCTACAACCAGCTCACCGCCGTCGGCAACATCGCCGGAGCAGCCCCCGGAGACCTCGTCGCCCGCGACAAGGACGGCGTCCTCTGGTTCTACCTCGGCAAGGGCGACGGCACCTTCACCGGCCGCACCCGCATCGGCGGCGGCTGGAACCGCTACAGCGAGCTGATCGGTTCCGGAGACTACGACGGCGACGGCAAGAACGACCTCATCGCCTACGAGGCCGCCACCAGGTCCGCCTACTACTTCCAGGGCACGGGCAAGCGCTACACCCCGTTCAACCTGCAGCGCGTCAGCTCCGGGCTCTTCCGCGGCGGCTCCTACAACCAGCTGGGCTGAGCGGAGGCCGCCTCGGCGGGCACCCCGCCGAGACGGCCGTACACCCGCGGGAGCGCCGGATCAGCAGCAGCCGGCGCCCGGCAGGGTGCGCTTGTTCCTGGCCTCGAGGTTACGGGCGGCCAGGAGCTCGTCGGCCGGGTAGCCGACCTCTTCGAGGGTGAGGCCGTGCGGCCTGACCACGTGCACGGCCGAATCCCGCACACCCGCCGCCAGGACCTTCGCGGGCCACTCCACCGGGCGGTGTCCGTCGCCGACGAAGAGCAGCGCGCCGACGAGCGAGCGGACCATGTTGTGGCAGAAGGCGTCCGCCTTCACGGTCGCTTCGAGGACGCCTCCGGGCCGCCGCTCCCACCGCAGCTCCTGGAGCGTACGGATGGTGGTCGCGCCCTCGCGCCTCTTGCAGTACGCGGCGAAGTCGTGCTCGCCGACGAGCCGCTCGGCGGCCGCGTTCATCGCGTCCATGTCGAGGGTCCAGTCGTGCCACAGGACGTGACCGCGCAGGAGGGGGTCGACACCGCCGGGGTTGTCCGTGACGCGGTAGGCGTAGCGGCGCCAGATCGCGGAGAAGCGCGCGTTGAACCCGGCGGGCGCCTCGGTGAGCCGCCAGACCCGTACATCGTGGGAGAGCCGCCCGGCGAGCCGCCTGAGCAGCTTGTCCCGGTGCTCGGCCCACAGCTCGACGGGCAGATCGACGTGGGCGACCTGCCCGCGCGCGTGCACACCGGCGTCGGTGCGGCCGGCGACGGTCAGCTCGTACGTCTCCTTGGAACGGGTGACGGTCTTCAGGGCGTCCTCGATGTCGCCCTGGACGGTCCGCTGTCCCTGCGCCTGCTTGGCCCAGCCGGAGAAGTCCTTGCCGTCGTACGAAAGGTCGAGCCGTACCCGTACGAAGCCGTCCTGCACGTCGTCGCTCACGCGATCAATCCTCTCAACATCACGGGAACGGGCCCGTACCCCTAGGGGTACGGGCCCGCACACAGGATCGTCGGAACGCTTACGCGTCCTTCGACTCCTCGGCCGGGGCCTCAGCGGCGTCCTCGGCCTTGGTGTCCTCGACCTTGGCGGCCTCGTCGGCCTCCTTGACGGCACGCTTGGCGGCGGCCTCGGCCTCGGCGACGGTCGCCTTCTTGGCGATCTCGCCCTCGACCAGCTCGATCACAGCCATCGGGGCGTTGTCGCCACGACGGTTGCCGATCTTGGTGATACGGGTGTAGCCACCCGGGCGCTCGGAGTAGCGCGGGGCGATCTCGGTGAAGAGCGTGTGGACGACGCCCTTGTCCGTGATCGTCTGCAGCACCAGGCGACGGTTGTGGATGTCGCCCTTCTTCGCCTTGGTGATCAGGCGCTCGGCGACCGGACGCAGGCGGCGGGCCTTGGCCTCGGTCGTGGTGATGCGGCCGTGCTCGAAGAGGGACTTCGCCAGGTTGGCGAGCAGCAGACGCTCGTGAGCGGCACTGCCACCGAGGCGGGCACCCTTGGCGGGACGCGGCATGGTGTTTCTCCTTGTGATCTGCACCGGCCGTGTGAGGTACCGGTGTCAGTGTCCGAGCGGGCGGTTACCCGTCGGAGACCCGCGCCCCCAGAGGGGCGCGGGGAACTGCGCGGCCGGCCGGAACCGGCCCGCAGCAAGAACGAGACCTGTCGGTCCCGAGCTGTCAGTACTGCTCGGTCTCGACGAAGCCCGCGTCCGCGTCGTCGTCGGCGCCGAAGGCGTCGGCGGCGGCGGTCGGGTCGAATCCGGGCGGGCTGTCCTTGAGGGCCAGGCCCATGCCGGCCAGCTTCGCCTTGACCTCGTCGATCGACTTCGCACCGAAGTTGCGGATGTCGAGCAGGTCGGCCTCGGAGCGCGCCACGAGCTCACCCACGGAGTGGATGCCCTCACGCTTGAGGCAGTTGTACGAACGAACGGTGAGCTCGAGCTCCTCGATCGGCAGCGCCAGGTCGGCGGCGAGGGCGGCGTCCGTCGGGGACGGGCCCATGTCGATGCCCTCGGCGTCGATGTTGAGCTCGCGCGCCAGACCGAACAGCTCGACCAGGGTCTTGCCGGCGGACGCCATGGCGTCACGCGGGCGCATGGCCTGCTTGGTCTCGACGTCGACGATCAGCTTGTCGAAGTCGGTGCGCTGCTCGACACGGGTCGCCTCGACCTTGTACGTGACCTTGAGCACCGGCGAGTAGATGGAGTCGACCGGGATACGGCCGATCTCCTGGCCCACCTGCTTGTTCTGCACGGCGGAGACGTAGCCGCGACCGCGCTCGACGGTCAGCTCCATCTCCAGCTTGCCCTTGCCGTTGAGCGTGGCGAGCACCAGGTCGGGGTTGTGCACCTCGACACCGGCCGGCGGGGCGATGTCAGCAGCGGTGACCAGGCCGGGACCCTGCTTGCGCAGGTACATCACGACCGGCTCGTCGTGCTCCGAGGAGACGACCAGCTGCTTGATGTTCAGGATGAGGTCGGTGACGTCCTCCTTGACGCCCGGCACGGTGGTGAACTCGTGCAGGACACCGTCGATGCGGATGGACGTGACCGCCGCACCCGGGATCGAGGAGAGGAGCGTACGACGGAGGCTGTTGCCGAGCGTGTAGCCGAAGCCCGGCTCCAGGGGCTCGATGACGAACCGCGAGCGGAATTCGTCGACGACCTCTTCGGTCAGCGAGGGACGCTGAGCGATCAGCATGGTGTGAATCCTTCGGTTGTGGACGCCCACTATTTGACGTCCGACAGAGAGGTACTACCAAGGGTACGGGCGGCACCCCTCCGAAGAGGTGTACCGCCCAACCCTCAGAACAACCGTTGCCGGTCGTGCGTCAGACGCGACGACGCTTCGGCGGACGGCAGCCGTTGTGCGGCGTGGGGGTGACGTCCTGGATCGAACCGACCTCGAGGCCCGTGGCCTGGAGGGAGCGGATCGCGGTCTCACGGCCGGAGCCGGGACCCTTGACGAAGACGTCGACCTTGCGCATGCCGTGCTCCTGCGCGCGGCGAGCGGCCGACTCGGCGGCCATCTGCGCGGCGAACGGGGTGGACTTGCGCGAGCCCTTGAAGCCGACGTGGCCGGCGGAGGCCCAGGAGATCACGTTGCCCGAGGGGTCGGTGATCGAGACGATCGTGTTGTTGAACGTGCTCTTGATGTGCGCGTGGCCGTGAGCGACGTTCTTCTTTTCCTTGCGGCGCACCTTCTTGGCAGCGCCCTGACGACCCTTGGGGGGCATCTATAACTCCTACGGGAGGTGGTCGGTCCTACAGCGAAGACCGCTTGGTCAAGCGTCCGCTGAGGACTACTTCTTGCCCGGCTTCTTCTTACCGGCGATGGCGCGACGCGGGCCCTTACGGGTACGGGCGTTCGTGCTGGTGCGCTGACCGTGCACGGGCAGACCACGACGGTGGCGGATGCCCTGGTAGCACTGGATCTCGATCTTGCGGCGGATGTCGCCCTGGATCTCGCGGCGGAGGTCACCCTCGGTCTGGAGGTTGGCGTCCACGTACTCGCGGATCTTGACCAGGTCCTCTTCGGCCAGGTCACGAACGCGGGTGTTCGGGTTCACGCCGGTGGAGGCGAGGATCTCCTTGGACCGGGTGCGCCCGATACCGAAGACGTAGGTGAGTGCGATCTCCACACGCTTTTCGCGCGGGATGTCAACACCGGAAACGCGTGCCATTCAATGGCTCCTGTGTGTTCGGGGGTCTTCCGCAAAGCCGCTCCCGACCGCCGTATGAGGTACGAATCGGGTCCCCGGCCCCCGCCGGAGGTGCCGCCGACCCTTGCGGGCTGGGCGGGCTCTGCGTATGTACGTATTGCTTGCGTCGCGCGAAGAACTGCGGGGTGCAGGTCGGTCGGCGTGCGTCAGCCCTGGCGCTGCTTGTGGCGCAGGTTGTCGCAGATGACCATGACCCGGCCGTGACGGCGGATCACCTTGCACTTGTCGCAGATCTTCTTGACGCTCGGCTTGACCTTCATGGGATGTGAGGTTCTCCGGGTCAGTGCCACCACCCGCGGCGGAGCCGGGGTGCGGGCAAGATCTACTTGTACCGGTAGACGATCCGGCCACGCGTCAGGTCGTACGGAGAGAGCTCCACGACGACCCGGTCGTCCGGAAGGATTCGGATGTAGTGCATCCGCATCTTGCCGGAGATGTGCGCGAGGACCTTGTGACCGTTCTGGAGCTCCACCTTGAACATGGCGTTCGGGAGGGACTCGATCACGGTGCCCTCGATTTCGATGGCACCTTGCTTCTTGGCCACGCTTCGCCTTTCGAATCGGCTACCTTGATCGACTCTCGATCCGCGTGCGGACACACGGGTACACGAGAGCCGACGCATCAGTCTACGTCAGGGCCCTGGAAAAGACGAATCCGGGAAGTTTGCCCACGGAAGAAGATCCTTACGCAAGCGGCTACGCCAGCGGGTCCGGGGCCGCCGTGACGCCCAGCTCCGCCAGCTTCGCCCTGCCGCCGTCCGGGGACGTCAGGACCAGGGGGCCCTCCTCCGTCAGGGCCACCGAGTGCTCCCAGTGGGAGGACCAGGTGCCGTCCGTGGAGACGACCGTCCAGTCGTCCTTCAGGACCTCCGTGCGGGGCGTGCCGAGCGAGACCATCGGCTCGATCGCCAGGCAGAAGCCGGGCACCAGCTTCGGGCCCTTGCCGCGCTTGCGCGAGACGTAGTTCAGCAGGTGCGGGTCCATGTGCATCTCGGTGCCGATGCCGTGGCCCCCGTAGTCCTCGACGATGCCGTACTTGCCGCCGCCCGGCTTCGGCTGGCGGCGGATGTACGTCTCGATCGCGCGCGACACGTCCACCAGCCGGTTGCCGTTCTTCATCGCGGCGATGCCGGCCCACATCGACTCCTCGGTCACCCGCGAGAGCTCGATCAGCTCCGGAGCGTGGCCCGAGCCCACGAACGCCGTGTACGCCGCGTCGCCGTGCCAGCCGTCGACGATCGCGCCCGCGTCGATCGAGATGATGTCGCCGTCCTTGAGGACGGTCTTCTCGTCCGGGATGCCGTGGACCACGACCTCGTTCACCGAGGTGCAGATGGTCGCGGGGAAGCCGCCGTACCCGAGGAAGTTCGACTTCGCCCCGTGGTCCGCGATCACCTTCCGCGCGACCTCGTCCAGGTCCTTCGTCGTGGCGCCCGGCACGGCCGCCTCACGCGTGGCCGCGTGGATGGCGGCGACGACCAGCCCCGCCTCGCGCATCTTCGCGATCTGCTCGGGGGTCTTGATCTGCACCATCGTGACGGGGGCCTTTCCTACGAGTACACGGACAGAACAACGATACGGCCGCGGCGCCCCCGAGGGGCACCGCGGCCGTGTCGAACGAACCGGGGTTACTTCTTGAGCGCGGCCATCGCCTTCGCGGTGACCTCGTCCACCTTGCCGAGCGCCGAGATCGTCACGACCAGGTTCTGCGCCCGGTAGTAGTCGATGATCGGCTCGGTCTGCGTGTGGTAGACCTCCAGGCGCCGGCGGACGGTCTCCTCGGAGTCGTCGTCGCGCTGGAAGAGCTCACCGCCACAGACGTCGCAGACGCCCGCGGTCTTCGGAGCGTTGTACGTCACGTGGAAGACGTGCGCGCTGTCGTTGCGGCAGATGCGGCGACCCGCGATCCGCTTCACGACCTCGTCCTCGGGGACCTCCAGGTCCAGGACCGCGTCCAGCTGCATGTCCTCGGCCTTGAGGACCACATCCAGCGCCTCGGCCTGGGCCACGTTCCGCGGGAAGCCGTCGAGCAGGAAGCCGTTGGCGGCGTCGGCCTGCTCCATGCGGTCCTTGGCCATCCCGATGGTCACCTCGTCGGGCACGAGGTCGCCGGCGTCCATGTACGCCTTGGCCTTCACGCCCAGCTCCGTGCCCTGCGAGATGTTGGCACGGAACAGGTCACCCGTTGAGATGTGCGGAATGTCCAGGTTCTTGGCAAGGAACGCAGCCTGCGTACCCTTGCCGGCCCCGGGCGGTCCGACGAGGACGATTCGCATCAGCGGAGGAACCCTTCGTAATTGCGCTGCTGGAGCTGGCTCTCGATCTGCTTCACGGTCTCCAGCCCCACACCCACGATGATGAGGATGCTCGTCCCACCGAAGGGGAAGTTGGCATTGGCACCGCCGAAGCCTGCCAACGCCATCGTCGGCACAAGAGCGATCAGACCCAGATACAGCGAGCCCGGCCAAGTGATCCGGTTGAGCACGTAGCTCAGATACTCGGCAGTAGGTCGACCAGCCCGGATACCCGGGATGAAGCCACCATACTTCTTCATGTTGTCCGCGACTTCCTCGGGGTTGAACGAGATCGCCACGTAGAAGAAGGCGAAGAACACGATCAGGAGGAAGTACGTAGCGATGTAGTAGGGGTGGTCACCCTTGACGAAGTGGGCTTCGATCCAGGTCTTCCACCCCGCGGAGGAGTTCGAGAACTGCGCGATCAAGGCCGGGATGTAGAGCAGCGACGAGGCGAAGATGACAGGAATCACACCTGCCTGGTTCACCTTGAGAGGGATATAAGTGGACGTTCCGCCGTAGGACCTGCGGCCGATCATCCGCTTCGCGTACTGCACCGGGATGCGTCGCTGGGCCTGCTCGACGAAGACGACCAGGGCCACCATCACGAAGCCGATCAGGATGACGGTGCCGAACTCGATCCAGCCCTTGGCGAGCTTGCCGCTCTCCTTGATGGCCCACAGGGCGCCCGGGAAGCCGGCGGCGATCGAGATGAACATCAGGATCGACATGCCGTTGCCGATGCCGCGGTCGGTGATGAGCTCGCCGAGCCACATGACGACGGCGGTGCCGGCGGTCATCGTGATGACCATGGTGGCGGTGACGAAGATCGACTGGTCGGGGACGACCTGGTTGGCCACCGTGCAGCCGCTGAAGAGCGCGCCGGTGCGTGCCGTGGCCACGAGACCGGTGCCCTGGAGGATGGCGAGCGCGATCGTCAGATAACGCGTGTACTGCGTGATCTTGGCCGTGCCCGACTGACCCTCCTTCTTGAGGGCCTCGAGGCGCGGGATCACGACGGTCAGCAGCTGCAGGATGATGCTCGCCGTGATGTACGGCATGATGCCGAGCGCGAAGATGGTGATCTGCAGCAGCGCCCCGCCACTGAACATGTTCACCAGGCCGAACAGGGAGTTGTTGCCCTGGCTCGCCTGGTCCACACACTGCTGTACGGCCTGGTAGCTGACACCGGGGACGGGGATGTGTGCCCCGAGCCGGTACAGCACGATGATGCCGAGTGTGAAGAGCAGCTTCTTGCGCAGGTCGGGCGTCTTGAACGCCCGGGCGAACGCGGTGAGCACGGTGCCTCCTGCGACCCCCGCGCCATGCGCATGAGGTGACGGTCTTGAGGTTCGACGAATAGGTAACGGTCGTGAAATCCGTGTGGGCATACCGCACGGAGCCTAGACAGTGCACGCCACCTTACCGGCGACCATGCCCCCCTAGGAACGACCAACCGGGGATGCCCCTTTTGGGAGGCATCCCCGGTTGGATGTTCAAGCCATCGAGTCGTCTCAGACGAGCTCGGTGACGGTGCCGCCCGCGGCGGCGATCTTCTCCTTGGCGGAGCCGGAGACGGCGTCGACCGTCACCTGCAGCGCCACGGAGACCTCGCCGGCGCCGAGCACCTTGACGAGCTGGTTCTTACGAACCGCACCCTTGGCGACCAGATCGGCCACCGTGACCTCGCCACCCTGCGGGTAGAGCGCGGCCAGCTTGTCCAGGTTGACAACCTGGTACTCGGTGCGGAACGGGTTCTTGAAGCCCTTGAGCTTCGGGAGACGCATGTGGAGGGGCATCTGCCCACCCTCGAAGCGCTCCGGAACCTGGTAGCGGGCCTTCGTGCCCTTCGTACCACGACCGGCCGTCTTACCCTTCGACGCCTCACCACGACCCACACGGGTCTTGGCGGTCTTGGCGCCCGGGGCGGGACGGAGGTTGTGGACCTTCAGCGGGTTGTTCTCCGCCATGTCAGTCGACCTCCTCGACCGTCACGAGGTGGCGGACGGTGTGCACCATTCCGCGGAACTCGGGGCGGTCCTCCTTGACGACCACGTCGTTCAGGCGCTTGAGCCCGAGCGAACGCAGGGTGTCGCGGTGGTTCTGCTTGCTGCCGATGTACGACTTCGTCTGCGTGATCTTGAGGCGAGCCATTACGCACCCGCTCCCGCACGCGCACGAAGCAGAGCCGCGGGGGCGACGTCCTCGAGGGGCAGACCACGGCGAGCCGCGATCTCCTCGGGGCGCTGCAGACCCTTCAGGGCCTCCACGGTCGCGTGCACGATGTTGATCGCGTTGTCGGAGCCGAGCGACTTCGACAGGATGTCGTGAACGCCGGCGCACTCGAGCACGGCACGCACCGGGCCACCGGCGATAACGCCGGTACCGGGGGAAGCCGGCTTGAGCAGGACGACGCCCGCGGCCTTCTCGCCCTGGATCGGGTGAGGGATGGTGCCCTGGATGCGGGGAACCTTGAAGAAGTTCTTCTTGGCTTCCTCGACACCCTTGGCGATGGCCGCGGGAACTTCCTTGGCCTTGCCGTAACCGACACCTACGGTGCCGTCACCGTCGCCCACCACGACCAGCGCGGTGAAGCTGAAGCGACGACCACCCTTGACAACCTTGGCGACGCGGTTGATCGCGACAACGCGCTCAACGTACGCGGTCTTCTCGGCGGCAGCGCCGCCGTCACGGCCCTTCCGGTCCCGCCGCTCGCCGCCACCGGCACCGCTTCCGCGGCGCTGGGGTCCAGCCATTGGATTTACCTCTCTCTGTTACGTCCGTTAGTCCCGGAACCGGGGCTTAGAACTTCAGCCCGGCTTCGCGGGCGGCGTCAGCCAGAGCGGCAATGCGCCCGGCGTACCTGTTGCCACCACGGTCGAACACGACAGCCTCGACACCCGCGGCCTTGGCGCGCTCGGCGACGAGAGCGCCGACCTGCTTGGCCTGCGACGACTTGTCACCCTCGCCACCACGGATCGACGCGTCCAGGTTCGACGCGGACGCAAGGGTGTGACCCTTGAGGTCGTCGATGACCTGAGCGGTGATACCGCGGTTGGAACGCGTCACGACGAGGCGCGGACGCTCCGCCGTACCCGACACGTTCTTGCGGATGCGGATGTGACGGCGGGCCTTAGCAGCACGCTTGTAAGCGTCGCCCTTGGCGATCTTCACACCGTATGCCATGGCTTACTTACCAGCCTTTCCGACCTTGCGGCGGATGACCTCGCCGGCGTACTTGACGCCCTTGGCCTTGTACGGGTCGGGCTTCCGCAGCTTGCGGATGTTCGCCGCGACCTCGCCGACCTTCTGCTTGTCGATGCCCTCGACCGAGAACTTGGTCGGCGACTCGACCTTGAACGAGATGCCCTCGGGCGCCTCGACCAGGATCGGGTGGCTGTAACCGAGCTGGAACTCCAGGTTGGAGCCCTTCGCGGCCACGCGGTAACCGACACCGCTGATCTCGAGCGCCTTCACGTAACCCTGGGTCACACCGGTGATCATGTTGGCCACCAGCGTGCGGGACAGGCCGTGAAGGGCCTTGTTCTGACGCTCGTCGTTCGGACGGGTGACGTTCAGAACGCCGTCCTCGCCCTTAGCGATGTCGATCGGCGCGGCGACGGTGTGGCTCAGGGTGCCCTTGGAACCCTTCACCGTGACCGTGCGGCCCTCGATGGTGACGTCCACGCCGGCGGGAACCTGGATAGGCAGCTTGCCAATACGCGACATTAGCTATTCCTCCGTTCCCGACTACCAGACGTAGGCGAGGACTTCCCCACCTACGCCCTTCTTGCCTGCCTGCTGGCCGGTCAGGAGACCGTGGGACGTGGAGATGATCGCCACGCCCAGGCCGCCGAGAACCTTCGGCAGGTTGGTGGACTTCGCGTAAACCCGGAGGCCCGGCTTCGAGATCCGCTTGATGCCCGCGATGGAGCGCTCACGGTTCGGACCGAACTTGAGCTCGAGGACGAGGTTCTTGCCGACCTCGGCGTCCTCGACCTTCCAGCCCGTGATGAAGCCCTCCTGCTGGAGGATTTCCGCGATGTGAGACTTGATCTTGCTGTGCGGCATTGACACGGAGTCGTGGTACGCCGAGTTCGCGTTACGCAGACGCGTGAGCATGTCTGCGATGGGATCAGTCATGGTCATGAATTGGCCTTCGGCCTCTCTCGCCGGGGTTTCCTGTATGCGCCATCCCTCTCCCCACACAGGGGCGGGACGGGTGCGGCGCGGGGACCTACGGCGTAGTAAGTCGTACGGGCGACGGACGCCCAACCCTCCTAGCCTAAGCCATGGAGGGGTGGGCCTCCGCCAACCCTCTGCTTACCGAGAGACTCCGGTCATCCCAACGAAGGGATTACCAGGAGCTCTTGGTCACGCCCGGCAGCTCGCCACGGTGAGCCATCTCACGAAGGCACACGCGGCACAGGCCGAACTTGCGGTACACGGAGTGGGGACGACCACAGCGCTGGCAGCGCGTGTAGCCACGCACGCCGAACTTGGGCTTGCGGGCAGCCTTCGCGATGAGAGCCTTCTTCGCCATCTCGCTTACGCCTCCTTGAACGGGAAGCCGAGGTGACGGAGAAGGGCGCGGCCCTCAGCGTCGTTGGTCGCCGTGGTGACCACGGTGATGTCCATACCCCGGACACGGTCGATCTTGTCCTGGTCGATCTCGTGGAACATGACCTGCTCCGTGAGACCGAAGGTGTAGTTGCCACGCCCGTCGAACTGCTTGGGGGACAGACCACGGAAGTCGCGGATGCGCGGAAGCGCGAGCGACAGGGTGCGGTCCAGGAACTCCCACATGCGGTCGCCACGGAGGGTGACGTGCGCACCGATCGGCTGGCCCTCACGCAGCTTGAACTGCGCGATGGACTTACGGGCCTTGGTGACGGCCGGCTTCTGACCGGTGATCGTGGTGAGGTCGCGGATGGCGCCCTCGATCAGCTTGGAGTCGCGGGCGGCGTCGCCCACACCCATGTTGACCACGACCTTGACGAGGCCGGGGATCTGCATGACGTTCTCGTAGGAGAACTCCTCACGCAGCTTGCCCGCGATCTCCTCGCGGTACTTCGTCTTGAGACGCGGAGTGGTGGTGGTAGCCATCAGATGTCCTCACCCGTCCGCTTGGCAACGCGGATCTTGTTGCCCTCGTCGTCGAAGCGGTAACCGACGCGCGTGACGACCTTCTTGCCGTCCTTCTCAACGACCAGCTGGACGTTGGAGACGTGGACCGGCGCCTCGGTCGTGACGATGCCACCGGCCTGCGACGGGCCGGCCTTGGTGTGCTTCTTGACCCGGTTGACACCCTCGACGAGGACGCGGTTCTCGCGGGGGAAGGCCGTGATGACCTTGCCCTGCTTGCCCTTGTCCTTACCGGTGATGACCTGGACCAGGTCGCCCTTCTTGATCTTCATGCTTACAGCACCTCCGGCGCGAGCGAGATGATCTTCATGAACTTCTTCTCGCGCAGCTCACGGCCCACCGGGCCGAAGATACGGGTGCCACGAGGGTCGCCGTCGTTCTTGAGAATGACAGCGGCGTTCTCGTCGAAGCGGATGTACGAGCCGTCCTGGCGGCGGCGCTCCTTGACGGTGCGAACGATGACCGCCTTGACGACGTCACCCTTCTTCACGTTGCCACCGGGGATCGCGTCCTTGACGGTGGCGACGATGACGTCACCGATGCCCGCGTAGCGGCGACCGGAACCACCGAGAACACGGATGCAAAGGATCTCCTTGGCACCAGTGTTGTCGGCGACACGCAGTCGCGACTCCTGCTGGATCACGTCTATCTCCTGATTGTCTGCCGGTTCCCGGCGGGGGTCCGTCCCTTACGGAACGGAGCCCCCACCGAGCCTGGCGGAACTGACCTGAGGGAAACCCCTCAGGTGATTACTTGGCCTTCTCGAGGATCTCGACGACGCGCCAGTGCTTCGTCGACGACAGCTTCCGGGTCTCCATCAGGAGGACGCGGTCGCCGACGCCGGCAGCGTTCTGCTCGTCGTGAGCCTTGAGCTTGTTCGTACGGCGGATGACCTTGCCGTACAGCGCGTGCTTGACGCGGTCCTCGACGGCGACGACGACGGTCTTGTCCATCTTGTCGCTGACGACCAGGCCCTCGCGGACCTTGCGAGCGTTGCGCTCGGTCTTCTCAGTCACATTGCTCTCGCTCATCAGGCGTTCTCCACCGTCTCGATGCCCAGCTCGCGCTCTCGCATCAGGGTGTAGATCCGGGCGATGTCCTTACGGACGGACTTGAGCCGACCGTGGTTCTCGAGCTGGCCCGTCGCCGCCTGGAAGCGGAGGTTGAACAGCTCTTCCTTGGCCTCGCGGAGCTTGGCGACAAGCTCCTCGCTGCCCAGCTCGCGCAGCTCGGACGCCTTGGTACCGGCGGTCATCACAGCTCACCTGCTTCGCGCTTAACGATCTTGCACTTCATCGGCAGCTTGTGGGCCGCACGGGTCAGGGCCTCGCGCGCGATCTTCTCGTTCGGGTAGGACAGCTCGAACATCACCCGACCGGGCTTGACGTTCGCGATCCACCACTCCGGCGAACCCTTACCGGAACCCATGCGGGTCTCGGCAGGCTTCTTCGTCAGCGGGCGGTCCGGGTAGATGTTGATCCAGACCTTGCCGCCACGCTTGATGTGGCGGGTCATCGCGATACGAGCCGCCTCGATCTGGCGGTTGGTCACGTACGCCGGAGTGAGGGCCTGAATGCCGTACTCGCCGAACGCAACCTGCGTACCACCCTTGGACATACCGCTGCGCTTCGGGTGGTGCTGCTTGCGGTGCTTGACCCTACGGGGGATCAGCATTTCGGTCAGGCCTCCGTTCCGGTGCTCTCAGCAGCCGGAGCGGCGGCGGGAGCGTCGGCCTTGGGGGCCTCGGCAGCCTGAGCCTGCTGCGGCTTGCGACCGCGACCGCCACGCTCGCCACCACGGCCACCACGGCCGGCGGGGCGCTCAGCGCCACCGCGGGCCGGACGGTTGCCGGCGCGGGCAGCGGCGTTCTCGGCGCGGACCTCGGCGATGTTCTTGACGTCGCCCTTGTAGATCCAGACCTTCACGCCGATGCGGCCGAAGGTCGTCTTGGCCTCGAAGAAGCCGTAGTCGACGTTCGCGCGGAGCGTGTGCAGGGGCACGCGGCCCTCGCGGTAGAACTCCGAGCGGGACATCTCGGCGCCGCCGAGGCGACCGCCGCACTGGATCTTGATGCCCTTGGCGCCGGCCTTCATCGTGCCCTGCATGCTCTTACGCATGGCGCGACGGAAGGAGACGCGGGAGGAGAGCTGCTCGGCAACGGCCTGAGCAACCAGCTGAGCGTCCATCTCGGGGTTCTTGACCTCGAGGATGTTCAGCTGGACCTGCTTGCCCGTGAGCTTCTCGAGGTCGCCGCGGATGCGGTCGGCCTCGGCGCCACGGCGGCCGATGACGATGCCGGGACGAGCGGTGTGGATGTCCACACGCACGCGGTCACGGGTGCGCTCGATCTCAACCTTCGAGATGCCGGCGCGCTCCATGCCGGACGTCATCATCCGACGGATGGCGACGTCTTCCTTGACGTAGTCCTTGTACAGCTTGTCGGCGTACCAGCGGGACTTGAAGTCCGTGGTGATGCCGAGTCGGAACCCATGCGGGTTAACCTTCTGGCCCATTACCGGGTTCCTTCCTTGCTGCTGACGACCACGGTGATGTGGCTGGTCCGCTTACGGATCCGGTAGGCACGGCCCTGGGCACGCGGACGGAACCGCTTCAGGGTCGGGCCCTCATCCACGAACGCCTCGCTGATGTACAGCGAAGAGGCGTCACTGTGGTCGTAGTTGTGCGCGGCGTTGGCGATGGCGCTGTCCAGCACCTTGCCGACCGGCACGCTCGCGGCCTGCGGGGCGAAACGCAGGACCGCCTGAGCCTCCGTGGCATCCATGCCACGGATAAGGTCCACCACACGGCGGGCCTTCATGGGCGTAACGCGGATGTACCGCGCCTGGGCCCTGGCTTCCATGGTTGTCCTTCCAGTGTCTGTCATGGTCATTCCACCCCGCTACTAGCGGCGCTTCGACTTCCGGTCGTCCTTCACGTGACCCCGGAAGGTGCGCGTCGGCGAGAACTCGCCGAGCTTGTGGCCGACCATCGACTCGGTGACAAACACCGGAATGTGGGTCTTGCCGTTGTGCACCGCGATCGTGTGGCCGAGCAT
The DNA here is from genome assembly GCF_042671585.1 of Streptomyces sp. NPDC127129. Lineage (NCBI taxonomy): Bacteria > Bacillati > Actinomycetota > Actinomycetes > Kitasatosporales > Streptomycetaceae > Streptomyces > Streptomyces sp. NPDC127129. The sequence goes on from NZ_JBHXTV010000014.1 coordinate 187,740, forward strand.
GGCCGGGATGATCATCGAGCGACGGGACCAGGTCTTGATGACGTTCTTGGTACCGGCTTCGTTCTGAGCGTCCACCTTCTTTACGAGGTGGCCGTCAACGAAGGGTCCCTTCTTGAGACTGCGCGGCATCTAAACCCGCTCCTAGCGCTTCTTGTTCGTCTTGCGGCGGCGGACGATGTACTTGCTCGAAGCCTTCTTCGGCGAGCGAGTACGACCCTCCTTCTGACCCCACGGGGAGACCGGGTGGCGACCACCGGAGGTCTTGCCCTCACCACCACCGTGCGGGTGGTCCACCGGGTTCATCGCCACACCGCGAACGGTCGGGCGAACGCCCAGCCAGCGCTTACGGCCGGCCTTGCCCCAGTTGATGTTCGACTGCTCGGCGTTGCCGACCTCGCCGATGGTGGCGCGGCAGCGGGCGTCGACGAGACGGATCTCACCGGACGGCATACGAAGGTGGGCCATCGTGCCCTCCTTCGCCAGCAGCTGCACGGAGGCACCGGCGGAACGCGCGAACTTGGCGCCGCCACCGGGACGGAGCTCGATCGCGTGGATCGTGGTACCGACCGGGATGTTGCGGAGGGCCAGGTTGTTGCCGGGCTTGATGTCGGCCGTGGGGCCGTTCTCAACCCGGTCACCCTGCGCGAGACCACGCGGGGCGATGATGTAGCGCTTCTCGCCGTCCGCGTAGTGGAGCAGCGCGATGCGAGCGGTGCGGTTCGGGTCGTACTCGATGTGAGCGACCTTGGCCGGCACGCCGTCCTTGTCGTGACGACGGAAGTCGATCACGCGGTAGGCGCGCTTGTGGCCGCCACCCTGGTGTCGAACCGTGATCCGACCGGTGTTGTTACGGCCGCCCTTGCTGTGCAGGGGGCGGACCAGCGACTTCTCCGGCGTGGACCGCGTGATCTCGACGAAGTCGGCTACGGAGGAGCCACGGCGGCCCGGCGTAGTCGGCTTGTACTTGCGGATTCCCATTTCTCAGTCCTCGTCCGATTCCGGACGACTCGACCGCCGTCAGGCGGTCGGGCCGCCGAAGATGTCGATACGGTTGCCCTCGGCAAGGGTCACGATGGCGCGCTTGGTGTTGGCGCGCTTGCCGAAACCGGTGCGGGTGCGCTTGCGCTTGCCCTGACGGTTGATCGTGTTGACCCCGGTGACCTTGACCGAGAAGACCGCCTCGACGGCCTGCTTGATCTGAGTCTTGTTGGCGCCGGGCGCAACGATGAACGTGTACTTGTTCTCGTCGAGCAGCGCGTAGCTCTTCTCGGAAACAACCGGCTTGACGAGGATGTCACGCGGGTCCGTGAAGGTCTTGCTGGTGATCGTGGCCTCGGACATCAGGCCTCGCTCCCTTCGTTGTCAGCGGCCTTGGGGCCAGACACGAAGGACTCGAGGGCGGCCTGGGTGAAGACCACGTCGTCGGATCGCATCACGTCGTACGTGTTCAGCTGGCCCGGCTCCAGGATGTGCACCTGGGGCAGGTTGCGGGCGGACAGCCACGCGGCCTCGTCGGAGCGCTCGACGACCAGGAGCAGGTTCTTGCGCTCCGAGATCTTGCCGAACAGCGTCTTGGCGGCCTTGGTGGAGATGCCACCCTCGACCACGCCGGAGACGACGTGGATGCGGGAGTGGGTCGCCCGGTCGGAGAGGGCACCGCGGAGGGCGGCGGCCTTCATCTTCTTGGGGGTCCGCTGCGAGTAGTCACGCGGCACGGGACCGTGCACGACGCCACCACCGGCGAACTGCGGGGCGCGGGTCGAACCCTGACGGGCGCGGCCGGTGCCCTTCTGGCGGTACGGCTTCTTGCCACCACCGCGGACCTCGCCACGCGTCTTGACCTTGTGCGTACCCTGACGGGCGGCGGCCAGCTGCGCGACGACGACCTGGTGGATCAGCGGGATGCTGACCTTGGCCTCGAAGATCTCGGCCGGGAGCTCGACGGTCCCGGTCTTGTCGCCGGAGGGCGACAGAATGTCAATGGTGCTCATATCCTCAGGCCCCCTTGGCCGCGGTGCGGACCAGGACGAGGCCGCCGTTCGGACCAGGAACCGCACCCTTGATCAGGAGCAGGCCCTTCTCCGCGTCAACGGCGTGAACGGTCAGGTTCTGGGTGGTCACGCGCTCGTTACCCATGCGGCCGGCCATGCGCATGCCCTTGAAGACACGGCCCGGGGTGGCGCAGCCACCGATCGAACCGGGCTTGCGGTGCACGCGGTGGGCACCGTGGGAGGCCTTGCCACCACGGAAGTTGTGGCGCTTCATGACACCGGCGAAGCCCTTGCCCTTGCTCTTACCGGTGACGTCGACCTTCACGCCGGCCTCGAAGAGCTCGGCGGTGATCTCCTGGCCGAGCGTGTACTCGGAGGCGTCAGCGGTGCGGAGCTCCACAAGGTGACGGCGCGGGGTGACGTCGGCCTTGGCGAAGTGGCCCTTGAGGGGCTTGTTCACCTTGCGCGGGTCGATCTCGCCGAAGGCGATCTGGACCGACTCGTAGCCGTCGACGTCGTTCGTACGCACCTGGGTCACGACATTGGGGCCGGCCTTGACGACGGTCACCGGGACAACCCGGTTGTTCTCGTCCCAGACCTGCGTCATGCCGAGCTTCTCGCCCAGGATGCCCTTGATGTTCTTAGCCATCTCGCGCGTCACCTCAGAGCTTGATCTCGATGTCGACGCCCGCCGGCAGGTCGAGACGCATCAGCGAGTCAACCGTCTTCGGCGTGGGGTCGAGGATGTCGATGAGGCGCTTGTGCGTGCGCATCTCGAAGTGCTCGCGCGAGTCCTTGTACTTGTGCGGCGACTTGATGACGCAGTACACGTTCTTCTCAGTGGGCAGCGGCACCGGGCCCGCGACCGACGCACCAGTGCGGGTCACCGTCTCGACGATCTTCTTCGCCGAGGAGTCGATGACCTCGTGGTCGTAGGCCTTGAGCCGGATGCGGATCTTCTGTCCCGCCATGGCTACTCAGTAGTCCTGTCTCGTAGTAACGCTCTGGAACTCGGGGGCTCTCATGACTCCGCCTCCGACCCACGCGGTCGGGCGTGTCGCACTCCCTCTACGCAGAAATCCCGAAGAATTTCCCAACCAAGGGGGTGCGGTCACCATGACCGCGAGCCGGGGGCGGAACACCCACCGAGTGCCTGGCCGGCACCCCGCTGACACTTCCCGGAAGATTCCCGTACGTCCGCTCCTGAAAAGGGGCGACGAGTACTGTGGGACTCGCTTCCGGTCCTCCCGACGGGAGGCGTGCAGCATCGGCACTCAACCGAGCAACCCCGACAGTCTGCCATACGGGACACGGGCCTGGCCAATCGAGCCGGAGAGAATACCCCGGACGTGACCCAAGTCAAACGCCGACCCTCCGCGCCTCCGCGCGGCGTCGAGGGCGGGCGGGGTGAGGTGCGGCCGAACAGCAGGCGGCACGACCGACTGGGATCCCGCTGCGGGGGCAGTCGCCGGGCGTGCACACCAGTGACGAGATCTACCACCGCGTGCTGTGGGATCCCCGGTTCGATCCCGAGCGGTTCGTCATGGGTGTCGCGGAGCGCGGGGCCGGACCGGCGCGGATCGCCCTGCCCGACTTCGTACCGGGTGGGGAGATCCCCTGGCACCGCGTGATCTTCTTCGAGGCGGACGGGGAGCTGGTCTGGGACCGCGCGACGGGCGTGGACCGGCTCGACGAGACCGTGGCGGCCGAGGAGCCCCTCGCCCGGCCCCGGGAGGTCCTCGCCGTGCCCTCGACGAACCGGACCGCCGTGGCCTGGATCCCGCCCCGCAGGCTCTGGCCGGCGATCCAGCACATCCGCCGCGCGCACGACCGCCAGATCCACCGCTGGCCGCCGCACGTCAACGTCCTCTTCGGCTTCGTCCCGGAGGCCGACTTCGAGCGGGCGGTGCCGCTGGTGGCGGAGGCGCTGAGCGAGACACCGCCCTTCCGGGCCCGCCTGGAAGGGGTCCACTGGTTCGGCCACCGCGAGGACGCCACCGTCTGGCTCGACCCCTGCGCGGCCGGTGAGGCACCGTGGGCCCGGCTGCGGGATGCCCTGGAGGCCCGGTTCCCCCTGTGCGGCGGGCAGGCCAGGGGCTTCACCCCGCACCTCTCCCTGGGCCGCAGCCACGACCCCCACACCCTCGCCACCACGTCCGAGGCCCTGCTCGGCTCCACCACGGCCCGGGTCGCCGAACTGGTCATGCTCTCGCGCCGCGAGGACGGCCCGATGCGGGTCAGGACGACGGTGACACTGGGAACGGGCGAGGCGAGGGCGGAGCAGGACGCGTGACGAAGCGGGTCGCTGCGCGACGACCCGCAACCGCGCCCGCCCCGCCGCGTCCGGCCCGCGTCCCCAGCCCCACGGACCCCGCACGTACCCCCGTACGAAGTCCGTACGTCCGCGCAACCCGCGTCGCCGAAACTCCGTCTAGCCAGTCGCGGATTCGGCTCCGACCAGGCCCTCCGTCGTCACAGGGGTGGTCAGGCACCGGCGTGGACCGGTGCGCGGTACAGGGGACGTTGCAGTGGACGACATATCCAGACCCGGGCTCTTCGGCGCGCCCGGGCGGCGGGCCGTGCTCACGACCGCCGCCGCCGTCGGCGCCACCGCGCTCGCCGGCTGTTCCGTGCCCGCCCCGCGCCGTGGCGAGACCGCCGCCGACCCCGCGCCCGGGGTCCCGATCGCCAGTACGCGGCACGCGCAGCTCATGCAGTTCGCCGCGCACCCGGACGACGACCTGTTCTTCATGAACCCCGACACCCAGCGACTGCTCGACGCCGGTGTCCCGCTGGTCTCCGTCTACGTCACCGCCGGGGAGCACAAGGGCGTCAACCGCATCGACGGCATGCCGGAGGCCCCGCCGGACCGGGCCGCGTACTCCTCCTCACGCCATCAGGGCCTGCGCCAGGCGTACGCGACGCTCCTCGGGCTCGACAGGTTCACCCCGTGGCAGAAGGGCGTCGTCACCCTCCGCGGCGGGCGCCACGCCGAGATCAACACGCTCGTGCACGGCGCCCGCCGGGTCGAGCTGATCTTCCTCAACCTGCCCGAGCACGCCCCCCGGCGCTTCACCGCCCTGCCCGCCCTCTGGCACGACCGCGCGCTCGAACTCCGTACGCACCTCTCCACCGGCTCCCCCGTCGACCGGTCCGACCCCTACGACCACGACCAGCTGGTCGACGTCCTCGTCGGGCTCCTCGACCGCTACCGGCCGACCGTCGTGCACACCCTCGACCCGGACCCCGACATCCAGGTCAGCAACGAGGCGACCCGCCGGCGCGACAGCGAACAGCCCGGCTACTCCGACCACGGCGACCACACCGCCGCCGCCTGCTTCACCTGGGCCGCGCTGATCCGCTGGGTCGCGGAGGCGCAGAAGGGGCCGGGGGCGATACCCGCGTTCGTCGTGACCTCGTTCCGCGGCTACTACAACCGTCACTGGCCCAAGAACCTCCCGCCGCAACTCCTCAAGGAGAAGGCCGGCCACCTCTTCCAGTACGGCGGCGACCCGGACTGGGAGTGCGGCAACCCGTCCGGCTGCGGCGACTACGGCGTGGGCGGCGACCGCCCCCTCACCAACCGCAAGGGCTGGGTCAGGGCCACGCACCACCGCTGGCCGGGCACCGGCCCCGCGGTCGTCACGCGGCCCGACGGACGGCTCGACGCGTTCGGGGTGCTCGGGCTGCGGGCCGTCCGCTGGCGGGAGACGGAGAAGGACTCGGGCCTGTGGGGCGAGCCGGAGGACCTCGGTGGCGGTCCGCTCGCGCCGGCGCTGGGCTCCGCCACCCTGCCCGACGGCAGGACCCTGCTCCTCGGCGTGCGGTTCGCCGCGTTCGGCGGCCGCGGCGGGCCCAACAGGCGGGAGGTCGTCGTGCTGGAGCAGCGCTCCCCCGGCGGTCCGTTCCTCGCCTGGCGGGGCCTCGGCAATCCGGAGCGGAGCGACGACCGCGGACGGCGGATCGGTGTGCCGGTCGCCGTGACCGCCCCCGACGGCCGGGTCCACCTCTTCGTACGGAACGCGGACAAGGGTGTGTCGACGCGCGTCCGCGCCGCGGACGGCACCTGGTCCCCGTGGCGGGCACTGCCCGGCTCCGAGGAGATCCAGGACGGTCTGGACGCCGTGGTCGACGCCGGCGGACACGTCCACGTCCTCGCCGCCGGGCGGGAGTCCGTCCTGCACTGGGTCGACTCCGCCCCGGCCGCCCCGCTCCCCGTCTCGGGCGACCCGGTCGCCGCCGTACCGTCCCGGGGCCGCTCCGGTGTCGACGTGTACTTTCGCGGGCCCGCCGCCAGGCAGCTGCTGTCGCCGGGGCGGGGGAACGTGTCCTTCGACGGGTACGGCTCCGTGGCCGCGGCGGCCGACGCGCAGGGACCGGTGCTGCTCGGCCGGAACCTGCGCGGCCGGATCCAGCTGCGCCAGGGTGACCAGCTCTTCACCCGTACGAGCGGAACGGCGGCCGTCCAGGCGCCCGCCCTGCGGCTCCTCCCCGGCGGACCGGTCGCCGTCGGCCTGGGCGCGGACGCCCACCCGTGGGCGTGGCGGCCGACGACGCGGCCCGCACTCGCCGAGAGCGAATAGCACGGGTCGCCACCGCGGCACCGAGCTCGCCCCACAACGAAAAGGGCCCCCGCCCCGCCGCGAACGGCGGGCCGGGGGCCCTTTCATGACGCTCCGTCAGGAGCGGCACAGGTCAAGCGATCGACAATTACTTGTTGATCTTGACGACCTGGCCGGCGCCCACGGTCCGGCCACCCTCACGGATGGCGAACTTCAGGCCCTCCTCCATGGCGACGGGCTGGATCAGCTCGACGGTCATGGAGGTGTTGTCGCCCGGCATGACCATCTCGGTGCCCTCGGGGAGGGTCACGACGCCGGTCACGTCCGTGGTACGGAAGTAGAACTGCGGGCGGTAGTTGTTGAAGAACGGGGTGTGACGGCCACCCTCGTCCTTCGACAGGATGTAGGCCTGGGCCTCGAAGCTGGTGTGCGGCGTAACCGAACCCGGCTTGATGATGACCTGGCCGCGCTCGACGTCCTCGCGCTTGATGCCACGGAGGAGCAGACCGACGTTCTCGCCCGCCTGGCCCTCGTCGAGCAGCTTGCGGAACATCTCGATGCCGGTGACCGTGGTGGTGACCTTCTCGGTCTTGATACCGACGATGTCGACGGTCTCGTTGACCTTGAGGACACCACGCTCGATACGACCGGTGACGACGGTGCCACGACCGGTGATCGTGAAGACGTCCTCGATCGGCATCAGGAACGGCTTGTCGACGTCACGCTCGGGCTGCGGGATCGCCTCGTCGACGGCGGCCATCAGGTTCAGGACCGACTGGCCCCACTCCTTGTCGCCCTCGAGCGCCTTGAGCGCCGAGACCTTGACGACCGGCAGGTCGTCGCCCGGGAACTCGTACTCGGAGAGGAGCTCACGAACCTCGAGCTCGACGAGCTCCAGGATCTCCTCGTCGTCCACCATGTCGGCCTTGTTCAGGGCGACGACGATGTACGGAACGCCGACCTGGCGGGCCAGGAGCACGTGCTCCTTGGTCTGCGGCATCGGGCCGTCGGTGGCGGCGACCACGAGGATGGCGCCGTCCATCTGCGCGGCACCCGTGATCATGTTCTTGATGTAGTCCGCGTGACCGGGGCAGTCGACGTGGGCGTAGTGACGCGACTCGGTCTGGTACTCGACGTGCGCGATCGAGATGGTGATACCGCGCTGGCGCTCCTCGGGAGCCTTGTCGATCTGGTCGAAGGCCGAGGCCTCGTTCAGGTCCGGGTACGCGTCGTGCAGCACCTTGGTAATGGCGGCCGTGAGGGTCGTCTTACCGTGGTCAATGTGACCGATGGTGCCGATGTTGACGTGCGGCTTAGTCCGCTCGAACTTCGCCTTCGCCACTGGGGTCCTCCTGGAGTGGTTCTGAACGCCTTGCTTCATCGGCGCCAGGTGATCTTTGCTGGGATGCCAGGCGCCGGGACCCGATCCCTCGGGTTTCGGGGGCTGAGCCCCGGCGACTGGTGTCAAGCCTAAAGCGTGAACTCGGGAGAGTTACTCGCCCTTGGCCTTCGCGATGATCTCCTCGGCGACGTTCCGGGGAACCTCGGCGTAGGAGTCGAACTGCATCGAGTAGCTTGCGCGACCCGAGGTCTTGCTGCGGAGGTCTCCGACGTAGCCGAACATCTCCGAGAGGGGCACGAGGCCCTTCACGACGCGAGCGCCGCTGCGCTCCTCCATGGCCTGGATCTGGCCACGGCGGGAGTTGATGTCGCCGATGACCTCACCCATGTAGTCCTCGGGCGTGACGACCTCAACGGCCATCATCGGCTCAAGGATGACGGGGGAAGCCTTGCGCGCGGCCTCCTTGAAGGCCTGCGAACCGGCGATCTTGAAGGCGAGCTCGGAGGAGTCGACCTCGTGGTAGGCACCGTCGAGAAGGATGACGCGGACGCCAGTCATCTCGTAGCCGGCCAGGATGCCGAACTGCATGGCCTCCTGCGCACCCGCGTCGACCGAAGGGATGTACTCCTTCGGGATGCGGCCACCGGTGACCTTGTTCACGAACTCGTACGAGGCGTCGCCGCCCTCGATGGGCTCGATCGCGATCTGCACCTTGGCGAACTGACCGGTACCACCGGTCTGCTTCTTGTGGGTGAAGTCCACGCGCTCGACGGCCTTGCGGATCGTCTCGCGGTACGCGACCTGCGGCTTGCCGACGTTCGCCTCGACCTTGAACTCGCGACGCATACGGTCGACGAGGATGTCGAGGTGAAGCTCGCCCATACCACCGATGATGGTCTGGCCGGTCTCCTCGTCCGAGTGCACCTGGAAGGAGGGGTCCTCCTCCGCGAGACGCTGGATGGCAACACCCAGCTTCTCCTGGTCACCCTTGGACTTGGGCTCGATCGCGACCTGAATGACCGGCGCCGGGAAGTCCATGGACTCCAGGATGACCGGGTTCTTCTCGTCGCACAGCGTCTCACCGGTGGTGGTCTGCTTCAGGCCCATGACGGCGACGATGTCGCCGGCGCCCACCGAGTCGATCTCCTCACGCTTGTTCGCGTGCATGCGGTAGATCTTTCCGATGCGCTCCTTCTTGCCCTTGACGGAGTTCAGCACCGAGGTGCCGGCCTCCAGGCGACCGGAGTAGATCCGGACGAAGGTGAGCTTACCGAGGTGCGGGTCGCTCGCGATCTTGAACGCGAGCGCCGACAGCGGCTCCTCGTCGGACGGCTTGCGCTTGACGACCGTCTCCGCGTCCTTGACGTCGTGGCCCTCGATGGCCTCGACGTCCAGGGGGGAGGGGAGGTAGCGCACGACCGCGTCGAGCAGGGGCTGAACACCCTTGTTCTTGAACGCGGTGCCACAGAAGACGGGGGTGATCGTCTTCTCGCCGCCACCCTTGCCGGAGGCAATGGTGATACGACGGATCGCGGCGTAGAGCTGCTCCTCGGTGGGCTCCTGGCCCTCGAGGAAGAGCTCCATGATCTCTTCGTCGTTCTCGGCGACGGTCTCGACCAGCTTGCCGCGCCACTCTTCAGCGGCCTCGGTGTGCGTGGCCGGGATGTCGACGACGTCGTACATCTCGCCCTTGGTCGCCTCGGCGGACCAGACCAGAGCCTTCATGCGGACGAGGTCCACAACACCCTGGAAGTCCATCTCGGAACCGATGGGGAGCTGCATGACGATCGGGACGGCGCCGAGGCGGTCCACGATCATGTCGACGCAACGGTGGAACTCGGCGCCCGTACGGTCGAGCTTGTTGACGAAGCAGATACGCGGAACGCCGTAGCGGTCCGCCTGACGCCAGACAGTCTCGGACTGGGGCTCGACACCGGCGACGCCGTCGAACACCGTCACGGCACCGTCGAGCACGCGGAGCGAACGCTCCACCTCGACGGTGAAGTCGACGTGGCCCGGGGTGTCGATGATGTTGATGGTGTGGTCGACGTCCTCGAGCGGCCAGTGGCAGGTCGTCGCGGCGGACGTGATCGTGATGCCGCGCTCCTGCTCCTGCTCCATCCAGTCCATCGTGGCAGCGCCGTCGTGGACTTCACCGATCTTGTACGAGACGCCGGTGTAGAACAGGATCCGCTCGGTGGTGGTCGTCTTGCCCGCGTCGATGTGAGCCATGATGCCGATGTTGCGCACCTTGGCAAGGTCAAGCGAAGTGGTAGCCATATCGGCTCAGTCTTCTCTCGGTCTCGATGTGGGTTGCGACTACCAGCGGTAGTGCGCGAAGGCCTTGTTGGACTCGGCCATCTTGTGCGTGTCCTCGCGCTTCTTGACCGAAGCACCGAGGCCGTTGGAGGCGTCGAGGAGCTCGTTCATGAGGCGCTCGGTCATGGTCTTCTCGCGACGGGCGCGGGAGTAACCCACGAGCCAGCGCAGAGCCAGGGTGGAGGCGCGACCGGGCTTGACCTCGATCGGCACCTGGTAGGTGGCGCCACCGACACGGCGGGACTTGACCTCGAGGGACGGCTTCACGTTCTCGAGGGCGCGCTTCAGCGTGATGACCGGGTCGTTGCCGGTCTTCTCGCGGAGGCCTTCCATGGCACCGTAGACGATGCGCTCGGCGGTGGAACGCTTGCCGTCCAGCAGGATCTTGTTGATCAGCGAGGTGACAAGAGGAGAGCTGTAGACCGGGTCGATGATGACCGGGCGCTTCGGGGCGGGGCCCTTACGAGGCATTCTTACTTCTCCTTCTTGGCGCCGTAGCGGCTGCGAGCCTGCTTACGGTTCTTGACGCCCTGCGTGTCGAGGGAACCGCGGATGATCTTGTAACGAACACCCGGCAGGTCCTTCACACGGCCACCACGCACGAGCACGATGGAGTGCTCCTGCAGGTTGTGACCCTCACCCGGGATGTAGGCCGTGACCTCGATGCCCGAGGTAAGACGCACACGCGCGACCTTACGGAGGGCCGAGTTCGGCTTCTTCGGGGTGGTCGTGAACACACGCGTGCAGACGCCGCGACGCTGAGGGGAACCCTCGAGTGCGGGCGTCTTGTTCTTCTCGACCTTGTCCTGCCGGCCCTTCCGGACCAGCTGCTGGATCGTAGGCACTACTTCTCCGGTTTCTGTGTGCCGTCGTAAAACTAACCTGGAACACCGCACCGACCCACGCGGTCGGGTGTGTCGAATACTGCGGACCTCCGCCGAGGGCGGAAAAGGCGCAGATTGCGGTGGCCGTTGATGAACTCGCCATGCGGTTGAGGACACGCACACGAGCCCAGGCACACCCCAGGCACAAGGTCTGAGCGTACCTATCGCATGGACTCCGGTCAAAACAAATGCCCACGCGCGCGGGGGCGGGCGGACGTGGGAGAACGAACACCGGAACGGTCGGTGCCCCGCCCGTGACGGAGAGCGCGCCGCCCGCCGCGAACCGGGCCCCGGCGGGCGGCACCGAGAGGCCGCCGGGCCCGGCATGACGGGCGGCGCGAAGAGACCCCCTCCTTGCGCTCCGGCGAGCGGCGCGGGGAGGGCGGACCGGGCGGTCAGTCCCGGGCGGCGCGGCGGGGTTCGCCGGGGGTCCGCGGCTCCGCCTCGTCCTCGCCGGGCTCCAGGAACTGGTTGACGACCTTGACGAACACGCCCATCCGCTCGTCGGGGACGCCGAGCCAGCGGGCGAAGTCCTCCAGGGTGGGCTGCCAGTCCCCCGGCGGCAGCAGGTCCGCCGCCAGGGGGAGCTCGTCGGGGGTGACCCGGCCCGAGCGGATCAGCATGTCGCGGACGGAGACCCCGAGAAGCGGGGCGATCCTGCGCATGGTCTCCAGGTCGGGCATGCTCTGCCGCTGCAGCAGCCGCGTCACGGCGGCGCGGTGCACGCCGGCCTCGTCCGCGATCCGCGACTTTCCTCCGCCGCGCGGACTGTCGATGTCGTAGCCGCGCGCTCTCATCAGGCCTTCCACCCAGCCTGCGAACTCGTCGAGCCCTTGAGTGCTCATGTCTACCGCTCCCTCGCTCCCCACCCTCCGGGCGCCCCACTCTAGCGTGCTTGCGCGCACAGAATTACGTGCTTTTGAGCGCGCAATCGTGTCGAATCGGTGAAGGCCTGCCCCGATTCGCTCCACAAACTTGTTGCGCGCCCGCACGCAACATGTAACGCTGGCTCGCCGCCGACCTCATCGGCCTCCTGAGCCCCCGGGACCTCACTGGCCCCACGGGTCGCCCGTTGGCCCGGAGACTGGAGAACACCTTGCTCCTCCCCGATTCCCCTTCCTGGCAGGCCGCCGCCGCGTGTGCCGCCCTCTCCCCGGCCGTCGTCTTCGCCCGCCGCGTCCAGCAGGCGGCCCCGGCGCTCCGCGCCTGCGGGCACTGCCCCGTACGCCGCGAGTGCGAGGAAACGGTCGCCCCGGCGGAGAGCTACTTCGACGGCGTCTGCGCCGGCCGCCTGTGGCGCAACGGCCGTGCCGTACCCGCGTCGCGTACGGCCAAGGTCATGGGACCGCTCACCGCCGGAGGCGTCCGTGGCTGAGCCCGCCGCCGAACGGATCCTCACCGACATCGCGCTGTGGACCGCCACGCTCGCCCGCCAGTTCCCCGAGCTCGCCGAAGAGCTCGCGCCCGGGCGCCGCTCCCCCACCGGCGCCCCGCCCACCGCTCCGCACCCGGGCCGCGACGAGCTCATCCGCGAGGAGCGCCGCGAGGCGCTGCTGCTCCAGCAGCGGCACGGCCTCGCCGTGCCCGGCCACGGCGCCGCGCCGATCCGGCTGCACGTCTCCGACGCGATCCGCGACATCACGGACGGCGTGGTGGAGCTGGAGGAGGCGGTACGCGCCCGGCTCAGGCTCCCCCGCCCGGGCCGCGCGGCCGTCGTGGAGCGACTGCGGCGAACGGCCGCGCTGCTCGACGAGATCGCGGCCCACCCCGACCTGGCCCGGCACGTACGCGACGAGCTGCGGCGGATGGCGCGGCGGTGCGCGCGGACGCTGGGCGACACGGAGACGGTGGTCCGGGTGTCGGGGCGCTGCCCGTGGTGCGACTCGGTGTCGCTCCGGGCGTTTCCCGACCGCCGGGCGGTGCTGTGCGTGAACCCCGCCTGCACGTGCACGGTGGAGGACTGCGGCTGCCAGGACGATCCCGCGTACCGGCACCTGTGGCCGGAGGCGGAGTGGCACGAGCTGGCCGACGCGGCCGGCTGCCGTACCGAGGAACTCGAAGCCGCGATGGAGGAGACCCCGTGCTGACGTCCCTGACCCTGCCGACGCTGCCCGCCCTGATCCCCGGGCCCCTCGCGGCCGAGGAGGCGGGGGTCGCGCCGGCGACCATCCGCAAGTGGGTCCAGCTGGGCCACCTGAGGGCCGCCGGCAAGGCCGGCCGGGCCCAGCTCTTCCGCCTGGAGGACGTCTTCGCCGCGGAACGAGCGGCCCGCCGCCGCCCTCGTAGCGCGTAGGCGGGCGGGTCGAACGACGAAGCGCCCCGTGTCTCCCCGAGAGACACGGGGCGCTTCGTCATGCCCGCGTGAACCCGGCACGGCCGCTATGCGCGTGAACCCGGCACGGCCGCGATGCCCGCGTGAACCCGGCACGGCCGCTCCGGTCGAAGACGACGGGTCCACAGGCCCGTCGGCGAAGAAGTCCCGACCGCCTCCCGAATTAGTTGCGTGCGCGCACGCTCTCTGTCACAGTTGGTGCAGCGGCGGAGCTGTGCCCGGCAACGGGCCACAGGCTCCGCCGTTCGCCGTCCGGGAGCGCTCCGCGCCCCCGCCCCCTTCCCCGCGTCGAGCGCCCCGGACGGCACCCGGCCCACGCAACACGGCCCACGCCACCCCTCCCCTTCCATCGAGGAGAACCGTCATGACCACTCCCCCGAGTGCGTTCCCGGACGTCGAGAAGCTGGTCGTCGACGTCCTCAAGGCAGACCCGGCCCTGGCCGGCGCCACGATCGCCGTCCAGGCACCGGCCGGCTTCGACGGCACGCAGAGCGCCGTCCTGGTCAACCGCCGCGGCGGCGCCTGGATCGGTGACCTGCACATCGACAAGCCGCTCATCGAGTTCGAGGTGTACGGCCCGACCAAGAACGGGGCCCACGTCCTCGCCAACGCGGCCCGACGCGCACTGCTCGCCACGATGGGCAAGCGGATCGGCGTCAACCTCGTCCAGGACGTGGAGGAGATGGACGGGCCGCGCTGGCTGCCCGACTACGTCTACCGGGGCGCCAACCGCTACCTCTGCGTCATCCAGCTCTCCCTGAGCGTCTTCTAGACGCCGCCGGAGCCCTCGCGCCCCGGCTTCGCCGCCGGAGCCCTCCGCTCCGGCCCCTCCCCACCGAGCGCCCCGCGGGCGCTCCCCACAGACCAGGCCCCGCCGTCCGGCGGGGCCTTTGCCGTACCCGGGCACGCGCCCGGGCCGGCACCCCTCTCAACACAAGGAGATCCTCACCATGGCTGGAAACAACTCTGCCGAGATCCGCGTCGCAGGCGTCGGCAAGCTCTACGTCGCCAAGGTCGACACCGCCGTCCCGTCCTTCGGTGCCGGCGACTCCGCCGCCGACTGGACGGGCTGGACGGACCTCGGCTTCACCACCGGCGACGGCGTCACCTTCTCGAAGAAGGACAAGCTGGAGGCCATCGACTCGTGGCAGTCGGTCTCCCCGGTGCACTACATCTACTCGGCCCGTGACCTCTCGCTGAAGTTCTCCATGCTCCAGTTCAACGAGGACACGCTGCCGTTCTTCATGGGCGGCGGCAAGGTCGAGCCGGAGCCGGCGGCGCAGAACGAGACCTACAAGTACGACATCGCCGAGCGTCCGTACGCGGACGTGCGCGCCCTCGGCCTGGAGTTCACCGACGTCAAGGCCGGTGGCACGACCGCGGTGACGTACCGCTTCATCATCCCGCGCGGCCAGGTCACCGCGTCCGACGACATCAAGCTGGCCCGCAAGGCCGCGTCCCAGCTGGGCGTGACCTTCACGGCCATGTCGAACGGCAACGGCAAGCCGCTGGCCTCCTTCCTCATGAAGGACAGCCAGTACGGCACGGCGGTCTGACCCTTCCCCACCCGGGGCGGGACGGCCGACCGCCGTCCCGCCCCACCCCTCTCCTCTTCACTCACTCGAACAAGGAGTACGCATCACCATGGCCCGTTTCGACGTCAACGCCGCCCGCGCCCAGCGCCTGGAGGTCTCCGGCCGCAGCTGGTCCTTCGAGCTGGACGGCGAGAGCTACACCCTTCCGACCGAACTCAGCCGCGCGACCGCCAAGGCGCTGCGCAAGCTCGACGACAACGACGTGGACGGCCTGCTCGCGCTCCTGATGGGTGAGAAGCAGTTCGCCCGGTTCGAGCAGCACGACATCACCATGCAGGACATCGCCGCCATCCTGGAGGCCTACGGCAAGGAGACCGGGCTCGGCCTGGGGGAAGACTGAGCCTCGTCGAGTTCGTCGACGAACACGCCGAGGCCCTTGAGGCGGATCTCCTCCGCTACTACGCCACCGATCTCCTCGACTGGTACCGCGGCGAGCTCTCCAGCCGCCGCCTCTTCACACTGATCAAGCACCTGCCCGCGGACGGCGCCGTCCAGCGCCAGATCCACGGGGAGGCGGCGGAGTGGTCGATCTCCGACCACCTCCTCGCGGCCGCGGTGGACCATCTGGCCGTCGCCAACTGGATGTTCATGTGTGTCAACTCCGGCGAGGACGACGACCAGCCCGATCCTCCGAAGCCCGTTCCCCGTCCGGGTGTCGCGGGCGAGGAGGGGGAGGAGCGGGGCGAGCGGTCCACGGAGGACGGCGCCGCCGAGGTGGTGTCTCCCGGAGAGCTCGCACGGTTCTTCGGCTGAACCCGCGCCGTCCGGCGCCCCCGCGGCCCCCGGAGCCCGTTCCCGTCAGGGAGTGGACTCCGGGGGCGCTTCCTGTGCTCGCTCCGCGAGTTCGCCCTCCAGGGCCCTGGCCCGTTCCGAGAGCCGTCGGCCCTTGCGTGGACGGGTGTCCGCCTCGGCGTTCTCGGGGCCGCGACGGTCGGTGCCCGATCCGGAGTGGCCGGGCGTGCCGGTGAGCGGCGGCACTATCGGTCGCCCGCCTTTGCCTCGTACGACCTTGCGGACCCGCTGTGTCTGCGCCGCCCGGCGGGTCCTCGCCTCCCGGGTGTCCGTCTCCTGAGGGCCCGTCTCCTGAGGGCCCGCCTCCTGGGCGCTCGTCTCCCGGGTGCTCGGCGGGGGATCGCCGTCGGTGGCCGGCTCCTCGGCGTGCGGGCGCGGCTCCTCCTCGCTCTGCGGTGCGGTCGCGTGTTCGACCTCGGGGTTCCGCTCCTGTTCCGGGTGCCCGTCGAACCGTTCCCGCTCCCGCTCCCGGTCCCGGCGTACGCGCTCCTCGGCCTCCACCACGACGGCGGGGGGTTCGAGCAGGCGGGCGAACGGGAGCGGGATGACGCGGGCGCCGTCCGCCCCGTCGTCCATGCGCCGCTGGGGCCGGCGGATGCCGCGTCCGTCCTGCTGGCCCTGGGCGTAGGCGTCGGCGACGCGCTTCTCGTACTCCCTGCGTATGCGGGGGAGTTCCTCCGAGACGGCCTCGATCCAGCCCGAGGTGAACGCGGCGGTCTCACGCCGGTCGACCTCGGCCCGGGGGATCACCACGAGGTCCTCGGGGGCGTAGCCGTGCAGGTGGACCAGTTCGGAGAGGCGCGCGAACAGGTGGGGAAGGTCGGGGCTGGTATCGAGCCAGTCCACACCCTGATCCCTGCGACCGGTGCTCGGCTCCCTGTCCATCAGTTCTCGTACTGCCTTCCAGCCCCCTGGGGTCCCCTGCGCGCCCCTCGCGCCCCCCTGCGCGCCCCGAAGTGGTCCGGATCCGAGAATGCGCCCGTCCAGGTTACCCGGCCGCTCCCGGCCGTCCGATCCGGCGCCAACCCCACCTGGATCGCGCCAAGAAGACACGCCGTCAGAGCTTTCCACTCGACAAACATCGAACAGATGTTCCACACTCTGTTCGCACAGTAGTTCGAAAACGTGGTGCCCCCGCTCCTCACTCCGCGGCGCCGCCACGCACGCACGGGCAAGCAAACGGAAGGCAGGCGTCCATGACTCAGCAGGCCGAGGCATCGCGACCGCACATCCCGCTCCAGGACCGCCTCCGCCAGCTCCTCGACGGACCCGTCGCCCTCGACAAGAGAGCGTTGCTCGGCACGCTGTACGCCGAGGTCAGCCGGTACGAGACCCTCGCGTACGCGGCCGGCTGGAACGACGCCCTCGCGACGACGCGGCGCGACGCCCGCCGGGATCACGACGCCTAGCCGCCCGGCCGCCCCCTCAAGCCGAGCCCCTGCCGACGCTTCCCGCCGGCGGGGGCTTTTCGGCGCTTGGCCGTCACCGGCCGGAAGCGGAGTTGTTCATGGCAGACACCATCGAGGGGCTCTCCCAGGAGATCGCCAGACTGAAGGACGACCTCCTCAAGGGCACCATCACCATCAAGTACAAGGTCCCCGACGAGAAGGACCCCGACAAGACGGTCGACAAGACCGCGGAGATCTCCCAGCTCAAGAACTCCCTCATCGAGGTGAGCCCGAAGATCCTCACGCAGGAATCCGCAGCACCCTTCATCAAGAAGATCGAAGACATCCACGAGGAGGCCGTGAAGGCCCCTCTGACGGAGTGGCTCGAGGCCGCCGGCCTCGACGGGATCGCCGCCGGCGTCGAGAAGATCGCCGAGGGCAAGTCCCTGGGAACCTGGTGGCCCTACTTCGCGGCGGCCTTCGTGGGCCTCGCCATCCCGGCGATCGGCCTCCTGCTGGCAGCCAAGTTCACCGACTGGTCCCGGGCCCTCCAGGCGAAGATCTTCAGCGGACAGGCGTACGCGCGGAACGAGCAGGGCACGTGGAGCCGCCAGGACGTCCAAGCCGTCAACGACCGCGAGACCCGGGTCTTCAACGGTGGCGGAATCGGGACCCTCCCGAGCGAGGACAGCCTCCGCGGGATCCGCGAGGAGCTCCAGAAGCTGATCGACAAGATCACGGTCTTCAACCGCAAGGCCCCCTCGTTCCGCAACAAGTTCAACAAGCTGCCGTCGGCCCGCGCGCTCGCCAAGACCGCCACGGCCGTGGAGAAGGTCGGCAAGGCCGTCGACGACGTCAACCTCGAAACGCTCTCGTCGGTCACGACCAAGACGGAAGCGCTCAAGGACGTCATGTCGAACTTCGCGCCGAACAAGATCCCGAACGATCTCCGGGCGGCCACACGCGCCGCCGAGGGCCTCGACCGCGCGGGCCAGAACCTGCAGGAGCGGTTCCAGGCCCTCAAGCTGGCCGCCGCCGGGGCCGAACGAGCCATCGCCGGTACCTGAACAACCCCCCAGAAAGGAGGTAACCCATGTCTCTCGTCAGTTCCCTGAAGAACGCGTCCACCTCGCTGAGCAGCCTCAAGACGCAGGCATCCGGCGCCGGCACCTCGGTCAAGAAGGTCGGTGACGCCGGGCGGTCGGCGGCCGGGCAGCTCAAGAACCTCAAGACCAACGCCCAGGGCTCCAGCACCCAGCTGAAGAACCTCAAGACCGCCTCGGACCAGGCCGAGAAGTCCATGGCCAAGGCCGGCAAGACCGCCGAGACCGCCGGCAAGAGCCTCGGCAGGTACGAGTCCGGCGCCGGCAAGGCCGCCAAGGGTCAGGACAAGCTCAACAAGTCCATGAAGGGCAACTTCCTGGCCCGTCTGATCGAGCTGTTCATGCCGCTCATCGAGAAGATCGTCGAGATGGCGATGCGCTCGAAGACCATGCAGACGGTCATGAAGAAGGCCTTCGACGCCATCAAGACCGTGATCAGCTCGGTCATGAAGGCCATCGGCCCGATCATGAAGAAGGCCGGCGACCTGATCAAGACCGTCTGGAACGGCATCAAGAAGGCCGTCTCCACGGTCGTCAAGGCCGTCGCCACCGTCATCAAGACCTACGTGAAGATCTGGAAGACGGTCATCACCACGGTCATGAACGCGATCAGGACGGTCATCCGGACCGTCTGGAACGGCATCAAGGCCGTGATCACCCCGGTGGTCAACTGGATCAAGTCGGCGATCCCGAGCGCCTTCCGGGCCGTGAAGGACAAGATGTCGTCCATCTGGAACGGCCTCAAGGACATCGCGTCCCGGGCGTTCAACGGCATCAAGAGCGGCGTCTCCGGCCCGATCAACGCCGTCATCGGCATGATCAACCGGATGATCGGCAGCCTGAACCGGGTCAAGGTCAGCGTCCCCGGCTGGGTGCCGGTCGTCGGCGGCAAGACGTTCGGCGTCAACATCCCGACCATCCCCATGCTCGCCACCGGTGGTGTCGTCATGCCCCGCGCCGGCGGTGTCCCGGCGATCATCGCCGAGGCCGGCGAGGCCGAGGCCGTCCTCCCGCTCTCCAAGCTGGACCGGCTGCTCGCCCTCACGGCCCGGCGCGCCCGGATGTCCGCACAGGCGCAGACGGGCGGCGCCGCCGGAGCCGGGCTGCACATCGAGCACTACCACGCGTCCCGTGGCAGTGATCCGCAGTCGACGGCCGACGCGCTGATGTATCTGGCGAAGGCACGCGGATGAGTGCCGCGGCAGTCGCCATGCCGCGGTTCGGAAGCGTCACCCCGGTGATGAACTCCCTGCGGCAGAGCGCCGCCCAGGCGGGCGACGCGATGCAGCAGCTCAAGCAGGGCGTACAGCGGGCGGCCGGCGGCATCGGCTCGCTCGGCTCCGCCGGACGCACCGTCGGGTCGACGCTGCGCGGCCTCGGCGGCAACGCCTCCGGGGCCTCCTCTTCCGTCCGCCGCATGCAGCAGTCCAAGGCGGCCGCCGGAATCAAACGCGTCGGCGACGCCGCGGCCAGGGCGCGAACCGCCGCCGGCCGGGTCGGTTCCGCCGTCGGAGGCGTCCTCGCCCTCCTCGTACCGCTGATCCCCGTCACCGACGTCATCACCCAGCTGATGGACCGCTTCGGCACCGTCATGACCATCGCCTCGATCGCGATGACCGCCGCCAACGTCGCGATGCGGGCCAACCCGATCGGCTTCCTCGTCGGCATCCTCGTACCCGTCGCCGCGTACCTCATCGAGCTCGCGGTGAACTCGGAGACCGGCCAGAAGATCATGAGGCAGGTCTTCCAGCAGGCCCTCAAGGGCTTCCAGGCGGTCTGGAAGTTCCTGCAGCCGGTCATGAAGCTCCTCGGACAGGCCGTCGGAACCTACTTCAAGGGGTACCTGACCCTCTTCACCACCGCCCTGAAGGTCATCGGTTCCGCAATCAGCGGCCTGTCGAAGGCCGGTTCGTCCGTCTCCGCCGCCTCCCATGCGCTGCGGGGCATCGCCTCCAGCACGATGGGCGGCGTCAAGAACGCCGTCAAGCCGGTCCTGTCCTTCGTCACGGACAAGATCCCCGGCTTCTTCCGTACCGCCAAGGACGCGGTCGGCAGCGCCATGCGCGGCGTCGGCGACTTCGTCAAGGGGGCCCTGAGCGCCGTCATCGGCGTCGTCAAGGGGCCGATCAACGGCCTCATCGCCTTCGCCAACTGGCTCATCGACGGGCTCAACAAGCTCAGCTTCGAGATCCCCCTCACCGGCAAGAAGTTCGGCGTCGAGATCGACAAGATCCCGATGCTCGCCGACGGCGGCATCGTCATGCCCGGCACGGCCGACGACTACCGCATCGACTCGCTCTCCCAACTGGAGAACCGCCGCGTCCCGGCGGTCCACGAGCCGCCCCCACCGCCGCACCGCGTACGGGACTTCTACGAACAGCCCGGCGCCGGGCCGCGGTCGACCGCCGAGGACCTGCTGTTCCTCGCGACCGCCCGTCAGTGACACCCCATCAGAAGTGAGGTGACGGCCCCCATGGCCGAGACCACAACCGCATACGCCTCCGGAAACGGACTCACCGCCGACGTCGCGCCCGGCTCGCTGATCACCCAGGACGGGCAGATCCAGTGGGCCGGGCTTCTCATCGGCCCCGGCACACCGTTCGCCGTCGACCGCTCCGGGCTCACCGGCTGGGAGGACCTGCCCGAGTACGACTCCTCCGACGCCGAACGCCCCACCTCGCACGGCGCCTGGCCGGGCTCCCGGTACGCCAAGCCCCGCAAGGTCGGCGGAACGGTCGTACTGATGCCGGAGTACAACACGGCACCCGGCGCCATCCGCGCCCTGCGGCAGGCGCTCGCCCTGCTCGACGAGGAGCGCTGGCTGACCGTCCGGCTCCACGGGGAGATGCTCGCCGTACGCGCGCGGATCGCCCAGCGGGTCGTCCCGGCCGACCAGGGCTTCGCCACCCAGGGCAGCTCCAAGATGTCGATCCAGTGGCTGGCCTCCGACCCCCGGCGCTACACCGTCGAGGAGGAGGTGGCCACCACCACCGCCCCGCAGCCCGAATCCGGCCTCACCTGGCCGCTGACCTGGCCGCTCAACTGGGGCCAGGCCACGAGCACCGGCGACGCCGTCGCCGAGAACACCGGCTCCGCCGCCACCCACCCGGTGATCGCCTTCCGCGGACCGTGCTCCATGCCGACCGTCACCGAGCGGGTCAGCAAGCGCCGGCTCCGGTACGCGATCGACCTGGCCGCCGGCGACGAGCTCGTCGTCGACACCGCCAACGGCACGGTCATGCTCAACAACACCGCGTCCCGCCGTCACACCGCCATGGCGGACTCCAGCCCGGAGGAGCTCTTCCTGCTCGAACCGGGCCGTACGGAACTGTCGTTCCGCCCCGACGAGGCGACCCCCGAGGCACTCATGACGGTCCGCTGGCGCAGCGCCGAGTGGTGACCGCAGCCCCCTTCCGCTCCTGACGGATCCGACGGATCCGCTCCTCCCCACGAAGAGGTGCACCCATGACCGTAAAGGCCGCCTGGCTCCAGTCCACCGGCCAGACCCGCGAGGACACCCGTCTCACCCTCGCCGCCCTGCTCACCCCCAGTGGCCAGAGCCCTGAGGAGACCCCGCTCCGTTCCCGGCCGGGCGTCGTGCCGGGCGGCCTGCCCCTGACCGGCACGGCGCCCATGCAGTGCACGATCGGCACCGGCAGGGCCGTCGTCCAGGGCAACGACACCGCCCAGGGTTCCTACCTGGTGGCCGTCACCAGCCCGGAGATCCTCACGATCACCGACGGCGACCCGCAGTACGACCGGATCGACCTGGTCGAACTCGCCGTCGTCGACGACACCTACGACCGTACGGGCACCACCGAGGCCGTCGTACGGCTCGTCAAGGGCACCGCGCAGGCCACGCCCGTGGCCCCGGCGAGCGGCCCGGGCAGCACCATTCCGCTGTACACGGTCCGCGTCCCGAAGGGCACCTCCGCCGGCACCGGCGGCATCGCCTGGACCACCGGCGGAGTCACCCAGCAGCACTGGCCGGTGGTGGCGCTCGGCGGCATCCTGCCGACCAGCGGCTTCAAGGGCGCCTACGCCGGCCAGTACCGGGACGCCTCCGGGATGCTCCAGCGCTGGGACGGCACGACCTGGCTGTCGTACCCCAGGGCGATCGGCGGGATCGCCCCGGGCTCCCTGGTCTCGACCGGGGGCTACACCGGCCAGTACCGGGACAACGGCGGGATCCTGCAGCGCTGGGACGGCGCGGCCTGGCAGTACGTGCAGGGCAGGTCGTCCCTCCTGTTCAGCGCCTCCCAGACGCTGACGTCCCATCAGCAGAGTGTCCCGTCCAACACCTGGACCGTGCTCAGCCTGCCGACCGTCGACGCCGACGACGCCGCCGCCTGGAACGGGACCGACACCTTCGTCGTGCCGCGCACCGGCTGGTGGCGCATCGGCGCACACGCCGTCTGGCAGAACGACGCCCAGACCGGCGCCAGGGGCGCCCGCGTCCTGGTCAACGGGACCGGCGTGCAGCGCATGACATGGCTGACCCCGGCCGGCAACAGCGCCATCACGGTCGGCGGCCAGGGGCTGGTCAGGCTCACCGCCGGCAACACCCTCCAACTGGCCGGCTACCAGAGCCACACCGCGGCGGTGAAGACGCTCGGCGGCTCCGGCTACGCCTGCACCCTGACCGCCGAGTGGATCAAGTCCTGACCGCTCGTCCGCCCACCGACCCTCATCGAAGGAGAACCCCATGAACCTGCGCAGCAGCTGGGTCGCCGAGACCGGCCAGACCCGCGAGGACACCCGGCTCACCCAGATCGGCGCCACCAACGCGCTCAACCCCGTCCAGGTCCGCTCCGGCATCCTGCCCGGCTCCTACGACGGCAAGTACCGGCTGTCCGGCTTCTGGATGACGAACGCCTCCGCCATGTCGGCGACGGTCTCCGAGGGCCGGGCGGTCATCCAGGGAGACATCTCCCAGGGCGCCTACCCGGTGACGCTGCCGGCCTCCGAGAACATCACCTTCGCTCCGGGCGACGCCCTGTACAACCGGGTCGACCTCGTCGTCCTGCGGATCCACGACAAGCTCTACGAGGGCGACCGCAACGAGGCCGTCATCGAGATCATCCAGGGCTTCGCGGAGCAGACCCCGAAGGCCAGGCCGGTACCGGCGCGGAGCCTGGCGCTGTACGAGGTGACCGTCCCGGCCGGCGCCAGCGCGGGCAACGGCGGCATCCCGTGGGCCACGGGCCTCAAGGACCTGCGCACCACCATCTCCTCCGTCGGCGGCATCCTCCCGGTCGAGGGCCCGGTCCAGCCGGGCGCCTACCCGGGGCAGTACCAGGACACGCCCGACGCCCAGTTCCAGCGCTGGGACGGCGGCAAGTGGGTGGCGTACCCGCAGGCCGTCGGCGGCGTCGTCCCGAACTCGGTCAGCGCCTCCGCCCCCGGCACCTACACCGGCCAGTACCGGGACGGTGCGGGCGGACGGCTCGAACGCTGGACCGGCTCGGCGTGGGCCCCGGCCGTCCCGGGTCCGTACTTCAACGACACGCTGACCGCCAGCTACACCACCTCGACCGCGTGGGTGAGCGCGCTCGCCGACCGGCCCGCGCTCTCCCTCACCTTCGTCGCCCCGGCCTCGCGGCAGGCGATGCTCACGTTCGGCTCGCGGATCCAGCTGGTCGGCTCGGGGTCCGGCGTCGGCTTCATGAGCGTGAAGGTCATGCAGGGCACGGCCGTCCACCGCGACAACAGCGACTCGTACGCGGTGGTCTGCCAGTCCCCCGGCAACATCTCCGTCGCCACGACCCAGCGTCTGCACACCCTGACGGCGGGGGCGACGTACACGGTCACCGCCCACTACCGGACGACCAACGCCGCCCTGCAGGCGTGGTTCAACAACACGTTCCTCCAGGTCGTCCCGCAGCACTGACCGGCCGCCCGTCACCGGCTGCCCGACCTTCCCTCCCCCAGGAGACCCCATGCCCGTACGCTCCGGCTGGCTGCTGCCCACTGGGCAGACCCGCCAGAACACCCGTATCACCAACATCGGCGCCACCACCCCCACCAACCCGCTCGGCGTGCGGTCGGGCATCCTGCCCGGAACGTACGACGGCAAGTTCCGGATCGGCGGCCTCTGGATCAGCAGCGCCGGCCCGATGACGGCCACCGTGTACCACGGCAGGGCCGTCGTCCAGGGCGGCAACTCCGACGGCGCCTACCCCGTCGCCCTCGACCAGGACATGACCATCACCTTCGGCGACGGCGACGCCCTCAACCCGCGCATCGACCTCGTCGTCCTGCGCGTGTACGACAACGACGCCGACCTCCAGGGCAAGTACGACGCCGTCGTCGAGATCGTCAAGGGCGAGCCGAAGGCCGCTCCGACGCCGCCCGCGGCCCCGGCCCGCTCGCTGGCGCTGTTCCACGTCAGGGTGAAGGCCGGAGCCTCCGCCGGCACCGGCGGCATCGACTGGACGGCGGCCGGCACCGTCACCGACCTGCGCACCTCGACCGTCGCGGCGGGCGGCATCCTGCCCGTCCACAACAACGCCACGGTGATCGGCTCCTACCCGGGCCAGTACCAGGACAACGACGACTCGCACTACCTGCAGCGCTGGAACGGCACCGCCTGGGTCGCCTACCCGAAGGAGATCGGCGGCATCGCCCCCGCCGGCACGCTGTCCACCGGCGGCTACCCGGGCCAGTTCCGGGAGAACAGCGGGGTGCTCCAGCGCTGGAACGGCACCGCGTGGGCGAACTACCAGCCGCCGGTCGAGGTGGAGACCCTCACCGGCGGCGTCACCATGCTGCCCGGCTGGAGCCTGGTCTCCTTCAACGCGCGCCGCACCCGCGGCATCGTCTCGCTGCTCCTCTCCGTCACCCGCAGCGGCGCGACCATCACCGCCAACAGCGCCGGCAACATCGACGACGAGCAGCTGTGCACCCTGCCCGCGGGCTGGCGGCCGGCCTTCGACATGGAGGTCTCCGCCTGCGACGGCTTCGCCAACGGCGGCGCCAACATCTGGACCAACGGGCAGGTCAACCTGCGGACCTGGTCCCCCACCGGCGTGCTCATGGCCGGCCGCAACGTCCGCGTCTCCGCCACCTACGTCCTCTGAGGGGAGCCCGATGAGCCTCGACACGCCCTACCGGGCGATCTTCTGTGACCTGCTGACCGACCAGACCCTGGACATCCTGCCCCTGCGGGACGTCTCCTTCGACGACTACATCGGCAAGGCCGGCTCCCTCTCCGGCACCATCCCGATCCCCAACAAGGCCATCGCCGAGCGCGTCAAGCAGGTACGGGAGGGCCGCACCTCGGTGTATCTGGAGCGCGGCGGCGACCTGTGGTGGGGCGGCATCGTGTGGACCACCACCCTGCAGTCCAGCGGCCGCGGCGTGCTGACCCTCGGCATCCAGGCCGCCACCTTCGACTCGTACGCGGGCCGCCGGCGCATCCGTACGGACATCACGTACGACACCCCGGCCTACCAGCTGGAGATCGCGCGCCGGCTGTGGAGCGAGCTCGACGTCCAGAGCTACCCGGGCGCCCCTGCGAACCAGGAACCCAAGCGCCTCGGGATCACGTTCGGCGACGAGCCGCCCAAGGTCATGCGCACCGTCTCGTGGCGCAAGGGCGACGAGACGGTCTACCTGGACGCGCTCAACCAGATCGCCGCCATGCAGGACGGCTTCGAGCACCAGATCCTGGTCTACCGCGACCCGATCAGCGGGCAGCGGGTCCGCCAGCTACGCCTCGGCGAACCGAAGATCGTCAACGGCGCCACCGACCTGCTCTTCGACCGGCCCGGCGTCATCCTGTCGTACTCCTTCCCGTACGACGCGACCCGAGGCGGCACCACCGCGGTGGCCCGCGGCGCGTCCGTGAACGCCAATGCGGCCGCCGAGTCGCGCCCGCTCTACGGCAAGGAGCAGTACGACACCTCGCTCCTCGTCGACGGCTGGCCGCTGATCGACCTGTCCTCGGACCACAACGAGATCACCGACACGCTCACCCTGGAGTCGCTGGCCGCGGCCGAACTCGCCCAGGCCCGCGGCGCCGTGGTGATCCCGGCGATCACCATCCACCTGGGCGGGATGGTCCCGCCGGCCCTCATCGGGCGCATCGCCCGCATCCGGATCCACGACGAGTGGTTCGCGCAGGGCCTGGACGCCCGCTACCGCATCATCGGCGTCAAGGTCACTCCCCCGGAGCGCGGCCGTCCCGACACCGCCGAGCTCTACCTTGAGGAGGCCTGATGCCCCAGCTGCCCGAGGACATCATCGACCGGCTCAACCAGATGGAACGCCGGCTCAAGGCGCTGTCCACCGCCGTCAACACGCGTCCCCCGGTCAACGAGTTCCGCCCCGCCACGCAGACCGGCAGCGTCACCATCACCCGGCCGCTGTTCCGGATCTTCGACGGCTACAACCACGAGATCTTCGCGGACGACATCCTGACCGGCGGTCTGGCCCGGCCCTGGCTGCAGCTCATGCCGCCGCTGCCCACCGATCCGGTCAAGTGGCCCTCCACCACCGCCGCCGCGTTCACGACCGTCGCCCGCTCCTCCAACCCCGTCTGGCAGCCGAAGATGCGACTCGTCGTCAACACGGCGGCCTCGTCGGGCGCCACCGGGCAGGTGCGGGTGCTCGTCGACAACGTCCAGTTCGGTCCCACGGTGACCGCGGGCACCACCTACGACCACCTCGGCCTGCTGCCCGGCGACATGAAGACCAGGTTCGGCCAGACGATGAACATCGAGATCCAGGCCATGGCCGCCGGCGGCACGGTCTACGCCCAGGCGGTCCTCATCCACGGCGCCCAGACCTGACCCGCCCTCCCCGCAGGACGACGAGTACGAGGAGTACCCCATGAACACCGACCCCACCCAGCCCTGGGGCGTGGCCATCGACTACGCCGGCCGCGCCGTCGTCACCGAGGGCGGCCACACCCTCAATGTCCGCGTCTACGACAACAGCCTCAGCTACACCCTGGAGATCGACCCGGTCACCGGGCAGTACCCGTCGGTGTACGTCACCGCCGAACTCACCGAGAAGTCCACGGCCGACGTCGTCCTGCGCGGCGCCGGCCTGACCATCGTCCACGCCGAGGACGGCGTCCCCGTGGTCCCCGACCCGACCTCCGTCGAGCAGGCCGTCGCCGCGGCCCTCGCCGACTTCGAGTCCCGCCGGGCCGCCTACGCCGCGCTCTGCGCGACCTGGGCGCCGACGCCGCAGCCCGAGCCCGAGCCCGAGCCGGAGCCTGCGCCGACCCCGGAACCGATCCCGACCCCGACCCCGGAACCCGCTCCCGCCACGGCCCCGTAGCGCCGAAGCCCCACCCCACCTGTACGCCCGCCCCCGCGCGGGCTTTTTTCATGCCCGCAAGCCCGGAGGTCACCATGGCCACTCCCCTCTCCGCGGACCGGCTCGTCGCCGCGCTCCGCGCCGAAGGCGTCAAGGTCGTCGAGCACGACGGCTGGCGCACCCACCACCGCAACCAGGCCGGCGCCTGGGGGCCGGTCGTCGGCGTGATGATCCACCACACCGTCTCCAGCGGCACCGCCTCGTCCGTCGAGCTCTGCTACAACGGCTACACCGGGCTGCCGGGCCCGCTCTGCCACGGCGTAATCGCCAAGGACGGCACGGTCCACCTCGTCGCCAACGGCCGCGCCAACCACGCGGGCGGCGGCGACCCCTCGGTCCTCCAGGCCGTGATCACCGAGACCTACGGAACCCGTCCGCCCACCCCCCGCCACCACCAGGGCAGCCCCGGCGCCGTCGACGGCAACTCCCGCTTCTACGGCTTCGAGTGCATCAACCTCGGCAACGGCGGCGACCCCTGGCCGGCCGCCCAGCTCGACGCCATCGAGCGGACGTCCGCCGCGCTCTGCCGCGCCCACGGCTGGGGCGCCAAGTCCGTCATCGGCCACCTCGAATGGTCGGACTGGAAGAGCGACCCGCGCGGCTTCGCGATGCCGGGCATGCGCGACCGGGTCCAGAAGCGGCTCGCCGCCTCCCCGGCCAAGCAGCCCCCGGCCCCGCAGAAGCCGAAGCCGGCCGCCCCCCGCTACCAGCCCTTCCCCGGCACCTCGTTCTTCAAGAACAACCCCAGCTCCCCGATCGTCACCGCGATGGGCCGCCGGCTGGTCGCCGAGGGCTGCTCCGCGTACGCCGTCGGCCCCTCCCCCCGCTGGGGCGAGGCGGACCGGCGCAGCTACGCGAAGTGGCAGCGCAAGCTCGGCTTCGGCGGCTCCGACGCCGACGGCTGGCCGGGCGTCATGTCCTGGAACGCGCTCAAGGTCCCGTACAGCGGTTGAGTCCCGTACAGCACGCAAGGAGAACCCCCATGTCCGATGCCGCCAAGCGCACCGCGCGCACCGTCCTGCAGACCGCCGTCGGCATCGCCGTCGTACTCCCCGCGGTCGTCGACGCCGCCGGCCTCCCGGCGACCCTCCCCTGGGTCGCCGGCGCGCTGGCCGTGGCCGGAGCCCTGACCCGGGTGATGGCGCTGCCCGCCGTACAGAACATGCTGCCGTCCTGGCTGCGCACCACCCCGGCGGCGGCCGATGACCGAGCCTGATCCGAACGACCCGGTGGCGGTGGCACTCGAACTGGAACGGCTGCGCGGCACGCTGGAGGCCGGCTTCGCCCGCGTCGACGGCTCGCTGGCCCTGCTCGTCCAGCGCAGCGACCAGACCGACAAACAGCTCGCCGACCACGAGGCCAGGCTGGACGCCCTGGAACGCTCCCGCTGGCCGCTGACCAGCATCGCCGCGCTCACCGCGAGCGCCGGCCTGATGCTCGCGGTCTGGGAACTGGCGGGCCGGTAGCCCGCCGCCCTCCAGGAACGCCGCAGGGCGGCCACCCCGTACGAAACGGAGTGACCGCCCTGCGGTACTTCAAGCGACTCGCTTACTGGTTGTACGGACCGTAGTCGTAGTCCTCCAGCGGAACGGCCTGGCCGGAGCCCGTGCCGAACGGCGAGTAGTCGATGTCGTCGTAGCCGACGGCCGAGTACATCGCGGCCTTGGCCTCCTCGGTCGGCTCGACCCGGATGTTGCGGTAGCGGGACAGACCCGTACCGGCCGGGATGAGCTTACCGATGATGACGTTCTCCTTGAGGCCGATGAGGCTGTCGGACTTGGCGTTGATCGCCGCATCCGTCAGGACTCGGGTCGTCTCCTGGAAGGAGGCGGCCGACAGCCAGGACTCCGTCGCCAGCGAGGCCTTGGTGATACCCATCAGCTGCGGACGGCCGGAGGCGGGGTGACCGCCCTCGGTGACCACACGACGGTTCTCGGTCTCGAACTTCGAGCGCTCGACGAGCTCGCCCGGCAGCAGCTCCGCGTCGCCGGACTCGATGATCGTCACGCGGCGCAGCATCTGCCGGATGATGATCTCGATGTGCTTGTCGTGGATCGACACACCCTGCGAGTTGTAGACCTTCTGGACCTCGCCGACCAGGTGGACCTGGACCGCGCGCTGACCGAGGATCCGCAGCACGTCGTGCGGGTTGGTGGCACCCACGGTGAGCTTCTGGCCCACCTCGACGTGGTCGCCCTCGCCCACCAGCAGACGGGCACGCTTCGAGATCGGGAACGCCGTCTCGTCGCTGCCGTCGTCCGGGGTGACGACGATCTTCTTGGTCTTCTCGGTCTCCTCGATACGGACGCGGCCGGCCGCCTCCGAGATCGGGGCGACACCCTTGGGCTGACGAGCCTCGAAGAGCTCGACGACACGGGGCAGACCCTGGGTGATGTCGTCACCGGCCACACCACCGGTGTGGAAGGTACGCATCGTCAGCTGGGTACCGGGCTCACCGATGGACTGGGCCGCGATGATGCCGACGGCCTCACCGATGTCGACCAGCTTGCCGGTGGCCAGCGAACGGCCGTAGCAGAAGGCACAGGTGCCGACCGCGGACTCACAGGTCAGGACCGAGCGGGTCTTGACCTCCTCCACACCGGCGCCCACGAGGGCGTCGATCAGGACGTCACCCAGGTCGACGTTGGCCGGCGCGATGACCTTGCCGTCCACGACGACGTCCTCGGCGAGCATCCGCGCGTACACGGAGGTCTCGACGTCGTCCGTCTTCCGCAGGACGCCGTCGGCGCCCCGCTCGGCGATCTTCAGCTTCAGACCGCGCTCGGTGCCGCAGTCCTCCTCGCGGATGATCACGTCCTGCGAGACGTCCACCAGACGACGGGTCAGGTAACCCGAGTCGGCGGTACGCAGGGCGGTGTCGGCCAGACCCTTACGGGCACCGTGCGTCGAGATGAAGTACTCGAGGACGGTGAGGCCCTCACGGAAGGACGCCTTGATGGGACGCGGGATCGTCTCGTTCTTGGCGTTCGACACCAGACCACGCATACCGGCGATCTGCCGCATCTGCATCATGTTTCCTCGGGCACCCGAGTCAACCATCATGAAGATGGGGTTCGTCTTGGGGAAGTTCTCGTTCATGGCCTCGGCAACCTCGTTGGTCGCCTTGGTCCAGATCGCGATGAGCTCCTGAGTGCGCTCTTCCTTGGTGATGAGACCGCGCTCGTACTGCTTCTGGACCTTCTCGTCCTGCGCCTCGTAGCCCGCGACGATGGCCTTCTTCGCCTCGGGAACGACGACGTCGGAGATGGCCACGGTGACGCCGGAACGGGTCGCCCAGTAGAAGCCCGCCGCCTTCAGGTTGTCGAGCGTCGCCGCCACGATGACCTTGGGGTAGCGCTCGGCGAGGTCGTTGACGATCTCGGAGAGCTGCTTCTTGCCGACCGAGTAGTCGACGAAGGGGTAGTCCTCGGGCAGCAGCTCGTTGAAGAGCGCGCGGCCAAGGGACGTCCGCAGACGGAACGAGTCACCCTGCTGCCACTCCGGCTCGCCCTCCTCCGCGACCGGGGGAACCCAGCCGCGCGGCGGAACGGTGCCGATCGGGAAGCGGATGTCGACGGACGACTGCAGCGCGAGCTCGCCGGCGTCGAAGGCCATGGTGGCCTCCGCGGTGGAGCCGAACGCGCGGCCCTCGCCCTTGGTGTCGCGCAGCTCACCGTCGGTGGTCAGGAAGAACAGACCGAGGACCATGTCCTGGGTCGGCATCGTGACCGGACGGCCGTCGGCCGGCTTGAGGATGTTGTTCGAGGACAGCATCAGGATGCGGGCCTCGGCCTGCGCCTCCGCGGAGAGCGGCAGGTGGACGGCCATCTGGTCACCGTCGAAGTCCGCGTTGAACGCGGTACAGACGAGCGGGTGGATCTGGATGGCCTTGCCCTCGACCAGCTGCGGCTCGAAGGCCTGGATGCCGAGGCGGTGCAGCGTGGGCGCACGGTTCAGCAGAACCGGGTGCTCGGCGATGACCTCTTCGAGGACGTCGTACACGACCGTGCGGCCGCGCTCGACCATCCGCTTGGCGCTCTTGATGTTCTGCGCGTGGTTCAGGTCGACCAGGCGCTTCATCACGAACGGCTTGAAGAGCTCCAGCGCCATGGCCTTCGGCAGACCACACTGGTGCAGCTTCAGCTGCGGACCGACGACGATGACGGAACGCGCGGAGTAGTCCACACGCTTACCGAGCAGGTTCTGACGGAATCGACCCTGCTTGCCCTTCAGCATGTCGCTGAGGGACTTCAGCGGACGGTTGCCGGGGCCCGTGACCGGGCGACCACGACGGCCGTTGTCGAAGAGGGCGTCGACCGCCTCCTGGAGCATCCGCTTCTCGTTGTTCACGATGATCTCGGGGGCACCGAGGTCGAGCAGACGCTTCAGACGGTTGTTGCGGTTGATCACACGGCGGTACAGGTCGTTCAGGTCGGAGGTCGCGAAGCGGCCACCGTCCAGCTGCACCATCGGACGCAGGTCCGGCGGGATCACCGGCACGCAGTCGAGAACCATGCCCTTGGGGCTGTTCGCGGTCTGCAGGAACGCGGAGACGACCTTGAGGCGCTTGAGCGCACGGGTCTTCTTCTGGCCCTTGCCGGTACGGATGATCTCGCGGAGGCGCTCGGCCTCCTCGTCCAGGTCGAAGGACTCCAGGCGCTTCTGCAGCGCGGCGGCACCCATCGAACCGTCGAAGTACGTGCCGAAGCGGTCACGCAGCTCGCGGTAGAGGAGCTCGTCGCCCTCCAGGTCCTGGACCTTGAGGTTCTTGAAGCGGTTCCAGACCTCGTCGAGACGGTCGATCTCGCGCTGCGCACGGTCGCGCAGCTGCTTCATCTCACGCTCGGCACCCTCGCGCACCTTGCGGCGCACGTCGGCCTTGGCACCCTCGGCCTCGAGCTCGGCCAGGTCGGTCTCGAGCTTCTTGGCGCGGGCCTCGAGGTCGGAGTCGCGACGGTTCTCGATCTGCTGACGCTCGACGGAGACGTGCGCCTCCAGCGAGGGCAGGTCACGCGTCCGGCGCTCGTCGTCCACGAACGTGATCATGTACGCGGCGAAGTAGATGACCTTCTCGAGGTCCTTCGGCGCGAGGTCCAGCAGGTATCCGAGGCGCGACGGGACGCCCTTGAAGTACCAGATGTGGGTGACGGGGGCGGCGAGCTCGATGTGGCCCATCCGCTCACGGCGCACCTTGGCGCGGGTGACCTCGACGCCACACCGCTCACAGATGATGCCCTTGAAGCGGACACGCTTGTACTTGCCGCAGTAGCACTCCCAGTCCCGGGTCGGACCGAAGATCTTCTCGCAGAAGAGTCCGTCCTTCTCGGGCTTGAGCGTGCGGTAGTTGATGGTCTCAGGCTTCTTGACCTCGCCGTGGCTCCACTGACGGATGTCGTCAGCGGTGGCCAGACCGATCCGGAGCTCATCGAAGAAGTTGACGTCGAGCACTATGCGTCAATCCCTCTCAGGGTTGTAAGTCTTGGGGTCTGAAACGGGGGTCCTGGGGCCGGCCGGGGACTCAGTGGATTGCACCGAGTCCCCGTACCGGACTCCCGTCAGACCTCTTCGACGCTGCTCGGCTCGCGCCGGGACAGGTCGATACCGAGCTCCTCCGCTGCGCGGAAGACGTCCTCGTCGGTGTCGCGCATCTCGATGGACATGCCGTCCGAGGACAGCACCTCCACGTTGAGGCACAGGGACTGCATCTCCTTGATGAGCACCTTGAAGGACTCGGGGATGCCGGGCTCAGGGATGTTCTCGCCCTTGACGATGGCCTCGTAGACCTTCACGCGGCCGGTCACGTCGTCGGACTTGATCGTCAGCAGCTCCTGGAGGGCGTACGCGGCGCCGTACGCCTCCAGCGCCCACACCTCCATCTCACCGAAGCGCTGGCCACCGAACTGGGCCTTACCACCCAGCGGCTGCTGGGTGATCATCGAGTACGGACCGGTCGACCGGGCGTGCAGCTTGTCGTCGACCAGGTGGTGGAGCTTGAGGATGTACATGTACCCGACCGAGATCGGGTCCGGGAACGGCTCGCCGGAGCGGCCGTCGAACAGACGCGCCTTGCCGGAGGGGAGCACCATGCGCTCGCCGTCGCGGTTCGGGATCGTGTGCTGCAGCAGACCCGCGAGCTCGTCCTCACGCGCACCGTCGAAGACGGGGGTGGCGACGTTGGTGCCCGGGGCGACCTGGTCGGCGCCGATGGCCTGCAGGCGCTGCGCCCAGTCGTCCGCGAGGCCGGAGACGTCCCAGCCGCGGCTGGCGAGCCAGCCGAGGTGGATCTCCAGGACCTGTCCCGGGTTCATTCGGGACGGGACACCCAGCGGGTTGAGGATGATGTCGACCGGCGTTCCGTCCTCGAGGAACGGCATGTCCTCGATCGGAAGGATCTTGGAGATGACACCCTTGTTGCCGTGACGGCCGGCGAGCTTGTCACCGTCGGTGATCTTGCGCTTCTGGGCGACGTAGACGCGGACCAGCTGGTTCACGCCCGGGGGAAGCTCGTCGCCCTCCTCGCGGTCGAAGACGCGGACGCCGATGACCTTGCCGGTCTCGCCGTGCGGCACCTTCAGCGAGGTGTCACGGACCTCACGCGCCTTCTCACCGAAGATCGCGCGGAGCAGACGCTCCTCGGGGGTCAGCTCGGTCTCACCCTTGGGCGTGACCTTGCCGACGAGGATGTCGCCGGCGACGACCTCGGCACCGATACGGATGATGCCGCGCTCGTCGAGGTCGGCGAGGACCTCCTCGGAGACGTTCGGGATGTCCCGGGTGATCTCCTCCGGGCCGAGCTTGGTGTCACGGGCGTCGACCTCGTGCTCCTCGATGTGGATCGAGGAGAGGACGTCGTCCTGCACGAGGCGCTGCGACAGGATGATCGCGTCCTCGTAGTTGTGACCCTCCCACGGCATGAACGCCACGAGCAGGTTCTTGCCGAGCGCCATCTCACCGTTCTCGGTGGCCGGACCGTCGGCGAGGACCTGGCCCTCGATGACCCGGTCGCCCTCGGAGACGACGACCTTCTGGTTGACCGAGGTGCCCTGGTTCGAGCGGGAGAACTTGGCCATCCGGTACGTGGTGTACGTGCCGTCGTCGTTGGCAACGGTGATGTAGTCGGCCGAGACCTCCTGGACGACACCGTCCTTGTCGGCCTTCGGCACGTCACCGGCGTCGGTGGCACAGCGGTACTCCATGCCGGTACCGACGAGCGGGGCCTCGGACTTAATCAGCGGCACCGCCTGACGCATCATGTTCGCGCCCATGAGGGCACGGTTGGCGTCGTCGTGCTCGAGGAAGGGGATCATGGCCGTCGCGACCGACACCATCTGGCGCGGCGAGACGTCCATGTAGTCGACCTCGGTCGGCGGGACGTAGTCGACCTCGCCACCACGGCGGCGGACCAGGACGCGCGGCTCGGTGAAGCGGAGCTCGTCGTTCAGGGTCGCGTTCGCCTGGGCGATGACGAAGCGGTCCTCCTCGTCGGCCGTGATGTAGTCGACCTCGTCGGTGACCTGGCCGTCGACGACCTTGCGGTACGGCGTCTCGATGAAGCCGAACGCGTTGACACGGCCGTACGAGGCGAGCGAACCGATCAGACCGATGTTCGGGCCTTCGGGGGTCTCGATCGGGCACATGCGTCCGTAGTGGGACGGGTGCACGTCTCGGACCTCGAAGCCGGCCCGCTCACGGGACAGACCACCGGGACCCAGCGCCGAGAGACGACGCTTGTGCGTCAGACCCGACAGCGGGTTGTTCTGGTCCATGAACTGCGACAGCTGGCTGGTGCCGAAGAACTCCTTGATGGAGGCGACGACCGGCCGGATGTTGATCAGGGTCTGCGGCGTGATCGCCTCGACGTCCTGGGTGGTCATGCGCTCGCGCACGACGCGCTCCATACGGGCCAGACCCGTACGGACCTGGTTCTGGATGAGCTCGCCGACGTTGCGCAGACGACGGTTGCCGAAGTGGTCGATGTCGTCGGTCTCGACGACGATCTCCCGGCCCGACTCGCCGATCGTCTCGGTCTCGCCCGCGTGGAGCTTCACCAGGTACTTGATCGTGGCGATGACGTCGTCGGTGGTCAGGACACCGGCGTCCAGCGGCTCGTCCGCGCCGAGCTTCTTGTTCACCTTGTAGCGGCCGACCTTCGCGAGGTCGTAGCGCTTCGGGTTGAAGTAGAGGTTCTCGAGCAGCGTCTGAGCGGCCTCGCGGGTCGGCGGCTCGCCCGGACGGAGCTTGCGGTAGATGTCGAGCAGCGCGTCGTCCTGACCCTGGGTGTGGTCCTTCTCCAGGGTGGCGCGCATGGACTCGTACTCGCCGAACTCCTGCAGGATCTGCTCGGTGGTCCAGCCGAGCGCCTTCAGGAGGACGGTGACGGATTGCTTGCGCTTGCGGTCGATGCGGACACCGACCATGTCGCGCTTGTCGATCTCCATCTCCAGCCAGGCACCCCGGGACGGGATGATCTTGGCGGAGAAGATGTCCTTGTCGGACGTCTTGTCGATGGAGGAGTCGAAGTAGACGCCCGGCGAACGGACCAGCTGCGAGACCACGACACGCTCGGTGCCGTTGATGACGAAGGTGCCCTTGTTCGTCATGAGCGGGAAGTCGCCCATGAAGACCGTCTGGGACTTGATCTCGCCGGTCTCGTTGTTGGTGAACTCGGCCGTGACGAAGAGCGGGGCGCCGTACGTGAAGTCACGGTCCTTGCACTCGTCGATCGAGTTCTTCGGGGGCTCGAAGCGGTGGTCGCGGAAGGTCAGCGACATCGACCCGGAGAAGTCCTCGATCGGAGAGATCTCCTCGAAGATCTCCTCCAGACCCGACTTCCTGGGGACGTCCTGTCCCGACTCGAGAGCGGCCTCGACGCGAGCCTTCCAGGCGGCGTTGCCGAGCAGCCAGTCAAAGCTCTCGGTCTGCAGCGCGAGGAGGTTCGGAACCTCGAGGGGCTCCTTGATCTTTGCAAAGGAGATGCGCAGCGGGGCGGTGCTGGCGCCGTTGTTCGTATTGGTCGAGGCGTTGCGCGAGGCGGCCAAGAGGGGGTCCTTCCGAGGGCTCGGACTCACTACGCGCGTACCGGTCCCCAGCGACGCAGAGGGACAGACATTTCCCGATATGGCCAAAAGCCCAGTTCAGGTCAGGTCTGCCGACAATGCTCTCGCGGAGTATGCCCCTGGTGACGGGCAGGGGGCAGCTAACAGGCAGCGCAAAGGGTCAGTGTAGCCACTTGGCCCACTGATGTCCAGGGCGAGTTTTTCGCGACCCTCGTTGTTCTCAACTCCGCGGTACCTCGCGCCGTGCGGCGCACCTCGATACTGCCCGTTCCGCCGTCGATCCATGCCTCGGATACGGATCGTTGTGACGACGCGTCCTGAGAATTGCGCGCTGCGTGCGGTTCGTCAAGGCCCCCCGGTCAGCGGGGGCGCACGGCGAAGATCACCATACTCCGCTCCCGGCGCCTCCCACGACCCCCGCCACGCCCTCCCGGGGTACGCCGAAGGGCGACCACCCGGATGGGTGATCGCCCTCGACGAGGCGCCTGAGGGGCGCCAGAACGAGTCAGGAGACTCGCAGGGTCTTACTTGACCGTGACGGAGGCGCCGGCGGCCTTGAGGGACTCGGCAGCCTTCTCCGCGGCCTCCTTGGCGACCTTCTCGAGGACCGGCTTCGGGGTGCCGTCGACGAGGTCCTTGGCCTCCTTCAGGCCCAGGGAGGTGAGCTCACGCACGACCTTGATGACCTGGATCTTCTTGTCGCCCGCACCCTCGAGGATGACGTCGAACTCGTCCTGCTCCTCGGCGGCCTCGGGGGCAGCGCCACCCTGGGCGGGGCCGGCAACGGCGACGGCCGCGGCGGCGGTGACGTCGAACTTCTCCTCGAAGGCCTTCACGAACTCGGAGAGCTCGATGAGGGTCATCTCCTCGAACTGCGCGAGCAGGTCGTCCTGGGACAGCTTCGCCATGATGGCGTCCTTCCACTAATTCGGCGGGTGCCGGATGTATATAGAGGCGGGCGTAACGGCCCGCTACGACCCACGCACTAGGCGGCGTGGATCAGTGCGCGAGCCGAATTACTCGGCACCGCCCTGCTCGGCGAGCTTGACGCGAAGCGCCTCCGCGGTGCGGACGAACTTCGACGGCAGCGCCTGGAGGAGCGAAGCAGTCTGGGACTGCTTGCCCTTGAAGGCACCGGCCAGCTTGCTGAGCAGAACCTCGCGGGACTCGAGGTCCGCAAGCTTCTTGATCTCATCGGCGGAGAGCGCCTTACCATCAAGGACACCGCCCTTGATGATGAGATTCGGGTTGTCCTTGGCGAAGTCACGAAGACCCTTGGCCGACTCCACCGGGTCACCGGTGATGAAGGCAGCGCCCGTCGGACCGGTGAACTGGTCGTCGAGCGAGGTGATCCCGGCCTCGTTGGCCGCAATCTTGGTCAGCGTGTTCTTCACCACGGCGTACTGGGCGTTCTCACCGAGCGAACGGCGCAGCGTCTTGAGCTGGGCCACGGTGAGACCCCGGTACTCGGTCAGCACGACGGCGCTCGAGCTCTGGAACTTGTCCTTGAGCTCGGCTACCGCGGCAGCCTTGTCGGGCCTTGCCATAGAGCGTCGGCCTCCTTCCGGGTGATGAGGACCGCTCAGAAGGGGCTGAACAAAGAGAAACGCCCCGGCGCAGGCGCACGGGGCTCAGCTCGACCGAGTCGAAATCGACGCGGGAACTCTTCCACGATCACCTGCGCGGGCCGTTCGCATCTCAGCGAACCTTCGGCCACCGGACCTCTTACGAGAGCACGGCAACGACCAGCGGTCTTTGGCTTCTGTGGAAGAGTACGCGACGCCTGCGGCGGGGAGCAAATCCGCCCGTACGGCTCAGCCCTCGCCGAGCCCCTCGGAGGCCCCGCCGGGCGCCCGGCGGGGCGTCCCGGGGCTTCTGGGACCCCTGGCGTCGCCTGAGAGCCCGCGCCACGGCTCCGTACGAAGAAAGCCGGCCCCCGGCCCCTCCGAAGAGGGGACGGGGGCCGGCTGACCACTCAGTGAGCCGTGTGGGCTCAGACCGCGGCCGGGTCCTCCTCGACGAGGAGGTTGCGGGTGCGGTTGGAGTCCAGCGGGATGCCGGGGCCCATCGTCGTCGTCAGGGTCGCCTTCTTGATGTAGCGGCCCTTGGCGGCGGACGGCTTCAGACGGAGGATCTCCTCCAGAGCCGCGGCGTAGTTCTCGACCAGCTTCGTCTCGTCGAAGGAGACCTTGCCGATGATGAAGTGCAGGTTCGAGTGCTTGTCGACGCGGAACTCGATCTTGCCGCCCTTGATGTCGTTGACAGCCTTCGCGACATCGGGGGTGACGGTGCCGGTCTTCGGGTTCGGCATGAGACCACGCGGGCCGAGGACGCGGCCGAGGCGGCCGACCTTGCCCATGAGGTCCGGGGTGGCCACAACGGCGTCGAACTCGTTCAGGCGGTTGCCCTTGGAGATCTCGTCGATGAGCTCGTCGGAGCCGACGATGTCGGCGCCCGCGGCGATCGCGGCCTCGGCACGGTCACCGGTCGCGAAGACCAGGACCCGGGCGGTCTTACCGGTGCCGTGCGGGAGGTTCACGGTGCCACGGACCATCTGGTCGGCCTTGCGCGGGTCGACGCCCAGGCGGAAGGCGACCTCGACGGTGCCGTCGAACTTGGTGGCGGCGGTGTCCTTGGCCAGACGGACGGCCTCGAGGGGGGCGTAGTTGCGCTCCCGGTCGATCTTGGCGTCCGCGGCGCGGAGTGCCTTGCTGCGCTTCACTGCTTCTCCTGTTGGTTCAGGTGTGTGGAGTCGTGGTGCGGGCCGGCGCTGGCCCTACCACTGAGGTCACAAGGGGGGCTGATCAGCCCTCGACCGTGATGCCCATGGAACGGGCGGTGCCGGCGATGATCTTCGACGCGGCGTCCAGGTCGTTGGCGTTCAGGTCGGGGAGCTTGACCGTGGCGATCTCGCGGACCTGAGCGGCCGTGAGCTTCGCGACCTTGGTCTTGTGCGGCTCGCCGGAGCCCTTGTCCACACCCGCGGCCTTGAGGATCAGCTTGGCGGCCGGCGGAGTCTTGGTGATGAAGGTGAAGCTACGGTCCTCGTAGACCGTGATCTCCACCGGCACGACCATGCCACGCTGCGACTCGGTCGCGGCGTTGTAGGCCTTGCAGAACTCCATGATGTTGACGCCGTGCTGGCCCAGCGCGGGACCGACCGGCGGGGCCGGGTTGGCCGCACCAGCGTTGATCTGGAGCTTGATAAGCCCCGTGACCTTCTTCTTCTTGGGAGGCATTGCTCTCTCCGGGTCCTAGTGAGAGTGTTCAGCCGCCGATCCGGTCATCCGGATGGAGGCATACCGCACAACGATAACGGGTATAGACGTGCGGCTAAAAACCGAGCAGGTCAGAGCGGCTACGAGAGCCACTCTGACCTGGTCGGAAACCTGTGAGGGTCAGTTCTTCTGGATCTGGTCGAAGCTGAGCTCGACCGGGGTCTCGCGACCGAAGATCTCGACGAGGCCCTTGACCTTCTTCGAGTCGGCGTTGATCTCGTTGATCGTCGCCTGGAGGGTGGCGAAGGGGCCGTCGGTGACGGTGACCGAGTCGCCGACCTCGAAGTCCAGGACCTGGACCTCGACCTTGCGGGCGGGAGCCGGCTTGCCCTCGGCCTCGGCGGCCTCGCGGGCGGCCTTCTCCTCGGCCTCCGGGGCGAGCATCTTGACGATCTCGTCCAGGGTCAGCGGGTACGGGTCGTAGGCGTTGCCCACGAAGCCGGTGACGCCGGGGGTGTTGCGGACGACGCCCCAGGACTCGTTCGTCAGATCCATGCGGACGAGCACGTAGCCGGGCAGCTTGTTCTGCCGGACGTTCTTGCGCTCGCCGTTCTTGATCTGGACGATCTCTTCCTCGGGCACCTCGGCCTGGTAGATGAACTCCTCGACGTTCAGCGAGACGGCACGCTGCTCGAGGTTGGCCTTCACGCGCTTCTCGTAGCCCGCGTAGGTGTGGATCACGTACCACTCGCCGGGCAGGCCGCGGAGTTCGTCGCGCAGGGCCTGGATGGGGTCGACGGGAGCGGCGGGCTCCTCCTCGGCCTCCTCGGCCTCTTCCAGCTCGGCCTCGGCCTCGACGTCGGTGTCCTCGTCGGACTCGTCCTCGACGTCGGTGTCGTCCTCGACGTCGTCCTCGTCCGACTCCTCGGAGTCGTCCTCGACGGAGAGGGCGGCCTCTTCGGCAGCCTCGCCCGCAGCGGCGTCAGCAGCCTCGGCCTGGTCCTCGTCGGCCGCCTCGAGGATGTCGAGCTCGTCCTCGGAAACAGACTCGTTCAGGTTCGGGTCAGACACGGTGGCTGCTTCTTCCTGGATACAGATGGGGTGGAACAAGAAGTCAGCCGAAGACGTACTTGACTGCTTCCTGGAAGCCATAGTCAATCACGGTCACGAGGCCGATCATGATGACAACGAAGACAATCACTACCGTGGTGTACGTCGTCAGCTGGCTGCGAGTGGGCCAGACGACCTTGCGAAGCTCCGCGACGATCTGGCGGTAGAAGAGCGCGAGGCGACCCAGAGGGCCCTTCTTCCCGCGCTTGCCGCCCTTGCGGGCCTTCTTCTTCGAGTCCGGAGCCTCGTCCTCGGCATCAGGCATGTCGATGGAGCCCACGGCGTCCGTCACGCTTCTCACCTGATCCCGGGTCATGGCAGTGCCGTGCCGGGTGGATCCGCACGGCGGTGCATCGAAGTACGTACATGCGCACACATCCTGGCGGTGTGTGTAGCAGGGCCGGAGGGACTTGAACCCCCAACCGCCGGTTTTGGAGACCGGTGCTCTACCAATTGAGCTACGACCCTTTGCGGCTTCCCCAACCTACCGCATCGTGAGATGTGGTCGGTGAGGGCCAACGAGCAGTGAGTGTACGTGTTCATGAGCGCCGCGTCGAACAGAAAGCACGTCGGAGCCCTCGCGGGCCGTCGTACGACCGAGAATGACCGGTCCTGTCCGCACCCTGAAACCTGTGTGCCGGACGGAAACGCGGTCTGGGAGCATGGCCGTATGAGCGCTGCTACCCCTCCGACCGAGCGCCGGGTCTCCGCCCGCGTCGGTGCGATCTCCGAGTCCGCGACCCTCGCCGTCGACGCCAAGGCCAAGGCCCTCAAGGCCGCCGGGCGCCCGGTGATCGGCTTCGGCGCGGGTGAGCCCGACTTCCCGACGCCGGACTACATCGTCGAAGCCGCCGTCGAGGCGTGCAAGAACCCGAAGTACCACCGCTACACGCCGGCCGGCGGTCTGCCCGAGCTGAAGGCCGCGATCGCCGCGAAGACCCTCCGCGACTCCGGCTACGAGGTCGACGCCTCCCAGGTCCTGGTGACCAACGGCGGCAAGCAGGCGATCTACGAGGCGTTCGCCGCGATCCTCGACCCGGGTGACGAGGTCATCGTCCCGGCCCCGTACTGGACGACGTACCCGGAGTCGATCCGGCTCGCGGGCGGTGTGCCGGTCGAGGTCGTCGCCGACGAGACCACCGGCTACCGCGTCTCGGTGGAGCAGCTGGAGGCGGCGCGCACGGAGAAGACCAAGGTCGTCCTCTTCGTCTCCCCGTCGAACCCGACCGGCGCCGTGTACAGCGAGACGGAGACCGAGGCCATCGGCCGCTGGGCCGTCGAGCACGGTCTGTGGGTGCTGACGGACGAGATCTACGAGCACCTGGTCTACGGCGGCGCCTCCGCCGTCTCCCTGCCGTCGGTGATGCCCGAGCTGCGCGACAAGTGCATCGTCGTCAACGGTGTCGCCAAGACGTACGCGATGACCGGCTGGCGCGTGGGGTGGATCATCGGCCCGAAGGACGTCGTGAAGGCCGCGACGAACCTGCAGTCGCACGCCACGTCCAACGTGAGCAACGTGGCGCAGGTGGCCGCGCTCGCCGCCGTCTCGGGCAACCTGGACGCCGTCGCCGAGATGGGCCGCGCCTTCGACCGGCGCCGCCAGACCATCGTGCGGATGCTCAACGAGATCGAGGGCGTCCTCTGCCCGACCCCCGAGGGCGCGTTCTACGTGTACCCGTCGGTGAAGGGGCTGCTCGGCAAGGAGATCCGCGGCAAGCGCCCGCAGGACTCGGTCGAACTGGCCGCGCTGATCCTGGACGAGGCCGAGGTCGCGGTCGTCCCGGGCGAGGCCTTCGGCACCCCCGGCTACCTGCGGCTCTCGTACGCGCTGGGCGACGAGGACCTGGTGGAGGGTGTGTCCCGGATCCAGAAGCTGCTGGCGGAGGCGCGCGACTGAGGCCACCTCGGCCTTCACGGCTGACGGGCCCCCGGTTCTCCGGAACCGGGGGCCCGTTTTTACGTTCTAGCAAGGTCCCGATCGGGGAAAGGGGCTGTGTTCCGCCATTCGGGTGCGGCAAGATCCTTCAATGGAGCACGTTTCCGAGCAGGTTTCCGAGCACGTTTCCGAGCGCCCTTCCGGTCAGGCCTCCCGCGACATCAGCCTGCTGCCGAAGGCGCATCTGCATCTGCACTTCACCGGCTCGATGCGGTCCACCACGCTCATCGAGCTGGCGGACAAGTACGGCGTCCATCTCCCCGAGGCGCTGAGCAGCGGCACACCGCCCAGGCTGCGGGCCACCGACGAGCGCGGCTGGTTCCGCTTCCAGCGGCTGTACGACATCGCCCGCTCCTGCCTGCGGGAGCCCGAGGACATCCAGCGCCTGGTGCGCGAGGCGGCCCAGGAGGACGTGCGGGACGGCTCGGGATGGCTGGAGATCCAGGTCGACCCGACCTCGTACGCCCCGCTGCTCGGCGGACTGATCCCGGCGATGGAGATCATCCTCGACGCGGTCGACGCGGCCGTGCGGGAGACGGGGCTCGGGATGCGGGTCCTGGTGGCGGCGAACCGGATGAAGCACCCGCTGGAGGCCCGTACGCTCGCCCGGCTCGCGGTGCGGTACGCCGAGCGGGGCGTGGTCGGCTTCGGGCTCTCCAACGACGAGCGCCGTGGCATGGCCCGCGACTTCGACCGCGCCTTCGCCATCGCCCGCGAGGGTGGTCTGCTCGCGGCCCCGCACGGCGGCGAGCTGACGGGCCCGGCGTCGGTACGGGACTGCCTGGACGACCTCCGGGCGGCGCGGATCGGTCACGGGGTGCGGGCGGCGGAGGACCCACGGGTGCTGCGCAAGCTCGCCGAGAAGGGCGTGACCTGCGAGGTCTGCCCGGCGTCCAACGTGGCGCTGGGGGTCTACGAGAAGCACGAGGACGTCCCGCTGCGCGCGCTCTTCGAGGCCGGCGTCCCGATGGCCCTGGGCGCGGACGACCCGCTGCTCTTCGGGTCGCGGCTCGCGGCCCAGTACGAGATCGCCCGCCGGCACCACGCCTTCACGGACGTGGAGCTGGCCGAGCTGGCCCGCCAGTCGATCCGCGGCTCGGCGGCTCCCGAGGACGTCCGCGAGAAGCTCCTCTCGGGCGTCGACGACTGGCTGGCGGTTCCGGCTCCCTAGGACCCGATGCCCGCCATCAGGGTGCGGGCGACGGAGGCCGCGAAGGTGTCGACGTCCTGCGGGGGCCGGCCGTCGGGGGTCATCTCCCAGGCGAAGGCGCGCTGGGCGCAGGCGCCCAGGAGCAGGGAGGCGGCGGCGAGCGGGTCGGCGGCGGGGCCGATGCGGCCGTGCTGCTGCTCGGTGCGGAGGTAGGCGGCGACCCCCTCGATCGGCCGGTGCGGGCCGACGCCGAGTTCGCGCAGGATGTCGTCGTGGCGCCGCTTGAGGCTCGGCTCCGCGTAGAGCGAGGCGACGATCGGGAAGGTCTGCTCGTAGAAGAGCGCGGCCTGCCGGGCGATCTCGGTGAGGTTCTCCTCGACGCCGCGGCCGCCCGGGTCGGTGACGAGGGTGCCGAGGAGCCCGCCGAGCTGGGGCAGCCGTTCGTTGAGGACGGTCACGAACAGGTCCTCCTTGCTCGGGAAGTACTTGTACAGCGCCGCCTCCGAGCAGCCCGCCTCCTTGGCGATCTCCTTCGTCGTGGTGCGGGCAAGGCCCGCGGTGCGCATGAGGCGGTGGGCCGCGTCGATGATCCG
Source organism: Streptomyces sp. NPDC127129 (assembly GCF_042671585.1). Lineage (NCBI taxonomy): Bacteria > Bacillati > Actinomycetota > Actinomycetes > Kitasatosporales > Streptomycetaceae > Streptomyces > Streptomyces sp. NPDC127129. The sequence continues at coordinate 232,438 of NZ_JBHXTV010000014.1, forward strand.
GACGCGGGTCGGCTTCTGCTCCATGCATCCTCCAAACACACTTGACGGGTGAGTGAGTACCCACCCACCCTAGAGGTGAGTGAACACTTACCCACCCCTCCTCAGGAAGGCGTGACATGAAGCTCACCGTCTTTGGAGCGACCGGCGGAGTCGGCCGGGAGATCGTCCGCCAGGCCCTGACCGAAGGCCACGACGTGACGGCCGTCGTACGGGACCCGGCACGGTTCGCCGTCACGGGAGAGCGCCTGGAGGTCTACCGTGCCGACCTGTCGGACCCCGAGTCGCTGCGCGCGGCGGTGGCCGGCAAGGACGCGGTCCTCTCCGGCCTGGGCGCCCGCACCCGCGCGGACGCCGGCGTCGCCGCGAAGCTCACGCGCTCGGTCCTCGCCGCCATGGACGCCGAAGGTGTGCGGCGTCTCGTCGTGGTCAGCGCCGCCCCGCTCGGCCCCGTCCCGGACGGCCAGTCGGTCATCGAGAAGGCCGTGCTCCCGATCATCAACACCCTCTACAAGGACATCTACGCGGACCTGCGCGTGATGGAGGGCGAGCTCGCCGCGAGCGCCACTGAGTGGACGTCCGTACGCCCGCCCAAGCTCACGGACAAGCCCGTCACCGGCCGCTACCGCACGGTCGTCGGCGGCACCCCGCCCCGCGGCCGCACCCTGGCCCGCGCGGACGTCGCCCACGCCATGCTGGCGGCACTCGCCGACCCTGCCACGGTCAAGCAGGCCGTGGGGGTGGCGTACTGAGGGGGCGAGGGGCACGCTGCGGGACTACCCGCAGTCGTCGCCCCGGGCCTCCACCGGGCGGTACGTGGTCGTCCTCGGGGTCTCCTCCGCCCCGGCGGGCCACTCCAGTACCGCCGTCCGCCCGGAGGTCAGGGTCATGAAGGCGGCCAGCGGAAGCTCGTTCGCCCAGTCGACGTGCGTCTCCGTCCGCCCCCCGCCCTCGGCACGCCACAGGCGGCCCGCGAAGACCGCGTAGCGCGTCCCGCACTCCTTGGTCATGTCGTACGGGTACCGGACGTTCCGCTCCGGGCGCTCCGGGCCGAGGGTGGCGGCGGGAGCGTCCCCGTACCGCCGCTCCGGTTCCCTGCCCAGGCACTCCGGCGCGGGTCCGGCCACCAGGCGGAAGCGGAGTGCGGGCAGGGTGGCGGGCGACTCCGTCTCGAAGACCGCCGTGTCCGGCTCCGAGCGGGAGCGCCTGCCGTCCGTCCAGCTCATGAAGCCCCGCATGCGGCCGTCCGCCCACCGCACCGCGACCGCCGATCCGCCGTCGGTCCGCTCCCAGACCCGACCGCCGAAATGGGCGTACCGGAGGTCGCAGACCGCGGAGAGGTCGTAGCGGTAGCGGACGCCCTCGACCGGCCGCGCCGGCCCGGTGTCCAGGGGGTCGTGGGCTCCGGACGGCGGCTGGGGCGCGTACGTCCCCTCGTACGGACGCGTGGGGGTGACCGGCCCCGCGGTCGGGCCCGAGGGCGGGGCCGGACGGTCCTCCCCGCTCACGCCGAGGACGGAGCCGCCGGCGACCACGAGCGTGGCTGCTCCCGCCGCGAGCGAGCGCCGTACATGCCGGGTGCGCCGCCCTCGTGACACGACGGCGGCGACGGGCACGGGCCCGGCCGGTCGGTCGCCGTCGGCGAGATCACGCAGCCCACGCCTCAGCCTCAGGAGTTCGTCGGAGTCGTCCATCACGCGCCCCTTCCCGCGTAACCGGCGAGCGCGCCCGCGGCGCGCAGCCGTGCCAGGGCCCTGTTGGTCCGGCTCTTGACCGTCCCGGGCGAGCAGCCGAGCAGCTCGGCCGTCTGTTCCACGGACAGGTCCTCGTAGAAGCGGAGCACCACCACCGCGCGCTGGGCGCGGGGCAGAGCGGCGAGGGCACGGGCCAGTTCGAGGCGCGCGTCGGCGCCGCCGGCCATGTCGTGGGTGTCGGGCGCGGGCGCGCCGTCGTGCGCGGGGCGCACGACCTCGGTGTGCCAGCGGCGGCGGCGCCAGGTCGCGTAGAGGTTGACGACGACCTTGCGGGCGTACGCCTGGGGCGAGTCCCAGCCGGCCGAGCCGCCCCAGCGCAGATAGACCTTGACCAGCGCGGCCTGGACGAGGTCCTCGGCGGCGTGCGGGTCGCCGGTCAGGAGCCGGGCGGTGCGCAGGAGCGAGGCGTACGCGGACTCCGCGAACTCGGTGAACTGCGCGAACCCGGTGTGCTCCGGTGGCCCCGTCCCCTCCACGACTCCCCCTCGACGAGCGGTGCGGCCCCGCTTCCCGGGAGCCTGTCACCCACTCGACAACCTGGGGAACCCGGAGGGTTCCACGGACGTGCTCGGATTCAGATGCTGACGCCGACGGTGACCGGCTCGTTGACGAGCGTGATCCCGAACGCGTCCCGTACGCCGGCGACGACCTCGCGGGCGAGCGCCAGGAGGTCCTCGGTGGTGGCCTCGCCGCGGTTGGTGAGGGCGAGGGTGTGCTTGGTGGAGATACGGGCGGGGCCGGAGCCGTAGCCCTTGGTGAAACCGGCCTTGTCGATGAGCCAGGCGGCCGAGGTCTTGACGTCGCCGTCCGCGCCCGCGGGGAAGGCCGGCGGGGTCACGTCGGCGCCGAGCCGCTCGGCGACGCGGACGAGGAAGGTCTCGTACTCGGCCGCCGTGAGGATCGGGTTGGTGAAGAAGGAGCCGGCCGACCAGGTGTCGTGGTCGTCGGGGTCCAGGACCATGCCCTTCCCGGCGCGCAGCTTCAGGACGGTCTCCCGGGCCTGCGCGAGCGGGACGCGGTCACCGGCCTCGACGCCGAGGGCACGGGCGGTCTCCGCGTACTTGACCGGCGCGGAGAGCCCCGCCGCGTCCTCCAGCCCGAAGCGGACGCGCAGCACGACGTAGCGGTCCGGGTCGGCCTTGAAGCGGCTGTGACGGTAGGAGAAGTCGCAGTCGGCGTTGGCGAGGGTGACGGTCTCGTCGGCCCGGCGGTCGTAGGCGACGACCTCGGTGATGGTGGCGGAGACCTCCTGGCCGTACGCGCCGACGTTCTGGATCGGGGTCGCTCCGGCCGATCCCGGGATCCCCGCGAGGCACTCGATCCCGGCGAGCCCGGCCTCGACGGTCCGCGCCACGGCGTCGGTCCAGACCTCGCCGGCGGCGAGCTCCAGCGTGGCCCCGTCGAGCGCGAAGCCCTTGGTCGCGATGCGCAGGGCGGTCCCGTCGAACCCCTTGTCGCCGATGACCAGATTGGACCCGCCCCCGACGACGAGCAGCGGCGTGCCGGCGGCGTCGGCCTCACGGACGACGGCGATCACCTCGTCGTCGGTAGTGGCCGTGACGAGCCGGACCGCGGGCCCGCCGAGGCGGAAGGTGGTCAGGGGGGCGAGGGGAGCGTCGTGGAGTTCCTGCACGCGCTCAAGAGTACGGGGCGTACGGCCGAGCCCATGCGGCACGGACGGGGGCGGCCCGGCCCGCGGCGCCGCCCCCGTCGGCAGTGGCTCCACCCGGCCCCCGCGTACGGGAAGGCCGGCACGCCGGTGCCCGGCCGTCGCGGCGCACGGCGGCGGGAGGCCGGCTGTTCCGGCCTCCCGCCGCTCCGGGATCCCGCCGCTCCGGCCTCCCGCCCCTCCGGGGAACCCCCGTCGGCGTCACACCTGGGCGAGCCGGTGGTCCTTCCGGGTCTTCTCCGTGGCGTCCTGGGACGACCCCGAGCGGCCGCCACGCCTCGGGATGCTGAGGGCGGCCGCGGCCCCCAGGGCCACCATCCCCGCGCCGACCCACAGCGCCGGTTCCAGGCCGTTCACGAACTGCTGGGGCGAGCCGTAGCCGCCCTGCGCGGCGAAGATCGAGGACATCACCGCGACGCCGAGCGCGCCGCCCACCTCCCGCAGGGCGTTGTTCGCCCCGGACGCGATGCCCTGCTCGGACGGACGGACGCTCGACATGACGAGGTTGGCCGCCGGAGCGAAGTACAGCGCCATGCCGACGCCGCTGACGATCAGCGCGGGCAGCTGGGCCGCGTACGAGACGTCCGGCGTGACGACGACCGCGAACCAGGCGAGGCCGATCGCCTGGAGCGCCAGGCCCGTCGCGACGACCGGCCGGCCGCCGATCCGGTCGGAGAGCGCGCCCGCGAGCGGCGCGACGAGCATCGGCATCCCGGTCCAGGGGAGCATCCGCAGGCCCGCCTCGGTCGGCGAGTAGCCCAGCACGCCCTGCATGTACTGGCTGAGCAGGAAGATCGAGCCGAACATCCCCAGGAACATCAGCAGACTCGCCGCGTTGATCCCGGAGAACGCCCGGTCGCGGAAGAGCCGCATCGGCAGCATCGGCGCCCTCCCCCGGATGCCGTGGCGGACGAACGCGCCGAGGAGCGCGCCGCCGGCGAGCAGACCGGTGAGCACGGTGGCCGAGGTCCAGCCGTCGATCGGGCCGCGGATCAGCCCGTACACGATGCCGAAGAGACCTCCGCTGGCGAGCAGCGTGCCGACGGCGTCGAGGCGGGCCCCGGTCCCGTACGACTCGGAGAGCCGCAGCCGCGCGAGCGGGAGCAGCGCGAGGCCGAGCGGGACGTTCAGCCAGAAGATCCACTGCCAGGAGATGTGTTCGGTGAGGGTGCCGCCGATGAGGGGCCCCGCGGCGACCGCGAGTCCGTTGACGGCGCCCCAGATCCCGAACGCCATCCCCCGCTTGGCGGCCGGGACCGCCGCCGTCAGCAGGGTCAGGGTGAGCGGCATCATGATCGCCGCGCCGACGCCCTGGACCGCCCGGGCGGCGATCAGCGCGTCGATGCCGGGCGCGAGCGCGGCCGCGGCGGAGGCGCCGGTGAAGACGGCGAGCCCGATGCCGAAGAGCCGGCGCCGGCCGAACCGGTCGCCGAGCGCGGCGCCGAACATCAGCAGAACAGCGAACGTCAGCGTGTACGCGCTCACGGTCCATTCGAGGTCGTGCAGCGCTCCCCCGAGGTCCTCGCGGATCGAGGGCAGAGCCGTGGTGACGACGAGGTTGTCGAGGGCCGCCATGAATCCGGCGACACTGGTGATGACGAGGGCCCAGGCGGCGGAACCGCGACGGGCTGCTGGCTGGTTCATGACTGCGTCCCTTCGAACGAGTCCGCTTGACCGACTCACGGTTAGTTATTGATGACTAACTTTCATGGACGTGAAAAAACCGGCACCCGTGACGACGCGTGTGTTACTTCTCCAGTCGCCCGAGACGGCGTGCCGAGGGGTAGAACCCCTCCCAGACCCGGTGCTCGGGCGGGAATCCCATGGCGACGAGGGAGTTGATGAGCATCCCGTGCGCCAGGAAGGTCGTGGTCTCGTCGGCGTCCGCGCCGAGCGCCAGATGGACGGTCTCCCAGAGCCTCATCCAGCCGGCCCGGACGGTCTCGCCGAACTCGTGGTCGCCCGTCGCCTCGGCGGCCGCGACCGTCACGTACACCTGCATCTGCATCAGGAGGCTGTCCGGATCATCCGCGATGATCTTCGTGTACGCGTTGGCCATGGCATGCAGGGCATCTTGGCCCGACAGCCCCTCCGCGGCCTCCTCGAAGACACGGACCGTGTCGTCGATGCAGCGCTCGGAGGCGGCGAGGAACATCGCCTTCTTGCCGGGGAAGAGCCGGAAGAGGTACGGCTGCGAGACGCCGACGCGCTTGGCGATCGCCTCGGTGGACGTGCCGTAGTACCCGCCGCGGCTGAACTCCCTCATCGCCGCGCGGATGACGCTCTCGCGCCGCTCCTCCGCACTCATCCTGGCCATGAAACCAAGTTAGTACTCAATCACTAACTTGGTCAAGCGTGGCCGGGCGGCCGCTCTCCGCGGCCACCCGCCCCCGGAATCCGCTACGCGAGCCTGACCACGGCCCGGGACACGCCCAGGACCTTCTGTCCGGCCGACCTGGCGAGCAGGTCCACCCGGACCAGCCCGTCGTCCAGCTTCGCCGCGACCTTGGCGCCGACCTCGATCACCGCGCCCTCGTCGTCGTTCGGCACGATCACCGGCTTGGTGAACCGCACGCCGTACTCGACGACGGCCGCCGGGTCGCCGACCCAGTCCGTCACGACCCGGATCGCCTCGGCCATGGTGAACATGCCGTGCGCGATGACGTCCGGCAGACCGACCTCGCGGGCGAACTTCTCGTTCCAGTGGATCGGGTTGAAGTCCCCGGAGGCGCCCGCGTACTGCACCAGAGTGGCGCGCGTCACGGGGAAGGACTGCGCCGGCAGCTCGGTGCCGACCTCGACCTCGTCGTAAGCGATCTTCGCTGCCATGACTCAGGCCTCCTCGGGCGCGCGCGAGACGAGCTTGGTCCAGGCGGTCACGACGAGCTCGCCGGTCTCGTCGTGGACCTCACCGCGGATGTCCAGGATGTCGTTTCCGGCCATCGTCTTGATCGCCTCGATGGTCGTGACGACCGAGAGCCGGTCCCCCGCCCGCACGGGCCGGGCGTACGTGAACTTCTGGTCGCCGTGCACGACACGGTCGTAGTCCAGGCCCAGCTGCGGGTCCTCGACGACCTGCCCGGCCGCCTTGAATGTGATCGCGAACACAAAGGTCGGCGGGGCGATCACCTCGGGGTGACCGAGCGCCTTCGCCGCTTCCTGATCGACATAGGCGGGATTCGCGTCGCCGATCGCCTCGGCGAACTCGCGGATCTTCTCGCGTCCGACCTCGTAGGGCGCGGTGGGCGGATAGGTCCGGCCCACGAAGGACTGGTCGAGCGCCATGGACTCGATACCTCCTGGATTTGTTGCCGACAAACGACACGAGGCCGCCCCCTGGCGGGGACGGCCTCGTGTACGAGCCTGATTAACGCGTCTCGCGGTGCGCGGTGTGCGAGTTGCAGCGAGGGCAGTGCTTCTTCATCTCAAGACGGTCCGGGTTGTTACGCCGGTTCTTCTTGGTGATGTAGTTCCGCTCCTTGCACTCCACGCAGGCCAGCGTGATCTTCGGGCGGACGTCGGTGGCAGCCACGTGAGTGCTCCTTGACGGACGGATGGACGGATGAACGCATAGAAGAGTAGCCGATCGCAGGACCGACCCCACAATCGGCTACTGTCTGTAGCGGTGACCGGACTTGAACCGGTGACACAGCGATTATGAGCCGCTTGCTCTACCGACTGAGCTACACCGCTTTGATGATCCGGTTCCCGCCCGGAGGCGGGTTCCTTCTCACCAGAGCCCCAATACGGAATCGAACCGTAGACCTTCTCCTTACCATGGAGACGCTCTACCGACTGAGCTATTGGGGCGAGCGATGAAGACATTACACGCTCCTCCGCCGATCGCCCAAATCCGTTTCGAGGCCCCCACAGGCGGGCACGCGCGCGGGCCTGTCACCCCCGCCCCGTGCGCCACTCGCACGCCACAGGTACGCCACACGTGCCCTCATCAGTACGACTATTGCGCTCCTCCTCGAAGGGCGGCCGGACCGCCCCTAGGCTCGGCCCCACGCTGCGTGATCTTGATCTTGAGCTTGAACTTGAGGAGCCTTGAGGAGCCCGATGTCAGCCGACAGCAAGCAGCCCCAGCCGCCCGACGACCGGTCCGCTGCCACCGCCGACTCCACCTCGCTCCTGCTCTCCAACGCCCGCCTCACCGACGGCCGGACGGTGGACGTCCGGCTCGTCGGGGGCCGGATCGAGGCCGTCGGAACGGCGGGCAGCCTCACGGCCGTCGGCGCCCGCGTCGACCTGGCCGGCTATCTGCTGCTCCCCGCGCCCGCCGAGCCGCACGCCCACGCCGACACCGCCCTCAGCGCCGACACCCCGGGCCCCGTCTCGTACGCCCCCGACGAGGTGCAGCGGCGGGCCACCGAGGCCGCGCTGCTCCAGCTCGGCCACGGCGCGACCGCACAGCGCGCGCACGTACGGATCGGCGACGTCCACGGGCTCGGCCCCCTCGAAGCCGTGCTCCAGGCCCGGCGCTCGCTGCGCGGCCTCGTGGACCTGACCACGGTCGCGGTGCCCCGGCTGCTGACCGGCGCGGCGGGCGCGGACGGGCTCGCGATGCTGCGGGACGCGGTGAAGATGGGCGCGAGCGTGGTCGGCGGCTGCCCGGACCTCGACCCCGACCCCACCGGGTACGTGGAGGCGGTCCTGGACGTGGCGGCCGAGCAGGGCTGCCCGGTGGACCTGCACACGGACGCGGACGACCCCGCGCGGCTCGCCCGGTTCGCGGCCATGGCGGGCGGGCTGCGGCCCGGGGTGACGATCGGCCCGTGCGCGGGACTTTCGCGGCTCCCCTCGGACGCGGCGCGGCGGGCCGCGGACCAGCTGGCGGCGGCCGGCGTGACGGTGGTCTGCCTGCCGCAGGGCGGCTGCGGGGCGACGGAGCGGCGCGGGGCGGCACCGGTCCGGCTGCTGCGGGCCGCGGGGGTGCGGCTCGCGGCCGGCGGCGGAGCGCTGCGGGACGTCTCCAACCCGGTGGGGCGCGGGGACCCGCTGGAGGCCGCGTATCTGCTGGCCTCGCTCGGGGGGCTGCCGGCGGAGGACGCGTACGGGGCGGTGAGCGCCGCGGCGCGTACGGCGATGGGGCTGACCGAGGTACGGGTGGAGGCCGGGTTCCCCGCCGAACTGCTCGCCGTGCGCGGCGAACGCCTCTCGGGCGTGCTCTCCCTCGCGTACAGCCGGATCGTCGTCCACCGGGGGCGGGTGGTGGCCCGGACGAGCGCGGTCCGCGAGTACTGCGACTCGGCGGCGGCGCTCGACCTGCCGCGCCAGGCCCGGCCGGAACGCCCGGAGCCGGGAAGCCCTCCGGCCGGTCCCGTCGTACGGTCGTGAGTATGCGCATTGTCATCGCTGGAGGACACGGTCAGATCGCCCTGCGCCTGGAGCGCCTGCTCTCGGCGGCGGGGCACGAGCCGGCGGGGCTCATCCGCAGACCAGAACAGGCCGACGACCTGCGCGCGGCGGGTGCCGAACCGATCGTCCTGGACCTGGAGTCGGCGACGGTGGAGACGGTCGCCGCGGCGCTGCAGGGCGCCGACGCGGCGGTCTTCGCGGCCGGCGCGGGCCCGGGCAGCGGCGTGGACCGCAAGGACTCGGTGGACCGCGCGGCCGCGGTGCTCTTCGCGGACGCGGCGGAACGGGCGGGCGTACGCCGGTACATCGTCGTCTCCTCGATGGGCGCGGACTCCGCCCACCAGGGCGACGAGGTCTTCGACGCCTACCTGCGCGCCAAGGGCGCGGCGGACGACTCCGTGCGCGCCCGTACGGGCCTGGACTGGACGGTCCTGCGCCCCGGCATGCTCACCAACGACGCGGGCACGGGCCTGGTCCACCTGCAGGCTTCGACGGGCCGCGGCCCGATTCCCCGCGACGACGTGGCGGCGGTCCTGTCCGAACTCCTCGACACCCCGGGGACGGCGGGCCTGACGCTGGAGCTCATCGGCGGTTCGACGCCGGTGACGGTGGCGGTGAAGGCGGTGGCGGGCGAGTAGCCCCGCCCGGCTAACGCTTCACGCGGTGACGGAGGTGGACGACTCCCGACCCGAAGGTGCGGGTCTCGACGAGTTCGAGGTCCACCCGCCGTTCGTCGCGGGGGAAGAACGGGATGCCGCCGCCGACCAACACCGGGTAGACCATGGTCCGGTACTCGTCGATCAGCCCGGCGGCGTGCGCCTCGGCGGCGAGGGTCGCGCCGCCGATCGCGATGTCGCCCTCCCCCGGCTCGGCGCGCAGCCGCTCGATCTCCTCCGCCACACTGCCGGAAGCCAGGCGGGCGTTGCCCTGCACCTCCGAGAGCGTGGTGGAGAACACCACTTTCGGCAGCGGGTTCCAGAGTGCGGTCCACTCGCGCTCGTCGTCGCCGAACTCCGGATCGTCCTGATCGACGGTCTCCCAGTAGAGCATCGTCTCGTAGAGCCGCCGGCCCAGCAGATGGACGCCGACGCCCCGGATGTCGTCGATCCAGAAGCGGAAGACCTCCTCGTCGGGCCCGCTCCACTCGAAGCTGCCGTCCGGTCCGACGATGTAGCCGTCGAGCGACACGTTCATCGCGTAGGTCACGCTGCGCATCAGAAGCCCTCCTCGGCAACGGTTTCGACAGTTATGACCGCAGACGGCCCCGAAACTCATCGCTCCCGGCACAGCAGAACGGCCCCTGATCAGCGTTTCCGCAGATCAGGGGCCGTTCTTATCGCGTGGCGGCGCCAGGATTCGAACCTGGGTAGGCTAAGCCGACGGATTTACAGTCCGCTCCCATTGGCCACTCGGGCACACCGCCATGAGATGTCGCTGCTCGGAGCCGCTTTTCGGCGGTGCTCCGTGGCAACGACGTAAACGATACCTGATCCTCAGGGGTGCTTCGCCACCGGATTGATCAGCGGTTCGGACGCGATCCGATGACTAGGCTTGGCGCCGTACGCCACGCAACCGCATCGCATTCGAGCAAGGAGCCACACGTCATGGCCGACTCCAGTTTCGACATCGTCTCCAAGGTCGAGCGGCAGGAGGTCGACAACGCCCTCAACCAGGCCGCGAAGGAGATCTCGCAGCGCTACGACTTCAAGGGCACCGACGCCTCGATCTCCTGGTCGGGCGAGAAGATCCTCATGCAGGCGAACGGCGAGGAGCGCGTGAAGGCGATCCTCGACATCTTCGAGACCAAGCTGATCAAGCGCGGGATCTCGCTCAAGTCGCTGGACGCGGGTGAGCCGCAGCTCTCCGGCAAGGAGTACAAGATCTTCGCCACGATCGAGGAGGGCATCTCCCAGGAGAACGCCAAGAAGGTCGCGAAGGCCATCCGTGACGAGGGCCCCAAGGGCGTCAAGGCGCAGGTCCAGGGCGACGAGCTGCGGGTCAGCTCGAAGAGCCGGGACGACCTGCAGGCCGTGCAGGCGCTGCTCAAGGGCAAGGACTTCGACTTCGCGATCCAGTTCGTGAACTACCGGTAGTCCTCACCAGCTGCGTGTCCGAAAACCGCCAGCCCTCGGGTGGGCGAGCCTCGCACACTGGACGGGAAGCGAGTGCGAGGAGAGGAACCGCCATGACCGTGTACGCGTACGTCGACGGGCCCCTGGGCCGGATGCTGCTCGTCGGGCGCGGCGGCGAGGACGGCGGGCGGACCGCGCTGGTCTCGCTGTCGCTGCCCGGGCAGAAGGGCGGTGCCGCCGCCGAGGACGGCTGGCGGCACGTACCCGAGGCCTTCCAGGAGATCGCCGGGCAGCTCGACGAGTACTTCGCGGGCCGGCGGGAGCGGTTCGACATCCCGTTCGCACAGAGCGGTACGGAGTTCCAGCGGCGCGTCTGGAGCGCCCTGGAGGAGATCCCGTACGGCGCCACCGTCTCGTACGGGGACATCGCCCGGACGGTCGGTTCCTCCGGGGCCGGGGTGCGGGCCGTCGGCACCGCGATCGGGCGCAACCCGCTGCTCGTCGTGCGGCCCTGTCACCGCGTCATCGGCGCGGACGGCAGTCTGCGCGGGTACGCGGCCGGCCTGGAGCGCAAGGAGCGGCTGCTCGGCCTGGAGCGGGCCGTGTGATGGACGCGCTCTTTCCGCGCGAGCGGGCGGAGATCGCCCCTGGAGCCGTGCACGTCCCCGGGTGGCTCCCCCCGGACCGGCAGCGGGAGTTGGTGGCCGCCTGCCGCGAGTGGGGGCGCGGACCCGTCCCGTACCGGCACACCGTGCTTCCGGGCGGCGGGGTGATGTCGGTGCGCTCGCTCTGTCTCGGGCGGCGCTGGGTCCCGTACCACTATCTCGACACGGTCGACGTCGAACTGCCCGGCTGGTTGGGCGAGCTGGGGCGCCGGGCGGTCGCCGAGGCCTACGGGGCCGACGGCGGCTTCACGCCCGACACGGCGCTCGTGAACTTCTACGACGCGGGCGCCGGCGCGAAGATGGGGCTGCACCAGGACAAGGAGGAGCGGTCCGGGGCGCCGGTGGTGTCGCTGAGCCTCGGCGACCGTTGCGTGTTCCGGTTCGGGAACACCGAAACCCGGGGGAGGCCCTACACGGACGTGGAGTTGGCGTCCGGGGACCTCTTCGTCTTCGGCGGGCCCTCGCGCTTCGCGTACCACGGCGTGCCCAAGGTCCTCGCCGGCACGGCCGATCCGGACCTCGGGCTGAGCGGGCGGCTCAACATCACGCTGCGGGAGACGGGGCTCCGGCCGGCCGCCCGGTCAGCGTGAGCGCGAGTGACCGAAGAGGATCCGGTACGCGATCAGCAGCACCAGCGCGCCGCCGATGGCCGAGAGCCAGGTGGCCGTGTCGTAGAAGCCGGTGGTGACCGGGCGGTCGAGGAACGTGGACGAGAGCCAGCCGCCGACGAACGCGCCGGCGATGCCGATGACGGTCGTGCCGATGAGCCCGCCCGGGTCTCGGCCCGGGAGCAGGACCTTGGCTATGACGCCCGCGAGGAGGCCCAGGACGATCCAGCTGATGACGTTCATGCCGGAGAGGACGCCGGGGCGCCGGGCGTGGTTGCGGTGCCCCGTAGTGTGCGGTGCATGACACAGGGACTGCGCCGCACCCTCGGGGTGTTCGACGCCGTCGTCATCGGGCTGGGCTCGATGGTCGGCGCGGGGATCTTCGTCGCTCTCGGCCCGGCCGCCGAGGCGGCCGGAGCCGGTCTGCTCCCGGCGCTCGGGGCCGCCGCGATCGTCGCGTACTGCAACGCCATGGCCTCGGCCCGGCTCGCCGCGCTGTACCCCGCCTCCGGCGGCACCTATGTGTACGGTCGCGAACGTCTCGGGGCGTTCTGGGGATACCTGGCGGGCTGGGCGTTCGTCGTCGGGAAGACGGCCTCGTGCGCGGCGATGGCGCTGACGGCCGGGGCGTACCTGTGGCCCGAGCAGGCGCACGCGGTGGCGGTCGCCGCAGTGGTGGCAATGACGGCCGTGAACTACGGCGGTGTGCAGAAGTCGGCCCTGCTGACCCGGGCGATCGTGGCGCTGGTCCTGGCCGTCCTGGCGGCCGTGGTCGTCGCCTCGCTGAGCTCGGACGCGGCCGGTCCCGGACGGCTCGCCCTGGACGGCGAGGTGACGGCGAGCGGGGTGCTCCAGGCGGCGGGGCTGCTCTTCTTCGCCTTCGCCGGGTACGCGCGGATCGCCACGCTCGGCGAGGAGGTCCGCGATCCGGCCCGGACCATCCCCCGGGCCGTGCCCCTCGCTCTCGGCATCGCACTCGCCGTCTACGCGGCGGTGGCGGTGAGTGTCCTCGCCGTCCTCGGGCCGCAGGCCCTCGCGGCCTCCCCCGCCCCGCTGACCGACGCGGCCCGGGCGGCGGGCGCCGGATGGCTGGTCCCGCTGGTCACCGTCGGCGCGGCCGTCGCGGCCCTGGGCTCGCTGCTCTCGCTGATCCTCGGCGTCTCCCGTACGACCCTGGCGATGGCCCGGGACCGGCATCTGCCGTCGGGACTGGCCGCCGTGCACCCCCGCTTCCAGGTCCCGCACCGGGCGGAGCTCGCGGTGGGCGCGGTGGTGGCCGTGGTGGCGGCCACCGTGGACGTGCGGGGCGCGATCGGCTTCTCGTCCTTCGGCGTCCTGGTCTACTACGGCATCGCCAACGCCTCCGCCTGGACGCTGGGCCCCTCCCGGGGGCGCTCGAACCAGGTGCTCGCCGCGATCGGGCTCGCGGGCTGCGGGGCGCTGGCGTTCGCGCTGCCGCCCGCCTCCGTCCTGGCGGGGCTCGGCGTCCTCGCCGTGGGTACGGTCGCGTACGCGGTCAGCCGGGGGCGGCACACCGGTACGTGAGGGGTTCCGCCCGCCCGTGGACCTCGCGTCCCCTCACCAGGGCCGGCCGAGGCCGAACGCCGTCCACGCCCCGAGCCAGAGCAGGAGACCCCCGGCGGTCAGGAGCAGCGTCACCTTGCGGATCACCGTGGCGAGCGGGGCTTCGTGGGCGGCCCGGTCGGGCCGGCGCGGGTCGTGGACGACGGTGAGGGTGGGTGCCGTACCGGAACCGCGGGTGTAGGGGCGCGGGACGCCGGCGGAGTCGTTGAAGTAGTACCGCGGACGCGCGTCGCCGCTCCCGACCCGCTCGGCGACCGTGGTGACGCCGTGCCGGGCGAGGCGGGCCCGGCGGAGTACCTCCTCGACGGCGAGGAGGCAGACGGACAGGCCGACGAAGAGCGGGAAGAGCCCGGTGGTCACGCCCAAGTCGCGCTCGCCGGGGGTGTCGTCGGCCCAGACGGCGTAGCCCGCGTAGGCGAGGGCGATGGCCGCGACGACCGCGATCCGGTACCAGTGCGTGCGGCGGACGGCGGGGCGGGTGACCAGGGCGCTGCCGGCCGGGTCGCGCCGCTCGGGCAGGGCGTCGGTGAGCGCGGTGGCGAAGGAGGCGGACGCGGTCTCGGTGACGCCTTCGACGCGATGGACCTCACCGTCGGTGAGGACGATCTCCAGGCCGGATCCGGGAGGTCCGGCGACGCGGGCCTCCGCGACGGCGGCGAGCGGGATGACGGTGATCCCGTCGGTGCGCGAACCGGACCGCGAGCCGGACCGCGTGCCGGTGCCCGAGCCGGGCCGCGAACCGGCCCGTGCTTCGGCCCCTGCTTCGGCGCCCGAGAGGGTGAGTGCGCCGGTGCCGAGCGTCACGGACACCCGGCGGCCTTCGAGTCTCTGAATCGAACCCATGCGCATGATCATGGCGGGGCGGCCCGCAGCGCCCTCGGCCGCCCCCGGTCGGCGCGGGCGCTAGACGGTGTATCCGTACGCCTGTTCGGAAGGGACGATCTCCTTGCCCAGCGGCAGCAGCGAGACCGGGATCAGCTTGAAGTTCGCGATGCCCAGCGGGATGCCGATGATCGTGATGCAGAGGACGATGCCGGTGGTGATGTGGCCGAGCGCGAGCCACCAACCCGCGAGGATCAGCCACAGCACGTTGCCCACGCAGGACGGGGCGCCCGCGTCGTGGCGGTCCACGACGGTGTAGCCGAAGGGCCAGAGGGCGTAGACCCCGATCCGGAACGCGGCGAGTCCGAAGGGGATGCCGATGATCGTGATGCACAGCAGGACGCCGGCCAGCATGTAGCCGAGGAACATCCAGAAGCCGCACAGGATCAGCCAGATGACGTTCAGGATTGTCTTCACGGGCGGTGACCTGCCATCTGTTCGAGTCGGGCGATGCGCTCCGCCATCGGCGGGTGCGTCGAGAACATCTTCGAAACGCCTTTCCCCCCTCCGAAGGGGTTGGCAATCATCATGTGGCTCGCGGTCTCGATCCGCGGCTCGGGCGGCAGCGGGAGCTGCTTCGTGCCGGCGTCGAGTTTGCGCAGCGCGCTGGCCAGGGCCAGCGGGTCGCCCGTGAGCTGGGCGCCCGACGCGTCCGCCTGGAACTCACGGGAGCGGCTGATGGAGAGCTGGATCACGGAAGCGGCGACCGGACCGAGGATCATGATCAGGAGCATGCCGAGCAGCCCCGGCCCGTCGTCGTCACTGGACCGGCCCACCGGGATCAGCCAGGCGAAGTTCACCAGGAACATGACCACGGAGGCCAGCGCGCCGGCGACCGATGAGATCAGGATGTCGCGGTTGTAGACGTGGCTCAACTCGTGGCCGATGACCCCGCGCAGCTCGCGCTCGTCGAGGATCGCGAGGATGCCTTCCGTGCAGCAGACGGCCGCGTTCCGCGGGTTCCGGCCGGTGGCGAAGGCGTTGGGCGCCTGGGTGGGCGAGATGTAGAGCCGGGGCATCGGCTGGCGTGCCTGGGTGGAGAGATCGCGCACCATCCGGTAGAGCGCGGGGGCCTCGAACTCGCTCACCGGGCGGGCGCGCATGGCGCGCAGGGCCAGCTTGTCGCTGTTCCAGTAGGCGTACGCGTTGGTGCCGACCGCCACGACGAGCGCGACGATCAGCCCTGTCCGTCCGAAGAAGCTGCCGATGACGATGATGAGGGCCGAGAGCCCTCCGAGGAGTACGGCGGTCCTCAGCCCGTTGTGCCGGCGGTGCACGGTACGCCCTCCAAGTGGTGCGGCAGGGGAACCCTTTGCTCGGTGGCGGTCCTCCCCCAGACTTCGTCCGGGGCGACCCCATGTCCAGTGGACCCTCCCGTACTGGTCAACGCCAGGCGGAAGGCGCGGGTTCCCCTGCCCTCGCAGGGGGCGATGTGAGCTGTACGGGTGAACCGGCGGCGGTCAGCGGGCGGCCGGGAGGCCGGCCTGCACCAGCGCGCCGGCAGCGGGCTCGATCTCGCTGGTGCAGTGCGCGCAGCGGGTGGCGATGGCCGGGATCTCGGAGAAGCAGCGGGGGCAGTCGCGCTTCTCGGCCTTCGCGTCGGCCTCTTCCTTGATGAACCTCGCCTGGACCTTCGCCATGGGGAGGACGATGAGGAAGTAGAGCACGGCGGCGGTGATCACGAACGCGATGGTCGCGGCGATCGCCAGACCGTAGGGGAAGATCGTCTTGCCGACGGTGAACTTCGCCTCGCTGAAGTCACCGACCGTGCCGGTGGCGAGACCGATGAGCGGGGTGATGAACGCCTTGCTGAAGCCGGTCACGACGGCGGTGAACGCCGATCCGACGGCCAGACCGATGGCCATCGAGATGATGTTGCCGCGGAGTATGAAGTCCTTGAAACCGTTCAGCACGGGTGAAGCTCCTTGGTGCGTTTCTCTGTGTGGGGGTGGGGGCGGACCGCGGGGGTCAGAAGAGCGTGGTGGCCGCGAAGCGCAGCGCGAACTGCGGGTAGCCCGACAGTACGACGCCGACGACGGCCGCCAGGACGATCGCCAGGGTGATCGCGGCGGGCACGCGCGCGTGGGCCCGCTCGCCCGCCCGCTCTCCCGCCGGCTGGTCCACGGATTCTCCCAGGGGCTCGCGGAAGAGCAGCCCGGTCCACCGCAGGTAGTAGTAGAGGCCGATGACGACGTTGACGCCCATGACCACGGCGAGCCAGCCGAGGCCGGCGTCGACCGCCGCCGAGAAGACGGTGACCTTGGCGAAGAGGCCGATGACGCCCGGGGGCAGCCCGGCCAGGTTGAGCAGGAAGAAGCCCATGGTGAGCGCGAGCAGCGGACTGGCCGCGTACAGACCGCGGTAGTCGGCGATCCGGTTCTCCGGGTGCGTGCGCGCGACCAGGGCGGCGACCGCGAAGGCGCCGAGGTTCACGACGGCGTACATCAGGGCGTACGCGACGGTGGCGCCGATCTGGTCGTCGCTGGAGTACGCGGCGGCGGCGATCGGGACCAGGAGGTAGCCGGCCTGGGCGACGGAGGACCAGGCGAGCAGCCGCACCGCGCTCCACGCGCGCGTGGAGACCTGCCGCAGGGCGCCCACGTTGCCGACCGTCATGGTCAGCGCAGCGAGCACCGCCAGCGCCGGGCCCCAGATGTCCGCGTACGAGGGGAAGGCGACGACCGTGACCAGGATGAGGCCCGTGAAGCCGACGGCCTTGCCGACGACCGAGAGGTAGCCGGCGACGGGCAGCGGGGCGCCGATGTAGGTCTCCGGGACCCAGAAGTGGAAGGGGACGGCGGCCGTCTTGAAGGCGAAGCCGACGAGCGTGAGCGCCACGCCCGCCTGGGCGAGGGTCTGCAGCTGGCCGGGGACGTCGTCGAGGCGCTGGGCGACCTCGGTGAGGTGGAGGGTGCCGGTCGCCCCGTACACGAAGCTCACGCCGAGCAGGGTGACGGCGGTCGCGGTGACCGAGGAGAGGAAGAACTTCAGCGCCGCCTCGCTGGACCGCCGGTCGCCGCGGCGCAGACCCACGAGCGCGAAGGCGGGCAGCGAGGCCACTTCGAGGGCGACGACGAGGGTCGCCAGGTCGCGGGAGGCGGGCAGCAGGGCCGCGCCCGCGGCCGAGGAGAGCAGCAGGAACCAGTACTCCCCCGGCGGGAGCTTGTCGCGTGTGTCGGCGAGGGAGAGCAGGGCGGTGAGGAGCGCGCCGCCGAGCACCAGGAACTGGATGACCAGCGTGAAGCGGTCGGCGGTGTAGCTGCACGCGGCGGTCGCGGCCGGCTCGGTGGTGAGGCAGAAGGTCGAGCGGTCGCCGGCGCGCAGTGGGACGAGCAGCGCCAGCGCGGCGGCGAGTCCGCCGATCGCGGTCCAGCCGAGGAGCTGCTTGTGCCGCTCGGGTACGAAGAGGTCCGCGACCAGCACGGCCAGGGCGACCAGGGCGGTCAGGGTGGGCGGCGCGATCGCGAGCCAGTCGACGGACTGGACGAGGGTCGTGGGGGTCACGAGTTTCCTCCCGCGAGGAGCTGCTGCACGGCCGGGTCGGTGAGGCCGAGGAGAACCGCGGGCCACAGTCCGGCGAGGACGGTGAGGGCGACGAGCGGGGTCCACGCGGCGAACTCGTACCCCTGGACGTCGGCGATCGTGCCCTCCCCGCTCGGGCGGGGCCCGCCCATGCAGACCCGGCGGACGACGACGAGGAGGTACGCGGCCGTGAGGAGGGTGCCGAACGCGCCGATCGCCATGAAGGTGAGGAACGCGGGGCGGCTGAGGCCCGGGGCCGGTTCGAAGGCGGCGAACAGGGCCAGCATCTCGCCCCAGAAGCCGGCCAGGCCGGGCAGTCCGAGGGAGGCGACGGCGGCGAACGCGAGCAGTCCGCCCAGGCGCGGGGCGCGGCCGTAGAGGGCCGCACCGGTGGCGCCGGCGAGGGTGTCGAGGTCGGCGGTGCCGTACCGGTCCTTCAACGCGCCGACGAGGAAGAACAGCAGGCCGGTGATGAGTCCGTGGGCGATGTTGGCGAAGAGCGCGCCGTTGACGCCGGTGGGAGTCATCGTCGCGATGCCGAGGAGCACGAAGCCCATGTGGCCGACGGAGGAGTACGCGATCAGACGCTTGAGGTCGCCGTTGGTGCCGGGGCGCGTGAGCGCGAGGCAGGCGAGGGATCCGTAGACGATGCCGACGACGGCGAAGGCGGCGAGGTAGGGCGCGAAGGTCCGCATGCCGTCGGGCGTGATCGGCAGGAGGATCCGGACGAACCCGTACGTGCCCATCTTCAGCAGGACGCCGGCGAGGAGGACCGAGCCGACCGTGGGGGCGGCGGTGTGGGCGTCCGGGAGCCAGCTGTGCAGCGGCCACATCGGGGTCTTCACCGCGAGCCCGATCCCGATCGCGAGAACGGCGATGACCTGCACGGACATCGTCAGCCCACGGCCGTTGTCGGTGGCGAGTGCCACCATGTCGAACGTGCCCGCCTTCAGTCCCACGAGGAGCAGGCCGAGCAGCATGACGACGGATCCGAGCAGCGTGTAGAGGATGAACTTCCAGGCGGCGGCCTGCCTTCCGGCACCGCCCCAGCGGGCGATGAGGAAGTACATCGGGATGAGGACCATCTCGAAGGCCAGGAAGAACAGGATCAGGTCGAGGACGGCGAAGGTCGCGAGGGTGCCGGACTCGAGGACGAGGAGGAGCGCCACGAAGCCCTTGGGGGAAGGGCCGGGCGGCATCTTGAAGTAGCTGTAGAGCGCGCAGAGGAAGGTCAGCAGCGCGGTCATGACCAGGAGGGGGAGGGAGATGCCGTCGACACCGAGGTGGAGGCGCACGTCGAGTGCGGGGATCCACTTGACGTCCGTGCTCGCCTGGATCCTCGACGGGTTGTCGTGGTCGAAGCCCAGCATGAGGACGATCGCGGCGGCGAGGACGACGCCGGTGACGAGCACGCCGTGGCGCAGCACGGCCTGGTCCGGGGACTTCCCCTTCAGCCCGGGCGGGGCCGGGAGGAGAGCGGCGACGGCGCCGACGAGCGGGCCGGCGACGATCAACGCGAGAAGGAACTGCATCACGGATTCGCTGATATCGATCACGTCTCACGCTCCCGCGACGGCGACGAGTACGGCGGCGATCGCCAGGACGACGGAGCCGGCGAGCAGGGCGCTCAGATAGGTCTGCACGTTGCCGGTCTGGGCGCGGCGGACGAGCCAGCCGAGCCACTGGGTGCCGGTGCCCGCGCCGCGCACGTACGTGTCGACGACCTCGCGGTCCAGGAAGCGGACCAGGGAGGCCGCGGCGAGGACGGGGCGGACGAACACGGCGCTGTAGAGGGCGTCGACGTGGAAGCCGGCGGCCGCCGGGCGGTGCAGGGGGCCGAGCAGGGCGCGGCCGGGGTCGGTCGGGTCCTCGGCGGGGTGCGGCAGGTGCAGGGCCTCCGCCTCGACCTTGCCCGCCTCGGCGTCGGGGTGGGCGACGTGAGCGGCGGCGGGCACCTTGGCGGGGGCCTTGGTGGCGAGCGTGCGCCAGACGGCGTAGGTGACGGCCGCGCCGATCACGGCGATTCCGGTGCCGAGGACGGCGGTGGTGACGGTCGGGGTGAGGGCGTGCCCGTCGAACCAGTCGTCGAGGTACGTGACGCTCAGGCCGAAGCCGAGGGAGGGGATGGCGAGCACCCACAGGACGGAGGTCATGGCGATCGGCTGGCGCCCGTGGTCCGGGACCTCGGCGCCGCGGCCCCGGAAGGCGAGCAGCCAGAGCCGCATCGCGTAGGCGGCGGTGAGGAGGGCGGTGAGCAGGCCCGCGACGAGGACGGCCCAGCCCGCCGCGGCGGGTGCGACGGTCCGGTCGCCGAGGGCGGTGTGCTCGGCGGCCACGAGGACGGCTTCCTTGGAGAAGAAGCCGGCGAACGGCGGCAGGGCGGCGAGCGCGAGGAGGGCGACGGTCATCGTCCAGTACGCGTCGGGGACCCGCTTCGTCAGACCGCTCATCCGGGACATGGCCGAGAGCGAGTTCGTGCCGGCGGCATGGATGACCGCGCCGGCGGCGAGGAAGAGGAGCGCCTTGAACGCGCCGTGGGACATGAGGTGGAAGACGGCCGCGCCGCGGTCGCCCACCGCCAGGGCACCGGCCATGTAGCCGAGCTGACCGATCGTCGAGTAGGCGAGGACGCGCTTGATGTCGTCCTGGGCGAGTGCGGCGAGCCCCGAGCCGACCATCGTGACGGCGGCCATCACGGCGAGCACGGTCAGCGCGGCCGCGGACGAGGCGAAGACGGGCAGCAGGCGGGCCACGAAGTAGATGCCGGCGGCGACCATCGTCGCCGCGTGGATGAGCGCGGAGACGGGGGTGGGGCCGGCCATCGCGTCGGGGAGCCAGGTGTGCAGCGGGAACTGCGCCGACTTGCCCGCGACGCCCGCGAGGAGCAGCAGCGCGACGAGCGTGGGGTGGTCGAGCCCGCCGGCCGCGACGGCGCCCAGGATGCCGTCGATCCGGAACGTGCCCGCGTCCGTGGCGAGCGCGAAGAGGCCGATCAGGAAGGGGACGTCGCCGAGCTTGGTGACCAGGAAGGCCTTGAGGGAGGCGGCCCGCGCCTCGGGGGTCTCCCAGTAGTGGCCGACGAGGAAGTACGAGCAGATGCCCATGATCTCCCAGCCGACCAGGAGCACCATCAGGTCGCCGGAGTAGACGACGAGCAGCATCGCGGAGGTGAAGAGGGAGACGAGCGCCGCGTACGAGGGATAGCGCGGGTCGTCGCGCAGATAGCCGGTCGAGTAGATCTGCACGCAGGTGGCGACCACTCCGACGACGACGGCGACGAGGGCGGCGAAGCCGTCGATGTACAGCGCAAGGTCGATGGGGACCGAGCCGGTGGGGGTGAGCTGGGTGGAGGCCTCGATCGTCGGCCCGCCGCCCTGGCGGACGGCGACCACGGCGGCCAGCGCGGCGGCGACGAGCGCCGGCAGCACGGCGAGGGGGCGGACGAAACCGGGGGCCTTCCTGCCCAGGAGCAGACCGGCGACGGAGCCGAGGAAGGGAAGGACGGGGACGAGGACGGCGAGGGTCGTGGTGGTCACGCGGTGGCCTCGGCCTTCTCGTCGGTCCCGGCGGTCCGGGGCTCGGCGTAGTCGGTCCCGGCGCCGTGGGGCTCGGCGTTGTCGCGCAGCCGGTCGACGTCCGAGGTGCCGCGGTTGCGGTAGACCATCAGGACGATCGCGAGACCGATGCCGATCTCCGCGGCGGCGATGGCGATGGTGAAGAGGGTGAGCGCCTGGCCGGCGTGCAGGGTGTCGCGGAGCCAGACGTCGAAGGCGACCAGGTTGAGGTTGACGGCGTTGAGCATCAGCTCGACGGACATCAGGACCAGGATCGCGTTGCGGCGGGCGAGGACGCCGTACAGGCCGACGCAGAAGAGCAGGGCGGCGAGGACGGCGGGGTAGGCGAGATGCATCAGTCCCGGGCCTCCTTGGCGTTCTTGCGGGACAGGACGATCGCGCCGACCAGCGCGGCGAGCAGCAGGACGGAGAGCGCCTCGAAGGGCAGCACCCAGTGCCGGAAGAGGATCTCGCCGGACACCTCGGTGGAGCCCTGGGCCGGGCCGTCGAGCTCGATCCAGGTCGTACGGAACGCGTCGACGACCACCCAGACGAGCGCCGCGGCCGCGGCGAGCGCGACCGCGAGGGCGACCGGGCGGTTGCCCGAGTCGGCGTCCGGGGAGCGGCCGATGGGGGCCCTGGTGAGCATGAGCCCGAAGAGGAGGAGGACGACGACGGAGCCGACGTAGATCAGCACCTGGACCCAGGCGATGAACTCCGCGGTGAGCAGGAGGTACTCGACGGCGAGCCCGCCGAGCGCCATGACCAGCCAGAGCGCGGCGTGCACGAGCTGGCGGGTGGTGACGGTCACGACGGCGGCGCCGAGGGTCACGAGGCCGACGAGGAGGAAGGCGATCTCGACACCGGAGGGCGAGAGGAAGCCGGGGGTGGAGGCGGCGAGCGGGGCGGCGGCGAGGTTCACTGCTGGTCCCCCTCCGCCTGGGCCTGGGTGTCCGCCTGGGCCTGGGCCTGGGCTTCGGCCTCGGCGGCGGCTGCCGCGGTGGCGGCCTTCTCCACGGCCTTGCGCGCCGCGGCGATCTCCTTCGGCTCCTCGGCGCCCGGGTCGAGCGCGGGCGGTTCGGGGACCGTCCACATCCACTCGCGGAGCTTGTCGCGCTCGTGGGTGAGTTCGTGGATGTCCGTCTCCGCGTACTCGAACTCGGGCGACCAGAACAGCGCGTCGAAGGGGCAGACCTCGATGCAGATACCGCAGTACATGCAGAGGGCGAAGTCGATGGCGAAGCGGTCGAGGACGTTGCGGGAGCGCTCGCGGCCGCCGGGGACGGCGGCGGGCACCGTCTCCTTGTGGGAGTCGATGTAGATGCACCAGTCGGGGCACTCGCGGGCGCAGAGCATGCAGACGGTGCAGTTCTCCTCGAAGAGCCCGATGACACCGCGGGTGCGGGGCGGGAGTTCGGGCTGCTTGTCCGGGTACTGCGCGGTGACGGTCTTCTTCGTCATCGTGCGGAGGGTGACGGCGAGGCCCTTGGCGAGGCCGGATCCGGGAATGGCCATTACTGGATCGCCACCTTCACGATGCCGGTGAGCGCGATCTGCGCGAGGGCGAGCGGGACGAGGGTGGTCCAGGCGAGCTTCTGGAGCTGGTCCTCGCGGAGCCGGGGGTAGCTGACGCGGAGCCAGATGACGACGAAGGCGAGGATCGCGGTCTTGAGCAGGGTCCAGACCCAGCCGAGGCCGTCGGCGCCGAAGGGGCCGTGCCAGCCGCCGAGGAAGAGGACGGTGGTGAGCCCGCAGAGGACGACGATGCCGGCGTACTCGGCGAGCAGGAAGAGCGCGAAGCGGAGGCCGGTGTACTCGGTGTACGCACCGAAGATGATCTCGGAGTCGGCGACGGGCATGTCGAACGGCGGGCGCTGGAGCTCGGCGAGGCCGGCGACGAAGAAGACGATCGCGCCGACGATCTGCCAGGGCAGCCACCACCACTCGAAGGCGCCGAGGATGCCGGGGAGGGAGACGGTGCCGGCGGCCATCGCGACGGAGGCGGCGGCGAGGAGCATCGGGAGCTCGTAGGCGAGCAGCTGCGCGGCGGTACGGAGGCCGCCGAGCAGGGAGAACTTGTTGGCGGACGCCCAGCCGGCCATGAGGCTGCCGAGGACGCCGACGCCCATGACGGCGAGGACGAAGAAGATGCCGGCGTCGACGACCTCGCCGACGGCCCCTTCGCCCGGGCCGATGGGGATGGCCACGAGGACGAGGAGGTACGGGAGGAGGGCGACGGCGGGGGCGAGCTGGAAGACGCGGCGGTCGGCGTCGGCCGGGACCACGTCCTCCTTCTGCGCGAACTTGACCCCGTCGGCGACGAGCTGGGCCCACCCGTGGAACCCACCGGCGTACATGGGCCCGAGGCGGCCCTGCATATGGGCCATGACCTTGTGCTCGGTCTGCCCGATGACGAGGGGCAGCACGAGGAACACGGCGAAGACGACGAGCAGCCGCAGGGCGACGTCGAGTGCGTCGTTCACGCGGATTCGCCTCCGTCGGGGGTGGTGGGATGGTCGGTACGTCCGGCCCCGGCCTCAGGATCGGCCCCGCCTTCGGGGGCGGGTGCGCCTTCCGGGGCGGGTGCGCCTTCGGGGGCGGGTCCGTCTTCCGGGGCGGGTCCGTCTTCGGGGGCGGGTGCGTCTTCCGGCGCGGGCCGGGCTTCGGGCGCAGGTGCGGCCTCGGGCGCAGGTGCACCTTCGGGCGCCGGCCCTGCCTCCGGCGCAGGTGCGGCCTCGGGCTCAGGCCCGGCGTCCGGCGCAGGTGCGGCCTCGGGCTCAGGCCCGGCCTCCGGCGCAGGTGCGGCCTCGGGCGCGGGTGCGCCTTCCGGCGCGGGCCCTGCCTCCGGCGCAGGTGCGGCCTCGGAAGCAGGTCCGGCCTCCGGCGCGGGTGCGGCCTCGGCAGTAGATCCGGCCTCAGGCGCGGGTGCGGCCTCGGAGCCCTGTCCCGCCTCAGGCGCGGGTCCCGCCTTGGGCTCGGGCCCGGTCTCCGGGGCCGGTTCGGTCTTCGGGGTCTTCGTCGCGTCGGGGTCGAAGGCCGGGCGGGCGTGGTGCCAGGGCGCGTCCGAACTCTGGGGGCGCGACGGCGCCGGGGGCGCAGCCGCCTGGCTCGCCGAGCCGTCGGACGCACTGCGGGTGCGCCGCGGCGGACGCGCCGGGGCCTCCGGGGCCTCCGGCTGGGGCGCCGGGCCCTCGGCCGCCTGGCTCGCCGAGCCGTCGGACGCACTGCGGGTGCGCCGCGGCGGGCGCACCGGGGCCTCCGGGGCCTCCGCCGCTTCCGCCTGGCTCGCCGAGCCCTCCGACACGCTTCGCGTGCGCCTCGGCGGGCGCGCCTCCGCCGCTTCCGGCTGGGTCGCCGAGCCCTCAGCCGTGGTGCGGGCGCGGCGCGCGGGGCGGTCGCCCGCGGCCGCCGCGCCTCGGGCGGGACGGGACGGGGCGGGCGGGAGCTGGCCCTTCATCGGGCCCCAGTCGTTGGGGTCGGGGACACCCGGCGGCAGCATCTGACGGCGCTTCGGCCCGCCGTGCTCCGACTCGCCCGGCTCCTTCGCCCCCGGCCACGCCTTCACGACCCGCGCCGCGAGGACGAAGTCCTTCCGCAGCGGGTGGCCCTCGAAGTTCTCCGGCAGGAGCAGCGGCACGAGGTTCGGGTGGTCCGTGAACTCGACGCCGAACATCTCGTGCGTCTCGCGCTCGTGCCACTCCGCGCCCGCGTACACCGGAACCGCCGTCGCCAGCACCGGCGACTCGTGGCTCACCGTCGTCCGCACCAGCAGCCGGCGCACCGCGCCGCCCTCCAGCGCCACCACGTGCGCGCACACCCGGAAGCCGACGCCCGGCTCGTCCACCGCACTCAGCCAGTCGAAGTACGTGCAGCCCAGCTTGTCCCGCGCGATCTCCAGCGCGGCGATCCACGAGCCGACCGGCACGTCCACCGTCAGCAGGTCGTACGCCCGCTGCGCCGTCGCCTCCTCGCCGAAGACCTCGGTCACGGCCTCCGGGAGGGAGTCGTACGCGTTCGCGTTCACTTCTCCTCACCGCCCGGCTTCGGCGGCGTCACCAGACCGCTCGTCAGCTGCCCGACGGACGGACCCGAGTAGCGCGCCGCGAGCGACTCGCGCGCGATCTTCTCCTGGAGCTTGAGGATCCCCTGCAGCAGCGCCTCGGGGCGCGGCGGGCAGCCCGGCACGTAGACGTCGACGGGGATGATCTGGTCGACGCCCTTCGTCACCGAGTACGAGTCCCAGTACGGCCCGCCGCAGTTCGAGCAGGCGCCGAAGGAGATGACGTACTTGGGCTCCGGCATCTGCTCGTACAGCCGCTTCACCGCCGGTGCCATCTTGTCCGTCACCGTGCCGGAGACGATCATCAGGTCGGCCTGGCGCGGCCCCGGCGCGAAGGGGATCACGCCGAGCCGGATGAAGTCGTGGCGGGCCATCGACGCGGCGATGAACTCGATCGCGCAGCAGGCGAGGCCGAAGTTGAAGACCCAGAGGCTGTAGCGGCGGCCCCAGTTCAGGACCACCTTCATCGGCTCGGGCGCCAGCCGCGCGAGCGGGCCGAGCTTGGGAGCCGGCAGCGGCGTCGGAGCCGGCAGCGGGGTCGGGGTCACGTCCATGTCAGGACGCCCTTCTTGTACGCGTAGAGCAGTCCCACGGCCAGGAAGCCGAGGAAGATGAACATCTCGACCAGCGTCGTCCCGCCGTAGCCGGGCGCGGCGAACACCGTCGCCCACGGGAAGAGGAAGATCGAGTCGACGGCGAAGATCACGTAGAGGAAGGCGTACACGTAGTAGCGGACCTGGGTGTGCGCCCAGCCCTCCCCCACCGGGTCCACGCCGCACTCGTACGTCAGCAGCTTCTCCGGCGTCGGCACGACGGGCCTCAGCAGCCGGCCCGCGCCGAACGCGACGGCCACGAAGAGCACGCCGACGACGGCGAGCAGGCCGACGACGGAGTACGACTGGAAGTAGTCCGCCGCGAGTCCGTGTCCCGCCCGTACGGTCGGATCCGGCACGTCCACCCCTCGCTCCCTGCCCGTTTCGGCGATCGTCTGTACGCACGGGAGTCTAGGCCCTGCTAAAGACGCCGTAAGCGGTCGTGTCACAGAGTGAGCGGTGGGGATATCCCTACTCTCCTTCACCGACGTACCCCATGGCGTGCCGAGCCCCCCGACCGGCACGCTTGCCCCATGAACGTCGACACCGAGACCCCGCTGCCGCCCGTGCGCTCCGCCTACGGCCGGCACACCTGGAAGGAGATCTCCTTCCTCCTCACCAATCTGTTCGCCGCCGTGGCCGGGTTCGTGTACGTGGTGGTCGCGGTCGCCGTCGGCGTGGGCCTGGCCGTCACGGTGATCGGCCTGCCGCTCATGGCCCTCGGTCTCGCCGGGGCGCGCGGCCTGGGCCGGGCCGAGCGGGCGAGGGCCCGGGCGCTGCTCGGTGTACGGGTGGACGAGCCCAGCCCGCTCCCCCGCCGGCACGGCTTCTTCCCCTGGCTGTGGACGGCGCTGACGGACCCGGTGGGCTGGCGGACGATGCTGTACGGCTTCATCCGGTTGCCGTGGGGCATCGTGACCTTCGCCGTCACCCTCGTCTCGCTGGTCGTGCTCTGGCCCCTGCTGCCGTTCGTGGCCCGCGGTCTGTCGACCGCCGACCGGGCCATGGTCCGCGGTCTCCTGTCCCCCTCGGACGAGCTGGAGCGGCGGATCGCCGAGCTGGAGTCGGACCGGGGCGTGGTCGTCGACACCGCCGCCGCCGATCTGCGCCGCATCGAACGCGATCTGCACGACGGCGCGCAGGCCCGGCTCGTCGCCCTGGCGATGGGGCTCGGTCTGGCGAAGGAGAAGCTCCTGGAGGACCCGGAGGCGGCGGCCACGATGGTCGACGAGGCGCACGGCGAGGTGAAGCTCGCGCTGCAGGAACTGCGCGATCTGGCCCGGGGCATCCACCCGGCCGTCCTGACCGACCGCGGTCTGGACGCCGCGCTCTCCTCGATCGCCGCGCGCTGCACGGTCCCGGTGAAGGTGACGGTCGACCTGACCGAGCGGCCGGCCGAGGCGATCGAGGGCATCGCGTACTTCACCGTGTCCGAGCTGCTCCAGAACGTCTCCAAGCACGCCCGTGCGCGGTCCGCCTCCGTGGAGGTGTGGCGGCGCGAGGACCGGCTGCTGCTCCAGGTACGGGACGACGGGCAGGGCGGCGCCCGGCTGGACGGCGGCACGGGGATGGCGGGGCTCGCGGAACGGCTGGGGGCGGTCGACGGTCTGTTCGTCCTCGACTCGCCGGAGGGCGGCCCGACGACGGTCACGGCAGAACTGCCGTGGCGCGCCCGCCCGCTCCCCGCGTAGCCGGGCGGGGACGGCCGGCGGTCCTGGGGACGCACGGCGGCCCGGCGTCGCACGGCGGCCCCGGGAACGCACGGCGGCCCCGGGGGCCGCGACCCACGGGGCCTGGCTGGCCCTGGGGGCCGCTACCGCCCGGGCCCCGTACGCCGACGGCCGCCGCAGCCTCCGGCCGTGCGCCGCTTGCGCGGCGGCACGACCGCCGCACCCCCGCCCCGTACTCCTCTCGCACGTCCGGGGGCCGCCCCGCCGTGCCCCCGAGGTAGGGAAATCCCCCCTCCGCAGACGCCCACCTCCCTCATGGTCCGGGGCGCGTCCGCACGGAAACCTTGAGCCGTACTCCTCCACACCCCACTGCCCCACTCCTCTCCTTCCCCGAGCAGAACGGACAACAGCGATGGCATCCCACCGCCTCCCCGCCGCGATCCGCGCGCCGTTCGAGGCCCGCACCTGGCGCGAGTTCGGCTATCTGGTGCTCGGGCTGCCGCTGAGCTGCGTCTATTTCGCCCTCTCCATCGCCCTGGTCTCGGCCGGCGCCGGACTCCTCGTCACCTTCCTCGGCATCCCCGTCCTCGCGGGCGCCCTCGCCATGTGCCGCGGCTTCGGCGCCGTGGAGCGGGCCCGGGCGCGCGGGCTGCTCGGTCTGGAGGTCGCACCGCCCGAGCCCGCCCGGGGCCGTACCGGCGGGGCGATGTCGTGGATGGGGGCGACGCTGAAGAGCGGCGCGTCCTGGCGCCACCTCCTCTACGCGCTCCTGCACATGCCGTGGGCGATCTTCGCCTTCACGGTCTCGGTGGCCTTCTGGATGTACGGCTGGGCCCTCTTCACGTACCCGCTGTGGCAGTGGGTCTTCCCGATGTACGCCGGCCAGGACGGCCTCCAGCTGTACGGCGACCGG
This sequence comes from Streptomyces sp. NPDC127129, assembly GCF_042671585.1. Classification (NCBI taxonomy): domain Bacteria; kingdom Bacillati; phylum Actinomycetota; class Actinomycetes; order Kitasatosporales; family Streptomycetaceae; genus Streptomyces; species Streptomyces sp. NPDC127129. Next base: position 261,342 of record NZ_JBHXTV010000014.1, read on the forward strand.
ACGCACGCCTTCTACCTGGACTCCCCCTTCGAGATCGCCGTCACCAGCGCCGTCGGCCTGCTCTTCGTGCTCGCCGGGCCGTGGATCATCCGGTCGCTGGCCGCCGTGGACCGGCTGATGGTCTCCGGGCTGCTCGGCCCTTCGCGGCTCGCGACGCGGGTCACGGAGCTGGAGACCGACCGGGGTGTGGTCGTCGACACCGCCGCCGCCGATCTGCGCCGCATCGAACGCGATCTGCACGACGGCGCGCAGGCCCGGCTCGTCGCCCTCGCCATGGATCTGGGCCTGGCCAAGGAGAAGCTGGCGGAGGACCCGCAGGCGGCGGCGCGGATGGTGGACGAGGCGCACGGCGAGGTGAAGACGGCGCTGCAGGAGCTGCGCGACCTGGCCCGGGGCATCCACCCGGCCGTCCTGACCGACCGCGGTCTGGACGCCGCGCTGTCGGCGGTCGCCGCGCGGTGCACCGTGCCGGTCTCCGTCGACGTGGACCTCCCGGCCCGGCCGGTGCCGGCGATCGAGGGCATCGCGTACTTCACCGTGTCCGAGCTGCTCCAGAACGTGTCCAAGCACTCCGGGGCCCGGCAGGCGTGGGTGGATGTGTGGCGGACGGGCGACCGGCTGCTGCTCCAGGTACGGGACGACGGGCGTGGCGGCGCGGACACGGCCGCGGGCCGGGGGCTGGCCGGGCTCACCGAGCGGCTGGACGCGGTCGACGGGATCCTCGCCGTGGACTCGCCCGCGGGAGGCCCGACGACGATCACGGCGGAACTCCCCTGGCGCGCGTAGTCCCCGCACGGGGCCCGAGGCTCGGGCCCGACGCCGTGCCGCCCGGGTCATACCGGCCAGGGCGGCGCCGGACCCGGGTCATCTCGGCCCGGGCGGAGCCGGACCCGGGCCATCTCGGCCCGGGCGGAGCCGGACCCGGGCCGCCTCTCAAGTCCCGCACAAAGATCACCCCGCACAGGACCGCTCCATGACACGCCCCTGACACTCCTGAACCCGACCACGCCCCGTCGCGTCCCTCTTACTGCGATGCTGGGACGCATCGAACACCGGAACATGGGGGCTTCAAAGTCGTGGAAGACGTGGCGGACAGGGTGCGCGTGGTCATCGCCGAGGATTCAGTGCTGCTCCGAGAGGGCCTGACCCGGCTGCTGACCGACCGGGGGCACGACGTCGTCGCCGGGGTGGGCGACGGAGAGGCCCTGGTCAAGACCGTCGCCGGTCTCGCGGGCGACGGCGAGCTGCCCGACGTGGTCGTGGCCGACGTCCGGATGCCCCCGACCCACACGGACGAGGGCGTACGGGCGGCGGTGCGGCTGCGCAAGGAGTACCCCGGGGTGGGGGTCCTGGTCCTCTCGCAGTACGTGGAGGAGCAGTACGCCACCGAACTCCTGGCCGGATCCAGCCGGGGCGTGGGCTATCTCCTCAAGGACCGGGTCGCCGAGGTCCGCGAGTTCGTGGACGCCGTCGTCCGGGTGGCCCGGGGCGGTACGGCGCTGGACCCGGAGGTCGTGCAGCAGCTGCTCGGCCGGAGCCGCAAGCAGGACGTCCTGGCGAACCTGACCCCGCGCGAGCGCGAGGTCCTGGGCCTGATGGCCGAGGGACGGACGAACTCCGCGATCGCCAAACAGCTGGTCGTGAGCGACGGCGCCGTGGAGAAGCACATCAGCAACATCTTCCTGAAGCTGGGCCTGTCCCCGAGCGACGGCGATCATCGTCGGGTACTCGCGGTGTTGACCTATCTGAATTCCTGACTACCTGACACCCTGTCAGATATCGGGGTCGGGGCCTAGGACCGAAGAACGAGCGGAATGCGACTTTCCGGAAAGATCTGGGGGGCGACAGAACGTGACGATTCATAGCAAACAGGCATCTCAAAACGAGGTCCATGATGCGAGAAGTCCCGGGGAGGGCCACCTCACCGTCGTAGGGTGGGCCACGGGGCCGGCCGGTTCGCCGACCGCCCCGCGAGCCTTCTCCCGCCTGTGGCGGAGAGACCCTTGCCGCGAGGGAGGTCCAGTTCAGTGACCAGCCAGGTCAGTAGCGAGGCCGGCGAGGCCCTGGTCGGGGAGCAGCGCAGCGCCGCCCCGACGGCGCCCCGCCACGGCGACGAGAAGGAAGTCCGCCGGCTCGATCGGGTGATCATCCGGTTCGCGGGTGATTCCGGTGACGGTATGCAGCTCACGGGTGACAGGTTCACCTCGGAGACGGCGTCGTTCGGGAACGACCTGTCGACGCTGCCGAACTTTCCGGCGGAGATCCGGGCCCCCGCAGGGACCCTGCCCGGCGTCTCCTCGTTCCAGCTCCACTTCGCCGATCACGACATTCTGACGCCGGGGGATGCCCCGAACGTGCTGGTCGCGATGAATCCGGCCGCGTTGAAGGCGAACATCGGTGATGTGCCGCGGGGCGGCGAGATCATCGTGAACACGGACGAGTTCGCGAAGCGGGCGATGGCGAAGGTCGGCTACGCGACGTCGCCGTTGGAGGACGGGTCGCTGGACGCCTACCGGGTGCATCCGGTGCCGTTGACGACTTTGACGATCGAGGCGTTGAAGGATTTCGGTCTGTCGCGGAAGGAGGCCGAGCGTTCGAAGAACATGTTCGCGCTCGGGCTTTTGTCGTGGATGTATCACCGGCCGACGGAGGGCACGGAGACGTTCCTGCGGCAGAAGTTCGCGAAGAAGCCGCAGATCGCCGAGGCGAACGTGGCCGCGTTCCGGGCGGGCTGGAACTTCGGCGAGACGACGGAGGACTTCGCCGTCTCCTACGAGATCGCCCCGGCGACGAAGGCGTTCCCGGCCGGCACGTACCGCAACATCTCCGGGAATCTGGCCCTGTCCTACGGCCTGATCGCCGCGGCCCGTCAGGCGGATCTGCCGCTCTACCTGGGTTCTTATCCGATCACTCCGGCCTCGGACATCCTGCACGAGCTGTCGCGGCACAAGAATTTCGGTGTGCGCACGTTCCAGGCGGAGGACGAGATCGCCGGGATCGGCGCCGCGCTGGGGGCCGCGTTCGGCGGTTCGCTGGCGGTGACGACGACGTCGGGGCCGGGTGTGGCGTTGAAGTCGGAGACGATCGGTCTGGCGGTCTCGCTGGAGCTGCCGCTGCTGATCGTGGACATCCAGCGCGGCGGGCCCTCGACCGGGCTGCCGACGAAGACCGAGCAGGCGGATCTGCTGCAGGCGATGTACGGCCGCAACGGTGAGGCGCCGGTACCGGTGGTGGCGCCCAGGACGCCGGCGGACTGTTTCGACGCGGCGATCGAGGCCGCCCGGATCGCGCTCGCCTACCGCACCCCGGTGTTCCTGCTGTCCGACGGCTACCTCGCCAACGGCTCGGAGCCGTGGCGGATCCCGGACATCGACGAACTCCCCGACCTGCGCGTGCAGTTCGCCACCGGCCCGAACCACACGCTGGAGGACGGCAGCGAAGTGTTCTGGCCCTACAAACGCGACCCGCAGACCCTGGCCCGCCCGTGGGCGGTGCCGGGAACACCGGGCCTGGAACACCGCATCGGCGGCATCGAGAAACAGGACGGCACCGGGAACATCTCCTACGACCCGGCCAACCACGACTTCATGGTCCGCACCCGCCAGGCCAAGACCGACCGCATCACCGTCCCCGACCTCACCGTCGACGACCCCGACAACGCCAGGACCCTGGTCCTGGGCTGGGGGTCGACATACGGCCCGATCACCGCCGCGGTGCGGCGCATCCGCCGCGAGCAGGGTGCGATCGCGCAGGCCCACCTGCGCCACCTCAACCCCTTCCCCGCGAACCTCGGCGAGATCCTGAGCGGTTACGACAAGGTGATCGTCCCGGAGATGAACCTCGGCCAGCTCGCCACCCTCATCCGGGCCAGATACCTCGTCGACGCCCGCTCACACACCCAGGTCAACGGCATGCCGTTCAAGGCGGAACAGCTCGCCACGGTTCTCAAGGAGGCCATCGATGAGTGAGACGCTCCTGAACCTCGTGCCCAAGGCCGAAGCCGCCCAGACCATGAAGGACTTCAAGTCCGACCAGGAGGTGCGGTGGTGCCCCGGCTGCGGTGATTACGCCGTCCTCGCCGCCGTCCAGGGCTTCATGCCCGAACTCGGCCTGGCGAAGGAGAACATCGTCTTCGTCTCCGGCATCGGCTGCTCCTCCCGCTTCCCGTACTACATGAACACCTACGGGATGCACTCCATCCACGGCCGCGCCCC
>NZ_JBHXTV010000015.1:0-62336 GCF_042671585.1 Streptomyces sp. NPDC127129
AACACCCCCCACCCCCACACCTCAAAACCAACTGGGGGGGGGGGTTGTTTTTTTTTTATCCCCCCCCGCCGCCCGGGCCCGGGGGGGGGCCCCCCCCCGGCCGGGGGGGGGCGCCCCATCGGCGTCCGTACGGCGTGCCCTTACCAGGCGGTGCTCGCCGGCTTCTCCTGCGGGAGCAGCAGCCAGAGCGCCAGGTACAGCAGGAACTGCGGACCGGGCAGCAGGCACGAGACGAGGAAGATGACCCGCATGGTGGTGGCCGAGGTGCCGAAGCGCCGTGCCAGCGCTGCGCACACTCCGCCGATCATGCGTCCGTCACGGGGGCGGGCAAGTGCGGCCATGGTGGGCTCCTTCGGGAAGCGTCTTCCGGAAGCCGCTCCGTCGGGCTTCCGATGGCTCCATACTCGCCCGGGGCCGGGGGACAAAGCGTCGGTCTACGGTGCGATCCCGACCCTGGGAATCGTCGGGGTAGGCCCCTGAGAACCCTCCTCCCGCAGCAGGGCCGAGCCCCGGCCCGGCCTGGTCCCCGAGGAGGACCGGCGTGCCGCCCCGTCCCTCCCGCGGCGCAGCCGCGCCCGCCCGGCGGGCACCAGCAGCACATGCGTGAGCGCCACCCCCGCCGTGTTCAGGAGCAGCGAGTCCACGTCCACGACCTGACCCGGAACGGCGGTCTGCAGCAGTTCGACGGCGAGCGACACGAGCCCGCCGGCGGCGACCGTGCGGGCCAGGGAGGACCACGGCGACACATGGAGGCGGCCGTCGGCCATCGGGAGCAGGACCCCGAGCGGCGCCAGGAGCAGCAGCCCCTCGCCGATCCGCCGGGCGGCCTCGAGGGGGCCGAGCGCGAGATCCGCCCGGATCCCCGCCAGCGGGGTCAGGTTCGGCGCGGTCACCCAGGCCACGTCACGTGGTCGGAGCGTGACCCAGGCGACGAGCAGCAGATGCGCGAGGAGGAGGACGAACCCCGCCACGCGTACGACCACGGCGGCACTGCCGCCCGAACCTTGACGCTGCACGCCCCCCAAGACGCGTCCCGTCCCGGAATCGGTTCCGCGCCGCGGCGGAACTCCCGCTTCAGGACGCGGAGGGGCTGGGCGGACCCGGCGTCGTCGGGGGCGCGGACTCCGGGCGCTCCTTCAGCCCGGTCGTGCACGCCAGCCGCCGCGGCGGATAGTGACCGGGCCCGCCGAGGACCACGCTCGCCTCGCCCGCGCCCGCCGAGCTGTTCGCGAGCGTGCAGACGATCTGCGACAGCGCGGTCGGATTCAGGTCCTCCGGCTGCCGGCTCAGCCGCAGCGTGCCGGCCGGATCGCCCTTGTACCCGCCGGTGACGAGCAGCGGTCCCTTGACGGCCGTGGAGAACCCCGCCTGCCGCTCGTTCTCCGACGGTTCGGCCAGCAACTGCGCGAGCAGCGCCGACGCGGTGGGGACCCGGTCCCCGTCCGGCTTCTCCCGCGGCAGCGGCGCGCGCCGGTCCACCGGCTCCAGCTGCGACCCGCAGAGCAGGAAGACCCGGACCGGGACCCCCGACGTCTGCGTGGCGATCTCGTCGCCCGTGACGCTGCACGGCACCCGCGAGGGGGCCGGCCCGGCGTCGACGGGCACCGACGTCGTCCTGATCCCACACCCGGAGGCGACCGCGGTCAGCACGACGGCCGCCGCCACCCCTCCCGTACGTACTCCCGCACGGCGAAGCCGGCTCAACTCTCCTCCACCTCGCCCTGCTCGTCGTCCTGCGGAAGCCGCAGGACGAACACCGCTCCGTCGCCGTCGGGCGAGTTCGCGGCCGTGATCGAACCGCCGTGGATCAGCGCGTTCTCCATGGCGATCGACAGTCCGAGACCGCTGCCTTCCGACCGCGGCCGGGACGCGCTCGCCTTGTAGAAACGGTCGAAGACGTGCGGCAGGACCTCCTCGGGGATGCCCGGGCCGTGGTCCCGCACCTCGATGACCAGCTCGCCGTCCTCCGTGCGGATCGCCACCCGCACCGGCGAACCGCCGTGCTTGAGCGCGTTTCCGATCAGGTTCGCCAGGATGACGTCGAGCCGGCGCGGGTCGAGCCGCGCCATGATCCCGCGCTCGGCGTCCAGCTCCACGGCGTCCAGCCAGGCGCGGGCGTCGATGCAGGCGGTGACCTGGTCGGCGACGTCCACGTCGTCGAGGACGAGCCGCGCGGTGCCCGCGTCGAAGCGGGTCACCTCCATCAGGTTCTCCACCAGGTCGTTCAGCCGCCGCGTCTCGCTCACCACGAGCGCCACGGCCGGCGCGATCATCGGGTCGAGCGAGTCCTGTTCGTCCTCCAGGACCTCCGTCACGGCCGTCAGCGCGGTCAGCGGCGTGCGCAGCTCGTGGGACATGTCCGCGACGAAACGCCGACTGGACTCCTCCCGCGCGCTCATGTCCGCGACCTTCTTCTGCAGAGACTCCGCCGCGCTGTTGAACGTCCGCGACAGATCGGCCAGTTCGTCCGTGCCAGAGACCCGCAGCCGGGTGTCGAGCTTGCCCTCGCCGAGCCGACGGGCCGCCTCGCCGAGCCGGTGCACGGGCCGCAGCACGGTCGTGGCCGCGGCCTGCGCGAGGAGCGCGGAGCCGACGAGCGCCAGCGCCGTCGCGATCCCCAGCGACCAGGCGAGCGAGTTCAGATCGGCCCGCTCGGCCTCCAGCGACTTGAACATGTAGCCGGTGGGCCCACCGCCCGCGATCCGCGTCCCGCCGACCAGGTACGGCGTCTTCCCGCGCTGCGTCCGCTGCCAGAACAGGTGGTACGGGCTGGTGTCGTCCTCCCCGACGGGCCGCTCGGTGTCCACCGCGACGCGCAGCGACTCCGGCACGTCGGCCAGGGTGAAGGTGTCCGGGTTCGAGGCCCCGATGATCGGCTTGCCCTTGTCCCGCTCACCGAGCAGCAGCACGCTGTACCCGGCGCTGCCGCTCGCCATCTGCTCGGCGGTACGCCGCAGATCCTCCTCGGTGGGACGCAGCGGCAGGGTCGCGGCCCGGTTCTGCATCTCCTGGCGGAAGTCGTTCAGCGCCCCGTCCTGGGTCCTGGTGAGCACCGCCTCGCGGTTGAGCCAGTACGCGATCCCGGACGCGGACACCGCGGCCGTGAGTGCCACCAGGGCGAAGACGACGACCAGCCGCAGACGCAGGCTGGTGAAGCGCAGCCCGGCGAACATCGTTCTTCTCACGCAGGGACGTCCAGCCGGTAGCCCACGCCGCGCACGGTACGGATCAGGGTCGGCGAGGACGGCACGTCCTCCACCTTGGCGCGCAGCCGCTGCACACAGGCGTCGACCAGACGCGAGTCGCCCAGGTAGTCGTGTTCCCAGACCAGGCGCAGCAACTGCTGGCGCGACAGGGCCTGTCCGGGACGCCGGCTCAGTTCGAGGAGCAGCCGCAGCTCGGTCGGCGTGAGCTGCAGGTCCTCCCCGTTCTTCGTCACCGTCATCGCGGAACGGTCGATGACCAGCGAGCCGAAGGTCGCCGAGTCGGTGGACTCCCGCTCCCCGCGCCGCAGTACGGCCCGGATGCGGGCGTCGAGCACCCGCCCCTGGACCGGCTTGACGACGTAGTCGTCCGCGCCGGACTCCAGACCGACGACCACGTCGATGTCGTCACTCCGCGCGGTGAGCAGGATGATCGGCAGCTGGTCGGTGCGCCGGATGCGCCGGCACACCTCGAAGCCGTCGATTCCGGGCAGCATGACGTCCAGCACGACCAGGTCCGGACGCTGCTCCTTGAGCAGCTTCAGGCCGTCCTCGCCCGTCGCCGCGGTGGCCACTCGGTGGCCCTGGCGTGACAGCGAGAGTTCGAGGGCCGTGCGGATGGCGTCGTCGTCCTCGATCAGCAACAGGAAAGGCACGGGCGCCATTCTGTCGCATGCGGCCACCGGAGTTCGACTGTGTGGCCGGACCGGTGCCTGTGACAGGTCTGTGACAGTCGGCGGACACCCCGATGAAAGTGCCCGGGCAAGCTTCTTGGCACACGGACAGAAACACACTCCAACCGACGGGGGGCGCACGATGAACGCACTGCACAGCACCACCTCAGGCGCAGTTGTCACGCGCCTCCACGATGTCGTCGTGCGGAGCGCGGAGAAGTCCGGCGGTGTGAACGGGCGGGGGTGCGTTCGCAGCGCCGGGCGTCAGCACAAGGCGCCGTACATGGTCGCCGTGGCTGACGGGGGAGCGGCGTACGGGGAGGTCTCGGGGGAGCGGCAGTCGGTGTCGGAGGCGGAGTTCACCGCCTACGTCCAGGAACGCCGCGCCTCCCTGTACGCCACCGCCTACCACCTGACCGGTGACCGGTTCGAGGCCGAGGACCTGCTGCAGAGCGCGCTGTTCTCGACGTACCGGGCCTGGGAGCGGATCAGTGACAAGGCGGCCGTGGGCGGCTATCTGCGCCGCACCATGACGAACCTGCACATCAGCGCGTGGCGCCGGCGGAAGCTGAACGAGTACCCCACCGAGGAGCTGCCGGAGACGGCGGGCGACACGGACGCGATGCGGGGGACCGAGCTGCGCGCGGTGCTGTGGCAGGCGCTGGCCCGACTGCCCGAGCTCCAGCGGACGATGCTGGTGCTGCGCTACTACGAGGGCCGTACGGATCCGGAGATCGCGGAGATCCTGGACATCAGTGTCGGCACGGTGAAGTCGAGCATCTGGCGCTCCCTGCGCCGGCTGCGCGAGGACGAGGTCCTGAGCTTCGGCCGTGACGAGGAGGAGTCCTTCGGCGAGCTGGTGGCCTGAAGGTCGGGGGCAACGGGGGAAAACGGGGGGACGTACGGGGGACGTACGGGGGTACGGGGGAAGCGCGGTCGGACAAGCCGGGGGGTCTTGTTCGACCGCGTCTCTTTTTGTTTCCGGCCCTGGTGAGGCGGGTGGTCGAGCCTGCGGCCGCCTCAGTGCGCCGCGGGGGTCCGGTGGCGGCCCGCAGCGGCGGCGGCGAGGCGTCCCAACGCCTCCTGCTTGGCACAGGGGTGGGCGCCCAGCGCCGTCTGGCGGGCCACGATGGAGCGCTCCGAGCGCATCAGGCGCCAGCCGCGGCGCAGCAGGAACGGGACCGATTTGCGGCCCTCCCTGAGATCGCGCAGGAGGCGGCGGCGGAATGTCGTCGAGGGGCGGCCCCGCAGGCACAGCGCGTCGGCGAGGACCCCGAGGTCCTGGCAGCGCTCCACGATCTCCGCGGCGAAGATCCCCTCCGCCACGAAGAGCGGGGTCCGGCCGATGTCCAGGGCGTCGCGGTCGACGCGCGAGCTGGTGGCGAGGTCGTAGACGGGGATGTCCGTACGGCCCGTGCGGCACAGCTCCACGATCGCCGCGACGGCGGCGTCGGCGTCCCAGGAGTACGGGGAGTCCCAGTCGATGTCGGCGCTGCCCGCGACCAGCGGGAGCGTCGGGTCGTCGCCCTCCTTGTAGAAGTCGTCGAGGCGCAGGACCGGGAGGCCGGCGACGGCGGCGAGGGACGACTTGCCGGAGCCTGAGGGGCCCGCGAGCAGGACGACGCGGGTCGGGATCGGTTGGGAACTCACGGGACACCAGTGTGAAGCATTCCCCCGGGCAGGGGACCCCCGAGGGAGGGGGTTGGTATCCAGCATCACACCTCAACTACGCTCGGTGTCTCTGTCGTTACCCGACGTCGAAGGATTCTCATGGCGCGTCACAAGCAAACCAGGACCCCCGGCCGCGGCGCCCTGCTGAAGGCCGGGCTGGCCGCGACGGCGGCGGGAGCGGCGGTGCTCGGCATGGGCGCGACGGCCCAGGCCGCCGCCCCGCTGCCGCTGCCGGTCGACGCCCTCGCCGGCAGCGACGCCGTCGCGGCCCTCGGGGCCACCGGCCACGCGGTGGGCCCGCTGACGAACCTCCAGCTCGACCCGCTGGCGAACACCGGGGTCGACCCGCTGGACAACGGCATCGGCACCCAGGTCGCCGACTTCAAGCCCGTGGGCACCCACCTGGTGACCGACCACGTCACGAAGGGCGGGGGCCTGGGCGATCTGCCGCTGGTCGGCGAGGTGACGGGGCTGCTGCCGGCGAACTGACGGCCCCCTGGTCGCCCCCTGGCGCCGCCCGCAGGGGAACCTCCCGTACGAACCAGGCCGTGGCGAAGGCGAGCGCGGCCAGCACGGCCGTTCCCAGGAGCACCCCGTGCAGCCCGCTCGTCACCGCCGCCGCGAACCCCTCCCGTACCGGCTCGGGAAGCTCCCGCAGCCGGGCCGGGGTCAGCGAGGTGTCCGCGCCGTCGAGCCGGGCCGTGAAGACCGCGCCGAGCACCGCGACGCCGAGCGAGCCGCCGATGGTGCGGACGAGGGTGACCGTGCCGCTAGCCGCGCCCATGTCGCGGGGCTCCGCGCTGTTCATGGTGATCAGCAGCGTCGACTGCATGACGAAACCCATGCCCGCCCCGATGACGAGGGTGAGCGCCGAGGCGACGGCGATCGGGGTGTCGGCGTCGAGGGTGAGCAGGACGAGCGCGCCGGCCGTCATCAGGGCGCCGCCGAGGACCGGGTAGAGCCGGTAGCGGCCGGTGCGGCCGATGATCCGGCCGGTCGCCAGCTGGACCGCGAGCATCCCGAGCATCAGCGGCAGCAGGAGCATGCCGCTCGCGGTGGAGGACTGGCCGCGGGCAAACTGGAGGTACTGCGGCAGGTAGTTCATGGCCGCGAGCATCCCCGCGCCCACGAGGAGGCTGAGGATCTGGGCGAGGGTGAAGTTGCGGCTGTGGAAGAGGCGGGGCGGGATGACCGGCTCCTCGGCCCTCCGCTCGGTCCGTACGAACAGGGCGAGGGCCGCGGCCGAGACGGCGCCCAGGCCCAGGATCTGGGGCGAGGTCCACGGGTGGGCGGCGCCTCCCCAGTTCGCGAGGAGCGTCAGGGCGAGGATCGTGACGGTGAGCAGCAGCGCGCCCGCCCAGTCGACGCGGGCGCGGATCCGCTCGGTACGCACCGTGATGCCGAACCCCACGATCAGCAGGGCGACGAGGCCGACCGGGACGTTGACGTAGAACGCCCAGCGCCAGTCGAGATGATCGGTGAGGAAGCCGCCGAGGAGCGGGCCGCCGACGAACGCGACGGGCAGCATCGCGGCGCTGATGGACTGCACGCGGGCGCTGTCGCGCGGAGCCACGAGCACCCCGATCAGGGCGAACGCGCCGACCATCAGGCCGCCCGCGCCGATGCCCTGGAGCGCCCGGAAGGCGATGAGCTGGTCCATGGTCCGGGCGAGTCCGGAGAGGACGGAGCCGGCGAGGAAGACGGTGACGGAGGCGAGATAGCTGCCCTTGCGGCCGTACAGATCGCCGATCTTGCCCCAGAGGGGGGTGGCGACGGCGGCGGTCAGGAGGTAGGAGGTGACCACCCAGGAGAGCCGGTCGAGGCCGCCGAGGTCGCCCACGACGGTGGGCAGGGCGGTGCCGATGACGGTGCCGTCGAGGGTGGCGAGGACGATGCCGAGCATGAGCCCGGAGATCCCGAGGTAGGGGATGCGGGCGGGCTCGTCGTGGGTCGTCTGCTGTGCCGTCATGGCTCAGGCCGCGTAGGGCTGCTTGGCACGGGCCTCGCGCAGGGCCTCGGCCCACCAGGCGAGCCGGTCGAGCATCGACGCGGCGGCGGCGTCGGAGGCCGGGTCGACGGCCTTGCCGTCCGCGTCGAAGCACCCCCAGACGCCCTGGAGCCCGACCGCCTCGCGGACGGTGACGGCGTGCAGTTCGGCGAAGACCCCGCGCAGATGCTCGACGGCGCGCAGGCCGGCGGAGAAGCCGCCGTAGGAGACGAAGCCGACGGGCTTGGCCTGCCACTCCCGGCCGTGCCAGTCGATGGCGTTCTTCAGGGACGCCGGGTAGCTGTGGTTGTACTCGGGGGTGACGACGACGAAGGCGTCGGCGGCGGCCAGACGGGGTGAGACGGCGGCGAGGAGCGCGCGGTCCGCCGGGTCGGCGGGGGCCCGGCCGAGTTCCGGGAAGGTCGTCGGCAGCGGGGTCTCGGCGAGGTCGATCAGGTCGACGGTCATGTCGGCGCGGGCGGTGGCGTGGGTGAACAGCCACTTCGCGACGACGGGGCCGAGGCGGCCGTCGCGGGTCGAGCCCTGGACGACGGCGAGACGGAGCGGGTTCATGGATCCCCCAGCGGATGGATGTGTACGACGTATCCCAGCGGTGTACAACGTACACGTCGATGTGTACGTCGTCTACTTCGCATACGCTGTACGCGAGAAGAGGGAGGCCGCATGGCGAAAGAGGACGAGGCGCTCAAGGCGTCGCTGTGGGAACGCCTGGACCGGCCCGCGGCCGCGCCACGGGCCTCCCTGACCCCGCAGCGCATCGCCACGGTCGCGATCGAGGTCGCCGACCGCGAGGGATTCGCCGCCGTCACCATGCGGCGGATCGCGACCGAGCTGGGCGTCGCGCCGATGGCCGCGTACCGGCACGTCTCGGGCAAGGACGACCTGTGGGCGCTGATGGTCGACCAGGTCTCGGGCGAACTGGAGCCGCCGGCGGAGGTGACGGGCTGGCGCGAGACGCTGCGCGCGTACGCCGTGTCGACGCGGGAGACGATGCTGCGGCACCCCTGGCTGGCCCAGCTGCCGGCGCCGCTGTTCGCGCTCACCCCGCAGCGGCTGGCCGCGGCGGAGCGTCAGCTGGTGTCACTGGACGGCCTCGGCCTGGACGTCGACACGATGATGGCCGCGTTCCGGACCGTCGGCGCCTATGTGCAGGGGGCTACCCAGTCGGAGGTCGCCCTGGCCCAGTACATGAGGGAACAGGGCTGGGAGAGCGGTGACGACACCCGGCGCGGGCTCGCGCCGCAGATGTCGTACCTGATGGAGACGGGCCGCTACCCGACGTACCGCGACTACACCCGGGCCGCGGCGCGCAAGGACGACGCGGCGTGGCAGTTCGAGACCGGCCTCGACTGCGTCCTGGACGGGGTGGCCGGGCTCGTGGAACGCGGCCGGGCATGAGAAACGGCCCCCGGGAACACCCGGGGGCCGTTCTCGGCAGGTACCGGTACGGCAGCTGCTAGTACGACGAGCCGCTCGCGCCCAGCGAACCCGTCGGGTGCCAGACGGTCTTCGTCTCCAGGAAGGCCGTCATCCGCTCCGTGCCCGGGGACTCCGCGAAGTCCACCGCCCGCGGGCGCAGGACGCGCTTCAGGTTGTCCGCCGCCGCGACCTCCAGCTCACGGGCCAGGTCCGCGTCCGCGCCCGTCAGGTCGATCGCGTTGACGTCCTGGTGGGCCGCCAGGTGCGGGCCCATCTCCGCCGCCTTGCCGGACAGGATGTTCACGACACCGCCCGGCAGGTCCGAGGTGGCCAGCACCTCGCCGAGCGAGAGCGCCGGCAGCGGCGCCTTCTCCGAGGCGATCACCACGACCGTGTTGCCCGTCGCGATCACCGGGGCGACGACCGAGATCAGTCCGAGGAACGACGAGTCCTGCGGGGCCACGACCGTCACGACGCCCGTCGGCTCCGGGGTCGACAGGTTGAAGTACGGGCCCGCCACCGGGTTCGCCCCGCCCACGACCTGGGCGATCTTGTCGGTCCAGCCCGCGTACCAGACCCAGCGGTCGACGGCCGCGTCGACGACGGCGCCCGCCTTGGACTTCGACAGGCCCTCCGCGTCCGCGACCTCGGCCACGAACTGGTCCCGGCGGCCCTCCAGCATCTCGGCGATGCGGTAGAGGATCTGGCCGCGGTTGTACGCCGTCGCGCCCGACCAGCCGCCGAACGCCTTGCGCGCGGCGACGACCGCGTCACGGGCGTCCTTGCGGGAGGAGAGGGGAGCGTTGGCCAGCCACTTGCCCTTGCTGTCCTGCACTTCGTACACCCGGCCGCTCTCGGAACGCGGGAACTTCCCGCCCACGTACAGCTTGTAGGTCTTGAAGACGGAAAGACGGTCAGACATCGAGGTACGCCTCCAGGCCGTGGCGACCGCCCTCGCGGCCGAAGCCCGACTCCTTGTAGCCGCCGAAGGGCGAGGTCGGGTCGAACTTGTTGAACGTGTTGGCCCAGACGACACCCGCGCGGAGCTTGTTGGCCACGGCCAGGATCCGCGAGCCCTTCTCCGTCCAGATGCCGGCCGACAGGCCGTACTGGCTGTTGTTGGCCTTGGCGACGGCCTCGTCCGGCGTACGGAAGCTCAGCACCGACAGGACCGGGCCGAAGATCTCGTCGCGGGCGATGGTGTGCGCCTGCGTGACGCCCGTGAAGAGCGTCGGGGCGAACCAGTAACCGGCGGCCGGGATCTCGCACGCGGCGGTCCAGCGCTCGGCACCCTCGGCCTCGCCGCGGTCCACCAGGGAGGTGATGCGGGCCAGCTGCTCGGACGAGTTGATGGCACCGATGTCGGTGTTCTTGTCGAGCGGGTCGCCGAGGCGGAGCGTGGAGAGCCTGCGCTTCAGGCTGTCGAGCAGCTCGTCCTGGATCGACTCCTGGACCAGCAGGCGCGAGCCCGCGCAGCAGACCTGGCCCTGGTTGAAGAAGATGCCGTTGACGATGCCCTCGACGGCCTGGTCGATCGGCGCGTCGTCGAAGACGATGTTCGCGCCCTTGCCGCCCAGCTCCAGGGTCACCTTCTTGTGGGTGCCGGCGACGGAGCGGGCGATCGACTTGCCGACCGCGGTCGAGCCGGTGAAGGCGACCTTGTTCACGTCCGGGTGCTCGACGAGTGCGGCACCCGTGTCCCCGTAACCGGGAAGGATGTTGACGACACCCTTCGGCAGTCCGGCCTGGCGGCAGATGTCCGCGAAGAACAGGGCGGAGAGCGGGGTCGTCTCGGCGGGCTTCAGGACGACCGTGTTGCCGGTCGCCAGCGCCGGGGCGATCTTCCACGCCAGCATGAGCAGCGGGAAGTTCCACGGGATGACCTGGCCGGCCACGCCGAGCGGGCGCGGGTTCGCGCCGTAGCCCGCGTGGTCGAGCTTGTCCGCCCAGCCCGCGTAGTAGAAGAAGTGCGCGGCGACCAGCGGGAGGTCCGCGTCGCGCGTCTCCTTGATCGGCTTGCCGTTGTCCAGGGTCTCCAGGACGGCCAGCTCACGGCTGCGCTCCTGGATGATCCGGGCGATCCGGAAGAGGTACTTGGCGCGCTCGGAGCCGGGCAGCGCCGACCACTTCTCGAACGCCTTCCGTGCCGCCTTCACCGCGCGGTCCACGTCCTCGGCGCCCGCCTGGGCGACCTCGGCGAGGACCTCCTCGGTGGAGGGGGAGACGGTCTTGAAGACCTTGCCGTCGGCCGCCTCGACGAACTCGCCGTCGATGAACAGGCCGTAGGAGGGGGCGATGTCGACGACGGACCGGGACTCGGGCGCCGGTGCGTACTCGAATGCAGATGCCATGATGATCAGTCCACCGTCACGTAATCGGGGCCGGAGTAGCGGCCGGTCGCCAGCTTCTGACGCTGCATGAGCAGGTCGTTGAGCAGGCTGGAGGCACCGAAGCGGAACCAGTGGTTGTCCAGCCAGTCCTCGCCGACGGTCTCGTTGACCAGGACCAGGAACTTGATGGCTTCCTTGGTGTTGCGGATGCCGCCGGCCGGCTTCACGCCGATCTGGACGCCGGTCTGCGCGCGGAAGTCGCGCACCGCCTCCAGCATCAGGAGCGTGTTGGCCGGGGTGGCGTTGACCGCGACCTTTCCGGTCGAGGTCTTGATGAAGTCGGCGCCCGCCATCATGCCGAGCCAGGAGGCGCGGCGGATGTTGTCGTACGTCGAGAGCTCGCCGGTCTCGAAGATGACCTTCAGGCGGGCCTCGCCGGAGGCCTCCTTCACGGCCCGGATCTCTTCGAGGACCTTCATGTAGTTCCCGGCGAGGAACGCGCCCCGGTCGATCACCATGTCGATCTCGTCGGCCCCGGCGGCGACGGCGTCGCGGGTGTCCGCCAGCTTCACGTCGAGCGCGGCACGGCCGGCGGGGAAGGCGGTGGCGACGGAGGCGACCTTGACCGCGGAGCCCTTCAGGGCGGCCTTGGCGGTGGCCACCATGTCGGGGTAGACGCAGACCGCGGCGGTCGGCGGGGTCGTACGGTCGGTCGGATCGGGATTGACGGCCTTGGCGGCGAGCGCCCGGACCTTGCCCGGGGTGTCCGCACCTTCGAGCGTCGTCAGGTCGATCATGGAAATGGCCAGGTCAATGGCGTAGGCCTTGGCCGTGGTCTTGATCGAGCGGGTGCCGAGGGACGCGGCGCGCGCCTCCAGGCCGACGGCGTCGACGCCGGGCAGCCCGTGGAGGAAGCGGCGCAGCGCACTGTCGGACGCGGTCACGTCGGCGAAAGCAGATGCTGCGGATGCAGTGGTGGGCATGGTCACCAGTCGAGCATATCTACGCGCGTAGCGGCCTGTACAGCCCCAGGGTTCCGGAAGGGAAATCGTGGCCGCTGTCACAGCGCCGTGACATGGAGCGGACAAGTCCTCGATACAAGATCACTAACGTTCTTTCTGCAGCCAGCCAGAACTCACCGGCCCCAACCGAACGAGATGTCAGCGGCATGCGGCTCTTCCTCACCCGACCTGTACTGATTCACAGGAGTCGTTATGCGCACCGCCCTCCGTACCGCCGTCGTCACCGCCCTCCTCGCGGGCGTCGCCGTCACCCCGGCCCTCACCGCCGGCACGGCCTTCGCCGCCGACGCGAAGCCCGCCACCGGGGCCGAGCCCACCGTGGGCGCCAAGCCCGCCATCGACGACGACGGCACCCTCGTTCGCACCGAAACCCTCACCGACGGCACCATCGCCAAGATCTACAGGTTCAACGCGAACCACCACCGGGCCGAGCTGTTCGTCGACGGCTACAAGGTCGGCGCCTTCGAGACCGCGAACCGCCCGGTGGCCGGCAACAACAACGGTGCCTTCTTCGTCCTCTACGCGGACGGCCGCACCCTCGACTGGACCGGCAACCACCTCTCCGGCGCGGACCTCGGTACGTACGAGCTGGCCGACGGCACCCGCCTCGAGCTGGGCAGGGCGAAGGACGGGCGCTACGGCCTCCAGCTGATCGAGAACGGCAAGGGCCGCGGTTTCACCTACCTCTACGCGGACCGGTCGGTCTGGATGTACGGCAAGGCCGTGGTCGTCCTGGAGAGCGACGGCGGATTCGCCGCCTACATCCCCGGCTCGAAGGTCCAGGCGGCCCCGAAGCCCGTGAAGAACGACACCCCGGCTCCGGAGCCGACGCCCACCCCGACCGAGGAGGAGTCGGAGTGGCTCGGCGACTTCTCGGGCTGGCAGGTCCTGGGGCACGGCTACAAGGGGATCGCGCACCGGAAGGGCGGTGACATCACGGCGAAGATCTTCAAGGGCGACAAGGAGGTCGGCCGGATGTCCGTCGACCAGAAGGGCAAGACCGTCGACAAGAAGGTCTTCGGTGACGAGATCGAGGTGACGCTCTCCTGGAACGGCGAGCTGCGCGCGAACTGGCTCGCCGACCGGCAGCAGGGCGGGACGCCGCAGACCACGAAGCCGTCGCAGACCGGCACGACCACGCAGACCACCGTCGTCCCGCAGGGCGGCGTCGCCGCCGGGGCCGAGACGGAGACCGGCACCGACCACACCGCGCTGCTCGCGGCCGGTGCGGGCGCCGCGTCCCTGGCCGCCGCGGGCCTCGGCTTCGTCGCCTTCCGCCGCCGTACCGCGGGCGCCCGCGGCTGACCGCCGTACCCACGCCCCCTCACACCTGCCACTGACCCGAGCAGGAGCACCACCCCACCCTGGCCGGCCGTCGCACCCACACCCCGTGCGACGGCCGGCCGCACCCCGTTCGGAGCCGCCCCGTGAACCGCCGCCGTACCGCCGCGCCCGCCCTCCTCGTCCTCGCCGCCCTGGCCGCCCTCACGGGCTGCGCCGGCGGCGGGGAGGAGACCGCGGCGCACCCGCCCGCGCGGGTGACCGCGACCAGCACGCCCGCGCCGACGGCGTCCGTCGCACCGCTGCCGCGCTCCGAGCCGGTCCGGGTCCGGGTGCCCGCGGCCGGCGTCGACACCGGGCCCACCGGCCCCGTCCTGCGCCTCGGCCTGCAGAAGGACGGCACGGTCGAGGTCCCGTCCGAGGCGGACGCGGAGCGCATCGGCTGGTACGACAAGGGCGTGACGCCCGGCGAGACCGGCCCCGCCGTTCTGATCGGCCACTTCGACACCGCCCGGGGCCCCGCCGTACTCAAGAACGTCGCCAGGGTCCGCGTCGGCGACGAGATCACCGTCGCCCGCGCCGACGGCACCGAGGCCGTCTTCCGCGTCCGCGAGCTGGAGCAGGTCGGCAAGAAGGCGTTCCCGACGCGGAAGGTCTACGGGGACACGAAGCGGCCCGAGCTGCGGCTGATCACCTGCGGCGGAGAGCTGGTCGACGGCCACCGCCCCGACAACATCATTCTCTACGCCGATCTGGTCACCCGAGCCGCCTGAGCCGGGCCGCGGGGGCTGAGGCAGAATCGGCTCCATGACGAGCCCCCAGCCGCCCGCCGAGCCGGCCTACGCCGACCGTGTCTTCCGTTCGACCCTCGGGATCGCGGGCGGTGTCCTGCTGCTCGGTCTCACGGTCTGGTTCTGCGTCGACGCGATGGTCAGGGGCGCGGGGCGCACCCCGTGGCTGGCGCTCGCGAGCCTGCTGCTCGTCGTGCCGCTCGTCGTCGCGTTCACGATCCGCCCCGCCGTGTACGCCAACGAGGACCGGCTCCGGATCCGCAACCCCTTCCGGTACATCACGCTGCCCTGGGCCTCCGTCGCGGACGTCCGGGCCGGGTACTCCAGCGAGGCGTTCACCCAGGACGGCGGCAGGTACCAGCTCTGGGCCGTGCCCGTCTCGCTCCGGCAGCGCAAGCGTGCCGCCCGGCAGCAGGCGCGGGCCGCGCACGACGGTCCGCAGGGCCGCGGGGCGGCCGGCGCGCACGGGGGCGACGCGGGGCGGCTGGCGCCGGCCGACCGGACGATCGCCGACCTGCGGGAGCTCGCCGAGCGGTGTGCCGGCCGTCCGGAGGCGCAGGGGGAGCCGCGCGTGCGCTGGGCGTACGAGATCATCGCGCCGGCGGTGGCGGGGCTGGTCCTGCTCGTCATCCTGCTCGCCATCGGCTGAACCCCGGGTTCCGGGGCCCGTACGCACGCGAATTCACGGCGCGCCCGCCCACACCAGCAGCATGTACGCGCCGAGCCACGCCGAGGAGAGCGCCGCCGCGCCGAGCATCAGGGCGGCGACGTGGCGGCGGGCGCGGCCGACCGCCAGGGCGAGCGGGAGCAGCAGCGGGAAGCCGGGCAGCAGGAACCGGGCGCGGGGGAAGTACACGCCCCCGCTGCCCAGGACCACGAGGAGCAGCACCCCGGTGAAGACCAGCAGCGGCAGCGGCTGCCGGTCCGCGACGCAGAGCGGGAACAGCACGGCGGCGGCGATCAGCACCAGCGAGACCACGACGAGGAAGAGCTGCGGGTCCTGGGCGTAGACGAACTGCCTGCGCAGCTGACGCAGCGTGAACGAACCGCCGTCCCAGGTGTTGCTCCAGGACCTCTGCACCGCGAAGTAGCCGTCCCAGCGCCCGAGGCGGAGCCCCACCCAGCCGACGTAGCCCAGCCAGCCCAGGGGGGCGACGAGGGTGGCGACGAGCGCGGGCCGGCTCCCGCGCCGCGCCGCGAGCAGGGCGGCCACCGTCACCGCCGCGCCGACCGCGACCCCCGTCGGCCGGGTCAGCCCCGCCGCGACGGAGAACCCCGCCGCCCAGGCCCAGCGCCCGCCCAGGGCCGCGTACAGAGCCCAGGCCGCCAGCGCCGTGAAGAGCGACTCCGTGTACCCCATCCACTGGACGACGGCGACCGGCAGCGCGCCCCACAGGACCGCGAGGACCGTGCCCACCCGGCGTCCGTACAGCCGGTCGCCGACCGCGAAGATCCCCCAGGCGGCGGCCACCGAGCAGAGCACCGCGAGGACCAGGCCGACGGAGGCGCGCGAGCCGGGGACGACCGCCGCGACCGCCCTGATCAGGGCCGGGTAGAGCGGGAAGAAGGCCATCGTGCGGTGGCCCGGGGGCTCCCCCGGCCCCGGGTCGTAGCCGTGGTCCGCGATCGCGAGGTACCAGCGCGAGTCCCAGGACGTCGCCAGCGCCGGCCAGATCCCGTGCCCCCGCATGTGCGCCCAGCGGCCCAGGACGAGCAGGCCCAGGAGCCGTACGGCCAGATAGCCGAGGAGTGCGGGAGCGGCGTGCCGCAGAGTGCCGCGCACCCGCTCCGGCAGACCCTCGCCAGGCGCGGCCGGAGGCTTCCGGGAGGCGGGGACGGTCGGTCGGACGGACAGGACCGGGGGCACGGGGGCGGCTCCAGGGAGGCTCGGCGGGACACCGGGTCACCCTGGCCGGAGCCACCTGATCGCGGGACGCGCGTTGGGCCGACCGCCGTACCGATTTCACCCGTACGGGAGGGCCGGGAGGGGGAACGCGGCGAGGCCCGTACGGAAGCGTTTCCGTACGGGCCTCCCTCGGTGCGCCCCAGGCCTGGGGCCGTCGGCGACCTCGGGCCGCCGACTGGGCCGTTGGCGACCTGTTTGCCGTTACAGGCCGGCCGCCTGCGACAGGTCGCGCTTGATCGAGGCGAGGATCTCGGCGCCCGTCGCGCGCGCCGTCGCCAGCTCGCTCGCGTCGGCGACCGGGACCACGACCTCCAGGTAGCACTTGAGCTTGGGCTCGGTGCCGGACGGGCGGACGATCACCCGGGCCTTGTAGTCGCCCTCCAGGTAGTACCGCAGGCCGTCCGTCGGGGGCAGCGACTCCGTGCCCTTCGTCAGGTCCTCGGCCGTCGTGACCGTCAGACCCGCGAGGTGGACGGGCGGCCGCGAGCGCAGCGCGCTCATCGCGTTCGCGATGATGCTCAGGTCCTCGACCCGCACCGACAGCTGGTCCGTGGCGTGCAGCCCGTGGGCCACCGCCAGGTCGTCCAGCAGATCGGTCAGCGTGCGGTCCTGCTCCTTGAGCTCCGAGGCCAGCTCGGCGACGAGCAGCGCCGCCGTGATGCCGTCCTTGTCACGGACGCCCTCGGGGTCGACGCAGTAGCCCAGCGCCTCCTCGTAGCCGTACCGCAGACCCTCCACGCGAGCGATCCACTTGAAGCCGGTCAGCGTCTCCTCGTAGCCGACGCCCGCCGCCTCGGCGATCCGGCCGAGCAGCGAGGACGACACGATCGACTCCGCGAAGACGCTCTTCTTCCCGTTGCGGGAGACGCCCTTGTGGACCAGGTGCGCCGCGAGCAGCGCGCCGACCTCGTCGCCGCGCAGCATCCGCCAGCCGCCCTGGACCGTCGGGTCCGGCACGGCCACGGCGCAGCGGTCGGCGTCCGGGTCGTTGGCGATCACGATGTCGGGGTCCACGGCGCGGGCCGCCTCGAAGGCGAGGTCCATCGCGCCCGGCTCCTCCGGGTTGGGGAAGGCGACCGTCGGGAAGGCCGGGTCCGGCTCGGCCTGTTCGGCGACGAGCGCGGGCGGCGGGAAGCCGGCGCGGGCGAAGGCCGCCGTGAGGACGTCCTTGCCGACGCCGTGCATGGCGGTGTAGACGGTGCGGACGCCCCGCGGGGAGCCCGGGGTCAGGACGGCGTCGGTACGGGCCAGGTAGGCCTCCAGGACCTCGTCCCCGAGGGTCTCCCAGCCGTCGGTCGCACGGGGGACGTCGTCGAGCGAGCGCACCGCGTCGATCTCGGCGGCGATCTCGGCGTCGGCGGGCGGCACGATCTGCGAGCCGTCACCGAGGTAGACCTTGTAGCCGTTGTCACGCGGCGGGTTGTGGCTCGCGGTGACCTCGACACCGGCCACGGCGCCCAGATGCCTTATGGCGTACGCGAGGACGGGCGTCGGCAGCGGGCGGGGGAGGAGGGCCGCACGCAGACCGGCACCGGTCATCACGGCGGCGGTGTCGCGCGCGAAGTCGGCCGACTTGTAGCGGGCGTCGTAGCCGATGACGACGAGCCCCCCGGTGTGGCCCTTGGCCTTCAGGTACGCGGCGAGACCGGCGGCGGCCCTGATGACGACCGCGCGGTTCATCCGCATCGGACCGGCGCCCAGCTCGCCGCGGAGGCCCGCGGTGCCGAACTGGAGCGTGCCGCCGAACCGGGCGGCGAGCTCGTCGGTCCCACCGGCCTCGATGAGCTTGGCCAGCTCGTCGCGGGTCTCCGGGTCGGGGTCCTCCGCGAGCCATGCCTGGGCTCGGGCGAGGAGGTCGTCCTGCGTCACGGTGTGCCTTTCGGGGGTACGGGAGGGAGGGGGCGGGGTGGGACTTCGGGCGCGGGGCGGGCCGCTGCGCGGAGCCTTTCCCCGCCCCGCCCCTTCCCGAACGGGGGGCGAGCCCCCGGCCCCCGGCCACGGGAAGCGGCGGGGCGGGAAGGCGCCCCGCGCAGCGGCACCCGCCCCCGCGCTCGCGTCCGCCCCCGCCCCGGCGTCGTCAGATGCGGTCGAGGACCCGCGTCAGGAGCTCGCCCATGCGGGCGGCCGAGTCACGGCCCGCCTGGAGGACCTCTTCGTGGTTCAGCGGCTCACCCGAGAGGCCCGCCGCCAGATTGGTGACGAGGGAGATGCCCAGGACCTCGGCGCCCGCCTCGCGGGCCGCGATGGCCTCCAGGACGGTGGACATGCCGACCAGGTCGCCGCCCATGACGCGGACCATGTTGATCTCGGCCGGGGTCTCGTAGTGCGGCCCGGGGAACTGGACGTAGACGCCCTCTTCGAGGGTCTCGTCGACCTCCTTGCACAGGGCGCGCAGCCGCGGCGAGTACAGGTCGGTGAGGTCCACGAAGTTCGCGCCGACGATCGGGGAGGCGGCCGTCAGGTTGATGTGGTCGCTGATCAGCACCGGCTGGCCGGGGCGCATGCCCTCGCGCAGACCGCCGCAGCCGTTGGTCAGGACGACGGTCTTGCAGCCGGCGGCGACGGCGGTGCGCACCCCGTGGGCGACGGAGGCGACGCCCCGGCCCTCGTAGAAGTGGGTGCGGCCCAGGAAGACCAGGACGTGCTTGGCGCCGATCTTGTACGAGCGGACCTTGCCGCCGTGTCCCTCGACGGCCGGCGGCGGGAAGCCGGGCAGCTCGGTCACGGGGAACTCGGCCTCCGGAGCGCCGAGCGCGTCGACGGCCGGTGCCCAGCCGGAGCCCATGACGAGCGCCACGTCGTGGTTCTCGATTCCGGTCAGCTCGCGAAGTCGCGTGGCTGCGGCCTCGGCGGCCTCGTACGGGGTGGCAGTTGCGTTCACTGACTCTCTCGCCTCGGGGAGGGGGGTCCGAGGGGAGCCCCGGACGGGATTTCGTACCCGCAGAAGCGTAGCCCGAGAATTCCTACGCGCGTAGATGACAGTGCGGACGGACATGCGATCGTTGTCTTGTCGTTTCCGACAAACGGCGGCCGGGTCCGGGGCCTCCCCGGCCTTCCGGCCGGGCCCGGGGCGCGCCGGCGACGTGTCAGCACGGCCGCTTGCGCAGCTCCATCACGTAGTCGTGGGGGGCGCCCGCGGACTCCGCGGCGTCGGCGACCTCGCCCAGGTAGCGGGCCGAGGGCAGCCCGCCCTCGTAGGCGTTCAGGACGTAGACCCAGGCGGACTCGTCACCGTCCAGGGTGTGCACGCGCACCCGCATCCGCCGGTAGATGTCGAGGCCGACGCCCTCCCAGCGGTCCATCGACTCCTCGTCCATCGGGGCGATGTCGTACAGCGCGACGAAGACCTGGGACCGCGGGGCCTCGACGATCGTGGCCAGCGCCCCCTCCCAGCCCATCTGCTCGCCGCCGAAGGTGAGCCGCCAGCCGTTCAGCCAGCCGGTGCCGCGCAGCGGGGAGTGCGGGGCGCGGCGGGTCATGAGCCGCGCGTCGAGGTTGCCGGCGTACGCGGCGTAGAGCGACATGGGGTCGAGGGTACGGGAGGGGAGCGGGTGTCCGTGGAAGCCGGTGACCGGGGCAGCGGCGGCGACCGTACGGAGGCCCCGGGGAGAGACCACCGCCGGCGTACGGGACAATGGGGTACGCACTTGAAGCGTGCGGGACAATGGCGTACGCACTGCAGCCCAGCGGGGGACCCCCCGGCAGAACGAGAGCGCGAGGCGTAGATCCCAGTGACCCGGATCGTGATCATCGGCGGCGGACCCGGCGGATACGAGGCTGCCCTGGTGGGCGCCCAACTCGGCGCGGAGGTGACGGTCGTCGACTGCGACGGCCTGGGCGGCGCGTCCGTCCTGACCGACTGCGTCCCCTCCAAGACGCTCATCGCGACGGCCGAGGTGATGACCACCTTCGACTCCTCCTACGAGGAGCTGGGCATCATCGTCGCCGACGACACCCCCCACGTGGAGCAGGCCGCCCGCGTCGTGGGCGTCGACCTCGGCAAGGTCAACCGCCGGGTGAAGCGCCTCGCGCTCGCCCAGTCCCACGACATCACCGCCTCCGTCACCCGGGCCGGCGCCCGGGTGCTGCGCGGACGCGGCCGGCTCTCCGGCCGCCAGGCGACGGACGGCTCGCGCCAGGTGATCGTCACCGCCGCCGACGGTTCCGAGGAGACGCTGACCGCCGACGCCGTGCTGATCGCGACCGGCGGCCACCCGCGCGAGGTGCCGGACGCCCAGCCCGACGGCGAGCGGATCCTCAACTGGACCCAGGTCTACGACCTCAAGGAGCTCCCCGAGGAGCTCATCGTGGTCGGCTCCGGTGTCACCGGCGCCGAGTTCGCCGGCGCCTACCAGGCGCTGGGCTCGCGGGTCACCCTGGTCTCCTCCCGCGACCGCGTGCTGCCCGGCGAGGACCCGGACGCCGCCGCCGTCCTGGAGGACGTCTTCCGCCGCCGCGGCATGAACGTCATGGCCCGCTCGCGCGCCGAGTCCGCCAAGCGCGTCGGCGACCGGGTCGAGGTCACCCTGTCCGACGGCCGGGTCATCTCGGGCACCCACTGCCTGATGGCCGTCGGCGCCATCCCGAACTCGGCCGGAATGGGTCTGGAGGAGGCGGGGGTCCGGCTGAAGGACTCCGGGCACATCTGGACCGACAAGGTCTCCCGCACCTCGGCCCCCGGTGTCTACGCGGCCGGTGACGTCACCGGCGTGTTCGCCCTCGCCTCGGTGGCGGCCATGCAGGGCCGGATCGCGATGTACCACTTCCTCGGCGACGCGGTGACCCCGCTGAACCTGAAGACGGTCTCGTCGAACGTCTTCACCGACCCGGAGATCGCCACCGTCGGTTACACGCAGGCAGACGTGGACGCGGGCAAGATCGACGCCCGGGTCGTGAAGCTGCCGCTGCTGCGCAACCCGCGCGCGAAGATGCAGGGAATCCGGGACGGCTTCGTCAAGATCTTCTGCCGTCCGGGCACTGGGATCGTGGTCGGCGGCTGTGTCGTCGCCCCCCGGGCGAGCGAGCTGATCCATCCCATCTCGATCGCGGTCGACAACAATCTGACGGTCGAACAGATCGCAAACGCTTTCACGGTGTACCCCTCCCTGTCGGGCTCGATCGCGGAAGTGGCACGGCAGTTGCACACCCGAAAGGCGACGGGCGAGGGCTGATCAGCCCTCCCGCCTGGGGCGATCTGGACAACCCCCGGCAAGGCGGGGCACGGAGCGATCAACGGCGGGGCCTCCCATACCACTTGGAGGCCCCGTCTGTGCGCATCTTCTGCAATTCGGCGCATAGTGCTGAAAAGTTCCGGCCGGTCACGTTACTGTCGGTTTCGTGTTCGCTGCAGAACGTCGTCAGTTGATCCTTGAAATGGTGCGCGCCAACGGAGCCGTGTCGCTCCGGGAGCTCGCCCGCGTCGTCCAGACCTCAGAAGTGACCGTACGGCGAGACGTGCGGGCGCTTGAGGCAGAAGGACTCCTCGACCGCCGGCACGGCGGTGCGGTGCTGCCGGGCGGATTCACGCGAGAGTCCGGCTTCCCGCAGAAATCCCATCTCGCGACCGCCGAGAAGACGGCCATCGCCGATGTCGCCGCGAGCCTCGTCGAAGAGGGCGAGGCCATCGTCGTCGGCGCCGGGACCACCACGCAGGAGCTGGCGCGCCGGCTCGCCCGCGTGCCCGGCCTCACGGTGGTCACCAACTCCCTGCTCGTCGCCCAGGCGCTGGCCCATGCCAACCGGGTCGAGGTCGTCATGACCGGCGGCACGCTGCGCGGCTCCAACTACGCGCTGGTGGGCAGCGGGGCCGAGCAGTCCCTCCAGGGGCTGCGGGTCTCCCGGGCCTTCCTCTCCGGCAGCGGTCTGACGGCCGAGCGCGGTCTGTCCACGTCCAACATGCTCTCCGCGAGCGTGGACCGGGCGCTGGTGCAGGCGGCCGCGGAGGTCGTGGTCCTGGCCGATCACACCAAGCTCGGCACCGACACCATGTTCCAGACGGTGCCGACGGACGTGATCACCCGGCTGGTCACCGACGAGCCCCCGGCGCACGACGACCGGGCCGCGACGGAGCTCCAGGCGCTGGCCGACCAGGGCGTCCAGATCGCCGTGGCGGGCACCGGTGTGGGCGGTGACGCGGTCCCCCCGCCCGGACGCCCCCGCCGCGACGTCCCCCTCCCGGGGCAGCGGGGTCGCCACCCGGGCGCTCAACTCCGCAGCGCAGGCGGAGCGTTGACGAGTGAGGTGCTGGCTCCCGAGCGCGCGGCGCGGGTGGCCGACATGCGCAGGCGCTGAGACGCGATCCGGTGGCCCCTCCCCCAGGGGGCCCGGGTGGGAGGCCCGTCCTCCCGGTTCAGCGCTTCAGGCCCCGCAGGGTCAGGGCGAGCAGGCGGTCGGCCAACTCCTCGTCCTCCGGGGACTCCTCGGCGGCCAGGGCGATCGCGTTGGTGAGCTGCATCAGATCGCCGATCGACACGTCGTCCCGTACCGTGCCGGCCTCCTGGGCCCGTGACAGCAGGGTCTCGCCCGCCGCGCGCAGCGGTACGCCGCACTGTGCGAGCGCCGAACGTGCGTCCCGCGAGCCCGACATGGCCGTCATCAGCGCCCGCGAGAGTCCGCGGTACTCACCCGCATGAGCGATCAGGGAGCGCAGCCACTCCACGAGCGCCGGGCACGGCTCCTCCGCCTCCGCCAGCTCCCGGCCCCGCTGGAGCAGCGCCGTCAGGGCTTCCTGGAACACGGAGTTGATCAGCGCCTCGCGGGTGGGGAAGTGCCGGTAGAGCGTCCCGATGCCGAGGCCCGCACGACGGGCGACGTCCTCCAGCGAGGCGTCCGTGCCGTGTTCGGCGAAGACGGCGCGGGCCTCGGTCAGCAGCCGCTCGTGGTTGCGGCGTGCGTCGGCACGCATGGTCCTCCCTCCGGATACGGGCGAAGGGCCCGCAGGCGGTGTGCCTGCGAGCCCTCCGTACCGTACCTGTGTCCAGGATCTGCCACCGGTGCGGTGATCAGTCCTTGATCTCGCAGATCGCCGCGCCGGACGTCACCGAGGCGCCGACCTCGGCCGACAGGCCCTTGATCGTGCCGGAGCGGTGCGCGTTGAGCGGCTGCTCCATCTTCATGGCCTCCAGGACGACGATCAGATCGCCCTCCTTGACCTCCTGGCCCTCCTCGACCGCCACCTTCACGATCGTTCCCTGCATCGGGGAGGCGAGGGTGTCGCCGGAGGCCGTCGGGCCGGACTTCTTCGCGGCGCGGCGCTTCGGCTTGGCGCCTGCGGCCAGACCCGTACGGGCCAGGGACATGCCGAGCGAGGACGGGAGGGAGACCTCCAGGCGCTTGCCGCCGACCTCGACGACGATGGTCTCGCGGCCGGACTCGTCCTCGTCGGCCTCGGCACCGGCCGGGGCGAAGGGCTTGATCTGGTTGTCGAACTCGGTCTCGATCCACCGGGTGTGGACCCGGAACGGGTCCGCGGTGAACGCCGGGTCGACCACGACGGCCTGGTGGAACGGGATGGCGGTGGCCATGCCGTCGACCTTGAACTCCGCGAGCGCGCGGGCGGCGCGCTGGAGCGCCTGCTCGCGGGTCGCGCCGGTGACGATCAGCTTGGCCAGGAGCGAGTCCCAGGCGGGGCCGATGACCGAGCCGGACTCGACGCCGGCGTCCAGGCGGACACCGGGGCCGGTCGGCGGGTTGAACGTGGTGACCGTGCCGGGCGCGGGGAGGAAGTTGCGGCCCGGGTCCTCGCCGTTGATGCGGAACTCGAACGAGTGACCCCTTATGGCCGGGTCGTCGTAGCCCAGCTCCTCGCCGTCGGCGATGCGGAACATCTCGCGCACGAGGTCGATGCCGGTGACCTCTTCGGTGACCGGGTGCTCGACCTGGAGGCGGGTGTTGACCTCCAGGAAGGAGATCGTGCCGTCGAGGCCGACGAGGAACTCGACCGTACCGGCGCCGACGTAGCCGGCCTCCTTCAGGATCGCCTTCGACGCGCTGTAGAGCTGCGCGTTCTGCTCCTCGGAGAGGAACGGCGCCGGGGCCTCCTCCACCAGCTTCTGGTGGCGGCGCTGCAGCGAGCAGTCACGGGTGGAGACGACGACCACGTTGCCGTGGGAGTCGGCCAGGCACTGGGTCTCGACGTGGCGGGGCTTGTCGAGGTAGCGCTCGACGAAGCACTCGCCACGGCCGAACGCGGCGACGGCCTCGCGGACGGCGGAGTCGTACAGCTCCGGCACCTCTTCGAGGGTGCGGGCGACCTTCAGACCGCGGCCGCCACCACCGAAGGCGGCCTTGATCGCGATCGGCAGGCCGTGCTCCTCGGCGAAGGCGACGACCTCGTCGGCGCCAGAGACCGGGTCCGGGGTGCCGGCGACCAGGGGCGCACCGGCGCGCTGCGCGATGTGGCGGGCGGCGACCTTGTCGCCGAGGTCGCGGATCGCCTGCGGCGGCGGGCCGATCCAGGTCAGGCCGGCGTCGAGGACGGCCTGGGCGAAGTCGGCGTTCTCGGAGAGGAAGCCGTACCCGGGGTGGATGGCGTCCGCGCCGGAGTCCTTCGCGGCCTGGAGCACCTTGGCCATGTCCAGATAGCTGGCGGCCGGGGTGTCACCGCCCAGGGCGAACGCCTCGTCGGCCGCGCGGACGTGCAGCGCGTCCCGGTCCGGCTCGGCGTAGACGGCTACGCTCGCGATCCCCGCATCCCGGCACGCCCGGGCGACGCGGACAGCGATTTCGCCACGGTTGGCGATGAGCACCTTGCGCACGATGGCTCCCTCCTTGAAAACAAGCTGAGTTTAGGGACTGCCGACACGTCTTTTCGACCCGTCCCCAGTGGTGAGCTTGCCCACACGGAGCGTGATACGAGGCGTTCGGGCTCGTGAAATCCCTTGTCGCACCACGGTACGCAGGGTTCCTCTACGGCACAGTAGCTCGCCTGTGTGGCACAGGTCTCTGTTCAAGCGATCAGTCGCTGATACGGATTCTTTGTGGAGTCCCTACGAATGGCTCAATGATTCTTTGCGGCGGCTTCGTCCGTCGCCGGCCCTTGTCCACGGGTTTACCCGGCAGTAGCCTTTGCGCAGTCGTACGTACTGTCGGTAACAGCCGTATACAGGGGGTGGCCGGAGTGGCCCGCAGACCGATAGCGCTCGTGACGGCGGGGGTGCTGTTCCTGGAGGCACCGGCCATCGTCGCGCTCAACGCCGTCATGGCACGGTTCGTCGAAGCGCAGTCGATGTCCCTGGACGGCCTCGACCCGGACGCGATGGTCACCGGCACCTGGGTGCTCGGGATCGTCTCGGGCGTGTTGCTCGCCCTCTGCGCCACCGTCGCGCTGCTCGCCGGCGTCCGCGACAAGCGCCCCGGGCGCGCCGGCCGGGCCCTGCTCATCGGCTGCGCCGTGGTGCACGGGCTGCTCGGCGCGGTGACGGTCGGTCTGATCGGGTGGGGTGCCTTCGCGTTCATGACCGTCGTGCTCGGACTGGTCGTGCTGACCCTGGTGGCGTACGGGAAGGGTGCCGACGCCCCCGAGGGGGAGCCGGCACCCGCGTAGCGCCCTCGGCGCTCAGTGCCAGAGGTCGGTGATGGAGACCCCGAGCTTGCCGAGCAGCTTGCGCAGCAGGGGCAGGGAGAGGCCGATCACATTGCCCGGGTCGCCGTCGATGCCGTCGATGAACGGCGCCGAGCGGCCGTCGAGGGTGAACGCGCCGGCCACGTGCAGCGGTTCGCCGCTCGCCACGTACGCGGCGACCTCGGCGTCGGTGGGCTCGCCGAAGCGGACCACGGTGGAGGCGGTCGCCGACTCGTAGCGCTTGGCGGCCGTGTCGTACACGCAGTGACCCGTCTGGAGGATGCCCACGCGGCCCCGCATGGCCTTCCAGCGGGCGGTGGCCTCCTCGGCGTCGGCGGGCTTGCCGAGGGCCTTGCCGTCGAGCTCCAGGACCGAGTCGCAGCCGATGACGAGCGCGCCGAAGACCTCGGGGCGGGCGGCCACGTGGGCGGCCTTGGCCTCGGCGAGCGCGAGGGCGAGTTCGGCGGGGGTCGGGGCGTGCACCTTGTCCTCGTCGACGCCGCTCACGATGACCTCGGGGGCGAGTCCGGCCTGCCGCAGCAGTCCTAGCCGGGCGGGGGAGGCGGAGGCGAGCACGACACGGCGGCGATCAGCAGTCATGGGCGAAGCGTAGCCAGTACGGACGCCCCAGGGCGCCCCGTCGGCCCCGGCATCCGTCGGGCTTTCCGGCGTCCGTCGGCCCTCCCGGCGCTCGTCGCCCCTCCCGGCGTCCGTCGGCCCCGTACGGCCCGTGACCGGTCGTCAGTGGACGTTGACCACGAACATCGCCACCACCATCGCCAGGGCCAGCAGGATCGACGCGCGACGCAGCATCGCCTGCATGTCGCGCATCTCCTTCGGCGGCTCGTTCTCCGGGTCGGACCACAGCATGCCTCCGATCCTGCTCGCGCGAGGGCCGGGCCGCCTGAGTACCCGTACTCAGGCGAACCCGTGCCGACGAACTAGTCACGTGGTGGTGAACACCCCCGCGTCCGCCGCCGTCAGCGCCGCGCGGACCGCCCGCTCGGCGTCGTCGGGGCCCAGCGGCTCGCGGCTGATCATGAAGCGGTAGTAGAGCGGGGCCGAGACCGCGCGCAGCAGCTCCAGCGGGTCCGTCTCCGGCGGGACCTCGCCGCGCGACGCGCCCCGCTTGACCACCGGGGCCCACTCCTCCAGCCGGGCCCGGTAGAAGCCGTGCAGCGCCTCGGCGCACTCCTCGTCGCAGGCGGCGGCCGCGATGACCGCGCGGAAGACGCCGCCCATCCGGGGGTCGGTGAGGGTCCTGGTGACGAGTGCGGCGTTGGCCCGCAGGTCCCCGGCCAGGCTTCCGGTGTCGGAGGCCGGCAGGGACTGCTCCGCCATGTCGCGCAGCAGGTCGGCGACGAGGCCGACGGGGGAGCCCCAGCGCCGGTAGACGGTCGTCTTGCCGACGCCGGCGCTCGCGGCGACGTGGTCCATGTTCAGCCCGTGGAAGCCCGTGGCGGCCAGGGCGTCCTCGGTCGCTTCGAGGACGGCCCGGCGCACCTTCGCGGTACGGCCCCCGGGACGCACGGTGCCGGGCACGGCCGGCTGGCTCTCGCTCAAACGGGTCTCCTGTTCCATTAACGCCTTCGAGTCTGCTACGGTTCGGGACATCCTAACGGAACCAGAAGCCCATTAAGGGGTCCGCTCGTGGTTGCCACCGATGTCCGGCCTCAGGCCGACACCCCGCCCGTCGCCCGTATGGACGGACGGATGCGGCTCGTCCTCCTCGTCCTCCTCGTCGCCCAGTTCATGCTGGCCGTCGACTTCTCGATCCTGAACGTCGCCCTGCCCGTCATGGGCGAAGGACTCGGCTTCTCCCTGGCCGGGCTCCAGTGGATCGCCACCGCCTTCGCCCTCGCCGCGGCCGGATTCACCCTTCTCTTCGGGCGCGTCGCGGACCTCGTCGGCCGCCGCCGCCTCTTCCTCGCGGGGATGGTGCTCCTCGGGCTCTCCTCCCTCGCCGGCGGCCTCGCCACCGACCCGGCCGTCCTGATGGCCGCGCGCGTCGCCCAGGGCCTCGCCACCGCCGCCGTCACCCCCGCCGGGCTCTCCCTGCTCACCGCCTCGTTCCCGGAGGGTCCCCTGCGGGCCAAGGCGCTCGGGCTCAACGGCGCGCTGATGTCGGCCGGCTTCACCACCGGGGCGATCCTCGGCGGCGTCCTGACCGATCTGCTCTCCTGGCGCTGGGCGTTCTTCATCAACGTGCCCGTCGCCCTCGCCGTCCTCCTCGTCGCCCCCGCCGTGCTCAAGGAGAGCCGTCCCGAGGTCCGTCCCCGCCTCGACGTCCCGGGCGCGATCACGGTCACCGGCGGTCTGCTCGCCCTCGTCTACGGCCTCACGACCGAGCCCCTGGCGCTCCCCGTCGGCGTCGCCCTCCTCGTCGCCTTCTGGTTCGTGGAGCGGCGCGCCGCCTCGCCCCTCGTCCCCGTACGGATCCTCACCCGCCGCACCGTCGTCTGGGGCAACCTCGCCGGGCTCGTCGCCTTCGTCACCGAGACCTCGCTGGTCTTCCTGATGACGCTCTACCTCCAGGACGTCCTCGGCTTCTCGCCGCTCGCCGCCGGTCTGTCGTTCGGTGTGCTCGGCGCGGGCACGGTCCTCGGCGGAGTGCTCGCCTCGCGCTTCATCGGCCGGTACGGATCCCGCGCCGCGCTCGTCGCCGGCGGGCTCCTCCAGGCGGCCGCCACGGTCTCCCTCTACGCCCTCGGCGACGACCGGGGCTGGCTCTGGCTGCTGCTCGCGGCCACGTTCGCGGGCGGTGTCGGCAACATGCTCGCCATCGTGGGCTTCATGGTCACCGCCACCTCGGGGCTGCCCGACTCCGAGCAGGGCATGGCCACCGGCCTCGCCACCATGACCCAGCAGATCGGCATCACCATGGGCACGCCGATCATGAGCGCCGTCGTGCTCACCTCCACCACGGTCCTCGACGGCATCGGCCTCGCGGTCCTCGTCAACGCCGCGATCGTGCTCGCGGGCGCGGTCCTCGCCGGACTCTTCCTGCGCCGATCGTGACCTTCCCGACGCGCCGCGGGTACGCGAAAGGCCGGACCCCCCGCACAAGGGGTCCGGCCTTCGGCGTACAGGTCTCGCTACGCGGGCCAGTAGGACCGCGCCCAGGAGCGCGGTCCGGGCCGGGGGCGTACCGAACGGGCGATACGGGCCGGGTCCGACCAGCCCTCCGGGGCCACCGGGCCGCCGCCGTCCGCGGACGCCGCCGCGGTCGCCGCGGCCCGGGCCTGGACCACCGCCAGTGCGGCGGCCAGCTCCTCCGGGGTCGGGTTACCTCGTACGACCTTGATCATGTCGACTCCCAGAGGCCTAGAGGGGGATGTTGCCGTGCTTCTTCGGGGGCAGGGATTCCCGCTTGGTACGGAGCTGACGCAGCGCCTTCACGATCTGCGGGCGGGTGTCCGACGGCATGATGACCCCGTCGATGTAGCCGCGCTCGGCCGCCGTGTACGGGTTGAGCAGCGTGTCCTCGTACTCCTGGATCAGCCGCGCCCGCTCGGCCGCTGCCTCGTCTGCGTCCTTTGCCGCCTCGATGGTCCTGCGGTGCAGGATGTTCACCGCGCCCTGCGCGCCCATGACCGCGATCTGTGCGGTGGGCCATGCCAGGTTCAGGTCGGCGCCCAGGTGCTTGGAGCCCATGACGTCGTACGCGCCGCCGAAGGCCTTGCGGGTGATGACGGTGATCAGCGGGACCGTCGCCTCGGCGTACGCGTAGATCAGCTTGGCGCCCCGGCGGATGATGCCGCCGTACTCCTGGTCGACACCGGGCAGGAAGCCCGGCACGTCGACGAAGGTGAGGACCGGGATGTTGAAGGCGTCGCAGGTGCGGACGAAGCGCGCCGCCTTCTCGCTCGCGTCGATGTCCAGGCAGCCGGCGAACTGCATCGGCTGGTTGGCGACGATGCCGACCGGGAAGCCCTCGACGCGGCCGAAGCCGGTCAGGATGTTCGGCGCGAACAGGGCCTGGGTCTCCAGGAACTCGCCGTCGTCGACGATGTGTTCGATGACGGTGTGCATGTCGTACGGCTGGTTGGCGGAGTCCGGGATCAGGACGTCCAGCTCGCGGTCCTCGTCCGAGGGCTCCGTGTCGGCGACCTCCGGGAAGGCCGGCGGCTCCGACAGGTTGTTCGAAGGGAGGTACGACAGCAGGGACTTGACGTACTCGATCGCGTCCTTCTCGTCGCCCGCCATGTGGTGCGCGACACCGGAGGTGGTGTTGTGCGTGCGGGCGCCGCCCAGCTCCTCGAAGCCGACGTCCTCGCCGGTGACCGTCTTGATGACGTCGGGTCCGGTGATGAACATGTGCGAGGTCTGGTCGACCATGACGGTGAAGTCGGTGATCGCGGGGGAGTAGACCGCGCCGCCCGCGCACGGGCCGACGACCAGGCTGATCTGCGGGATCACACCGGAGGCATGGGTGTTGCGGCGGAAGATCTCGCCGTACATGCCGAGGGCCATGACGCCCTCCTGGATCCGCGCGCCGCCCGAGTCGTTGATCCCGACCACCGGGCAGCCGATCTTCAGCGCGAAGTCCATCACCTTCATGATCTTCTGGCCGAAGACCTCGCCGAGCGCGCCGCCGAAGACCGTGAAGTCCTGCGAGAACACGGCTACCGGGCGCCCGTCGACGGTGCCGTAGCCGGTGACCACGCCGTCGCCGTAGGGCCGGGTCTTCTCCAGGCCGAAGTTGGTCGACCGGTGCCGGGCCAGCTCGTCGAGCTCGACGAACGAGCCCTCGTCGAGCAGGAGCGCGATCCGCTCGCGCGCGGTCAGCTTGCCCTTCGCGTGCTGCTTCTCCACCGCCCGTTCGGAGCCGGCGTGGGTCGCCTCGTCAATACGGCGCTGCAGATCCGCGATCTTGCCCGCGGTCGTGTGAATGTCGATTTCTTGCGGCTCTACCGACTCGGACATCGGGATGCGGCTCCCTGCCTGGTCACGGGG
This sequence comes from Streptomyces sp. NPDC127129, assembly GCF_042671585.1. Lineage (NCBI taxonomy): Bacteria > Bacillati > Actinomycetota > Actinomycetes > Kitasatosporales > Streptomycetaceae > Streptomyces > Streptomyces sp. NPDC127129. The sequence goes on from NZ_JBHXTV010000015.1 coordinate 30,824, forward strand.
GTTCGTTGGGTACGAATGGGCTACTGCCCGGCTACTGATCCGTAGGGTATCGACGCCGATACGGTTCGGCACTGCGGTCTTTGCCACACCTAGTCTGGCTTGCATGACGTCCTCCGATGCCTCAGGAGCGCGGTGGTCCGACCTGGACCGGCCCCCGCTCAACGCCGCCGCCCTGCGCCGCGCGCTCGTCCACTCCGACGGTCTGTGGACCTCGCTCGACCTCGTCACCACGACCGGCTCCACCAACACCGACCTGGCCGCGCGCGCGGACGAGCTGCCCGAGGGCGCGGTGCTCGTCGCCGAGGAGCAGACCTCGGGACGTGGCCGCCTCGACCGGGACTGGGTGTCGCCGCCCCGGGCCGGGCTCTTCTTCTCCGTCCTGTTCAAGCCGGACGTGCCGGTGCACCGCTGGGGCTGGCTCCCGCTGCTCGCCGGCGTCGCCGCGTCGACCGGGCTCGCGAAGGCCGCCGGCGTCGACCTTTCCCTCAAGTGGCCGAACGACCTGCTGGTTTCGGTCGGGGGCGAGGAACGGAAGACCGGCGGGATCCTCGCCGAGCGGGCGGGCGAGGACGGCATCGTCGTCGGCGTCGGCGTCAACGTGACGCTCAAGGAGGAGGAGCTGCCGGTGCCCGGCGCGGGCTCTCTGCTCCTGGCGGACGCGATCTCGACGGACCGGGACACGCTGCTGCGGGCCGTCCTGCGGTCGCTGGAGCACTGGTACGGCGAGTGGGTGCGGGCGGACGGCGACCCCGAGGCGTCCGGGCTCCAGGCGGCGTACACGACGGGCTGCTCGACCCTGGGCCGCCACGTCAGGGCCGACCTCCCGGGCGAGCGGATGCTGGAGGGCGAGGCGGTGGCCCTGGACGGCGACGGGCGCCTGGTCGTGGAGACGGAGGGCGGCGGCACGGAGGCGGTCGCGGCGGGCGACATCGTCCACGTGCGGGCGACCTCCTGACGCGAGGCCGCGGCACCCCGAGGCCCCGGGTCGTGGGCATCTGTTCCGCCGGGTCCGGGAGGACCCCGGGCCCGGCGGGGCGAATGCCCACGCCGGATGTACGCCGAGGGCGTGAGCTGGCACACACCTGTCGTATCGTGGAGCGCGATCCATGGCGACAGATCGGCAGGGCAGTGGGCAGGGAACGGGCAGGAGGCGGCCGGTGACCGTCGACGACGCGCACAACGGCGGCGAGGCCGAGCCACCGGCGTACCCCACCCCGCACCACCATGTCGACCATACGGCGGAGCCGACCGACGATCCGCTCGCGATCCGCCTCGAACAGCTCATCCTCGGCGCGGACCGCCGCTACACCCCCTTCCAGGCCGCCCGCACCGCCGGCGTCTCCATGGAGCTGGCCTCCCGCTTCTGGCGCGCCATGGGCTTCGCCGACATCGGTCAGGCCAAGGCGCTCACCGAGGCCGACGTCCTCGCCCTGCGCCGCCTCGCCGGTCTCGTCGAGGCCGGACTGCTCAGCGAGCCGATGGCCGTCCAGGTCGCCCGGTCCACCGGACAGACCACCGCCCGGCTCGCCGAGTGGCAGATCGACTCGTTCCTGGAGGGCCTCACCGAGCCGCCCGAGCCCGGAATGACCCGTACCGAGGTCACGTACCCCCTGGTCGAGCTGCTCCTGCCCGAGCTGGAGGAGTTCCTGATCTACGTCTGGCGCCGCCAGCTCGCCGCCGCCACCGGCCGCGTCGTGCAGGCCGCGGACGACGAGGAGATGGTCGACCGCCGGCTCGCCGTCGGCTTCGCCGACCTCGTCGGGTTCACCCGGCTGACCCGCCGCCTGGAGGAGGAGGAGCTCGGCGAGCTCGTCGAGGCCTTCGAGACCACCTGCGCCGACCTCGTCGCCGCCCACGGCGGCCGCCTGATCAAGACCCTCGGTGACGAGGTGCTCTACGCCGCCGACGACGCCGGCACCGCCGCCGAGATCGCGCTGCGGCTGATCGAGACGCTCAGTCACGACGAGACGATGCCCGCCCTGCGCGTCGGCATCGCCTTCGGCACGGTGACGACCCGGATGGGCGACGTCTTCGGTACGACGGTGAACCTGGCGAGCCGGCTCACCTCGATAGCGCCCAAGGACACCGTCCTGGTCGACGGGGCGCTCGCCGAGGAGCTGACCAGGACCGGCGACGCGCCCGTCTCCGAGACGCAGGCCGCCGAGGAGACCGCCCGTGCCGAGAAGGAGGGCGAGCAGCCTCCGACGTACCGCTTCGCGCTCCAGCCGATGTGGCAGCGGCCCGTGCGCGGTCTCGGCGTCGTGGAGCCCTGGCACCTGACCCGTCGCCCCACCTAGGATCCGGTCACAGTCGTTAACAGGCGTTAACCGGGAGGGTGCGGTCATGTCCGAGCAGTCCGAGCAGCGTTTTGGTGAGTTCGTCGCGGTCCGGAGGCACGAGCACGTCGCCGAGCTGGTCCTCGACCGGCCCAAGGCGATGAACGCGGTCTCCCTGGAGATGGCGCGCTCGATCAGCGCTGCCTGCGCGGCGCTCGGCGCGGACGACACGGTACGGGTGACGGTGCTGACGTCCTCCAACGACAAGGCCTTCTGCGTCGGCGCCGACCTCAAGGAGCGGAACTCCTTCACGGACGCCGACATGGTCCGTCAGCGACCCGTCTCGCGCGGCGCCTACGGGGGCGTGCTCGACCTGCCGATGCCGACCGTCGCCGCGGTCCACGGTTTCGCGCTGGGCGGCGGCTACGAGCTGGCGCTCGCCTGCGACGTGATCGTGGCCGACGCGACGGCCGTCGTCGGGCTCCCGGAGGTGTCGGTGGGCGTGATCCCGGGCGGTGGCGGTACGCAGCTGCTCCCGCGCCGGGTGGGCGCGGCGCGGGCGGCCGAGCTGATCTTCACGGCGCGGCGGGTGGAGGCGGCGGAGGCGCGCGAGCTGGGCCTCGTCGACCTGCTGGCGGAGGACGCCCGTACGGCGGCGCTGGAGCTCGGCGGCCGGATGGCGGCGAACTCCCCGGTCGGCCTGCGCGCCTCCAAGCGCGCGCTCCGGCTCGGCCAGGGTCTGGACCTGAAGGCCGGCATGGAGGTCGAGGACGCGGCGTGGCGGGCGGTGGCCTTCTCGGGGGACCGGGCCGAGGGTGTGGCGGCGTTCAACGAGAAGCGGAAGCCGCAGTGGCCGGGCGTCTGAGAATCTCTCGGATTCCGCCCGGATTGTCACTTTCCGTGATGCTCCACACGTAAAAACGGACGAAACGTCCCTAAGCTGGAGGAATGGGAGAGGACGTTCGGCTGCGGGCCGTAGTGGCGCTGGCGCAGGCGATGGCGGCGGCGCACACCCCGCGCGAGTTCTGGCGGGCCGCGGCGCTGGGCGCCCGCGACGCGCTCGGCGGGAGCTTCGCCGCCCTGTCGGTCTGGGAGCGTGACCACGGCCGGCTGAAGGTGCTGGTGAACGCCGGAGAGCGGGCGGTGGGGGAGGAGGAGTTCCCCGACGCGGAGACGTATCCCGTGCACCAGTTCCCCGAGATCACCGAGTTCCTGCACGCGCGGTGGGCGGGCGGTGGTGAGCCGGACGCCTGGGTGGAGACCGCGGGCGACCGCCTCCCGACCGGCCGTGTCACCGGACTGCGCAGGCGCGGGCGCGGCTGCTGCGTGGTCGCGCCGGTCGTGCTGCACGGACGGGCCTGGGGTGAGCTGTACGTGGCCCGCCCGGCCGGGGTGCCGGTCTTCGGCCGTGACGACGCCGACTTCGCGGCGGTGCTCGCGGCGGTGGTCGCGGCGGGCATCGCCCAGTCGGAGCGCCTGGAAGAGGTGCGGAAGCTGGCCTTCACCGACCCGCTGACCGGCCTCGCCAACCGTCGCGCGGTCGACACCCGGCTCGACGAGGCGGTCGAGCGCTACCGGACGGACGGCTCCGTGGTGAGCCTGGTGGTCTGCGACCTGAACGGCCTGAAGCGCGTCAACGACACCCACGGGCACGCGGTCGGCGACCGGCTCCTGGAGCGGTTCGGGTCGGTGCTCTCCCGGTGCGGGGCGATGCTCCCCGGCGCCCTCTCGGCGCGCCTCGGCGGCGACGAGTTCTGTCTGCTCTCGGTCGGCCCGACGTCGGACGAGGTGGTGGCCGTCGCGGACGAACTCTGCGTCCGCGCGGGCGAACTGGAGCTGGGCGAGGGTGTCGCCTGCGGGGTCGCCTCCACGGGCGACCCCATCGGGCCGGTCAAGTCCGCCCGCCGCCTCTTCCGGCTGGCCGACGCGGCCCAGTACCAGGCCAAGGCGGCCCGCTCGGTGAAGCCGGTGGTGGCGGGCCGCGACGGCACGGTCATCCGCCTCGCCGACGCCCCTCCCGGGGCGCGCGACCGCAGGCGCTTCCGCGACGCGCCGCCCGTGTAGCCCCGCCGAAGCGCCTCTCGTGCCGGGGCAGTTGTGTGCCGGCTCCCCGCGCGAGCGAAGAATTCCTCACGGTTCGTGACGGGGGGAATTCGGCAGGTAGTAAGTAGGTGAATCTTTTACTGATTCGCTGTCAATAAGCCAACTCCGTATATCTCGATTCAATAACGAGATGACCGAAAAGGCCTGGACCAACCGAGACCTACGCGCGTAACTCCCTTCGTTCATGCGGTAATTGACTGTTCATCAAATCGAATGCCGAGGTAACGGTCAGGTATCTCGGCGACCATTCCCGTTTGCCCGAATTCTCCGCGCCGGCGGTCTGGCAGGCTTCCGCGCACCCACTCCTCCGACCAAGGATTTGAGGTGCGCATGACTAGACATCGCAAGAAGCGCGAACGCCGGCGCAGACCAAGGGGGTTGGCGCTCGCCACCGCCGCCCTGGCAGCGGCGGCGGTGATCGCGGGAGGCATCGCCTACTCCGGCATGGGGGACGGTGCCCAGGCGGGAACGCCCGGGCAGGCAGGAACACCGGCGCGGGCCGGATCCCTGACGGACGCCCTCGCGCCGGCCGCCGTCCCCGCCAGGGACGAGGAGCCGGAGCCCATCGCCGACAAGCCCGTCAACGACGCCGCTCGCGGCATGGTCTACGACGGTCTCCAGGCGGCTGCCAAGGGTGACCGCTGCACAGGCACCTACCGCACCGAGGCGGGGCTGTGCACCCACGGGCCCGACGCCCCGCCCAAGGGCGTGAACATCAAGGCGGACGTGGCTCCCGCCGTCACCACCAAGGCCCCCGCGGTCGACCCGGCGAAGCCCGCACCGGGGAACGCAGCGCCCGCGGAGGGCGGCGGGCGCCCCCAGGACGTGGTTGCCGCCGATGCGGGCAGCGCCACATCCGGGGCCGCCGCCGCTCCGAAGCCGGCGGCCTCGTCCGGCGGCCAGGCCGTCGCCGCGGGCCCTTCGGGTCAGACCGTCCAGTGCGAGGGCGACGGCAGCACCGGCAACCGGGTGCAGGTCGTGTACGTGCACGGCCCCGACCGCGACCGGTACGCCGAGTACGTCGCCTCGTTCCGCAAATGGGCCGCCGACGCCGACCTCATCTACTCGGCCAGCGCCAAGGAGACCGGCGGTGTACGGCACATCCGCTACGTGACGGCGGCGGACTGCACGCCGACCGTGCTCAACATCGAGCTCCCGTCGTCCGCGCTCTCCGAGTTCAGCGCGACCAACAGGGCGCTCGCCGGCAAGGGCCTCGACCGGCGCGACCGCAAGTACATGATCTTCGCGGACAGCAACGTCTACTGCGGCATAGGCACGTTCGCCGGTGACGAACGACCGGGCCAGAACAACCAGAGCAACTTCGGCCCCTCCTACGGACGGACCGACGCCGGCTGCTGGGGCGGTCACACCGCGGCGCACGAACTGGGCCACAACCTCGGCGCGGTCAACAACAGTGCCCCCAACACCAGTCGCGGCGCGCACTGCACGGACGAGTACGACGTCATGTGCTACACGGACTCCCCGTACTACCCCAAGATGCGGTACGTGTGCTCCAACCAGGCGGCCGAGAACATCCTGGACTGCAATCACGACGACTACTTCCACACGAACCCCAAGGCCGGCAGCTACCTGGCCACGCACTGGAACATCGCCGACAACCAGTTCCTGATGCGCGCGGGGGGCGGTACCTCTCCCGACCCGGGCCCCAGCCCGACGCCCACACCGACTCCGACCCCGACGCCGACTCCGACGCCGACGAAACCCACCGGTGGGCCCGCGGTGACGGTCAGCCAGGTACAGTCCACGGCCGCGGTCGTCAGCTGGCCCAAGGTCGACGGTGCCGCCTGGTACCAGGTCCTGCTGAACGGCAGTCACCTGACCTGGGTCCAGTCGCAGTCGCTGCGCATCTACAACCTCCGGCCCGGCACCGAGTACAAGGTCGCCGTCTCGGTGCGCGACCTGTCCGGCCGTGACAGCGGGGCGGGACGGGCGACCTCCCTCCGTACGGCCGACGCGGGTGGCAGCACGACCACCCCCGGCGCCCGCTACACGCTCGGCAACGCGGGCACGGGCATGGCCGCCGAGGTGTGGGGCGGACGCTCCGCCGACGGCACGGTGCTCGTCGGTGCCCGGGCCAACGGCTACGCCCAGCAGCAGTGGCTGTTCGACGACGCCGGCGCCGGGCTCGTCCGGCTCCGCTCCGCGGTCTCAGGAAAGTGCCTGCAGACGGGAGGCGCTCCCGCAGCGGGCATGTGGGTCGCCCAGCAGCCCTGCGGCGGCGCCTCCACGCAGAAGTGGAAGCTGTCCAGCCGCGGCGGAGCGATCGCCGTGACCGACCCGAGCGGCACCTACGCCCTGACGGTGAGCAACCGTGCGTACTACGGGAGCTGGCTGCTCGACCTCCAGCTCACGGACGGCCGTGCCGTCCAGGCGTGGACGGTCCAGAAGGTCTCCTGACCCCGGCCGTCGGACCGGGGCTGCAAGCCCCGGTCACCTGATCCCGCGTCGGTGGACGGCCGCAAGCGTGCCGGCCGTCCACCGGCGTACCCGTTCTCCGCGGTGCGTTCACACCGCACCGTCACACCGCACCGCGTCCTCACCGCATCCCACGTACCAGGAGCACCCCAACGATGCGTACACGCCACGCTTTCCGTGGATTCACGGGCCTCGGCTTCCTGCTCGTGCTCTTCGCCCAGGCCCTGGCCATGCCCGGGGTCGCCCGATCCCACGGGGACACCGTCAAGGTGGTGGTGACCGGCCAGCGGGACGGTCACGTCACGACCGAGATCACCTGGGAGAACGACGGGGACGCCGTCGACGAGGCGGTCGCCGCCACGGTGAACGCGACCAGCCCCGACGGATCCCGCTCCATGGGCCCCTGGACACTCGTCCGCGACCCCGGCACGCGCACCGGCTGGAGCACTGCCGAGACCCTCACACCCGGTACCTGGAAGGTCACCGTCGACGTGGGGTTCCCCTCGCTCGGTCACGGTGAGGGGGAGATCGCCGTTCCGGTGGTCGACCCGGTGCCGCCCGGCGCCCCCGCCCCCACCACGTCCGGGGCCGCCCCGGTCCCCTCCGCGCCGGCACCGTCCGCCGCCGCACCTTCGTCCGCGACGCTCCCGGCGGCTCCGTCCTCGTCTCCGTCCTCGGCCTCCTCGAACGCGGCCGGTGACGGTGGTGACCGTACGGTCTGGTGGTCCACGGCCGGGATGGCCGGGATCGCGCTCGCCGGCGCCGCGGCCGGTCTGTGGCTGCGGCGGGCCCGCGCCGGCAGGCGCTGAGGGAGGATCCCCGCAGGACCGCGGGGTACCCCGTCCACCATGCTCCGCCCGGCGGCGGCACACCGCCGGGCCGTCCGCTAGTGACATGGAGGTCTTCAGTCCGTAGGGTGCTGAATATGGATATGCACTCAGTCGTCCTTGGCACGTCCGGAACCACCTTCCAGGACGTCATCGACGTCGCCCGCCACGGCGCCCGTATCGAGCTGTCCCCCGAGGCCGTGCAGGCGCTTGCCGACTCCCGTGCCGTCGTCGACGCGCTCGCCGCCAAGCCCGAGCCCGTGTACGGCGTCTCGACCGGGTTCGGGGCCCTCGCCACCCGGCACATCAGCCCCGAGCTGCGGGCGCAGCTCCAGCGCAACATCGTCCGCTCGCACGCCGCCGGCATGGGGCCGCGCGTCGAGCGGGAGGTCGTGCGGGCGCTCATGTTCCTCCGGCTCAAGACCGTCGCCTCCGGCCACACCGGCGTCCGCCCGGAGGTCGCCCAGACCATGGCCGACGTCCTCAACGCGGGCATCACGCCGGTCGTCCACGAGTACGGCTCCCTCGGCTGCTCCGGCGACCTCGCTCCGCTCTCGCACTGCGCCCTGGCCCTCATGGGCGAGGGTGACGCCGAGGGCCCCGACGGCACCGTGAAGCCCGCGGGCGAGCTGCTGGCCGCCGCCGGGATCCAGCCCGTCGAGCTGCGCGAGAAGGAGGGCCTCGCCCTTCTCAACGGCACCGACGGCATGCTCGGCATGCTGATCATGGCCCTCGCCGACCTCGACACGCTCTACAAGTCCGCGGACATCACCGCTGCCCTCTCCCTCGAAGCGCTGCTCGGCACCGAGAAGGTCCTCGAACCCGAGCTGCACGCGATCCGCCCCCACCCGGGCCAGGGCGCCTCCGCCGCCAACATGCTCGCCGTGCTCAAGGGTTCCGGGCTCACCGGCCACTTCCAGGAGGAGGAGGCCCCGCGCGTCCAGGACGCGTACTCCGTGCGCTGCGCCCCGCAGGTCGCCGGCGCCGGCCGCGACACCATGGCCCACGCCCGTACCGTCGCCGAGCGCGAGCTCGCCTCCGCCGTCGACAACCCCGTGATCCTCGCCGACGGCCAGGTCCGCTCCAACGGCAACTTCCACGGCGCCCCCGTGGCGTACGTCCTCGACTTCCTCGCCATCGCCGCCGCCGACCTCGGCTCCATCGCCGAGCGCCGCACCGACCGGCTCCTCGACAAGAACCGGTCCCACGGCCTGCCGCCGTTCCTCGCCGACGACGCCGGCGTCGACTCGGGCCTGATGATCGCCCAGTACACCCAGGCCGCCCTGGTCAGCGAGATGAAGCGGCTGGCCGTCCCGGCCTCGGCCGACTCCATCCCGTCCTCCGCCATGCAGGAGGACCACGTCTCCATGGGCTGGTCCGCCGCCCGCAAGCTGCGCACGGCGATCGGCAACCTCAACCGGATCATCGCCGTCGAGCTCTACGCCGCCACCCGCGGCATCGAGCTGCGCCGCGGTCTCACCCCCGCCCCCGCCTCGCAGGCCGCCATCGAGGCCCTGCGCGCCGCGGGGGTCGAGGGCCCGGGCCCGGACCGCTTCCTCGCCCCGGACCTGGCGGCGGCCGACACCTTCGTACGCGAGGGGAAGCTCGTCGCCGCCGTGGAGCCGGTCACCGGCCCGCTGGCCTGACGGACCCGCCCCCGGACACGACGTGGGCGGCCACCCCGGGCAGGGGGCGGCCGCCCACGTCGTTCTTCACGCGTCTCAGTACGCCCGGCCGCCGCGTCTCATCGCCAGCGCCACGAACCCGGCCCCCACCGCGAGGAAACCCGTCCCGCCGATCACGTACGGCGTCGTGTCCGGGCCGCCCGTCTCCGCGAGCCGAGTCCCGCTCGCCGCGCGCTCCTGCTCGGAGGAGACGACGCGACCCTCGTCGGTCGCGTTCGCGGACGGGACGAACCACAGGGCGAAGAGCAGCGCCCCGGCCGCCGTGGCGGTCAGCAGCGGACGTCGAGCGACGGACACAGAGATTCGATCCTCCTTGCGGAAACCGCGAATTGGTCGGTGCGCCGATGCTAATGAACACAGCGGGTCGCAGGAAAGTCGGGAGCCCGGGCGGCCTACTCTCCGACGTATGAGCACTTCCGAGACATCGCGCTATGTACGGCTTCGAGTGGAAGTCGTCCTGGAGATCGCCGAGGCCGAGAAGCTGACGGGCGCGGCCGTCGGCCGGATCGAGACCGACGAGTTCATGCCCGAGGACGAGCGGGTGCACGCCCGCTCCGCCGTCCAGGAGGACAGCGCCGAGGCGCTGGCGTACCTCATCGAGCCCTTCGACCTCGTCAGGGACGTCCCCGGCATCGACCTGGTCCAGGCCTCCTGGACCAGCGAGGAGATCGACTACGACCCCGATTCCCAGGAGTGGGACCTCGACGAGGAAGACGGGGACGAGGAAGACGGGGACGAGGAAGACGACGACGTATCGGCCTAGCAGCGCGGGACGCCCTGCTCGGAGCCCCGGGGAGACGTTGTGAGACGTCGCACACCCCGGGGCTTTCCCATGGGGAGTCCGCGCGCGCATCCCGGGTACGCGTCCCCACGCGGGTCCGGGCGGGGCTCCGTGTGCGGGACTCGTATGCGGGGCTGCCTGCGGGGCTCGCGTGCGGGGTTCGTGTGCGCGGGCAGTGTGCGGAACCGGACGGACCGTTTGCGCGTGTTGATCAGTGGTGTTCCCCACAAAGCCCCCGCTTCCGGAACCGGGCGGGGTGTCATGGATGTTCAGGCAAGTGTTGGCAGGGATTCGGCGACGATGGAGAAGCGAGTGATGACGGACAGCAAGCGCCGCAAGGGCCTGGCGGCGGCTGCCGCGGTGCTCGGTGGCGTATTGGTGCTCTCGGCGTGCAGCGACGGGGACAAGGGCGGCGCGGCCGACAGCTCCAAGTCGCCGCAGTCACAGGCTCAGGTCGACGAGGCCGCGGCCCAGAAGACGTCGAAGGCCCAGATATCCATCGCGCCCAAGAACGGCGCCGACAACGCGTCGATCAACAAGGACGCCAAGGTCACCGTCACCGAGGGCACGCTGACCGAGGTCACGATGACCACCCAGGACGGCAAGACCGTCAAGGGTGAGATGTCGGCCGACAAGACGAGCTGGCAGCCCACCGAGCAGCTCGAGCGCGCCACCCTCTACAAGATCGCCGCGACCGCCAAGGACGCGGACGGTCTGGAGGCGCACGAGAACTCCTCCTTCACCACCGTCTCCCAGGCCAACAGCTTCATCGGCAACTTCACGCCCGAGGACGGCTCCACCGTCGGCGTCGGCATGCCGGTCTCGATCAACTTCAACAAGGCCATCACCGACAAGGCCGCCGTCCAGAGCGGCGTCAAGGTGTCGTCCAGCAGCGGCCAGGAGGTCGTCGGGCACTGGTTCAACTCCCAGCGCCTGGACTTCCGCCCCGAGAACTACTGGACCGAGGGCTCGACCGTCACGCTGAAGCTGGACCTCGACGGCGTCGAGGGCGCCCAGGGTGTCTACGGCGTCCAGCAGAAGACCGTCACCTTCAAGATCGGCCGCAACCAGGTCTCCACCGTCGACGTCGCCACCAAGACCATGACGGTCACGCAGGACGGCAAGACGGTCAAGACCATCCCGGTCTCCGCCGGCTCCCCGGAGAACCCGACCTACAACGGTCAGATGGTGATCTCCGAGAAGTTCAAGGAGACCCGGATGAACGGCGCCACCGTCGGCTTCACGGACGACGACGGCAAGGGCGAGTACGACATCAAGGACGTCCCGCACGCCATGCGCCTGTCCACCTCGGGCACGTTCATCCACGGCAACTACTGGGGCCCGGACTCGATCTTCGGCTCGGCCAACACCAGCCACGGCTGCGTGGGCCTGAACGACGTCAAGGGCGCGGGCGACCCGAAGCAGCAGGCCGCCTGGCTCTACGACCACTCGATCGTCGGTGACGTCGTGGTCGTCAAGAACTCCAAGGACAAGACGATCGCTCCCGACAACGGCCTCAACGGCTGGAACATGAGCTGGTCGGCGTGGAAGGCCGGCTCGGCGGTCTGATCCGCTCCGGTACCGACGACAGCGGCGGCCCCCTCCGAGTACGGAGGGGGCCGCCGCTGTCATGCGGGCCGTGCGGGGCGCCGCTCCTGTGCGGGGCCCCTAGTGGACGACCTCCTCCACGCCCCACTGCGCCAGCAGCCGCAGCGCGTCCGCCGAGGCCGTCCCCGGCTCCGCCTGGTACGTCACGAGCACCAGGTCCGGGTCCGTCCCCGAGACCTTCAGCGACTCGTACTGCAACGTCATCTCGCCCACCAGCGGGTGCCGCATCTTCTTGCTGCCGTGTCCCTTGTCAGCGACCGTGTGCGCGGCCCACAGCGAGCGGAACTCCTCGCTCTTCACGGACAGTTCGCCGACCAGCGCGAGCAGCGCGGGATCGTCCGGGTAGCAGCCCGCGTACAGCCGCAGCACGCTCACCACCTCGGTCGCCTTGCACTCCCAGTCCAGGTACAGATCACGCGCGTTGGACCCGAGGAAGACCAGCCGGGCCATGTTGCGCTCCTCCGGCTCCATCGCGACGAAGTCGCCGAGCAGCGCCCGCGCCATCCGGTTCCAGGCGAGGATGTCGAGGCGGCGGCCGACGAGGAGGGCCGGGACGGACTCCATCGAGTCCAGCAGATGCTGCAGACCGGGCCGCACATGCTGGGGCCGGACGATCGCCGCGCGGTGCTGCTTCTTCTTCGCCGTCGGCTTGGCCAGATGCGTCAGATGCGCCCGCTCGGAGTCGTTCAGCCGCAGCGCCCGCGCGATCGAGTCCAGGACCTCCATGGACACGTTGCGCCCGTTGCCCTGTTCGAGCCGGGTGTAGTAGGCGACGGAGACACCCGCCAGCTGCGCGAGTTCCTCCCGGCGCAGCCCCGGTACGCGACGGTGGCGCCCGAACTCCGGCAGGCCCACGTCCTCCGGCTTCAGCCGGGCCCGGCGCGAGCGCAGGAATTCACTGAGTTCGGCACTGAGGTCCATGCGGCCATCCATGCGTCCCGATTATCCCAGGTCGTACGACCGGACGGACAGGTGTTCCTGACCCTGCCAGTGGTAGGCACGCTGGACGTAGGCAGAGCAGGGGTCTGGGTGGGAGGCGGCAGCTCCGGCAGGCTGGACGCCATGACCACGAACGTCACCCTCGTCCCCGCCTACGCCGCCCCCGCCGCCCACGCCCCGCTGGAGCGCACCACCGTGCCGCGCCGCCCGGTCGGCGAGCACGACGTCCTCATCGAGATCAAGTACGCCGGTATCTGCCACTCCGACATCCACCAGGCCCGTGACGGCTGGGGCGAGGGCATCTACCCGATGGTGCCCGGCCACGAGATCGCCGGCGTCGTCGCCGAGGTCGGCCCCGGCGTGACCCGGTACAAGGTCGGCGACCGCGTCGGCGTCGGCTGCTTCGTCGACTCCTGCCGGGAGTGCGCGAACTGCCTCGACGGCCTGGAGCAGTACTGCACGGGCGGCTCCACGGGCACGTACAACGCCCTCGACAAGAACGGCGAGCCCACGTACGGCGGCTACTCCACCCACGTCGTCGTCGACGAGAACTACACCCTGCGCATCCCCGAGGGCATCGCCCTCGACGAGGCCGCGCCGCTGCTCTGCGCCGGCATCACCCTCTACTCGCCGCTCGCCCACTGGAACGCCGGCCCCGGCAAGAAGGTCGCGATCGTCGGCCTCGGCGGCCTCGGTCACATGGGCGTCAAGATCGCCCACGCGCTCGGCGCCGAGGTGACCGTGCTCAGCCAGTCGCTGAGGAAGCGGGAGGACGGTCTCAAGCTGGGCGCCGACCACTACTACGCCACCAGCGACCCGCAGACCTTCACCGAGCTCGCCGGCTCCTTCGACCTGATCATCTCCACCGTCTCGGCCCCGATCGACTTCGCCGCCTACCTCGGGCTGCTGCGGACGGGCGGCGCACTGGTGAACGTCGGCGCCCCCGAGGAGCCGATCTCGCTCAACCTGTTCCCGCTGATGATGGGCCGCAAGACGCTCGCCGGCTCGGCGATCGGCGGCATCGCCGAGACGCAGGAGATGCTCGACTTCTGCGCGGAGCACGGCCTGGGCGCGGAGATCGAGCTGATCCGCGCCGACCAGATCAACGAGGCGTACGAGCGGGTGCTCGCGAGCGACGTGCGGTACCGCTTCGTGATCGACACGTCGACGATCTGAGGGCCTGAGGTCTTGAGGTCTTGAGCGCTCAAGGGCCTGCGCGCCCTTCGGCCGGCCAGGGTGCCGGGGCATGACGTCCGGGGTAATCGACCCCGTACGGCATGTCCCGGCACGCTTGCGTCATGACCGCATACGCCCTCGCGAACCTCCGCCCGCAGACCGCCCCGCACGAGGAGGTCCTCGTCTACATCGAGCGCATCCAGTCCACGCTCGACCCCTACGGCGGCCACTTCCTCGTGCACGGCGCCCCCGAACGGGAGGTGAGGGAGGGGGAGTGGCCCGGCGCCCTCGTCATGATCGCCTTCCCGTCGATGGAGGCCGCCCGCGACTGGTACGACTCCGCCGCCTACCAGGAGATCCTCCCGCTGCGTACCCGCCACATCCCGGGCGACATCCTGCTCATCGACGGCGTCCCGCCGGGCTACGACCCGGCGTCGACCGCCGCCGCGATGCGCGCCGCGTCAGCCGGTACGGCCTGAGCGGAGCTCCAGCAGCGTGCCGCCGAAGCCCGAGCGGAAGCGTGGGTCGTGGGAGACCGCGACCACCGCGCCCTCGAAGGCGGCGAGGGCCGCCTCCAGCTCCTCCACCAGGGAGAGCGCGACATGGTTGGTCGGCTCGTCCAGGACCAGCAGGTCGGCCGGCCGGACCACGAGCCGGGCCAGCTCAAGCCGGCGCTGCTGCCCCACGGAGAGCCGGGCCACCGGAACGGCCAGGTCCTCCTCCCGGAAGAGACCGAGGGCGAGTAGCTCCTCCGCGTGGTCCTCGGGCGGACCGGGGCGGCCCGCCGCGTACGCCGTGAGTAGCGGTTTCAGGGACGGTACGGCGGGCAGCTCCTGGGCCAGGTAGCCGACCCGGCCCGCCCGGACGACCGTGCCGCTGTCGGGCCGCAGATCCCCGGCGAGAACCCGCAACAGGGTCGACTTTCCGGCTCCGTTGGGCCCGGAGACGAGCAGCCGGTCGCCGGGCGCGATCCGCAGCGCCTCGATCCGCAGCCGCTCGCCGACCACGACGTCGTCGAGCTCGGCCAGCACGCCGTCGTGCCGCCCGAGCCCGCCGCCCGATCCTGCCGCACCGTCCGCAGGGGCCGTGGCGGGGGCGCCGGCGGTCGTGAGCCGGGCCGTGAACCGCAGTGGCTCCGGCGGGGCCGGCACCGGCGCCCTCCGGAGCTGTTCGAGCCGTACACGGGCGGCCCTGACCTGCCCGGACAGCTTGTTCTCGTGCGAGCGGCGGTGCTTGCCGAACCCCTGCCGCGGGTCCTTCCCGGCCCCCGCGAGCCGCTGCCCGGCCGCGGCCACCAGCTCCTCCGTACGGGCCAGTTCCTCGCGCCACTCCTCGTGCTCCTGGGCCCAGCGGCGGCGTGCGGCGGCCTTCGCCGCGCGGTAGCCGTTCCAGCCGTCGCCGTACCGCGTCACCGCCCGGGTGTCGCGGTCGACCTCCAGGATCGTGGTCGCCATCCCCTCCAGGAAGCCACGGTCGTGAGTGACCGCCACGACCGTGCCGCGGTGGGTGCGCAGCCGTTCCTCCAGCCAGTCGGCGGCTGCCCGGTCGAGATGGTTCGTCGGTTCGTCGAGGAGCAGCAGCTCGGCGCCCGACGCGAGGACGCAGGCGAGGGCGAGCCGTGACTGCTCCCCGCCGGAGAGCGTGCCGACGCGGCGTTCGTACGGGACGTGGCCGAGGCCGAGCCCGTGCAGCGCGGCGTCGACGCGGGCGTCGGCCTCGTACCCGCCCCGCTCCTCGTACCGGGCGGCCAGCTCGCCGTACGCGAGGAGCTCCTCGGGGGTCGCGGAGCCGAGCCGCTCCTCGGCCGACCGCATCTCCCGTTCCATGGCGCGGAGTTCGGCGAGCGCCGCGTCGGCGGCGTCCCGCACGGTGTGCCCGGGGCCGAGGCCGAAGGTCTCGGCGAGCGTCTGCGCGAGCCGCGCGACGCCGCCGGGGAAGCGGACGGTCACCTCACCGTCGTCGGGGGCCTCCGCACCGGAGAGCAGCCGGAGGAGGGTGGACTTGCCGGAGCCGTTCTCACCGATGACGGCGGCCTTCTCGCCGGGGCGGACGGTGAGCGTGAGCTGTTCGAGGACGGAGCGGTCCCCGTAGGAGACGGAGACGTCTTTCAAGGTCAACTGGGCGCGGTCGCGCATGGGATCTTTCCCTGATGGCTGGGGTGCGTTCGGGCCGGGGAAGGGACAACGGGACCACCACCGCCGCGCCCCAGGGGCGTCGGATCAGCGGGTCGGACCGTGTCCGCGGCCGGAATCAGAGAAAGAAGTAGAACGCACCCATGCGGCCGAGTGTAACGAGGCCGCCCGCCCGGGTCGCGGGGATTTCCGGGCGGGCGGTCCGCGTGCGTGGGGCCGGGGGCCCGCACGAAGGGCTCAGCCGTCGGCCTTCGCGACGCCGATCGGGCAGGAGACTCCCGTGCCGCCGATGCCGCAGTAGCCGGCCGGGTTCTTGTCCAGGTACTGCTGGTGGTAGCCCTCGGCCGGGTAGAAGGCGCGGCCGTCGGCCGGGAGGATCTCCGTCGTGATCGTGCCGTAGCCGGAGCCGGTCAGGACCTTCTGGTACGCCGCGCGGGAGGTGTCGGCGGCGGCGGCCTGGGTGTCGGAGTGGGTGTAGACGGCGGAGCGGTACTGGGTGCCGACGTCGTTGCCCTGCCGGAAGCCCTGGGTCGGGTCGTGGGACTCCCAGAAGAGCTTGAGCAGCTGCTCGTACGAGACCTTCGCCGGGTCGAAGACGACCCGGACGACCTCGGTGTGGCCCGTGAGGCCCGAGCAGACCTCCTCGTAGACGGGGTGCGGCGTGATGCCGCCCTGGTAGCCGACCAGGGTCGTGAAGACGCCCTCGGTCTGCCAGAACTTGCGCTCGGCGCCCCAGAAACAGCCCAGGGCGAAGTCGGCCACCTCAAGACCCTCGGGGTACGGGCCGAGCAGCGGCGTGCCCAGCACGGTGTGGCGCTCGGGAACCGCGAACTCGGACTCGGACCGCCCCTTGAGCGCCTGCTCGGACGTGGGGAGGACGGGGGTGCGTGACAGGAACATGCGGCATCTCCTCGACGGTGGGCGTTACGCACAACGTTCGGACCCCGGGAGGGATTCCCCCGGGGTCCGGCGGCATCCGGCCACTCCTCGGCGCGCTTCCCCGTACGTCTCCTTACGTCCCCGTGCGTCAGTGCGGCAGGGTCGCCGGGCTTCCGCCGTTGGCCTCGTAGCCCGCGACCGCCAGGTTCCGGTACACCGTGTACTCCGCCGCCGGGTCGCCGGTCAGCGTCCACGGCAGGGCGCCCACGTGGCCGTCCACGTGGACCAGTTGGTGCATGGCCTCCTGCCAGCGCTCACCGCGGACCAGGAAGAGGACCAGCAGGTGCCGGACGTGCGCCAGCATCGGGTCGTCGGCGCGCGCCGAGTGGACGGCGTACAGCGCGCCCTCCATCGCCTTGCGCACCACCTCGGTCCGGAAGAAGTCCTGGACGAGGACGATCTCCGGCAGGTGCTCGTAGACCGCGAACAGCGGCAGCGCGGCGAGCAGCGAACCCTGCGGGGCGCGGGCGGCGGCCGCCGTCGCGAACCGGTCGGCGTCCTCGCGCGAGCCGTGCCACTTCTCGCACCAGTAGTGGAGCGCGGCCAGGTGCGCGCCCATGTGCTGCGGCGCGCGGTCGATGATCTTCGCCCAGACCTGGTCGAACTCCTCGTGGCTGTAACCGAGCCCCCGCGCGACCGCGAGCTGCGCGATGTACGGCACGGGGTCCCCGGGGGCGAGCAGCGCCGCCTCCTCGCTCACCTTCTTCGCCTCTTCGAGGATGATCCGGAAGTCGTCGCTGCCGGCCGAGGACGAACGCCACGCCTGCTGCACCAGGAACTCGGCGTGCACGGCGGCCCCGCCCGGGTCCTTCGGCGAGTCGGCCCGCCAGGCGCGCAGCCAGGCGCCGCCGACCCCGGGCTTCTGCTGGAGCTCCAGCGAGGCCGCGCCCGCGAACGCCTGGACGCGCTGCCAGCGCACCTCGCCCTCCTTCTCCGTGCCGGCGAGGAGCTGCGAGGCCGCCCGCCAGTCCTGGGTCGCCTGGACCACGTCGAGGACGTCGAGCAGGTCCCGGTCCGGCCCCGGCATCCGTACGTCCTGCTCCTCCTGGCGCAGGAAGCCGTACGCCTCGGGGTCGGCGGCGTCCGGCGATCCGGGCGCGACCTGACGGATGCCGACGCCGGACCGGCGGCGCCTCACGTACGGGGCCACGACCGCGATCAGCAGAGCCAGCGCCATCAGGAACCAGAGAATCTCCATGTGTCCATTGTCCAGGACACTCCCTGAGACATGAGGCGGCGGTCCCCGGCACTCGGGACTACGCTCCTGACCCATGAGCGATGAGCACATCCACCAGAGCTTCGAGACCCGCGCGATCCACGCGGGCAACACCGCCGACCCGCTGACCGGCGCGGTCGTCCCGCCGATCTACCAGGTCTCCACCTACAAGCAGGACGGCGTGGGCGGGCTGCGCGGCGGTTACGAGTACAGCCGGAGCGCCAACCCCACGCGCACCGCGCTCGAGGAGAACCTCGCGGCGCTCGAGGGCGGCCGCCGCGGACTGGCCTTCGCCTCCGGTCTGGCCGCCGAGGACTGCCTGCTGCGGACGCTGCTCGCCCCCGGCGACCACGTGGTGATCCCCAACGACGCCTACGGCGGTACCTTCCGGCTCTTCGCCAAGGTCGTCCAGCGCTGGGGCGTGGACTTCTCCGTGGCCGACACCTCCGACGTCGACGCGGTGCGCGCCGCGGTCAACGACCGTACGAAGGTGATCTGGGTCGAGACCCCGTCGAACCCGCTGCTCGGCATCACCGACATCGCGGCGGTCGCGGCCGTGGCCAGGTCGGCGGGCGCGAAGCTCGTCGTCGACAACACCTTCGCCTCGCCCTACCTGCAGCAGCCGCTGTCGCTCGGCGCGGACGTCGTCGTGCACTCGCTGACGAAGTACATGGGCGGCCACTCGGACGTCGTGGGCGGCGCCCTGGTGACGGCCGACGAGGCGCTCGGCGAGGAGCTGGCGTACCACCAGAACGCCATGGGCGCGGTGGCCGGCCCCTTCGACTCGTGGATCGTGCTGCGCGGCATCAAGACGCTCGCCGTCCGCATGGACCGGCACAGCGAGAACGCGGGCAAGATCGTGGAGATGCTGACGCAGCACCCGAAGGTCACCCAGGTCCTCTACCCGGGCCTGCCGGAGCACCCGGGCCACGAGATCGCCGCCAAGCAGATGAAGGCCTTCGGCGGAATGATCTCCTTCCGGGTCCAGGGCGGCGAGGAGGCGGCGGTCGAGGTCTGCAACCGCGCGAAGCTCTTCACCCTCGGTGAGTCCCTCGGCGGCGTGGAGTCGCTGATCGAGCACCCGGGCCGGATGACCCACGCCAGCGTCGCGGGCTCGGCCCTGGAGGTCCCGGCGGACCTGGTCCGCCTCTCCGTGGGCATCGAGAACGTGGACGACCTGCTGGCGGACCTGCGCCAGGCGCTGGGCCGGTAGCCACCGCCTCCGGGAACGACAGGCTGCCGGGCGCCCCTGAGTCAGGGGCGCCCGGCTCGTCTTCCCGTCTTCGTGTCCCGTCCGTCAGGCCGGGACCTTCTCGTCCTCCAGCGATTCCCGGACCATCGTGCGCAGCTCGGGGGTGTCCTCGTGCCCGTGCACGGAGACCGCGTGCTCCGAGGCGGCCTTGACGACCTCCTCCTCCTCACCGCTGATGGTGAGGGTGCATCCCATCACGCTGGGGGTGTTGCGGCAGTCGGCGACTTTCCTGGTCATGGGTCCTCCTCGACTCGCCCGCTTCTTCCAGGCTAAGTCCGTCGTCACCAGCCTTCGAGCGGTGGCGTCGTCTCCGCGGGCGGCACGCTCCAGGGCTCTGCCACCGTCGCCCAGACCGCGAACGCGAGCACGGCCACGACGAGCAGCAGCCACAGGGCCCGGCGGACGGCCCGGTCGCGGTGGAGCAGCCGGGCGCCGCGCGTCACGGCCCGCGCGACCAGTTCGGCGGGGACCTGCGGGTGACGGGATTCCAGCATCCGCCGCACCTCGTCCTCCTTGTCCTCGTACCGGCTCATGAGGCGAGGCTCCCGCCGCGCCGGTCCCGCAGCGCGGACACGGACCGGGCGCAGACGGCCCGTACGCGCTCCTCGGCCAGTCCGAGCAGGGCCGCGGTCTGCTCCTCGGCCACCCCCTCGTACAGCCGCAGCACCACGACGAGACGTTCCTGCGGCGTGAGCGCGGAGAGGAGGCCGCCCCGCCCGCGGTGGTACCGCCAGGCGGTGCGCGCGAAGCGGGTGGCGAGGTCGGCGCGGGTGCGGTCGTACGGATCCTCGCCGCGCAGGCGGTCCCAGTGGGCGTAGGTGTGGGCGAGGGAGGCGGTCAACAGCGCCTGGGCGCGCGGGTTGGCGTCCCGCGTCTCCGCGGTCAGCAGCGTCGCGGCATGCAGCAGCCGTCCCGCCGCCCCCGCCGTGAACGCCTCGAACTGCCGGGCGCGGAAGCGGTTCTCGCCCGACCGGCCGTCCTGTCGATCTCGCACGTCCTCATATGAGGACAGCGGACGGCCGGGGTCAAGAGGTCGCGCCGGACTCCGTGTCGGTGGCGGGCGGCAGGCCGGACTGCCGGGCGGAGAGCGCGGAGTTGAAGCGGGTGAGCAACGTGCAGAACGACTCGCGCTCCGCCGGCGTCCACCCTTCCGTCACCTGTGCCATCAGCTCGCGGCGCGAGGCGCGGACCTCCTCCAGGCGGGCCAGGCCGCGCGGGGAGAGCTGGAGCACGACCGCGCGCCCGTCCTCGGGGTGCGAGGTGCGCTTGACCAGGCCGGTGTCGACGAGCGGGGCGACCTGGCGGGTGACGGTCGAGGAGTCGATTCCCATGCCCGCCGCGAGCGCCTTGACGCCCATCGGACCTTCCTGGTCGAGCCGGTTCAGGAGCAGGTACGCCGCCCGGTCCATCGAGTTGCGGAGCTGTCCGGTGCCGCCGAGGCGGGTCTGTTCGGCCCGGCGCGCGAAGACGGCCACCTGGTGCTGGAGGGCATCGAGGAGACCGGGGTCAAGCTCAGTCGTCATGTCCTGAGATGTGGGCATGGCTGTGGGGGCTCTCTCGTGCGGTGGTCGGTTGGTGGGGGACAGAGTACGCGGACCCGCGTGGGTCCGTACCTGCGCTGCGCAAACCGGCTGCGACGACCTCTCCCCGGGCGGCCACCAGCCCCTTGAGCTGCGAGACTTGCTGTCATGAGCTTCCGTCGGCCAGACCCCTTGCATCCACTGATCCTCGACGACGTGCGCGGGGCGCAGAAGATGCTGTCGGGGGTGGCCCGGATGACCGCGATGGAGGGGAGCCGGCATCTGTCCTCGCTGGTGGGAGCCCCGGTCCACCTCAAGTGCGAGAACCTTCAACGAACCGGTTCGTTCAAGCTGCGCGGAGCGTACGTACGGATCGCGGGGCTCCGTCCCGAGCAGCGCGCGGCCGGGGTGGTCGCCGCGTCGGCGGGCAACCACGCGCAGGGCGTGGCCCTCGCCTCCGCGCTCCTCGGGGTGCACTCCACGGTCTTCATGCCGGTCGGCGCCCCGCTGCCGAAGGTCGCGGCGACCCGCGAGTACGGCGCCGAGGTCCGGCTGCACGGCCAGGTCGTGGACGAGACGCTGGCGGCGGCGGAGGAGTACGCGGCGGAGACCGGCGCGGTCTTCATCCACCCCTTCGACCACCCGGACATCATCGCGGGGCAGGGCACCGTCGGCCTGGAGATCCTGGAGCAGTGCCCGGAGGTCCGCACGATCCTGGTGGGCGTCGGCGGGGGAGGGCTCGTGGCCGGTGTCGGGCTCGCGGTGAAGTCCGTACGCCCCGACGTGAAGGTGATCGGCGTGCAGGCGGAGGGTGCGGCCGCCTATCCGCCGTCGCTGGCCGCGGGGCATCCGGTGGCGATCGGCTCGCCGGTGACGATGGCGGACGGGATCAAGGTCGGGCGGCCGGGCGATGTCCCGTTCGCGATCGTGCGTGAGTACGTGGACGAGATCCGTACGGTCTCCGAGGACGCGCTCTCCTCGGCGCTGCTGCTCTGTCTGGAGCGGGCGAAGCTGGTCGTCGAACCGGCCGGCGCGAGCCCGGTCGCCGCGCTGCTGAGCGAGCCGAAGGCGTTCCAGGGGCCGGTGGTGGCGGTCCTGTCGGGCGGGAACGTCGATCCGGTGCTGATGCAGCGGGTCCTGCGGCACGGCATGGCGGCGGGGGGCCGCTATCTGAGCCTGCGGCTGCGGGTGACGGACCGGCCGGGCGCGCTGGCGACGCTGCTCGCGGTGCTGACGGTGGTGGACGCCAACGTCCTCGACGTGAGCCATGTGCGCACCGATCCGAGGCTGGGGCTGACGGAGGCGGAGGTGGAGCTGCACCTGGAGACGAAGGGTCCCGAGCACTGCCGGGAAGTCGAGGCGGCGCTGCGGGACGCGGGGTACGTGGTGATGGCGTAATCCCCTTGTGGGTCGCGATGTATCGCGTTAGCGTGTGGTCCGGGTCACATATTCGGTGGGCGGCGGTCGCCGTCCAAACCTAAACTTGGGCGGAAACGCCCAAATCCCTGGGAGAACCCACATGCCAGGCGCGATCTACGCCGAGGGTCTGGTGAAGACCTTCGGTGACGTACGAGCTCTGGACGGCGTGGACCTCGACGTACCCGAGGGCACGGTCCTGGGCCTGCTCGGCCCCAACGGCGCGGGGAAGACGACCGCCGTGCGCGTGCTGACGACACTCCTCCAGCCGGACAGCGGAAAGGCGCTCGTCGCGGGAATCGACGTACTGAAGCACCCCAACGAGGTCCGGCGCTCGATCGGGCTCTCCGGCCAGTTCGCCGCCGTCGACGAGTACCTGACCGGCCGCGAGAACCTCCAGATGGTCGGGCAGCTCTACCAGTTGAACGCCAAGCGGGCGAAGGCGCGAGCGGACGAGCTGCTGGAGCGCTTCAACCTCGCCGACGCTGCCGACCGCACCGCCAAGACGTACTCCGGCGGCATGCGCCGCCGTCTCGACCTGGCCGCCGCGCTCGTCGTCTCCCCGCCCGTCATGTTCATGGACGAGCCGACGACCGGGCTCGACCCGCGGAACCGGCAGGCGCTCTGGGAGGTCATCCAGGAGCTCGTCGCGGGCGGCACGACCCTCCTCCTGACCACGCAGTACCTGGAGGAGGCCGACCACCTGGCCCATGACATCTGCGTCATCGACCACGGCAAGGTCATCGCCCGCGGCACCTCGGACCAGCTCAAGGCCCAGACCGGCGGCGAGCGCGTCGAGGTCGTCGTCCACGAGCCGGAGATGATCGCCCCGGCCCGTGACGTCCTCGCCCGCTACGGCCTGGCGGGCATCGGCCACGGCGAGGTCTCCGTCGAGAACCACACCCGCAAGCTCACCGTCCCGGTCACCGGCGGAGCCAAGCTGCTGGCCGAGGTCATCCGCGACCTGGACACCGTCGGCGTCGAGATCGACGACATCGGACTGCGCCGCCCCACCCTCGACGACGTCTTCATCTCGCTGACCGGCCACGCGGCCGAACGGGAGGAAGAGGAGTCCGGGGGCCCGGCGCAGGACGCGAAGGGCCGCGGCCGCGACCGGAAGGAGACGGCGAAGTGACCGCAGTGAACGAGGCCGTCGCGGCCCCGAGGCCGCGCGGCGGCATCGCCCAGTCCATCGGCGACTCGCTCGTCGTCGCCAAGCGCAACCTGATCCGGATGTCCCGCATCCCCGAGATGGTCATCTTCGGGCTCATCCAGCCGATCATGTTCGTGGTGCTCTTCAGCTACGTGTTCGGCGGCTCCATGACCATCGGAGGCACCAACTCCCCGGCCGTCTACCGTGAGTTCCTGATGGCCGGCATCTTCGCCCAGACGGTCACCTTCGCCACCGCCGGTGCGGGAGCCGGCATCGCCGACGACATGCACAAGGGCCTGATCGACCGCTTCCGGTCCCTGCCGATGGCCCGTGGCGCGGTCCTCACCGGCCGGACCCTCGCCGACCTGGTGCAGACCGCTCTCACCGTGGTCGTCCTCGCGATCGTCGCCCTCCTGGTCGGCTGGCGCATCCACGAGGGCGTCCCCAAGGCGCTGGGCGCCTTCGCCCTGCTGCTCCTCCTCGGCTACGCCTTCTCCTGGATCGGCGCCCTGATCGGCCTCTCGGTCCGCACACCGGAGGCCGCCACGTCCGGCGGGCTGATCTGGCTCTTCCCGGTCACGTTCATCTCGATCGCGTTCGTGGACTCCGCGCAGATGGCGTCCTGGCTGCAGCCGATCGCCGAGTGGAACCCCTTCAGCGCGACGGTCCAGGCGTGCCGCGTCCTGTTCGGCAACCCGGGCGTCTCGACGTCCGACGCCTGGCCGATGCAGCACCCGGTGTGGGCGTCGATCCTCTGGTCGGTGCTGATCATCGTGGTGTTCAGGACGCTGTCGGTCCGGAAGTACCGCTCGGCGACCGCCTAGGGGAGGCGGGCCGGGTCAGGGGGCGTAGCCCGAGACGACGACGCCGCTGGCGAGGCCGATGAAGACGGCCCCGCCGGCGGCGACGGCGCCGGTGGCCACGTCCCCGCCCTCCACGCCGACCGTCCCCTCGGGCGCGTTGAACGTCCTCCACACGGGTTCGGCCGGCGGATCGGTCACCGGAACCGAGGTGACCTTCGACCGGCTCCCGGTCAGCACCCGGTCACCGGCGAACGCCACCCACTGCCCTTCGGCGTCCCGGCTCCAGCGTTCTGCGCCCGACTTCACGTCGTACGTCGAGAGCGTGTCGCCGTCGCTCAGGGCCATCACCCCCGCGGCATTCACCGCCACGGCCGTCACCTGCGTCCCCCGTCCGACCGTCCGCTCCCGCTTCAGGGTGCGGGCATCGAGGACCTCGACGCCGTCCTGCCCCGCCTGCGGACACAGCACACGTCGCGCACCGACGACGATCCGGTAGCAGCCTTCGAGGTCCTGGGCCCGGGCCGTCTGCTTGCCCGTACGGGCGTCCAGTGCCAGCACGGTGCCGTTCCCGGGGACGTAGACCTGCCCGCCGGAGGCCACGGGGGACTCGGGGAAGACGCTGATCGGCTGCCGCCACCGCTCCTTCGGAGTGCCGGCCCCCGACAGCGGGACCGCCGTCACCAGCCCGGACGGCTTCTCGAAGTCCGTGGTGTCGACGTAGGTCGTGTACAGGACGCCGTCGTGCAGGTCCGTCCCCTTGACGCCGAACACGCCCCCCGGCGCGGCCAGCCGCCCGACCTCCTTGCCGTCGCTCAGCCGGTACCCGACGAGCCCGTCCCGCCGGGTCATCCAGGCGACGTCCCCGACGACCGCCGGGTACTGCGCGCCGACCTGCAGCTGATCGCCCGTCGACGGCTTCGACCACAGCTTCTTCCCGTCGGCCGCCCGCAACGCCACGGCCGCACCGCCGTCGCCCGAGCAGACCAGGATCTCCGGGCCCAGCGAGCACGGGCCGACGCCCGCGTCCGTGCCGGTGGCCCAGGGCGACCAGCCGGCCGGGCGGGCCGAGCGGTCGGAACCGTCCTTGCCGAAGTCGCCGGTGTGACCCTCGCCGCCGAAGGGCTGGATCACATGGTCGAGGGCGGCGGGCGCGGCGCTCGTGCCGGGTGACGCGCTGCTCGACCGTGTGCCGCCGCTCGGGGTCGCCCCCGCCGAACCGCCCTGCTCGCCCTGCCCGCCCGTCCGGTCGAGCAGCGCCACACCCACGGTCGCCAGGACGGCCACGGTCACCGCAGCCGCCGTGATCCGCCCCCACGGCCTGCGCCGTTCCCGCGCCTCGGCGACCGCCGGGCGTACCCCCGCGGCCGTCGGGGAGTACGGGACCTGGGGAGCGAGCGTCGGCAGGTCGGCCACGCCCGCCCCGGACGCCGCCGCCTCACCGATCCGCCGCGCGGAATCCCCGTACTCCGCCAGCAGCGACAGCACCCCGCCCGGCCACGGGAAGGCCGCCGGGACCTCCGCGCCGAGCAGCTCCACCAGCTCCGCGGCGGACGGCCGCTCCGCCGGGTCGAGCCGCAGGCACCGCTCCACCACCGGCCGCAGCTCCTGTGGCACGCCGCCCAGTTCGGCGTCCGCCCGGCTGATCCGGAAGACGACCGACGCCATCTCCTCGTCGTGGAACGGCCCGCGCCCGCTCGCCGCGAAGGCGAGGACGGCGCCCAGACAGAACACGTCCGACGCGGGCACGACCGCCCGGCTGCCGATCAGGTGCTCCGGCGACATGAACCCCGGCGAGCCCACCACGAGCCCCGTCGACGTGAGCGCCGTCGCCTCGAAGGCCTGCGCGATGCCGAAGTCGATGAGCTTCGGCCCGGCGGCCCCGAGCAGGACGTTCGCGGGCTTCAGGTCCCGGTGCAGCACCTTCGCCGCGTGCACGGACTCCAGCGCCCGGGCGAGCGCCGCGCCCAGCGCCCGTACGGCGTCGACCGGCAGCGCGCCCGCCCGGGTGACCGCCTCCGCGAGCGAGGGCCCGGGCACGTACTCGGTGGCCAGCCAGGGCACGGCCGCGTCCGCGTCGGCGTCGACGAGGAGCGCCGCGTAGGGGCTGTTCACGGCCCGCGCGGCCGTGATCTCGCGCCGGAAGCGGGTCCGGAAGTCCCCGTCGACCTCCAGGTCCTCCCGGACGGTCTTCACGGCGACCATCCGGTACGGATCGGCCGTCGGCGCGTCCGCGCGGCACGCCAGATGGACCTCGCCCATACCGCCCGCGCCCAGCCGGGCGAGCAGGCGGTAGGGGCCGACGAGGCGTGGGGGCTGCCCGGAGGGAAGTGCTTCCAGCACCGAACACGTCCTTTCAGTACGTCACTTGGGAAGCTCGACGGAGGCGACGGCGCCCTGGTCGTAGACGAGGTACGCGATACCGCCGATCGGCAGCACGTCGGGGGCGCGGATCTCCCACGCGAAGACCTCGCCCTCGTACGACTTCGAGTACTCCTTCGGGGCGCGCGCCCCGGGTGCCCCGGGCACCGCGCGCGCTTCCAGCCCGGAGGGCTTGCCGTCGGTGCCGAGCCGCACGGTGTAGAGCGTGGAGAAGTCGGCGTACACGACCTGCGAGCCGGCGAGCAGCGGGGTGGAGACGGCCTGCTTCAGCCCCGCGGGGGTCGCCCTGGTCACGTACCGCGCCAGCCGCTTCCCGGTCTTCGCGTCATGGACCGAGATGCCCTTGCCGTCCCCGGCGACGACCGTCCGGGAGTCCATGGCCAGGGGGTTCAGCCCTTCCAGCGAGGCAGGGAGGTCCGCCTTGGGCGCGAGGGTGACGGCGTCCATGACCCGCAGAACGCTCCGCGTGGTCCTGTCCCGCGGGTTGGACTCGACGTCGGTGCAGTAGGCCGACGCGCCCAGGACACGCACGGTCTCGCAGCCGGCCCCCTTCTCCGCGACCTGACCGAGCAGCGTCCCGTTCTTCGCGTCGTACGCGACGAGCCCGGCGTCACTGAGCGCGTACACCCGCCCCTGCGCGAAGGCCACGGCGTCGAAGGGCCGGAACTCCGCCCGGCTCAGGGAGGAGTTGGTCAGGGACTTGGTCCACACGCGCTTGCCGTCCGCCAGCGAGAACGCGGTCAGGTCGACCATCTCCCTGGCCCCTTCCTCCATGGGGGAGTGCGTCGTCGCGAAGACCATTCCGTCGCCCACGACGGGCCGGCTCTCCGCGTCCTGCGCTCCCCATGCCTCGGCCTCCCAGCGGACCTTTCCGGTTCGCGCGTCGCGTACCTGGAGCTTGTCCCGGGAGGTGATCACCACGGAGGAACCGTGGACCGCCGGCCGCGCGGACGACCCGGCGATGAACCAGCCGCCGGTGGGACCGATGAAGCTGGTGTTGTCGCGGGGGTCCTCGATCAGGTTCGCGGTCCACAGCTCCTTCCCGCTCGCCGTGTCCAGCGCCTCGTACCGTCCGTCCGTCGTCCGGCACACCAGCACGGACTCGCCCGCCGAGCAGCCGAACGCCGGCGCGCTCAGCTTCGCCTTCCACGGCTTCCAGCCCGCCGGCCGCTGGGCCGCGTTCTGCGGGACGACACCGGAGGCGTCGGGAAGCCCGCGGTCGTCGACGCCGGCGACCCTGGGTGCGGCGGCGGCCGGCGGGGCCGCCTTCGCCGGGGGCTGCTTCTTCCCGTCCTGCGGCCACAGCAGATACGCCCCCACCCCGCCGGCGACCACCGCGAGGGCCACCACCGCCGCGATCAGCGCCCGGCGCTTCCGTCGCGGGGGCTCCGGTGGTGCGGTCGGCGCCACCGGCGGCATCGTCGGCAGCTGGTCGAGACCCGGGGCCGCGGCGGGCGCCGCCGCCGGGACCGCGCGGAGCGGGCCTCCCGACGCCACGAGCTGCGCGAGCTCCCGCCCGTACTCCCCGATGTGCTCCCGCACGCTCTCGGGCCACGCGGGGCGCCGTTCGCCGCCCAGGAGCTCCACGAGCCCGTCCGGTGTGGGCCGCTCGGCCGGGTCGAGGCGCAGGCACGCGGCGACCGCGTCCCGCAGCTCCTCCGGCACGCGGCTCAGGTCCGCCTCGGCCTGGGAGACGCGGTAGAGGACGGCCGCCAGGGGCCCGTCCCCGAAGGGGTCCTCGCCGGTCGCCGCATAGCAGAGCAGCGAGCCCAGGCAGAAGACGTCCGAGGCGCCGGTGACGTGGCGCGCACCCGAGACGTGCTCGGGCGACATGAACGCGGGGGTGCCGACCATCACCCCGGTCGCCGTCATCGTCGTGGCGCCGGTGCTCCGCGCGATGCCGAAGTCGATCAGGCGCGGCCCGTCGACGGAGAGCATGACGTTGCCGGGCTTGAGGTCCCGGTGCAGCACCCCCGCCCCGTGCAGATCGGCGAGCGCGCGGGCGATCCCGGCGCCCATCTCCCGTACGGTCGCCACCGGCAGCGCGCCGCCCCGCCGCACGGCCTGCGACAGGCTCGGCCCGGGGACGTACGCGGTCGCCAGCCAGGGCACCGCCGCATCGGCGTCCCCGCCCTCCGGAGCGGCCGCCCAGGCGCTCCGTACGAGGCCGGCGACCTTGATCTCGCGCCGGAAGCGGTCACGGAAGGCGGGCTCGTTCGCGACGTCCCGCCGTACGGTCTTCACCGCGACGAAGGTGCCCTCGCCGGGCAGCCGGCCCAGGAACACCTCGCCCATGCCGCCGGCGCCGAGCCGCGCCAGGATCTCGTACGGTCCGATCTGCCCCGGCGCGTCCGCGCGCAGTGGTCCCAGCACGTGTGTCATCCCCCTGTGACGTGACGTCAGGTCCCGATCATTACATGTCCATGAAAGGCGAAGGGCCGAACCCCCGAAGGGGTCCGGCCCGTGCTCGTCTCCGGCGGCTCAGCCGGTGTACGGCTTGGCGCTGAGGATCTTCACCGTGGCCGTCTTGCCGTTCGGCAGTTCGTACTCGGCGTCCTCGCCCGCCTTCTTGCCGTTGACGCCCACGCCGAGCGGGGACTGCGGCGAGTACGTCTCGATGTCGCTGCTCGCGTACTCGCGCGAGGCCAGCAGGAAGGTCATCGTGTCGTCCTCGTCGCCGTCGAACGCGATCGTGACGACCATGCCGGGGGCGACGACGCCCTCGTCGGCCGGGGCCTCGCCCACCTTGGCGTGCTCGAGGAGCTGGGTCAGCTGGCGGACCCGGAGCTCCTGCTTGCCCTGCTCCTCCTTGGCCGCGTGGTACCCGCCGTTCTCGCGCAGGTCGCCCTCCTCGCGCGCCGCGGCGATCTTGGCGGCGATCTCGGTTCGCGCGGGACCAGACAGGTACTCCAGCTCGGCCTTGAGCTGGTTGTACGCCTCCTGGGTGAGCCAGGTGACGTTGTCGCTGGTCTGGGTCACAGGTGCTCCTCGTAGGTACTGGGAATACAAAGCATCGCCCTACCCAGAAGGATTGTCCTTCCTGAGTGGGCGAAACCACGAGCCTAACAATTAGTGGCGAAAAGGGGGAGGACATACAGCATCAAGATGACGTCATCCCTGGTCAGCGCGGACTCCCGGACGGCGCGCCACCGGGTGCCTACCCACCGCTAACTCGCCGTACACCCGATGAGCTCGGCGCTGGTCGCCCGCGCGGTCGTACGGATGGACACGACACGGTCGATCCGCTCGCTCGCCTCGTCGAAGCGGACGTCCTTGCGGCCCACCTCGGCCCCGTCCTCGGCGCGTGAGCGCAGGGTGCAGACACCCTCGGCGCCGGCGTCCTTGCGGACCTCCAGGTGCACCTGCACCTCGGTGTCGCTCACCACGTCGAACTTGATCGTCTCCGCGCTGATCTTGCTGTCGACCACGTAGAACCAGCCGAACCAGCCCAGCAGCCCGAGGAACAGCACGCCGAGCACGGCGCCGGCGATCTTGAGCGTGCGGTCGGCGCGCTCGTCCGCGGAACGCCCGTAGCGCCCCTCGGGAAGCCGCTCTCGCACCGCGCTCATGATCGTTCCTCTCGCCGCGGGGGTGGGAATTTTCCGCCCCCCGGTTCCGTCACTATAGAGACCTCCCTCCACGCCACATCACAGAGGATCGAGCCTTGACTGAGCAGCTGCGACTGATGGCCGTTCACGCCCACCCCGACGACGAGTCGAGCAAGGGTGCGGCGACGATGGCCAAGTACGTGTCCGAGGGGGTGGACGTGCTCGTGGTCACGTGCACGGGCGGCGAGCGCGGCTCCATCCTCAACCCCAAGCTCCAGGGAGACGCCTACATCGAGGCGAACATCCACGAGGTGCGCCGCAAGGAGATGGACGAGGCCCGGGAGATCCTGGGCGTCGAGCAGGAGTGGCTCGGCTTCGTCGACTCCGGTCTGCCGGAGGGCGACCCGCTGCCGCCGCTGCCCCAGGGCTGTTTCGCCCTGGAGGACGTCGACACCGCCGCCGGCGCCCTGGTCCGCAAGATCCGCGCCTTCCGTCCGCAGGTCATCACGACCTACGACGAGAACGGCGGGTACCCGCACCCCGACCACATCATGACCCACAAGATCACGATGGTGGCCTTCGACGGCGCCGCGGACACCGAGAAGTACCCGGAGGCCGAGTTCGGCCCGGCGTTCCAGCCCCAGAAGCTCTACTACAACCAGGGGTTCAACAAGCCGCGCACCATGGCCCTGCACCAGGCGCTGCTCGACCGGGGCATGGAGTCGCCGTACGGCGAGTGGCTGGAGCGCTGGAAGGAGTTCGAGCGCAAGGAGCGGACGCTGACCACGCACGTGCCCTGCGCGGACTTCTTCGAGATCCGCGACAAGGCCCTGATCGCGCACCGTACGCAGATCGACCCGGACGGTGGCTGGTTCCGGGTGCCGATGGAGATCCAGAAGGAGGTCTGGCCGACGGAGGAGTACGAGCTCAGCAAGTCGCTGGTGCCCACCTCCCTCCCCGAGGACGACCTCTTCGCGGGCATCCGCGACAATGCCTGACATGAGCGCACACCTGGCACTGACCCAGCTTGTCCCCTTCGCCGCCGAAGAGCTGGACAAGAACAAGGTCACCCCCGGCGTCCTCGGCTTCGTCGTCTTCGCGGTGATGGCCGTGGCCGTCTGGATGCTGATGAAGTCGATGAACCGCCACATGGGCAAGGTCTCCTTCGAGGAGGCCCCGGACCCGAAGGCCCCCGCCGCCCCGCAGGGCGGCAAGGCGGCCTCGGGGGAGTAGCGGCGGTACGCCGCGGCGGGGGGGCCCCCCCCCCCCGGGGGGGCGGCGGCGCCCCCCCCCCCCCCCCCGCCCCCGCCACCCCCCCGGCTCA
>NZ_JBHXTV010000015.1:62346-225162 GCF_042671585.1 Streptomyces sp. NPDC127129
GGCCCTCCCCCGAGGAGGGCCCGCGCCGCGGCGACCCCGGGCGCACACCGCCTTCCGCGGCCGCTTCCGCGGCTACGCCACCTCCACCGGGACGCCCATCACCTCCCGGGCGTGGCGGTTCGGCACCATGCCCAGATCCCAGGCCTGCCAGCCGGCGTCCAGCTGGACGCCCCGCTCCAGGACGAGGGCGTACGCCTCCGCGCAGTCCTCGACCTTGCCGTCCCGCGTCGGATGGCGGTCCCGGCGCAGCAGCGCCAGCTCCTCCTGCGCCACCGCCGTACCCACCTCCACGCCGCCCGGTGAGGCGTACGGGAGCAGCGTGCAGCGCAGGAAGCGGGCCCAGTCGGCGCCCCTGCGGTCGCCGTACGACAGGAAGAGCCGTTCCGACTCCCCGCACAGCTCCAGGGCCTGCGCCGCCTTGCCGTTCCCCGCGTCCACGATCGCCAGCTCCAGGCAGGTCCAGGCCTCGCCGTGAGCCACGCCGACGCGGTGGAAGTCCGCCCGGGCGTCCACCAGGAGCTGCCGGGCGAAGCCGGAGTTGCGCAGGTTGCCGGTCTGCGCCGCCCGCTGGTCGCGGGTGACCCGCCCCGAGTGGTGCCGGGCGCAGGCGAGCCCGTACACGTCCCGCATCCGGGAGAACATCGTGCGGGCCCGCTCCAGCTCCCGCACCGCCTTGTCCAGGTCCCCTCGCTCCTCGAGCGCGTGCCCCAGGTAGTACAGCGTCCAGGCCTCGCCCCGCGCGTCCTCCTGGTCGCGGTGGCGGGCGAGCGCCTGCCGCAGGCCCTCGACCGCCGGCGCCACCTCGCCCTCGACGAGCCGGGCGCGGGCCAGCTGGGTCAGCGCCCACGCCTCGCCGCGCCCGTCGCGGGTCCGCCCGTACAGGTCGAGCGCGCGCAGCAGCTCGGCGTCGGCCCGCTCCACGTCGCCCATGCGCAGGCACACCTGGCCCAGCTGGAAGTGCGCCCAGGCCTCGCCGTGCACCGACTCGTGCTCCCGGTGCAGCTCCAGGGCCCCGTGCAGCAGGGTCAGCGCCTCGGCCAGGTTCGCCCGGTCCCGCTCGACCGCCGCGAGGGCGTGCAGGGTCCAGCCCCGGTCGGCCGCGAGCGACTCCGGCTCCTGGAGCGCCAGGGCCTCCCGCAGCTTCGCCGACGCCTCCGTCAGATTGCCCTGGTGGTGCAGCGTGATCCCGAGCGAGCAGAGCGCGAGCGCGGCCCCGGCGTCCTGGTGCGCCTCCTGGTAGAGGGAGACCACCGAGGTCAGCGTGGTGCGCGCCTTGTCGAGCTCGCCGAGCTGCCGGGCCGCGATACCGGTCCGCCACTGCACCGACCGGGACAGCAGCCCCTGCCCGACGGCGTCGGTCAGCTCGTTGATCTCCCCGAGCCGGTAGAGGTCGCCGCGCAGCAGGCAGTAGTCGCAGAGCGCGCCGAGCAGGTTCAGCACGGCCTGCTGGTCGACGCCCTCCGCGAGCCGCAGGGCCGCCGTGATGAAGCTCGACTCGTCGTCCAGCCAGCGCAGCGCGGCCTCCAGCGAGCTGAAGCCGTGCCCGTCGAACCGGTCCGCGCGCGTCGACATCTTGCCGTCGACCATGCGGATCACCGCGTCCGCGAGCTCCGCGTAGTTCTGGATCAGCCGCTCCTGCGCCGCCGCGATCGACGCCGCGTCCTCCTCGTCCGTGAGCCGGGCCGCCGCGAAACCGCGCACCGCGTCGTGCAGCCGGTACCGCTCTCCCCGGACATGGTCCAGAAGACCGGCCCGGGCCAGTTCCGCGAGGAGCCGGGCCCCGTCCTGCCCGCTGCCGCCGAACAGCGCCCCCGCCGCGGCCGCGCCCAGCGAGGCCCTCCCGGCCAGTGCGAGCCGCCGCAGCAGCCGCCGTCCGTCCTCGTCGAGATCGGTGAAGTACCGCACGGAAAGCGCCCGTTCGAGCGGTTCCGGGCCCCATCCGGGGCGGGCGAGCAGGTGCGCCAGATCGCTCATCGAGCGGCGGCCCAGCGAGGAACCGGCGACCCGCAGCGCCAGCGGCAGCCCGCCGCACAGCTCCCGGATCTCCTCGAACGCCTCGGAGTCGTACGGCCCCGGGTCCGGCGCCCAGGCCGCCTCCCGCAGCAGCTCCTCCGCCCCCGCCGCGTCCAGCGCCGCCACCGGCAGCGCGTGCACCGACGCCGGAACGTCCCCGCCCAGGTCCAGCGGTTCCCGGCAGGTCACCAGGACCAGGCTGTCCGAGCGCTCGGGCAGCAGCGTGCGGACCTGCTCCGCCTCCACCGCGTCGTCCAGTATCACCGTCACCGCGAGCCCGGTCAGATGCTGGTGGTACAACTCGGCCAGCCTGCGCACCTGTTGCTCCGCCGAGGAGCGCTCACGGAACAGCAGCTGCTCGCGCGGCGCGCCCAGCCGGTTCAGCAGGTGCAGCAGCGCCTCCCGGGTCGTCAGCGGCTTCTCGCCGCGTGTCCCGCCCCGCAGGTCCACCACGCACGCCCCGCGGAACTGGTCCCGCAGCGCGTGCGCCGCCCGTAAGGCGAGCGTCGTCCGGCCCGCTCCCTGCTCCCCGTGGAGCATCACCACCGTCGGCCGGGTGATGGTCGACGCCCGCCCGGCCTGCACCCACTGGGTGATCTGGGCCAGCTCGGTCCGCCGGCCCGCGAACGGCCCTCCCGGGTCGGGCAGATGGCCGAAGGACTGCTCCAGAACGGTCCGCCGGCGGGCCGCCGCGCTGCGGTCGGCGCCGCGCAGCTGGGACACGACCTTCTGCGCGGGCGGCTGCGTGGTGGCGATCAGCACGCGCTGCTGATCGATGAACGGCCGTACGCCCCGGACGTCGAGCGCCGTCAGCCACTGCAGCCGCAGCTGCTCGGGGCCGCCCGGCTGGCCCAGGGCGCCCACCCGGCGGTGCGCGGCGGGCCAGTGCCCCGCCGTCACCTTCAGAACGGTCGCCGCCGCGCCCGTCACCGCCACCACGGCCCCGGCGGCCAGCGCCGTCCCGGCCGCCGTGCCGAGCGCCAGGTCCGCGCCGAAGGCGGCGACCGCCGCGACGGCGGTGACCAGCGAGGGCGTTCCCACCGCGGCTCTGCTGAATCGATCCCCCAGCGACCGGTGGGCCGCCTCCGTCTCCTCCAGGGCCCGCAGATAGGCCGTGTACTCCTCGCCCGCACTCGCCGCCATGGTGTCCAGCGCGGTCCGGCCGCGTGCCAGCAGAGCCGTGGCGTCGAGGCGGCCGCCGGAGCGCCGCACCTCCTCCTCCACGGCGCGTGCCAACAGCCGTTCGGCTTCGGCCCGGTGGCTGTCCCGCATGTACGTCCCCCTCCGAGAGCTTCCGCTTCCGGCCCCAAGTGTCCTGCGGGACGCGCGTCGGCGCGAGGGAGCGGGGATGATCGGCGTCCCGAACGCCTGCCCCTCGACACGGCGTCCGATGGCGTTCATCTGCCGAATACCGCGTCCGGGTGACGCCCCGGAACCAATCCTCCGGAGGGCAGTTGATCAGCGTGCTTCGGCTAACGGAGCATTTCAGGGCCCTCGAGCTCAAGAAGGAAGACTCGTGATCAAGAAGGTTCTTGCTACGGCGGCGGTTGCGGCTTCGGTCGTCGGTGTGACGGCGACCGCTGCGTCGGCGGCCGGCAACGACGGCGGCAGCGCCAACATCATCGGCAACACGTCGAAGCAGTCGATCGGCAGCAACTCCACCGGTGGCTACATGAGCCCGAACTTCGGTCTCGTCAACGGTGGCGTCCTGCACTGCTTCGACATCCAGAAGATCCAGGCGCAGGTCCCGGTCGGCGTCATCGCCGTCCCGGTCGCCGTCCAGGACGTCCTCGGCAACCCGATGTCGAACCAGACCTGCACCCAGAACTCCGTGCAGCAGAAGGGCGACGACGCCCTGTCGCACATCCTGGGCGAGGTTCTGTCCCAGAACGGGAACGTCGGCGGCTGAGTCCGACCGCACCGCTGAAAACGGCCCCGTTCCCCGCATTCGACCTGCGGGGAACGGGGCCGCTTTCCGTATCACTATCACTGCCCCGTTCGCGCGCCGCCACCCGTGGCGTACGACCGGGGTCTTGTCGTGTGCGCGAGGATGGAGACATGCCGAACAGACTGGCCCATGAAACGTCCCCCTATCTCCTGCAGCACGCCGACAACCCGGTCGACTGGTGGCCGTGGTCGGCCGAGGCGTTCGAGGAGGCGCGGCGCCGTGACGTTCCCGTGCTGCTCAGCGTCGGCTACAGCAGTTGTCACTGGTGCCATGTGATGGCCCACGAGTCCTTCGAGGACGAGGCCACCGCCGCCCAGGTCAACGAGCACTTCGTCGCCGTCAAGGTCGACCGCGAGGAGCGCCCCGACGTCGACGCGGTCTACATGGAGGCCGTGCAGGCGGCCACCGGCCAGGGCGGCTGGCCGATGACCGTCTTCCTCACGCCCGACGCGGAGCCCTTCTACTTCGGTACGTACTTCCCGCCCGAGTCCCGGCACGGCATGCCCTCCTTCGGTGACGTCCTCGACGGCGTCACCCGCGCCTGGACCGACCGCCGCGAGGAGGTCGGCGAGGTCGCGGCGAAGATCGTCGAGGACCTGTCCGCCCGCTCGCTCGCCTTCGGCGGCGACGGTGTGCCGGGCGAGCAGGAGCTCTCGCAGGCGCTGCTCGGCCTGACGCGTGAGTACGACAGCCGCAGCGGCGGTTTCGGCGGGGCGCCGAAGTTCCCGCCGTCGATGGCGCTGGAGTTCCTGCTGCGCCACCACGCCCGTACGGGAGCCGAGGGCGCCCTGCAGATGGCCGCCGACACCTGCGAGGCGATGGCGCGGGGCGGGATCTACGACCAGCTCGGCGGCGGCTTCGCCCGCTACTCCGTGGACCGCGAGTGGGTCGTCCCGCACTTCGAGAAGATGCTCTACGACAACGCCCTGCTGTGCCGGGTGTACGCGCATCTGTGGCGGACCACCGGCAGCGACCTGGCCCGCCGGGTCGCCCTGGAGACCGCCGACTTCCTGGTCCGCGAACTGCGCACCCCCGAGGGCGGTTTCGCCTCCGCGCTCGACGCGGACAGCGCCGACGCCACGGGCAGGCACGTCGAGGGCGCCTACTACGTGTGGACCCCGGCCCAGCTCGCCGAGGTGCTCGGCGAGGAGGACGCCGACTTCGCCGCGCGGTACTTCGGCGTCACCGACGAGGGCACCTTCGAGGAGGGCGCCTCCGTCCTGCAGCTTCCCCAGGACGCCGGTGTCGCCGACGCGGACCGCGTCTCCTCCGTCCGGGAGCGGCTGCTCGCCGCCCGTGACCTGCGCGAACGTCCCGGCCGCGACGACAAGATCGTCGCCGCCTGGAACGGCCTCGCGATCGCGGCCCTCGCCGAGACCGGCGCCTTCTTCGACCGGCCCGATCTGGTCGAGCGTGCCACGGACGCCGCCGACCTGCTCGTACGGCTCCACATGAGCGAGGGCGCGCGGCTCTTCCGTACCTCCAAGGACGGCAAGGCCGGCGCCAACGCCGGGGTCCTGGAGGACTACGCCGATGTCGCCGAGGGCTTCCTCGCGCTCGCCGGGGTGACCGGCGAGGGCGTCTGGCTGGAGTTCGCGGGCTTCCTGCTCGACATCGTCCTCGACCAGTTCGTCGCCGAGGGCGGGGCGATGTACGACACGGCCCACGACGCCGAGGCGCTGATCCGCCGACCCCAGGACCCCACCGACAACGCGACGCCCTCCGGCTGGACGGCCGCCGCCGGCGCGCTCCTCTCGTACGCCGCCCACACCGGCTCCGAGGCGCACCGTTCCGCCGCCGAGCGCGCGCTCGGCGTGGTCAAGGCGCTGGGCCCGCGCGCGCCGCGGTTCATCGGCTGGGGCCTGGCCACGGCGGAGGCCCTGCTCGACGGCCCCCGCGAGATCGCGGTGGTCGGCCCCGACGGCGACGACGCCCTGACCCGGGCCCTGCACCGCACCGCGCTGCTGGGTTCGGCGCCGGGAGCCGTGGTCGCCGTCGGAGCCCCGGACAGTGAGGAGTTCCCCCTGCTCAAGGACCGTCCGCTGGTGGTCGGCGGAGCCGCCGCGTACGTCTGCCGCCACTTCACCTGCGACGCGCCGACGACGGACCCCGCCGACCTGGCCCACGCGCTCTCCCGCTGAGGACAGCCGTCACGGACAGACGAGGGAGGCGCCTCCGGCCGGCCGGTAGTCGCCCAGACCCCGCGGGATCTCGCTCGTGGAGTCGGGGCGGGCCTTCGGCAGCGGCCGGTCGGAGCGCAGCGCCTCGAACACCTCCTCGGCGTGCTCCTCGTCCACCGCGACGGAGGACCCGACGCCCGCGATGAGGGGGTTGAAGCGGCGGATCGGCACCATCGCGAACTCCATACGGTCCGGGGTGAGGTTCCGCAGCCGCGATCCGAGGACGAGCATCTCGGTGACGGTCAGGGAGCGTTCGACCGGAGCCGTGCCCCGCAGGGTGGCGGCGAGCAGCCGCAGCCGGGTGGGGGCGGCCAGGTCCGCCCGGATCGTCTTCAGCGTGTTGGCGACGAACCTCTGCTGCTTCTGGATCCGGCCGAAGTCCATCTTCCCGTCGGCGCGCCGCGACCGCACGTACTGGAGCGCCTCGCCGCCGCCGACGCGACGGGTGGTGCCCGCCGCCAGGTCGAGCCCTGTGACGTGGTCCTTGAGCGGTGTGTCGGTGCAGATCGGCACCCCGCCCTCGACGCGGTTCACACCGTCGACGAAGCGCCGGAAGTCGATCTCCAGATAGCGGTGGACGGGCGTGCCCGTCATTCGCTCGACGGCCTCGATCGTGAACGCGGGCCCGCCCTCCGTATGGGCCGCGTTGATCTTCGCCGGGTGTGGCTTGTGCGTCTTGCCCGTCCGCCGGTCGACGTGGTCCCGGGCGAACTCGGTGAGCGAGTCGCGGGGCAGACTCACCACGCTCACCCGGTCGTTCGCGGCCGAGATGTGCACCAGCATCATCACGTCGGTGCAGTCGCAGCCCTTGCCACCGGCGTGATAGCGCTTCAGCTCCGCGGCCGTGAGGCCCTCCCGGCTGTCCACCCCGGCCACCAGGACGGTGAGCCCGTGCCGGGGGGCCGGCAGGGTCGGCAGGGTCGGCAGGGCCGGGGCGCCGGCGATCGCCCCCGACGCGAGGGTGACGAGCGCCGCGGAGGCGAACACGAGCCGGCCGGGGCGGCGGAATTTCCTGACGGTCACGGGGGCACACCACCTGACTCCGAGAAATGAGATGAGCGCACGATAGGCCTATATGCCTCGCACACAGGTTCCCGACGCGACATGGTGCGGACGGAATCACTCGGCTGCGGGCGGTGTGTAATGATGCGAGAACCGCAGTGGATGGGAGGGAAGATGGCACCCGATCCCGGGAAATGGGAACGGATGGCCTTCATTCCGAAGAGCCGTTATGTGGCGGACCCGCCACCCGCCGACAGGGGACCCTTCCCCGTCTATTCCTCGCTGGTCCAGCAGTGGGCCCTGGCCGGCCGCACGGTACCGGGGATGCCCGACCGCGAATGGGAACGGCTGGTCTCGACGCCGGTCTGGCCGCGATGACGCGCCCGCGAGAGGCCTCGGCTCAATGGAGTGAATACCGGCCGGTCAGCGATAAGCCGGTTTCCTTTTCGGGGCATGGTCGTTGTGATGTGTGCGGCGGAGGCCGGGAGACTTCTTGGTCCACCGGCGATTCGCGAAATCCGTGAGAAATTCCGTCCGCCGCGGAAGGGACGTAAGAGAAATGAAGTGCAAGAAGGCCGCGGTCGTCGTCGCCGGACTGTTCATGGCCCTGGGTGCCGCCGCCCCCGCGATGGCGGACGCCGACGCGTACGGCGC
Organism: Streptomyces sp. NPDC127129; assembly: GCF_042671585.1. Classification (NCBI taxonomy): domain Bacteria; kingdom Bacillati; phylum Actinomycetota; class Actinomycetes; order Kitasatosporales; family Streptomycetaceae; genus Streptomyces; species Streptomyces sp. NPDC127129. The sequence continues at coordinate 70,144 of NZ_JBHXTV010000015.1, forward strand.
GGCCATCGGTTCGCCGGGCGTTCTGTCCGGGAACGTCGTCCAGGTTCCGATCCACGCTCCCGTCAACGTCTGCGGCAACTCCGTGAACGTGATCGGGGTCCTGAACCCGGCCGCCTTCAACACCTGCATCAACGCCTGACGCACGCTCAGGGCCGGTCCCCGGAGAGTCTTTCGACACCCGGGGACCGGCCCTTCGTCATGTCCGCGGCCGGCGTCCGCGCCGGGAACGACACGGCTTTCCTTCCTTTGCGTGCCCCAACCGGGCGATGAAATACACCAATGGACTACTGATCAGGTCGGTGCCGCGTTCACGGTCGGCTCATTAGGAATACTTTCCGAGTATCGGACTGACGGTGCATCAAGCGGCGCGGATCGTGAAGGAGTGGCCATGACCAACAGGAAGCGGAAAGCATCGAGAATGTGGCTGGGGGTGTTCACCGCAGGTCTCCTCGCCTCAGGTTCCGTCGTGCTGTCCTCTCCCGTCCACGCCGCCGAATCCGTAACGACACGGGACCCCGAACCGACTGTGTCCACCGCACTGGGCGCGTTCCTCGAATCGGGGCCGCCCGGCGTCGGCCGGATCGGCCAGCTCGAGCGATGGCTCGGCGGGCGGGAACTCCGCGTCGGCCACACCTACCTCCCGGGCGACCTCTGGTCGAACATCGAGAGCCCGCCCGGCTTCCTGGACGCCTGGGCGGACTGGCGCAACGAGCGGGCCGACCGGATGTTCGTCCTGAACGTCCCGATGCTGGAGCGGAACGAGGCCGGGGTCTCCGACCACGAGGTCCGCCGCCAGCTCCAGCTCGGCGCGGCGGGCTACTACGACCACCACTTCAAGAAGCTGGCCGAGCGGCTCGTCGGCCTGAAGGCCAAGGACACCGTCATCGTCCTCGGCTGGGAGATGAACGGCACGACGTACACCCACCGGTGTGCGCCCGATCCCACGTCGTGGAAGAAGTACTGGACGCGGATCGTCACCGCCATGCGGTCCGTTCCCGGCCAGGAGTTCCGCTTCGACTTCAACCCGAGCCGGGGTACGGACGCCATTCCGTGGACGGAGTGCTATCCGGGTGACGACGTGGTCGACATCATCGGCATGGATTCGTACGACCAGCCGGCCGGATCGGACTTCGACCGGCACATCGACGAGCCGTACGGGCTGCAGAAGCAGGTGGATTTCGCGGCCGAGCACGGCAAGGAGATCTCCTATCCGGAATGGGGTCTCTTCCGGAACGGCGACAATCCCGAGTACATGCGGCGGATGCTCGAATGGATCGACGAGCACCAGCCGCTGTACCACACGATCACGGACTACTGCCCGCACGGCGTCTGGCAGTGCGCCAACAACCCGAAGTCCTCGCAGGTGTTCCGGCAGATGCTGATGGGCACCGAGCCGGAGGTCCCGGAGGTGCCGGAGGTCCCGACGGAGCCCGAGGTTCCCGAGGTACCTGAGGTTCCCGAGGTGCCGGAGATCCCGGCCGAGCCCGAGCTGCCGGAGCTTCCGGCCGAACCGGGGTACCCGGAGATCCCGGAGGTCCCGGAGTATCCGGAGATCCCCGAACTCCCGGAGATCCCGGCCGAGCCCGAACTCCCGGAGATCCCGGCCGAGCCCGAGATCCCGGAGCTGCCGGCGCAGCCCGGGGAGCCGACGGTCCCCGAGCCGAAGCCGCAGGTCCCGCCGAAGCCCGAGCCGAAGCCGGAACCGAAGCCGGAACCGAAGCCCGAGCCGAAGCCCGAGCCCAAGCCGGAACCGAAGCCGGAACCGAAGCCCGAGCCGAAGCCCGAGCCCAAGCCCGAGCCGAAGCCCGAGCCCAAGCCGGAACCCAAGCCGGAACCGAAGCCCGAGCCCAAGCCGGAGCCCAAGCCCGAGCCGAAGCCGGAACCGAAGCCGGAGCCAAAGCCCGAGCCGACGCCGGGCTGCTGGAACGTGGGGCTCGGGTCGTGGGTCGAGAACTGGCTCGGCGGGCCCGTCTGCGTCCCCGAGGAGAGCTGGAAGGACGAGGGCGCCCTGGGCCTCGGCGACAGCGACGACTGGGAGGGACTACTCAACGGCGTCTGGCCCTTCTGACGCCGTCCCGCGCGGCGGCGGGGGAGATCATCCTCCGCCGCCGCGCGGCCGTCCCGGCAGCCGTTCGACCGCCCGCCGCACCCAGGCCCGTTCCCGGGCCTGCCGTGCCGCCCAGCGCCTGCCGTCCGCCGCGCCCGCGCGCAGCCACAGCAGCGGAGCCGTACCCCGGCCGGTCAGCATCAGCCGCTGGTTGGGTACGGTCTCCGGCCGCCAGTGGCGCTTGTACGGTTCGTTCCCCCGCAGCAGGCTCAGCACCGCCCGCCCGCTCTCACCGGCCTCCCGGGCCCCGTGCCGCAGCAGCATCGTCGCCACGTCGACCTTCCGGGCGCGCAGCTCGGGATCGGCACCGTAGAGGTAGCCGCCCGCGAGGCGGGGCGACATCAGGGTCAGGTCGGCCGCGACGACGTCTCCGCCCAGCCGGAACTCCGTCACCCGCGCGTCCCCGCCCTCGACCATCGGCCGCACGGCCCGCGCGAGATGCTGCGCGAACCGGTCGCTGGTGTGCTCGGCGGTCACGTTCCGCCCCTGCCACTGAAGCCGGTGCAGCCGCAGCAGCCGGTCGAGCGCGGCCGGCACCTCGTCCCCGGGCACGATCCGCTCGTCGATCCCGAGCGCGTCCAGCTTGCGCAGCTTCGCCCGCACCCGCTGCTGGGCCTTGCCCGTGGGGATCCGTGCGAGGAGGGCGTCCATCGGCTGGGCGGGGAGCTCCAGACAGAGCGAGTCCCGGAGCCGTCGGCGCGGCCCCCGCCAGCGCGCGAACACCTGCTCGGCCGACGCCCCGGGGCGGACCTCGCGCAGATCGATCACCGCGCCGCGCGCCACCCCGGCCAGCGCATCGGCCAGCGCGGCAGCGGCCCCGGGGCACGCGTCGTCGAGCAGGACGTCCGTGAAGTCGGTGATCGCGCCGCCCAGCTGGGTGAGGACCGGGAGCGGGCCCCGGGCGCGCATCAGGGGCGCCGCCGCTACCAGTTCGCCGTCCTCCCGCCGTACGAGCACGACCCGCAGGGCGCCCGGCCTGCCGTACGACACCCACCAGGAGTGCAGCCAGGAGTGGGACTGGAAGGGAGTGGCCGTGGAGCAGCGGGCGTACAGCGACGCCCACCGCTCGCCGAGCCGGCCGAACTCCGCGCCGTCCCGGCAGACCTCGGTTCTCCAGCCGTCCCCCGACCCGCCGTCCCCCTGCACACGATCCCCCGTCACACCGTCTCCGACGCCGGTTCGGGCTGGGTCCTGCCCGCCGCCGGGCCGGGAACGGAGGCCGCGGCCGGCCGGGAGTGCCGGGCTTCCGCGCGTGCCGCGCGCCGGGGGCGTACGAGCAGCGCCAGACCGCCGAGCAGTCCGCCCCCGCAGCCGCCGACGAGCGCCGAGAGGGAGGCGGACGGCGAGACGGGCGCCACCGGCTTGGTCGCCCGGGCGAACTGCACGACCTTCACGCCCGTGCTCCCCGAGACCTGCGTGCTGTCGAGGATCAGGGCGCGAGCGACGCCGTCCGCCATGGCGACGGCCTTGCCCGGGGTGGTGGACCGCGCCGTGAGGGAGATCATCGGCGCGTCGGGGGAGGTCTCGGCCTGCACGCTCTCGCGCAGGGTCGCGGCGGAGACCCCCGACCACACCTGGGCGTCGCCGGTCACCGCGATGTCGGTGGCGACCCTGCCGTACGCCTGGGCGAAGCCGAGCGCGGCGGCCGGGTCGGACTTCTCGCCGGGGACCACGATGACGTAGCTCGTGGCCGCGTACTGCGGGGTCTTCACGGCCCCGTAGCCGCCGCCGAGCACCGCGCCGATCAGCACGGTCGAGGGCAGCACCCACCAGCGGGGGGTGCGCAGGGCCGTCGAGAGACGGGAGCGTTGGGGACTCAGGGAGCTCATCGGTGACTCACTTCGCAAGGAGAGGGGTGCCGTGGACGGCCTGTTCGTAGAGGGACATCAACTGCCGGGCGCTGTGCGCGATGTCGTAGCGGCGGGCCGCGGCGGGCTGCGGCAGCCGGGCGAGCCGGGCCTCGCGGATGCCGCGCAGCGCCGAGATCAGCTCGGGTACGGACTCGCCGACCCGCCGGGCCCCGGGGGCCTCGTCCGGCGGCAGGTCGTCGATCGCCGGGCAGGCCACGTACAGCGCCGGCAGCCCCGCGGCCAGCGCCTCGACGACCGCGAGCCCGAAGGCCTCGTCGGGCGAGGTGGAGACGAAGACGTCCATCGCCGCGAGCAGCGACGGAAGACCGGGGCCGGGCGAGAACGCGGACGGCGGGTCCTCGCAGGCGCCCGGCAGGAGCATCCGGTCGGCGGCCCCGCACTCACGGGCGACGGCGAGGAGCCGTGCGCGCTCCTCCCCCTCGCCGACGAGCAGCAGCCGCGCCTCGGGCACCGATGCCACCGCCCGTACGAGCCGGTCGAAGCGCTTGCCCGGGGCGAGCCGTCCCACGCCGCCGACGACGAACGCGTCCTCCGGCAGGTCGAGCAGCTTCCTGGCCGTCCGGCGCGCGTCCTCGTCGTAGCCGAAGCGGGCCCGCTCGATGCCGTTGGGGACGACCTGGACGCGGGAGGGCGCCACCCCCCACGCCTCCAGACGGCGGGCGACGCTGGGCGAGACGGCGACCGTCGCCGAGCCCAGCCGCTCCGTGGCCCGGTAGAGCGCACGGGTGCCGGACGACAGCGGCCGGCCCTCGATCTGGGTCTCCCCGAGGGAGTGCTCGGTCGCGACGACGGCACGGACGCCGCCGAGGCGGGCGGCGATCCTGCCGTAGACGCACGCCCGGTAGAGATGGGTGTGGACGAGGTCGTACCCGCCCCGGCGGACCAGCCCCGTGAGGCGGGGGAGCGCGCGGAGGTCGCGGTTGCCGGTCATGCCGAGATGTGTGACCGGGACCCCGTCGGACTCCAGGCCGCGGGCGACCGGGCCCGGGTTGGTGAGCGTGACGACCTCGCTGCGGACCGGAAGGTGACGCAGCATCAGCCGGAGCTGCTGCTCGGCGCCACCGATCCCGAGGCCGGTGATGACGTGGAGGACCTTCATGACCCCTCCCGTACGGCGTCGCGACCGCCGTCGCGACCGGACGTCGCCGCGAGACCGGTGCCGAGGCCGTCGCCGTCGTCGAGGTCGCGGACGTGGCGGCGGCGCAGGGGGTGCAGGAGGCGCTTGGCGGCGAGGCGCAAGGGTGTGTCCTGCTCGTCGATGTGCACCCGGGGCAGCGCGTGCGCGCAGGTCAGCGGGCCGGGATCGACGGCGCAGCCGTACCGGTAACCCGCCTCGCGTACAGCCCGCACCGCGCGCGCGTCGATGTGCCCGTACGGGTAGCAGAAGCCGTGCACCGGGCCGCCCGTGATCTCCTCCAGGAGCTCGCGGCTGCGGCGGGTCTCCTCGGCGAGCGTCGCGGCGTCGACCGTGGGCAGCGAGACGTGCCGCATCCCGTGCGAGCCGATCTCCATGCCGGCCTCGGCGACGGCCACGATGCCGTCCTCCGTCAGCAGCGGTTTGCGCGGGCCGTTGTCGTCCCAGGCGTTCTCGCCGCCGATCCGGCCGGGCAGGACGTAGACGGTGGCGGTGAAGCCGTGGCGGCGCAGGAGCGGCAGGGCCGAGTCGGCGAAGTCGGCGTACCCGTCGTCGAAGGTGAGGCCGACGAGTCCCTTCGCGCGGCCCGCCGCCCTCGCGTCGAGCAGCTCGCGCACGGAGACACCGCGCAGCCCCCGGTCGCTGAGCCAGTGCAGCTGCCGGGCGAAGCGCACGGGGGAGACGGTCACCCGGTACGGGTCATCCGTGGTGTCGGCGATCGAGTGGTACATCACCACCCACGGAGGTGGTTGTGGCAGCAGTCGACGGATCGCGGCGGCGCGTGGCGCCGTGGCATCGGGCATGGGCGAGCCTTCGGGACGCGGTGCGGGTGAGGGGAGGGATGTCCGGCGCATGCGCGGAGCAGGCGAGGAGGAGCAGGAAGACGGCGGCGCAGACCGCGCCCGCGACGGCGAGGGAGAGGAGCGCGGGCTCGATCAGGACCGAGCAGAGCCAGCCGGCGGCGGTGGCCCAGGCGGCGGCGGTGGCGAGCCGCAGGAGTCCCGCGCCCAGGTAGCGGATCCGGACCGGGATGGCCTGGCGGCGGGCGCCGAGCAGCATCATCGCGGCGGTGAGCGTGATCCCGAGGGCGTTGGCGGCGGCGATGCCGACGGCGCCCCAGAGGCCGGCGCCGACGACACCGGCGACGGCGGTCGTGGCGAGACCGGCGGCCATGGCGGCGGCCGGGTACCAGAGCGGGCGGGAGGCGGAGAAGTAGCAGCGGACGAGCGTGCCGACCGTCGTCTGACCCAGCAGCCCGAGGGCGTAGACGCGCATCACGGCCGCGGTCGCGGCCGTGTCGGAATGGTCGAACGCGCCGCGCTGGAAGAGGAGTTCGACGATCTGGGGGGCTGCTGCGATGACGGTCGAGGCGCCCATGAGGACGACCACCGCGGCGAGCAGCAGGTCCCGCTCGACACGGCGGCGCGCGCCGTCCGTGTCGCCCGCCGCCATGGCGCGGGCGACGACGGGGAAGCTGACCGTGCACAGCATCAGCGAGAGGATCATCGGCATCTGCGCGACCTTCTGCGCGTAGTTCAGATGCGAGATCGCGCCGGAGGGCAGGGGTGAGGCGAGGAAGCGCTCGATGAGGATCTGGGACTGGCGGGAGACCGTGAAGGCGATGACGGGGGCGATGAGCCCGAGGACGAGCAGCCGTCCGTCGGTGGCCTGCGCGCCGCGCGGCACCTGCCGCCTGCGCCGCAACTCCCGTACGAGGTACGGCGCCTGGACCGCCACCATCAGTACGCCGCCGACGGCGACCCCCGCGGCCGCCGCCCGGACGCCGAAGGGCTCGCGCAGCGCCACGATCGTGCCGATGATGCCGACGTTGTACGCGACGTAGATGGCGGCCGGCGGGAGGAAGGAGCCGTGCGCGCGGAGCGCGGCCGAGCAGTAGCCGGCGAGCGCGAACGTCAGGACGCAGGTCGCGGTCAGCCGGGTGCAGTCGACGGCGAGCCGCGGGTCGGGGAGGCCGGGCGCGAGGGCGGCGACGAGGAGCGGCGCGGCGAGGACGAGGAGGCCGGCGAGGGCGGACATGACGAGCGCGAGCCGGGGCAGCGTGGAGCGTACGAGCGCGCGGACCGCGCCGCGGCGGGTCAGGGCGCGGCTGAACGCGGGCACGAGGATGAGGGCCATCGCGTCCTCGATGAGCAGTGTCGACGCGAACTCGGGAACGGTCCAGGCGACGAGGAACGCGTCGGTCTCCGCCCCGGCACCGAAGTAGCGCGCGAGGCTCTGGTCCCGTACGAGACCGAGTACGGCCCCCGCCGCGGTGAGACCGGCCGTCACGGCCGCGGCCCGCGCGAGGAACCCGCGGGAGCGGGCGGGCTTCGGCGCCCTGTGCCGGGCGCGTCCCCGTGCCGGAGCGCCCGCGTCGCGCGGAGGGCGGGGCCGCCAGTCGCCGGGGTACTCCACGGCCCGGTCCGTGCGGTGGACGAGCGGCTGGACCGCGGTCGCAGCGACACCGGCCCGGGCGCCCGCCGGGCCTGCGCCCGCACCGGGGCGCCGGCCCGGACGCACCGGCGCCGGGCCCGCGGCCTCGGACCACGGGCCGGCCTGCGGCCCGGCCCCGGCGGCTACCCGACCGGGGCCCGGCCGGCCCGTCGCAACCCCCGGGCGCGGACCCGGACCCGGACCCGGACGCGGACCCGGACCCGGACCGGGACGAGGACCCGGACCCCTGCCCTGGCCCACCGAGCCCTGGCCCGCCGGGACTTCGGGGTGCCGGACCGGCTGGGAATCCGGGACCGGGGAGGCCGTACCCGCCCAGCGACGGCCGCCCACCGGGAGATCGGGCATGGGCCACGGGTCCGCCCAGACGGGCGGACCAGCGGCCCCCGGTCCCTCCGGAGCGGGCACCCGGTCCGTGGACTCGGGCTCCCCGCCCCATGGGTCACGCACGCTTCACCTCCGCCAGCGACCACCAGGCCGCGAGCCCGAGGACCACCGACATCAGGACCGTCGAAGGCCCCCCGATGTCCGCGTAGAAGAAGTCGATGAACTGCCACGACAGCACGCCGATGGCGACGAGCCCTGCCCGCCGCACCGCCCCCACCAGCAGCGCGGCCCAGCTGCCCACGAGGGCGAGCAGTCCCAGCAGCCCCTGCTCGCTGAGCACCAGCAGGTACATGTTGTGCGGGGAGAGCAGCGGCTGACGGTGGAACGCGGCGCCCGCGCCCGCCGTGTCGCTGCCCGACGACAGCGCCAGCGAGGCGTGCGAGTCGCGGTACGCGGGGAAGCCCTTGAGCCCCACCCCGGTCAGCGGATCCGACCGCCACATCTCCCCGGCCGCCGCCCACATCGTGTACCGGTCGGTCACCGACTGGTCCGGCGCGCCCGCCACCTGCGTGATGCTGGCGACCCGCTCCTTCACCATGGCCGAACCGACCCCGAACCCGCCCACCAGGACCACCGCCAGCGCACCCGCCGCGAGCGCCACCCGCGCCGCCCGCCGCAGCCCCGACAGCACCAGCTGGATCGCGACCGTCAGCACCGTCGCGATCCACGCGCCCCGGCTGAAGGAGAGCACCAGGGGGACGAACAGCAGCCCGGCGCAGACCAGCGCCGCGGTCCGGGCCCGGCCCCGTCCGCTCCCCAGCGCGATCCCGGTGACGATGACCAGGCCGTACGAGACGACCGTCGCCATCCCCATCACATCCGTCGGGCCGAACGTCCCGACCGCCCGGATGTCCTCGCCCTGGTACGACGCGCCCGTCCCGGTCAGGTACTGCGTGACCCCGACCGCGCCCTGGAGCAGCGCCAGTCCGACCAGTGCCCACGCGACCACCGCGAAGTCCCGCCGGTCGCGGATCATCAGCAGGACGGCGGCCGGGACGAGGACGAAGACCTGCACGTACCGGGCGACCCCCGGCAGGCTCGCCGCCGGGTCGTTCGAGGTGATCGCCGCCAGGCAGATGCCAAGCACCGGCAGCCCGATCACGACCGCGGCCGCGCGGCTCAACGGCCGCGCCCCGCTGCGGACCACCCGCACCAGACAGATCAGCACGAGCAGCCCCGAGGCCGCGTCCGCGATCGTCCCCGTACCGCCGGTGCCGCCCTCCGCGCCGCCACCGGCCGGGACGAGCAGCAGCGCGATCACCGCCAGGACCGGTGACAGCGCCCAGGCCCGGCGCGCCCAGTCCCGTACGCCGGTCCCGGCCGCCCCGGCCGCCCCAGCCGCCCCGGGCAGCGCCCAGGCCCCCGTCGCCATCATCAGCTCCCCGCCGGCCGGACCAGGCCCGCCGCGGTGCGCAGCAGGATCCGGACGTCCTGCCAGAGCGACCAGTGGTCGATGTAGTGGTTGTCGAAGCGGCAGCGGTCCTCGATCGACGTGTCGCCGCGCAGCCCGTTCACCTGAGCCAGGCCCGTCAGCCCGACGGGCATCCGGTGCCGGTCCGCGTAACCGGTGTGCAGACGGCTGAACTGCGTGACGAAGTACGGACGTTCGGGGCGCGGACCGACCAGGCTCATGTCCCCGCGCAGCACGTTCCACAGCTGCGGCAGCTCGTCGAGCGAGGACTTCCGCAGGAAGCCGCCGACCGCGCTCATCCGCCGGTCCGCGGCGACGCTCCACCGGGTCGCCGACTCGGTCTCGTCGGCCGGCCGGATCGTACGGAACTTCAGCAGCGTGAACAGCCGCCCGTGCTGCCCCACCCGCTCCTGCCGGAAGAGCACCCCGGGCCCGTCGGAGAGCCGTACCGCCACCGCGCACAGGAGTAGTACGGGCAGGGCCAGCACGAGCGCGGGACCGGCCAGGACCACGTCCAGCGCGCGCTTCGCACCCTGCCCGGGCCGCTCGTCCAGCGGGACCAGACGACGGCAGGCGTATCCCCACAGGTGGTCGCCCATCGGCCCGTCGTGGTCCCGGCCGCCCACCCGCCAGGTGGTGCAGCCGTAGTGCTGGAAGAGTGTCACCAGGCTGCTGTCGTCGGTCAGGAAGACGGCGTCGCGGACCGTGTTCTGGATGACCGCCCGGTGGATCTCCTCGGACGACGTGAGCACCGGAAGCCCGGGCTCCCCGTCCGGGCGCGACCCGACGATCCCGACCGGCCTGATGCCGTACTCCGGGTGCTGGGCGAGCGCGGCCGCGAGCCTGCGCGCGGCGGCGGGACTGCCGACGACCAGCGCGGAGCGCGGATTCGTCCGGGCCCTGCGCCGGCCGGCGGCGTGCACCGCGGCACGGGCCAGGGCGACGGCAGCGAGCTGTGTCGCGTACGCGGAGCACAGTGCGCCCGGACCGATGGCCAGGGCAGGGGCGAACGCGGCGACGGCCGCCGCGGCCACGCACCAGGCCACACCGGCGCGCGCGGCGAGCGCGGGCAGTTCGTCCAGTACGGAGGCGGTGGCGCCGGACGGCCGGTGCAGGCCCGCGTGGGCGTTGACGGCGAGCACGCACACGGCGACCAGCAGGAACAGCCGGAGCCCGCGCTGCGGTTCGGGCAGCAGCGCGGCCGCGATCAGCACGGCGAGACCGTCGGCCGCGACCAGCGGTACGGCGGTCAGCCGTGGCGGCGCGGGCCGGCGCGGCGGCAGCGGGAGCCGGTCCGGCCTGCCGCGCTGCGGTGCGAGGGAGGCGCGTCCGGGGCCGGGGCCCCGGCCCGCCGAGGGCCAGGGGCCCGGTGAAGGAGGAACGCTGGTGCTTTCCGTAGTCACGGCGAAATCGGCTCTCTGTGCTCGGTGCACCGCACTCCGGCCAGCTCGCGGTACACGTCCGCGACGGCCGCGCCGGTGCGCCGCACATCGAATCTGCTGAGTACGTGTTCGTGGGCCTCGCGGCCCAGGGTCCGTCGCTGCTCCGGCCCGCCGAGCAGGCGGCCGACGGCGGCGGCGAGGGCGGCCGGGTCCTCGGGCGGGACCAGGCACAGGGGTTCGTGGCCGGGCGGCAGGCTCTCGCGCGCCCCGTCCACGTCACTGACCACGACCGGGCGTCCGCTCGCCATCGCCTCCAGGGGTGCGAGCGCCATGCCCTCCCAACGGGACGGCAGCACGACGAGATCGGCCGCCCGGTACCAGGGCGCGGTGTCGTCGACGTTGCCGGTGAACCGCACCGACGGCGGAGCCGCGGCCCTCAGCCGCTCCGCGTCGGGCCCGTCGCCGACCAGGACGAGCCGGGCCGTGGGCACCTGCTCCAGGACGGCGGGCCAGGCGGCGAGCAGGACGTCCTGCCCCTTCTGCCGGCAGAGCCGCCCGACGCAGACGACGGTGAGCCCGTCGTCGGAGCCGTCGGAGCGGATGTCCGCCGCGGTGGCCCCGGACGTTCCGAACCGCTCGACGTCCACACCGTTGTGGATGACCGACCAGGGGGCGCGGACGCCGGCGGCCTCGCCGGTACGGCGTTCCGCCTCGCTGACGCAGACGATCCGGTGCGTCCAGCGCGCCGCCCATCCCTCCCAGCGGCGGGCCACCGCGGCGACGGCGCCGTCGACCGCCTCGAAGGACCAGGCGTGCGGCTGGTACACCGTCGGGACACGGCCGCGCACGACCAGCCGGGCGCAGAGCCCGGCCTTGGCACTGTGCGCGTGGACCAGGGCGGGACGGACCGTACGGATCACCCGCGCGAGCTCGCGGGTCTCGCCGACCAGACGAGGACCCGGGTCGCGCCCGGCCCGCCAGTCGTACGGCTCCGCGCCCTCGGCGCGGACGGCCGAGGCCAGCGCGGTGCCGGGCGGGCACGCGACGGACACCCGCAGCCCCGCCCGGAGCTGGGCGCGCACAAGGTCGACGACGACCCGCGCGACCCCGCCGTCACCGGGCTGGACCGCGTGGAGAACGGAGAAGGAACGCATGTCAGCGCCCGACGTCCGCCTGGAGGAAGAGCGCTCCGGGCCGGACGGCGTCCTGCCCGGCGACGAAGCGGACGTGGAATCGGTCGGCTCCATGGCGCGGCGCACCCCCCAGATCGAAGACGTTCATCACCGCGTCCGTGGAATTGGCGGAATCAGAGAACAGGGGGCTCTCCGATCCGCTCGTCTCCACCGCCGGGTAATCCCCCTTCGGTGGGAGCGCGGTGGCGGAGGCGGCCGGCAGCGCGGCGGACAGGGCCGCACACGACAGACCGCGGCGCACAGCACGAACCGCTGAATTCCGCATAGAAGTTCTCCGCTTTGATGAGAGAAGCAAGGGAACACCCGTGTAGACCGGGGGAGAAGAAGATGTCGACCGCGCGAAAATGATGTTCGCGCGGCTGGACCGCAGGCGACGCTCGGGAACGTTATAGACCCGACGTCGGGCGATAGTAAGCATTAGATGCTCGCCAACGCTAACTCCCGCATCTGCTCGGCAGTTTCCTCGTTGTGCGTGTTGCGCCATTCTTCGGTCAGTAGCTCGAACGACCCTCTTATGGCCCAAAGATCGGTTGAACGTCACCCGTTCGGGAGAGCAACCGATGAATTGCGGAAGCGTTGTTGAAGGAGTCGGGCGGAACCGTCCGTGCCGTATCGCCAGTTCGTCAACAATCGAGGAGCGCTTCTCCATGTCCCGTATCGCGAAGGCTGTAGTCCTGTCCGTGGGTGTCGCCGCGTCCGTCGCGGGGGCCACCGGTGTCGCCGCTGCCGACTCCCTGGCCGAGGGCGCGGCCGTGAAGTCCCCGGGCGTCCTGTCCGGCAACCTCGTCCAGGTCCCGGTGCACGTGCCGGTCAACCTCTGCGGCAACACGGTCAGCGTCATCGGCGCCCTGAACCCGACCTTCGGCAACTCCTGCGCCAACCTCTGATCTCGCACGCCGGATCGTGGTCCTTCCGAGGCCGGCGCGCCGCCCCGTACCGGGGTGGCGCGCCGGCCTTCTGCATCATTCGGACGCACCCTCGTGCGCCGCCCGGTGCAACGGCGCACGCCCCTCGGAGGAGCAGGTCAGACCGGCGGATTCACCCGAACGGAGGGGGTGGCGCTCCGTAGTTCTCCTGTTGCGGAGCGCTATATGTGCAGCGCACGGTGGCCGAGATGTTGTCCGACGCATAAGGAAAAGGAACACATATGCGTCCCCTCGCTTGCAGCCGCCTCACCGTCCTGGCGATAACCGCCACCCTCACCCTCGGCGCGGCCGGAACCGCCGTCGCCGCCGACGAACACCACCCGTCCCGCGTCCCGGCCATGACAGCCGAGGCGCCCCACTCCGAGATCGAGGCGCTCAAGGCGAAGGTCACGACGGCGGTCGACGCCGCCAAGGGCATCACGCCGGCCTCGCGCCCCGGTACCCCGGTCGCCTTCGACGGGGCGACGTCCGCGAAAGCGGCGGCCGCCGACCCCGTCTCCGACGCCCTCGCGGCCGTCCAGAAGGTGATCGCCGATCTCCTCGCAACGGTCACCGGCGGTGTCAGCGGTCTCGTGCCCCAGGTCACCGCGACCGTCACCTCGCTGATCAACTCGGTTCTCTCCGGGGTGCTCGGCGGACTGCCGGCGCTGCCGGAGCTCCCCGTCGAGGTACCCACGCTTCCGGTCGAGCTGCCGGCGGTGGAGGTGCCGGCGGTGGAGCTTCCCGCGACGGAGCTTCCCGAGGTCGAACCGCCCGAGCTGGACCTGCCCGAGCTGGACCTGCCGGTCCGCTGGTAGTTCCGCCTCGCCACCCGACGCCGTGCCGCCCGGTCTCCCCGGACGGCACGGCGTCCGGGTATCCGATGCGCAAATAGCACCGGGTCCAGTCATTCGAGTGCAGTGGAGAGAAATCCCTCCTCTCGGAGTTTCCGTGGAGCGCACCTCTCGTTACAGAAGGCAGAACGACGTACAGGAATCGTCCAAGAGGCCTGTACAGCAAGCGACTTGCTTGCACAGTGACGCCAAGAGGAAGGATTCGATTCATGAAGCCCACCAAGGTTGCCGCGGTCGTCGCCGGTTCTGTGATGGCTCTGGGTGCCGCCGCGCCCGCCATGGCCGCCGAGGCGATGATGCCCACCAGCCTGAACGGTGGTCTCGGGACGCTCGCCAGCGAGGGTCTGAAGACGGACGCGCTGAGCAGCACCACCGACGGCTCCGTCGTGAAGACCGTGGGGGACACCGCCAACCAGCTCAACAAGACGACCCAGAGCGCCCCGCTGCTCGGTGGCCTCCCGGTCGGCGGCTGACCGTCCCTCCCCGCAGGACCGCCTGACCCGCGCCGCCTCCCGGCGCGGCGGACCGCGCACGCGGTCCCGACCCTCCTGGATCGACCCCTCGCTCCGCCTGGCCCCCGGGCGGACGCTTTCGCCGAGCGTATGCCGCCACCCACTGTGATCGGCTGATCGAATGATTTTCAGATCGGCTGCCGTGTGGTCGCGGCTCCCGCGGTGTGCCGCTCCCTAGGCTCTCGCCGACCCCTCACGGAAGGTCGGCCCATGGAGAGACCGAGGGCGGCAGCGCTCGACATCGCGCCGCTGTCCGCGGCGCCGCTGCCCGGTGTCCCTGAGCCTGACGTTCCGTAACCAATGCGTCAGTCGACCGACGCATTGAGTGCGCGGACAGGCCGGCCGGAGCGAGGGGGGTCCCGCCGGTCTCTCCCTTCTCCAGAGGAAGATCGGTATGCGATCCAACATCAGCCGGAAGCTGATCACCGCTGCGGCGACGACGGGCATCCTGTCGCTGACGGGTGGTCTCGCCCTGGCGGCGAACTCCCTGGGCGACGACGGTCGTTCGCCCGACCCCGACGCGGGTCACCACGTCCAGGTCCCCGTCCCCCCGGATCTCTGTGGCGACCACGCGCCGTTCGCCCATGTCCCGCCCTCCGTGGTCGCCGAACTCTGCGGCCCGTCGGGCGAGGAAGAGCCCGGGGGCTACGGGGACGACGAGACCACGCCCCCGACGAAGCCTCCGACGAAGCCGCCGACGACTCCGCCCACGAAGCCGCCGACCAAGCCTCCGACGAAGCCTCCGACGAAGCCGCCGACGAAGCCGCCCACGAAGCCGCCCACGAAGCCTCCGACGAAGCCGCCGACGAAGCCTCCGACGAAGCCTCCGACGACTCCGCCCACGAAGCCTCCGACGAAGCCTCCGACGAAGCCGCCCACGAAGCCTCCGACGAAGCCTCCGACCAAGCCTCCGACGAAGCCTCCGACGAAGCCGCCGACGAAGCCGCCCACGAAGCCGCCGACGTCGTCGCCGAGTCACCCCGGCGGGCCCGGTGGGCCGGGGGAGTCGCACGGTCCCGGCAAGCCCCACCTCCCCGAGACGGGCAGTGACTCGGTGACGATGGGCGCGGCAGCGGTCAGCGCGGCCCTGATCATCGGCGGTACCGTCGTCTACCTCCGTGCCGGGCGCATCGTCGGTGCCGGACGGCGTGAGCGCCGACACTGACGTTCCGCACTGACGGCGCGTCAACGAAGACCCCCACCGTCACCGGTGGGGGTCTTTCACGTTGCTGCAGACAGGGGAATTTCGCGACGTTCCCTCCGACGGGCTCGTTCTCAGGGCGCAGTACCTCAGTAACGTCGACACTTGCTCTGAAGGGCCTACGCAGTCATGAATCTGCGCTCTCACGCCGGCATGGGAATCCTCATGACCGCTCTCGCCTCGGCGGCCATGGCCTCCCCCGCCGTCGCCGCCGACGCGCCGGTCGTCGTTCCGCTCCAGGGACTGGAGCCGGTGATCCCGATGGATGCCCCCACGGTCGCCAGCGGGGTCCCGCTTCCCGTGCCGGGAGGCCCCACCGGCTTCCAGGAGGGGCAGGCCGGCCTGCTTCCGGACGTGGCCCTGCCTCGGGTGCCGTTCACGAGCACGCTGCCGGAGACCGTCCTCGCCGCACAGCTCCCCGAGGTCATCGAGGGCAGCGAGCCGGGCAAGGCCCTCTTCACCACCCCGAGCTCGGAGATGGCGGCCGCCACCCCCGGTGCCACGGTCGGCAACCCGGTCGTCGCACCGCGCGGCGACCGGCTCGGGCTGCCGGATGTCGCGGTGCCGGAGGTCGGTGTCGTCGCTCCGATGCTGCGCGGAGCGCTGGACTCCCAGCTGGGTCTGGCGCAGCCGACGGCCTGACGGCGTTCGTTTGTACGACCAATGGCCCGGCGGGTGAAGGCACGATTCTTCCCCGCCACCCGAGGGGTCGTTGCTCGTTACAACGGAAGGCTGGTCGCATGGCCGTGGCCCGCAGATCCCGGGCCCGTTCCGTCGTATCCGACGGCGGGCGGACCCACCGGTTCTGCGGGCCTTCCCTCGCATTCGGTCCCGTCCGGCGTAATGCCCGTGACCCATGTGCCATTTCGGCGTTGAACGGGAATGTCGGCCGTGGTACTCGCGGTCGCCTTTCCACGTCCAAGGAGTTCTTGATGTCTCGCATCGCGAAGGCTGCCGCTGTTCTCGCCGGCACGGGTGCCGTTGCCCTCAGCGGAGCCGGCATGGCCGTCGCCGACTCGGGTGCCCACGGTGTCGCCGCCCACTCGCCCGGCGTCGGCTCGGGCAACGCCATCCAGGTCCCGGTCCACGTGCCGGTCAACCTGTGCGGCAACACCGTCACGGTCATCGGGCTGATCAACCCGGCGTTCGGCAACCAGTGCGCGAACGTCGACGGGAACGGCGACGGCGGCTACGGCGGCTGACGCTCCGCCCTCGTCATCGACGTCCCCCCGGCCGGTCGGCCGGGGGGACGTTCTGTCATGCGTACCGGTAGATCGCGCTGTGGTCGAGCATCGCGCCCGGGGTGACCCCCCAGGGGCCCATCTTCTCGTCGCGGGCCGCGATCCGCCGGTACTGGGACTCGCCCAGTTGCGGCGGGTGCGTCGGGAGGTACCCCGCCCGTGGGTTGCGCTGCTGCCAGCGGGACCACAGGAGGTCCACGAAGGAGTGGTGGAGCCAGAAGACCGGGTCGTTGACGGAGGCGCCGCCGAGCATCAGGCCGCCGACCCAGCGGTGCACACGGTTGTGGATGCGGAACCGTTCGTTGCCCCGGCCCGGGGCCCAGCCCTCCAGGGTGTTCCGGAACCCCGAGCGGCTCGTGGAGTTCCACGGCTCGACGTCGTACACGGTCTCCCGCATCACCGCGTCCAGCTGTGCCTTCGTGGGCAGCGTGACCGGGTCCTGGGGGCGGCCGAAGTCCCTGGTCAGGAAGCGGCCTTCGGTCATGCCGTGCTTCACCGCCCACCGTCCGCCCGCGTAGGCGAAGGGGCCGGTCATCACCTGGAGATCCGCGCGGCGCCCGTTGCCGCCCATGAAGTCCTCGCTCCAGAGCGAGGCGGCCGGGGTGTTGTCCCGGGTCCAGTCCCAGTACGGCACGGTGACGGTCGGGTCGATCCGGCGCAGCGCCCGCTCGAACTCCAGCAGGAACTTGCGGTGCCAGGGCAGGAAGCTGGGGGTCATGTGGGCCACGCGGAGGCGGTTGTCCCCGTCGGCGACGTAGTAGTCGATGTGCGTACGGACGAAGTCGTCGTACTTTCCGGACCGCTTCAGCTCCAGGACGGCGGCGACGAACTTCTTCCGCTCGGCGCTCGTCAGATCGCGCTGGTTCTTACGTGTGTAGGCCACGCGGGCTCCCTCCCTGGTGGACGCCGTGGGCGGCGGCGTAGCGGGTCAGCGGGGCGGATCCCAGCTCGTCCACGGCCGCGCGGGTGGCCGCCAGCGGAGTCGCATGGGACTCGTAGTGGTCGATGGGGGTGAGATAGCCGCCGTCGGCGCGGCGCATCAGATGGAGCGGCCGGCCGTCGACGAGGACCAGGGGCTCGCCCGGGGGGCCCGCCAGGCTCCGGATGCGGCGCCCGCGGTACATCTCGTCGAAGACTTCCCCGCGCTCCCCGGTCGGCTTCCCGGCGGTGTCGCCCGAGGCGCGGGGCGAGCCCTCGCGTGGTGTGGCGGCGATGCGGGCCAGGGCGCCGCCGGTGAAGGCGGCGACGGCCAGGGTGAAGAGGGACCGCAGAGCGACGCGGCGCGAGACGATCATGAGTGATCTCCAAACGGTCGGAGAATGCCCTCAGGGCACAACGATGGAAACCCGACTTCGTTGCGAGGGAAATGCCAGCGGGTGGAATGTCGGCCGATCGAGTGAATTCAGCGCGGGAAGGCGGCCGTTCGACCACTAGCATCCGGGTCCATGACTTCTCCCTCCGCCGTTTCCGCGGCGCGCAGTGACAATCCGCTGGGCACGCTCACCGTCGTTCCGTGGACCATCGGTCCGACCGACGACACCCCCGTCACTCCTTTCCTGATGGTGTATTCCCTCGGGGACGGCCGTGACGGTCCCGAGGCCGGCGAGGAGGCCATGCGGGCCGCCCTCGAAGGCATGGGCCTGCCGCTGGGGGACCGCGTCGTCGACGCCTCGGTGGAGCGTGCGACCGGCGCCCATCTGCTCGTCGAGGCCCAGCGGGCGGTGCTCACGCTGCCGTTCATGAAGGCGCAGTGCCCGGTGCCCGCCGAGTGGGAGGCGGCCGCCAAGGAGAACGGGCACGTCTACCTCATCTGTTCGGTGCGTCCCTGGCCCGACGCGGTGCCCGGCGAGGCGGTCACCGAGGAGCGGCTGAAGGGCTTCGTCACCGACGACCAGGTGGTCGCCGCCGCCGGACACCTCCTGCTGCCGGTCCGGCGCCTGCAGGGCTGAGCGGAGAGCGGCGGAGAGGGGGTGGCGGCATGGCGACGGTGAACGTACGCGGCGGGGTCCCGGGACAGCGGCAGGAGGAGTCCCCGACGGAGAGCGCCGGGACGATCGGCGCGAGCCGGGCCCTCGGGCTGCTGCTTGTGATCACCGGGGCGGCCGGGGTGCTGGCCGGCTGGGTCATCACGATCGACAAGTTCAAGCTCCTGGAGGACCCGAACTTCCAGCCGGGCTGCAGCCTCAACCCGGTCGTGTCCTGCGGCAACATCATGAAGAGCGAGCAGGCGGCGGTGTTCGGCTTCCCGAACCCGATGCTCGGTCTCGTGACGTACGGGATGGTCGTCGCGATCGGCGCCGGTCTGCTCGCCGGGGCCCGCTACCGGGGCTGGTTCTGGCTCGGCCTGAACGCCGGGATGCTGTTCGGCGTCGGGTTCTGCACCTGGCTGATGCAGCAGTCGCTGTACGAGATCAACGCGCTCTGCCTGTGGTGCTGCCTGGCCTGGACCGCGACGCTCGTCATGTTCTGGTACGTGACCTCGCACAACGTCCGTACGGGCGTGCTGCCGGCGCCCGCCGCCGTGAAGGGCTTCTTCGAGGAGTTCACCTTCGCTCTGCCGGTGCTGCACATCGGAATCATCGGGATGCTGATCCTGACCCGGTGGTGGGACTTCTGGACCAGCTGACGTGACCCTCCCCTCCTGGCCGCGGGCCGCACTGACCGTGCTGCTCGCGGCCGTTCTCGCGTTCGTCCTGCTGCCGGCCGGCCGGCTCGCGCCGGGGGTCCGCGTGCCCGCTCCCGTACCGGGGCGGCCGGACGTGCCGTCCGGGTTCTTCACCGGCTCCGACGCGACCGGGGTGCGGCGGATCGCCGAGGTGCAGCGCTGGCTCGGCGGCGCGGACCTGACCGTCGGGCACACCTACCTGCCGGGCGACCGCTGGTCCAACATCGAGGGGCACCCCGCGCTCTTCGAGCCCTGGGCGCGCTGGAAGGAGGAGGGGCCGGGCCGGCTCTTCGTCCTGAACGTGCCGCTGCTCGACCGCAGCGAGGAGGGGCTGCCGGACGGGGAGGTCCGTCAGGGACTGCGCAGCGGGGCGGCGGGCGCGTACGACGGGCACTTCCGGACCCTGGGGGAGCGGCTGGTGGCGCACCGGCTCTCCGACGCCGTCCTCGTCCTCGGCTGGGAGATGAACGGCACCACCTACAGCCATCGCTGCGGGCCGGACCCCGAGGCCTGGAAGGCCTACTGGAAGCGGGTGGTGGGCGTGCTGCGGGACGTGCCGGGGCAGCGGTTCCGCTTCGACTTCACCGCGAGCCGGGGGCGGGACGCCGTCGAGTGGCCGCGGTGCTACCCGGGCGACGCGTACGTCGACATCATCGGGCTCGACGCGTACGACCAGCCCGAGGGGGTCGGCTTCGAGGAGCAGGTGACCGAGGAGTTCGGCCTCGCGCACCATGTGCGGTTCGCGGCGGCGCACGGCAAGCCCGTCTCGTACCCGGAGTGGGGGCTCTTCCGCAACGGGGACAATCCGGTCTACGTGCGGGGGATGCTCGACTGGTTCGCGCGGTACCGGCCCGTCTACCAGACCTTCACGGACTACTGCCCGCACGGGGTGTACGGGTGCGCGGACAATCCGGCGTCGGGCGAGGTGGTCAGGGGCGCGCTGGGCGCGCCCTGAGGTTCACGCGTTGTAGGCGACCAGGGAGATGCCGACGTAGTGGACGATGAAGGCCGCGAGGGTGAAGGAGTGGAAGACCTCGTGGAAGCCGAACCAGCGCGGGGACGGGTTCGGGCGCTTCATGCCGTAGACGACCCCGCCCGCGCTGTAGAGCACGCCGCCGACGATCACCAGGACGAGGACGGCGATGCCGCCGGTCCGCATGAAGTCGGGCAGGAAGAAGACGGCGGCCCAGCCCATCGCGATGTAGCAGGGCGTGTACAGCCAGCGAGGGGCGCCGACCCAGAAGACCCGGAAGGCGATGCCCGCGACGGCGGCGACCCAGACCGCCCACATGAGCGGCCGGCCGGTGGAGTCGGGGAGCAGGAGCAGGGTCAGCGGGGTGTAGGTGCCCGCGATGATCAGGAAGATGTTGGCGTGGTCCAGGCGCCGCAGGACGGCCTCGCCGCGCGGACCCCAGTTGCCTCGGTGGTAGAGCGCGCTGATGCCGAAGAGCAGGCAGGCGGTGAGGACGTAGATCCCGCAGGCGATCCGCGCGCGCGGCGAGTCGGAGAACGCGACGAGGGTGAGGCCCGCGATGACGACCGCGGGGAACATGCCCGCGTGCAGCCAGCCCCTGAGCCGTGGCTTCAGTGCGTGCGACAGGTGGGACGAGGTGGGCTCTGTCCGGGTCACGTCCGGCACGGCAGAAGTCATGAGCCGAATGCTACCTACGCACCCGTAGGTCCCGGAAAGGAGTGGCGATGCTCACGTGTGCGGCCCTCTGGACATATGGGCGCATGCATCGGATGATCAAATGAGTGTGGTCGGCACCGGATGAGCAGCTACGACGCATCCGGGTCGCAGCCCCCACGGGGCAGACATCTTCAAAACCCCTCATCAAGGAGCAATCGTGGCGCGCGACAACGCGGCTCCCACCACCGCCGTCCCCACCCAGCACCAGGAACTGGTCGCCTGGGTGAACGAGATCGCCGAGATCACGCAGCCGGACAGCATCGTCTGGTGCGACGGATCCGAGGCCGAGTACGAGCGCCTGTGCGAGGAGCTCGTCGCCAAGGGCACGTTCAAGAAGCTCGACCCCACGCTGCGCCCGAACTCCTACTACGCCGCCTCCGACCCGTCCGACGTCGCGCGTGTCGAGGACCGGACCTTCATCTGCTCCGAGAAGGAGGAGGACGCGGGCCCGACCAACCACTGGAAGGCCCCGGCGGAGATGAAGGAGATCTTCGCGGGCGAGAAGGGGATCTTCCGCGGCTCGATGAAGGGCCGCACCCTGTACGTCGTGCCCTTCTGCATGGGCCCGGTCGGCTCCCCGCTCTCCGCCATCGGCGTCGAGATCACCGACTCCGCGTACGTCGCCGCCTCCATGCGCACCATGACCCGCATGGGGCAGGCCGTCCTCGACGAGCTCGGCACCGACGGCTTCTTCGTCAAGGCCGTCCACACCCTCGGCGCCCCGCTCGCGGAGGGCGAGGAGGACGTGCCGTGGCCGTGCAACTCCACCAAGTACATCTCGCACTTCCCCGAGACCCGTGAGATCTGGTCGTACGGCTCCGGCTACGGCGGCAACGCCCTCCTCGGCAAGAAGTGCTACGCGCTGCGTATCGCCTCCGTCATGGCGCGTGACGAGGGCTGGCTGGCCGAGCACATGCTCGTCCTGAAGCTCACCCCGCCGCAGGGCGAGTCGAAGTACGTCGCCGCCGCGTTCCCGTCCGCCTGCGGCAAGACCAACCTCGCCATGCTGGAGCCCACGATCTCCGGCTGGACGGTCGAGACCATCGGCGACGACATCGCCTGGATGCGCTTCGGCGAGGACGGCCGCCTCTACGCGATCAACCCCGAGGCCGGCTTCTTCGGCGTCGCGCCCGGCACCGGCGAGCACACCAACGCCAACGCCATGAAGACCCTGTGGGGCAACTCCGTCTTCACCAACGTCGCGCTCACCGACGACGGCGACGTCTGGTGGGAGGGCATGACCGAGAAGGCGCCCGCCCACCTCACCGACTGGAAGGGCAACGACTGGACGCCGGAGTCCGAGACCCCGGCCGCCCACCCGAACGCCCGCTTCACCGTCCCCGCCGGGCAGTGCCCGACCATCGCCCCGGAGTGGGAGGACCCGAAGGGCGTGCCGATCTCGGCGATCCTCTTCGGTGGCCGCCGCGCCTCCGCCGTCCCGCTGGTCACCGAGTCCTTCACCTGGCAGCACGGTGTCTTCCTCGGCGCGAACGTCGCCTCCGAGAAGACCGCCGCCGCCGAGGGCAAGGTCGGCGAGCTGCGCCGCGACCCGTTCGCCATGCTGCCGTTCTGCGGCTACAACATGGGCGACTACATGGCGCACTGGATCAAGGTCGGCGCGAACGCGGACCAGTCCAAGCTGCCGAAGATCTACTACGTGAACTGGTTCCGCAAGAACGAGGCCGGCAAGTTCGTCTGGCCCGGCTTCGGCGAGAACAGCCGCGTCCTGAAGTGGATCGTGGAGCGTCTGGAGGGCAGGGCCGAGGGCGTCGAGACCCCGATCGGCATCCTCCCGACCGCCGACGCGCTCGACACCGAGGGCCTGGACCTGCCCGCGGAGGACCTGGAGTTCCTGCTCAAGGTCGACCGCGACGTGTGGCGCGAGGAGGCCTCCCTGGTCCCCGAGCACCTCAACACCTTCGGCGACCACACGCCGAAGGAGCTGTGGGACGAGTACCGCGCGCTGGTCGAGCGCCTGGGCTGATCCCCGTACCCCCGAGGTACCACCGAAAGACTCGTGGCGAGTCGCCCCGAACACCGCCCTGACCAGTGGGGTCACGAACGGCTCGCTGCGACGCACACCGGCCCCCGGAGCCCCCTCACGGCTCCGGGGGCCGGTGCATTCCCGCCTCGGCGCAGCGGCCGGCCGGACCGGCCCGCCGCGGAGACGTGCCGGGTCAGGACTTTCCGCGCTCCTCCAGATAGCGCGTGTGCGTCTGCTGCCGGATCGCCTCCGCGTCCTGGAGGGCCGCCGCGATCGCCGCCGCCTCCTCGTGGAGCGCGGCCAGCTGGCGTTCGAGATGGCGCTCGGGCGGCTCGGAGCCCGGCACGACCCGGTCCCACCACCGGGTCCGTACGAAGGTGTCCACGGCCTCCGGGATGTCCTGGCGCACCGCCCTGGCCAGTACGTGCAGCTGCTCGGGGTCGCTGACCCAGCCCGGCGCGAGGAGCGCTTCGACCAGCTCGTCCAGCTCGGTGAGGCGGCCTGCCGCCGCGGGAGGCACCTCCACCTCGCTCAGGTACTCCCGCAGCCTCGCGAAGTCCGTCCGCAGGGCGTCGAGCTGTTCGGCCGCGTTCGGGAACGCCGGTGCGGGCGGCCGCTCGGGCGGCGCGATCAGCGCGCCGGCGGCGTACAGGCCCACGACGACCAGCGGCCACAGCGAGCCGGCCGCGCCGGTGAACGCGAGGGCGAGTCCCACGATGCCGCAGGCGCTGCCGGTGAGGTTCTTGCGGGACTCCAGGAACCGCAGGACCGGATTACTGGTAGCCACGGATCTCCTCGAAGGCTCCGTCCAGCGAGCCCTTCGTCGCGTCGAAGAGCCGGCCGCCGGTGAGGGTCGCGATGTGGTCGAGCTCGGCGCGGTCGGAGTCCCCGAAGGCGATCGGGAAGACCGGCGTCCGCTGCCGGGCGGGCGACTGGTTCCGGTAGAAGGCGTCGAACGCGCCGGCCGGGTCGCCGTCGGTGTTCTCGCCGTCCGTCATCAGCACGATCGATGTGAAGGCGTCGCCGTCGGCGGAGCTGCCGAGCCGTGAGTACGCCTCCTCCAGGCTGGAGTAGACCGCCGTGCCGCCCGAGGCGGTGAGCCCGTTCGCCTGCGCGCGCATGGCCTCGATGGCCCGGTCCGGGGAGGCCGGGTCGACCGTGTACGTACGGACCTCGTTCTGCTTCACCGACGAGCCGAAGGGCATCAGGGTGACCGTCTCGCGGTCCCGGAAGTCCCCGGTCAGTTCGGCCAGCGCCGACCTCAGGCGGGTGAGCCGGTCGCCCGCCATCGATCCGGAGGTGTCGAGGACGTAGACCGTGCGGGAAGGACGGCGGAGCTTGTTCTCGTACGCGTCGAGCAGCCCGTCGGCGACGGCGCGGCTGCCGGGGAAGGGCAGCTCGCGCCGCTGGTCGGAGGTGAGCGGCCCGGCGAGCTCCACCCCGGGGACGACCGGGCGGCGCAGGGTCCGGTCGGTGATCATCCGCTGGGCGGCCGGGGTGCGCAGATGTGCGGTCAGGCTCGCGGCCGCCTGCTTCGCGTCGGCGCTCGCGGAGGTGAGGAGGGTGAAGGGGTAGTCGGCGGTGACGACCCCGTCGGCGGGCCGGACGACCGTCAGTTTCTCGGGCGAATTGAGCAGCACCGACTCGTAGTTGATCAGCGCGTCGACGTCCGTGCGGCGGGACCAGGCGGTCGCCAGCCAGCCGGAGGAGCCCGAGGTCAGCTTCTGGCCGCCGAAGAACTCCTTCAGCTTCGGCGTGGCCGCGGCCACGTCCTTCCCGGTGAGTGCGGACTGGGCGCCGGAGAGACCGGAGGCGATGGAGATCAGGGCGGAGAAGCCCGAGTTGGACCGGGCCGGGTCCGTCATGCCGTAACCGAGCTTCTTGTCGGCGACGGCCTGGTGGATCTGCGACCAGGTCACCGCGGCGGGGTCCCAGCCGAGGCGGCTCACGGCGGCCGGACGGATGCCGAGCGCGACCGGAGAGGTCATGATCGGCGTCTCGCCGGTGATCTTCTTCGCGGTGTCCGGGCGTAGCCGCAGGTAGTCGTTGGAGGAGAGCCAGACCGCGTCGTACGACTTCTCCGCGTCACCGGACGCGATCCGCTCGACGGCGTCGAGCGTGCCCGCGTACGTGGGCCTGACCGTCACTCCGGTCGCCTTCCGGGCCTCTTCGAGGACCGGCTCCATGTCGGCCAGCTCGGAGGAGGCGAGGACGCGCAGCGTACGGGGAGAGGCGGCGCCGTCGTCCCCCGTACCGCCCGCGTCCGTGCCGTCGGCGGTGCAGGCGGCCACGGTCAGGGTGGCCAGAAGAGCGAGGGCGGCCGAGGCGCGGCGGCGTAGGGATCTCATTCGAGGCCGCCTTCCAGGGCGCTCGTGCGGCGGGTACGGGCCAGATGGGAACCGGCCGACTGCAGTTCGGCGGTCAGGGACTCGACCGTCGCCGCCATCGACTCGGTCGCCTGCACCTTGTACGTGTCGATCGCGTCGAGCGTCCGGTAGATCTGCTGGAACGCCGAGCGCAGCGTCTCCGCGCCCACCGCCGGGTCCGCCGCGATGCGCTGGATCTCGCCGCTCTGGGTGGACAGCATCTCCGCGTTCCCGCGGATCAGGTCCTCGGTCGTCGAGCGGAGCACATCGACCTGCTCGGCCACCTTGCGCTGGTTCTCCAGCGCGGAGGAGAGCATCACCGCGATCCGCAGCGCCGAGACCGTGGTCGTCGCCGCCCGCTCGACGCCCTTGATCAGCTCGTCGTTGTTCCGCCGGACCACGTCCATCGCCAGGTACCCCTGGGCGCAGACGGCGAGCTGGGTCAGCAGGTCCTGGTGCTTCTGGCGGACGGGGAAGAGCACGTCCGAGCGGAGGGCGTCCGCCGCGGCCGGGTCCGGGGTCAGGGCGATCCGCTCCTCGACGGCCCCGTCGAGGGCCTCGGTGAGCACCGCGTACTCCTGGAGCTTGCCCATGGTCTCCCAGAGCCGCGCCCGTTCGGTCTGCAACGCCGCGTTGTCGCGGCGCAGCTCGTCCTGGCCGCCGCGCAGCGCGCCCACGATCCTGGTCAACGTCCCCTGCGAGGAGGCGTACCGGGCGACGTGGTCGCGCAGCCTGTTGCCGCCCGGCAGCTTGGAGAGGAACCGGCGCGCCCCCTTGCCGGGCGTGTCACGCGGGTCGAGGTCCTCCACCGTGCGGCGCAGCTCGACGAGCGAGGTGCCGACCCGGGCCTGGGCGTCGCCGCCGCCCTCACCGAGCGACCGGACCGTCCGGTCGAGCATCCGGTTCGACTGGGCGGCCGCGCTGCGCATCTCGCCCGCACCGAGCGCGGCGATCTCCCCGATACGGCCCGCGAACTCGGGCGAGCGGGCGTCGAGCCCGGCGAGCGAGTCGACGTACTCGACCGCGCGCCGGCTCATCTCCGTGCGGACGGACTCGTCCAGCGGGACCAGGCCCGAGGCCTGCTCGGTACGGACCGGGGGCACCGGCTCCGGCGGGGTGAGGATCAGTTGCGCGGTGGCAGGGTCGTTGGGCGTGGTCATGCGGAGTCCCCCTGGTTGCGGGCCCGCCGCGCCATCTCGTGCAGCACCTCGCTGGTGGGCACGGGCGCCTGGCGGACCCCGGTCAGTGTCTGGTTGAGGCGGTCCCCGAGGCCGGCCGTGGCGGCCGTGAACTCGGCGGCGGCGCCCTGCGGGCGGAAGCCGTGACGTACGGCGAGCTTGCGCAACTCCGGATCGGAGGTGAGGAGTTCACCGAGCGCCCGGCCGTTCTCGGAGAGCGGTACGACCGTGTGGTCGCTGATCACCGTGGTGTCCGGGTAGAGCACCACGAGATCGCCCATCTGCTGCTTCGCCATGAGCGGGGCGGCCACCTGGGACTCGTACACGAGCACCAGCGGGTTGCCGACGCCGCTGACGAAGTCCCGGAAGGGCGCGTCGGAGCTCGACTGCTGGGCGCCCTGGACACCGATCAGCTTCCGCAGCAGCGGTGCCGTACGGTCCACGGCCGCCTTGTCGCCGGCGACCTTGCCCCCGTCGGCGACGTAGCCGGCCGCGGCGAGGTAGAGGGCGCCGGAGCTGGAGGCGACGGGGTCGGTCGAGGTGACGAAGACCGTGCCGCTCAGCTCCGGGTGCGCGCTCGCGCCCTTGAGCTGCTGCCAGGTCCTGTCCGCCTGCGCGGCCTTCAGATAGGGGTCCATGAGCAGGGTGCCCGTCTGGCCCCCGGAGCCCAGCTGTGCCAGACCGTTGTCGGCGAGGACCTCGGCGGCGGCGCGATGGGCGACGACGACCAGCGGCGAGTAGAAGGGCCGCAGTGCGGCACCCTTCACGCCCGCCTTGGAACGCAGCTCGTCGGCGGGCGCCTTGGAGGACGGGAACGCGAAGTCGTAGCCCGTGAGGGGCAGCTCCTCCATGTCCCAGGACCCCGAGGTCTCCGTACGTACCGTGAAGCCCTTGTCGGCCAGGGCCTTCACGACCTCGGAGTCGGCGAAGAACTCCGCCTTCTCCGACCCGATCACTCCTCGCACGGTCTTCGTTGCCGTGCCCTTGTCCTTGTCGCCGCCCGCCACGAGGACGACGGCCACGCCGCCCAGGAGCAGGACGGCCAGGACGATTCCCAGGATGCGTCTCACGAGGGCAGGCTGCTCACGGAAGCCCACATTCCAGGGGGAGTTGGGTGGACGGGGGGTGAAGTGGTGATCCCGGTACAGAACCGGAGCACGAGGACCCGCCGTGTACGGTGATCGCCTCCGGGGAGGGGGTGGCGGCATGCCGCGATGGGTGATCGTGCTGCTGGTGGTCGTGGGGGCGTCGGTCGTGCTGGCGCCGGTCGGTCTGCTGGTCGGGTTCATGTACGTCTACGGGGAGAACCACGCGGACATGCGGGACCCCGTGGAAGACGTGTCGGTGGCGCGGTGCGCGGTGGACCCGGTGACGCGGCGGCCGGTCGCCGAGCTGACGGTCACCAGCCAGGCGGCCCGCGCGGGCACGTACCACCTGATGATCGACTTCCAGGATCGGGACGGCCGGTTCGTCGAGACGGTCAGGCCGGCCGTCGAGGATCTGGCGCCGGGGGCGACGGGGCGGGCCGCCGCCGTGGGCAGATGGCCGTACGGGGGCGGCGAGCTGCGGTGCGTGGTGATGGAGGCGCGGTTCGCGTCGACAGAGCCCGTGGGGACCGCCTCGCCGTAGCGGGCCCTGTCAGGGGGTGTGTGGCACCCGGGCCGTGCGCCTCCCCGGCACGCGGCCCGGGGCCGTCAGGGGGTGCTGACCAGCTCGGACGCGGTCAGCGCCGCGGTGTGCGCGTCCATGCGCTCGGCGGCGAGGATCGCGGCGGCCGTGTCGGCCCTGGAGGCGGCGACGACGAGGGCACGGCCGGCGAGGGCGTGGGCGCGCCGGTGCAGCGACGGGGCGTCCGAACCGCTCAGTCCCGCGTGCCGGGCCGGCGGCGCGCCGCGCAGCCGCGCCACCTGCCGGGCGATGAGGTCACCGGCCGCCGTGTCGCCCAGCTCGTCCGTGACGGCGAGGAGGGCGGCGAGGTGACCGGCGAGCTGGATGTCCAGCTCCTCCTCGCGGGAGCGGTGCGGGTACGCGTCCTGGTCGTCGTCGGCCATCCGGTGGACCGACTTCGTGCGGATCGGTTCGTACATGGGACGGCCTCCTGAGGTATCTCTGGATCCATCCTAGCTTGGATTCAATCTAAAGTTGAGCGTGGTCCGGGTTCAGTGCTGGCTGTAGCCGTCCAGGAAGGTGCCGATCCGGGTCACCGCGTCCGCCAGGTCCTTGGCGTTCGGCAGCGTCACGATCCGGAAGTGGTCCGGCTCGTGCCAGTTGAAGCCCGTCCCGTGGACCACCATGATCTTCTCGGCCCGCAGCAGGTCGAGGACCATCCGCCGGTCGTCCTTGACCTTGTAGACGCTCGGGTCGAGCCGCGGGAAGAGGTACAGGGCGCCCTTCGGCTTCACACAGGTCACGCCCGGGATCTGCGTCAGCAGGTCGTACGCCACGTCGCGCTGCTCCAGGAGCCGCCCGCCCGGCAGCACCAGGTCCTCGATCGACTGCCGGCCCTGCAGGGCGGCGGCCACCGCGTGCTGCGCCGGCATGTTGGCGCACAGCCGCATGTTGGCGAGGATCGTGAGGCCCTCGATGTACGAGGTGGCATGGGCCTTGGGGCCGCAGACCGCGAGCCAGCCGGACCGGAAACCGGCCACCCGGTAGTTCTTGCTCATCCCGTTGAACGTCAGGACGAGGAGGTCCGGGGCGATGGCGGCGGTCGGGGTGTGCGTGGTGCCGTCGTAGAGGATCTTGTCGTAGATCTCGTCCGAACAGACGACCAGGTTGTGGCGCCGGGCGATCTCCGTGAGCGAGCGGAGCATCTCGTCGTCGTAGACGGCGCCCGTCGGGTTGTTCGGGTTGATGATCACGATCGCCTTGGTGCGGTCGGTGATCTTCCGCTCGATGTCGGCGAGGTCCGGCATCCAGTCCGACTGCTCGTCGCACCGGTAGTGCACGGCCGTACCGCCGGCCAGCGACACCGAGGCGGTCCACAGCGGATAGTCCGGGGCGGGGACGAGGACCTCGTCGCCGTCGTCGAGCAGCGCCTGCATCGACATCTGGATCAGCTCGGAGACGCCGTTGCCGAGATAGATGTCCTCGACGGAGAGCGGGATGCCCTTGGTCTCGTAGTGGCTCATCACCGCGCGGCGGGCGGCGAGCAGGCCCTTGGCGTCGCCGTAGCCGTGCGCGTCGGCGAGGTTGCGCAGCACGTCCTCGAGGATCGCCGGCGGGCACTCGAAGCCGAAGGCGGCCGGGTTTCCGGTGTTGAGCTTGAGGATGCGATGACCCGCGGCCTCAAGCCGCATCGCCTCTTCGAGCACCGGACCCCGGATTTCGTAACAGACGTTGGCGAGCTTCGTGGACTGGATCACCTGCATGTCGAGAGCTTACGGGGGTGTGGCGCGGGACGCCTCGTGTTTTGGGACACGTCGGGCAGAACGGAGCACGGCCCGCGGGCGGGGAGGCGCGCTTTGGGGCCGTGCTCCCCGGCGGTGTCAGGGCGGGTGTCCGGGCGGTTGCGCGGGCGGGTGTCCGGGCGGGTGCCCGGGAGGCGACCTGGGGCCGTTCCGCCCGCTGCGCGCTCCGTAGAATGCGCGCCCATGAGCCACCAGCGCGACCGAGCCGCAGATGCCCCAGGCCGACGCCGTCATGCCACGAAGCGGCGGACCCCCGGCCCGCGCCGACTGCTGGCGGGCGCCGGTGTCGTCGGCGTCGGGCTGCTGGTCGCGGTCGTCTCCGGGGCGTTCCGGTCGGGCCAGCAGACCGGCGGTGCGCCCACGGGCGACGACGGCCGGCCGGGGATGCCGTCGCTGATCCAGGCCGATCCGTCCGGCGACGGCGAGGCGGACGGGACCGGTACGCAGGCGCCGTCCTCGTCCGATGCGCCCCGGTCCGCGTCCGCGTCCGCGTCACCGTCGGCGTCCTCGACGGCGGCGGCTTCGGCGTCCGTGCGGGCGAGCACCTCCGCCACGGCGGCGGCTTCGCCCACCGCGACCGGGGGTTCCGGGAGCGACGGTCCCGGGAAGTCGGGCTCGGCCCCCGGGCAGACGAAGCGCCCCAGGTGAGGCCGGCGGCCGTGGCGTGGTGGAGCCGCGCCGGGAGCCGTGGGACGAGCGGTCCGTGGAGCCGTGGGTCGAGCGGTCCGTGGAGCCGTCTGTGGAGCGCCGCCGGGTGCCGGTGGCTGGGGGCGCTCGGCGCGCTGGCCGTCACCGTGGGCGGCTACGCCGCAGGGACGCTCCCGGCACGTGAGCCGTGGGGGGTGTGGGCCCCGCGGGGGTCCGCGCCGACCCTGGCCGGCGCCCTCCTCGCGTACCTCGGCCTGACCCTGCTCGTCGTGGCGTGGTGGCGGTACGGGGTACTCCTGGCCCGTGGCGTACGGGACGCGCGGGAGCGGGTCCTCGGCACGCTCGCGTGGTGGACCGCGCCGCTGGTGCTCGCGCCTCCGCTGTACAGCGCCGACGTCTACAGCTACATCGCGCAGGGCGCCATGGTCCTGGAGGGATACGACGTGTACGGGGCGGGGCCGTCGGTCCTCGGCCCCGGCGACCTCGGGGCGGACGCGGCGGCGAGCGTCGGCGGGCACTGGACGGACACCCCGGCCCCGTACGGCCCGGTCTTCCTCGTCCTGGCCCAGGCGGTCGTCAAGCTGACCGGCGGCGAGATCGTGCCGGCCGTGATCGGCATGCGACTGATCGCGCTCGGCGCGCTCCTGCTCGTCGTCCGGGCCGTCCGGGGGCTGGGCGGTGACGGTGGGGCGCTGTGGCTGGCCGCGCTCAACCCGCTGCTCCTCATCCACGTCGTCGGCGGGATGCACAACGACGGGCTGATGATCGGACTCATGCTCGGCGGAGCCCTGCTGGCGGTACGCGGCCGGTGGGTGCTCGGCTGTGTGCTCGTCGGACTCGCGATGATGATCAAGTCGCCGGCGGCGGTCGCACTGCTCTTCATCGGCGTGACGATCGCGCGGCGGGACGGCGGCGCCCGGGGCGTGGCGAAGGGACTCGTCCTGCCGGGGCTCGTGGCGGGCGCGGTCGCCGTGGGTGCGACGGTGGCGGCCGGGACCGGGTTCGGCTGGCTGCGCACCCAGAGCGTCGCCGGGGCGATCCACACCGCGCTGTCGCTGACCAGCGACGTGGGGCTCGGGCTCGGACTGCTCCTCGCGGACGACCCGGACCCGGTGAAGGGCGTGGTCCAGAAGCTCGGGCTGCTGGCGGCGGTGGCGGTCATCCTGACGCTCGCGTGGCGGGCGTGGCGGGGGCGGATCGACCCGGTCCTGGGTCTCGGACTCTCGCTCGTGGCGCTGGTCGCGCTCTCGCCGATGGTGCAGCCGTGGTACCTGCTGTGGGGAGTGTGCGTGGTGGCGGCGACACCGGCCCGGCGCACCCGGGCCGGACAGCTGCTCGCCGTCCTGTCGGCGGCGCTCGTGTACGAGACGGCACCGTCGGGCTCCACGCCCTGGTACGGGTTCGTGGCGGCCGGGACGGTGCTGGTGCTGGGGCTCCTGTGGATGCGGCGCGCTCCGTGGACCCGGCCCGCCCCGGCCGCGGACAGGGCCGCGGCCGGGCCCACGGGAGTCATCCCACCGGCGTCCGTCTGATCGCCCGGCCTGCGACGACGTCCGTGCGCCTGCCGTCCTCCATCACGAACCGGCCGTCGATCAGGACGTGCGGGATGCCCACCGGGAGGGTGCGGGGAACGTCGTACGTCGAGCCCGCCGCGACCGTCTGCGGGTCGAAGAGGACCAGGTCCGCGACGTAACCCTCGCGGACCAGGCCCCGGTCGGGGAGGCGGAGGCGGGCCGCGGGGCGGGACGTCAGGTGGGCCACGCACTCCTCCAGCGAGAGGACGCCCTCGTCCCGTGCGTACTTCCCCAGGTACTCCGGGAACGTCCCGTACGCCCGCGGGTGCGGCTTGGAGCCCTGGAGGATGCCGTCCGAGCCGCCGGTGTGGACCCGGTGGCGCATGATCGCCCGGACGTTCTCCTCGTGGCCGACGTGCTGGAGGATCGTCGAACCGAGCCGGTCCTCGACGAGCAGGCGCCGGGCCGTGGTCCACGGGGCCTCGCCGCGCGCCTCGGCGGACTCCAGGACCGTCCTGCCGACGTAGGACGACAGCGCGGGGTCGCCCACCCCGGAGATCTCGATCGTGTCCCACTCGATCGGCACCCCGTGGCAGCCGTCCGAGCCCAGCTCCTCCAGGTGGTGGCGGACGCGCTCCGAGGTCTCCGCGTCCCGGAGCCGCGCCAGCGTCGCCTCCGGGCCGCCCTCGCCCGCCCAGCTCGGCAGCATCGCCACGAGGGTCGTGCAGCCCGGCGTGTACGGGTAGGTGTCCAGCGAGATGTCGGAGCCGCCCGCGAGCGCCTCGTCCAGCAGGGCCAGCAGATCGGGCGCCCTGCCCTTGTTCACGCCGAAGTTCATCGTCGCGTGCGCCAGGTGCAGCGCGCAGCCCGCGTCCCGGGTGAGGGCGACCATCTCCTCGTACGCCTGGAGCGCACCGGCGCCGTACGAGCGGTGGTGGGGGCAGTAGTAGCCGCCGTACTCCGCCACGACCTTGCAGAGCTCGGTGAGCTCGGCGTCCTTCGCGTACATCCCCGGGGTGTAGGTCAGGCCGGAGGACAGGCCCACCGCGCCCTGCTCCAGGCCCTCCGCGACGAGCTGCCGCATCCGGTTCAGCTCGGCCTCGGTCGCCGGGCGGTCGTCCCAGCCGACGGCGTACATCCGGACCGTGCCCTGCGGGATCAGGTAGGCGGCGTTCACCGCGATGCCCCGGTCCAGGCGGTCCAGGTACTCGCCGACCGTGCGCCAGTCGAAGTCGACGGACGTGTCCCCGGGCGCGCCGCCGTTCCACCCCGCGATCGAGCGGCGGACCTCCGCCAGCGTGCGGTCGTCGACCGGCGCGTACGACAGCCCGTCCTGTCCCAGGACTTCGAGGGTGACGCCCTGCGCGGCCTTCGCGGTGTGCTCGGGGTCGCGCAGCAGCGCGAGGTCGCTGTGGGCGTGCATGTCGATGAAGCCGGGGGACAGGGCGAGGCCCTCGGCGTCCAGGACGCGCCGGGCGGTCGGGCGCTGGCAGCCGGCCGCCGCGGCCTCCTTGACGACGGCGGCGATCCGGCCGTTCTCGACGGCGACGTCGGCGCGGTACGAGTCCCCGCCCGAGCCGTCGATGACGTCCACGTCGCGGATGACGAGGTCCATGGTGACCGGCTCCTCTAGAAGAAGGTGCGGATGTAGTCGACGACCGTGCCGTCCGCCTCGACCAGCGGGATCAGCTGCCACTTGTCGAAGGACGTACAGGGGTGGGAGAGGCCCATGCCCAGCCAGTCGCCCACCTCGATCTCGGCGCCCGGCTCCGTCCGTACCCAGCCGTGCTGGTCGGAGAGGCCGGTGACCGCGATGCCGTCGGCGGGGCGGACCGCGCCCGTGCGGGCGTCGCGGACGACCTGCGCCTCGGGGAGGTGCAGGTCGTACGCGGCGTCGCGCTTCCCGGCGTTGGTGAACGCCTGCTCGGGCGTCGGGCGGGAGACGACCTGCGCCCAGAGCCGGAACGCGGGCTGCAGCTCCCCCTCCTCGGGGACCCGGTTGAAGGGGGTGAGCGTGCGGTAGTGGCCGGAGTCGTGCGAGACGTACGCCCCCGAGCGGAGCAGCTTCAGTACGGGGAGGGAGAGTCCGGGGATCTCGGCGAAGACGTCGGCGACCGCGTCGAACCAGGCGCTGCCTCCCGCGCTGACCACGATCTCCTCGATCTCCGGGGAGAAGCGGCCCGCCTTGTCGAACTCCGCGGCGAGGGCGGTCAGCCGGCGCAGCCAGGCGTGGACGCGGTCGGCGTCCGCCCGCGGGACCTCGCCCTCGTACCCGGCGACACCGACCAGGCGCAGGGTCGTGGTGGTGGCGACGGCGTCGGCGACGGCGGTGCAGTCGGCCTCCGTACGGGCTCCGGTACGGGCTCCCTCGCCGGCGCCGAGCTCGACGACGACGTCCACGGGGCGGCGGGCACCGGCCTCGGTGAGTGCCGCGTCCATGAGCTCGACCCCGCGGACGGAGTCGACGTAACAGACGAAGCGGAAGCCGGGGTCCTCGTCGAGTTCGGAGGCCAGCCAGCGCAGGGCGGGCGCGTCGACGAGCTCGTTGGCGAGGAAGATCCGGGCGATGCCGTGCGCGCGGTAGACGCGGGCCTGGTGCGGGACGGCGGCAGTGATGCCCCAGGCGCCGTGCTCCAGCTGGCGGTCGAAGAGCTGCGGCGCCATCGAGGTCTTGCCGTGCGGGGCGAAGGCGAGACCGTGGCGCTCGGAGTACGTCTCCAGGAGGCGCAGGTTGTGCTCGACGGACTCGGCGGAGAGGGCGAGGACGGGCGTGGTGAAACCGCCTGTGAAGAGGTTGCGGCGCTGGGCGGCCAGCTCGCCGACGGTCAGGCCCTCGGCGTCCGGGGGCAGGGCCTTGAAGCGGTGGTCGACACGCTCGTTGGCCAGCTGAGGGGTGGGCCGGTCGGCGGGCATGAGTTCCTCCTCGTCGAGGTGTTGCATCATATGCAACGGTCATTGCGCATATCGCTTACGGCTGTCTAACATCCGGGCCAACGCCGGGTCAATGGACCCGTATGACCGACGAGGAGTCCGCACGTGACCGGAGCCCCGCCCGTGGACGCGCCGCCCGTGGACGTCGTCTGCCTCGGCGAGTCCATGGTCACCTTTCTGCCCTCCCGGCCGGGCCGCCTCGCCGACGCCCCCTCGTTCGCCCGCACCATAGGCGGCGCCGAGTCCAACGTGGCCTGCGCGCTGGCCGCGGCGGGCCACCGGGCGAAGTGGGTGAGCCGGGTCGGCGCGGACGGCTTCGGCGACCACCTGGTCGAGGCGATCGGGGCCTACGGGGTCGACGTGTCGGCGGTGGGCCGGGACGCCGTACGGCCGACCGGGATCTACTTCCGTACGGCCACGGACCGGGCGACCGCAGGACACGAGGTCGCGTACTACCGGACCGGGTCGGCGGCGTCCGCGATGTCGCCCGCGACGGTCCCGTACGACTCCGTCGGCGACGGGCGGGTGCTCCATCTCTCGGGCATCACGGCCGCGCTGTCCCCGGACTGCCTGGAACTGATGCGCGAGCTGACCACGGCGCGGGCCGGGCGGCCGCTGGTGTCGTTCGACGTCAACTTCCGCACCGGCCTGTGGCGCGACGCCGCGACCGGTGGCCGGGTGCTCCTCGAACTCGCGCGAGGCGCGGATCTGGTGTTCGTGGGGGAGGACGAGGCGGAGGAGGCCTGGGGGGTGAGCGGTCCGGAAGCGATCCGTGAGGCGTTGCCGGAGCCCGGGGTGCTGGTCGTGAAGCGGGGTGCGGCGGGCGCGGTGGTCTTCGAGCGCGCCGCGCGTTCCCCGCACGGCGGCCCCCACGCGCCCGCCTCCGAGACCGCCGTCCCCGCCCCCGGCGTCGACACCGTCCCCGCTCCCGGCGTCGACATCGTCACCGCCGTCCCCGCCCCCCGCGTCGACGTCGTCGCCCCCGTCGGCGCCGGCGACGCCTTCGCCGCGGGGTTCCTCTCCGGGACCCTCCGCGGCCTCGACGCCACGGCCCGGATCAGGCACGGCCACCTCATGGCGGCCGCCGCGCTCACCGTCCCCGGAGACCTCGGCGAGCCCGCCCGTACCGAAGACGCCGACCGTCTCGTCGCACTCGACGACGAGAGCTGGGGGAGACTGCACCTCGCCCCCGGCTGGACCGGGGAGGACCAGGAGGTACGTACGCCATGAGCCAGACCGTCGACCGCGCGCTCAGCATCCTGCCGCTGCTCGCCCAGGGTCCCGCCGACCTCGGGCAGGTCGCCGACCGGCTCGGGGTGCACAAGTCCACCGCGCTCCGGCTGCTGCGCACCCTGCACGAACACGGACTGGTCTACCGCCAGCAGGACCAGCGCTACCGCCTCGGCGCCCGCCTCTTCGCCCTCGCGCAGGAGGCCGTCGAGAACCTCGACATCCGGGAGATCGCGCACCCCCACCTCACCGCACTCAACGAGCAGATCGGACACACCGTCCACCTCGCCGTGTACGAGGAGAGCGAGGTCCTCTACATCGACAAGGTCGAGAGCCGCTACCCCGTCCGGATGTACTCCCGCATCGGCAAGCCCGTCGCGATCACCGTCGCCGCCGTCGCCAAACTGCTGCTCGCCGACCTCCCCGAGACCGAGCGGCGCACCGTCGCCGCCAAGCTCGACTACCCCATGTACACGCCCCGTTCGACCCCCAACGCCGCCGCGTTCCTCAAGGAGCTGGCGACCGTACGCGAACAGGGCTGGGCCACCGACCTCGGCGGCCACGAGGAGTCCATCAACTGCGTCGGCGCCCCCATCCGCGGCGCCGACGGCCGTGTCGCCGCCGCCATGTCGGTCTCGGCACCCAATGTGGTCGTGACGGCCGAGGAACTCCTCACCCTGCTCCCGCTGGTGCGCCGCACCGCCGACGCCATCAGCCGGGACTACTCAGGCAACACCCCTACCAAGGACCGGACATGACCGAGAAGACCGCGCTCACCCCCGCCACCCACACGGCCCCGCCCGCGAAGTTCTCGCACGGCGTCAAGAAGGGCAACATCCTCCAGGTCGCCGGCCAGGTCGGCTTCCTGCCCGCCGAGGAGGGCAAGCCGCCCACGCCCGCCGGGCCGACGCTGCGCGAGCAGACCCTCCAGACCTTCGCCAACGTCAAGGCGATCCTGGAGGAGGGCGGCGCGAGCTGGGACGACGTGATGATGATGCGCGTCTACCTCACCGACGTCGACCACTTCGCCGAGATGAACGAGATCTACAACGCGTACTTCGAGGAGCAGGGCCTCAAGGCGCCCGCCTCGGCGCGTACGACGGTCTACGTCGGCCTCCCCAAGGGCCTCCTCATCGAGATCGACGCCCTCGCGGTCCTCGGCTGACCGGACTGATCTTCCTGAAACCGCCGCTCCACGGCACGGCGTCCGCCCCGGGACGCCGTGCCGCGCTCCCCCCTACCCAAAAACGAGGTCCCCCTTGCTGCTCGCCGCCGCGCCCCCCGCCGCCGAGACCCCGCCCCACACCGGCGGCCTTCTGCTGCTGATACCGGGCACCGCCGGACTGCTCACCGTCGCCGCCCTCGGCATCGCCCTCCTCCTCTTCCTGATCATCAAGGTCAGGCTGCAGCCGTTCGTCGCGCTGCTCGCCGTCTCCATCAGCGTCGGTCTCGCCGCGGGCCTCTCCGTCACCGAACTCTTCGGCACCGTCCAGAAGTCCGCCGCGACCTCCGTCATCGAGACCGGCATGGGCGGCATCCTCGGCCACGTCGCGATCATCATCGGCCTCGGCACCATGCTGGGCGCGATCCTCGAGGTCTCCGGCGGCGCCGAGGTGCTCTCCTCCCGCCTGCTCGGCCTCTTCGGCGAGAAGCGCGCACCGCTCGCGATGGGCCTCACCGGACTGATCTTCGGCATCCCGGTCTTCTTCGACGTCGGCATCTTCGTCCTCGCGCCGATCGTCTACGCGGCCGCCAAGCGGTCCGGAAAATCGATCCTGCTCTACTGCATGCCGCTCCTCGCGGGTCTCTCCATGACCCACGCCTTCCTGCCGCCGCACCCCGGCCCCGTCGCCGCCGCGGGCATGCTCCACGTCTCGCTCGGCTGGGTCATCCTCATGGGCGTCGTCGTCGGCGTCCCCGCCGTCCTCGCCGCCTGGGCCTACGCCGCCTGGATCGGCAGGCGCATCTTCGTCGAGGTCCCGCAGGACATGGTCGAGGCCGCGGAGGACGCCAAGGCCCAGGTCGCCGCCGAGCGCAAAACCGGCGCCTCCGAGGCGCCCGTCTCCCTCGCCACCGTGCTCCTCATCATCGGCACGCCCCTGGTCCTCATCCTCGCCGCGACGTTCTCCTCCATCGCCCTGGACGAGTCGACGGCCCGCTCCGTGATCGAGTTCTTCGGCAACCCCTTCGTCGCCCTGACGATCGCGCTCCTCCTCGCGTACTACCTGCTGGGCATCCGGCGCGGCTGGTCCCGCAAGTCCCTGGAGCAGGTGTCCACCTCCTCGCTGAAGCCGGTGGGCAACATCCTGCTGGTGGTCGGCGCCGGCGGTGTCTTCGGCGCGGTCCTGAAGGCGAGCGGTGTCGCGCAGGCGCTCTCCGACACCTTCAACGACGTCGGCCTGCCGGTGATCGTCCTCGCCTACCTGATCTCGCTCGTCCTGCGGGTCGCGCAGGGTTCGGCGACCGTCGCCATCGTGACCACGGCAGGCATCGTCCTGCCGCTGGTCGAGGGCGGCGACCACTCGCAGGCGTTCCTCGCCCTGGTCATCATGGCCATCTCGGCGGGCTCGATCTTCGCCTCGCACGTCAACGACGGCGGCTTCTGGATCGTGAGCAAGTACTTCGGCATCTCCGAGCGCGACACCCTGAAGTCGTGGACCGTCCTGGAGTCGGTCCTCTCCCTGGCGGGCTTCGCCGTCGCCGCCGCCCTGAGCCTGGCGGTCTAGCCGGGTCCCGGCACGGCGAGGGGCGCCCCGGAGGCCCGGGGCGCCCCTGTCCGTGCGTCAGGTCAGGCGGTGCAGTACTGCGAGGCCTTGCCGATCGAGCGGTACATGCAGTCCGCGTTCTCCAGGAGCTGGAGGACGGCGTCCCTGTTACGGCTCGTCTCGCGTTCGATCACCTCGTCGGGCGGGTAGAAGCCGCCGTTCCAGGACGAGGCCGGGTACATCTCGAAGGTGTAGCCGAAGATCTTGTGCGAGCCCCAGAGGTAGTCGTCGATCGACCCGTCCGTGATGTAGAGGTCGCTGGACTGCTCGGGGGTGTAGCCGTTGCTGGCCGCCATCTTCTGGCCGACGGTCGCGAACGCGTCGCGGTCGTCCTGGGTCATGCCCGGCGCGGTGTTCGCGGTGGTCCAGCCGAAGGGCCAGAGCACCAGTTCGCTGTACGTGTGGAAGTCGATCGCCGCCCTGATCTGCTGCTTGCCGCCCACCACGCGCGAGCGGACGAAGTCGGCGACGACCTTCACCTCGGGGGCCGACTCGGGGGCCGCGCCCCGGTAGGTCTCGGAGCTCTTGGAGCCGGAGGAGCCGCCGCAGCAGCCCCACTTGTAGTCCCAGTTCCGGTTCATGTCCGTACCGACGTAGGACGAGCCGGAGTTGGGCTGCCGGTTCTTGCGCCAGCTGCGGTAGGAGCCGGAGGCGATGTCGTACTCGCCGCCGTCCGGGTTGAGGTCCGGCACGATCCAGATCTCGCGGCTGTTCACCAGATTGGTGACGCGGGTGTCGGAGCCGTAGCCCGCGCCCAGCTCGCGCAGCAGGTAGAGCGCCATCTCGACGGTCAGGTGCTCGCGGGCGTGCTGGTGGTGGGTGAAGAGGACCTCGGGCTCGGCCTCGTCCGTGCCGACGTTGTCGCTGATCTTGACGGCGACGATGTCCCGGCCCTGGTACGTCTTCCCGATGACCCGCTTGTTCATGATGTTCGGGTACTGGGCGAGGCGCTGGTCGATCTCCGCGTTCATCTCGGCGAAGTTGTGGTACTTCGCGTCGGCGGAGGGGAAGTCGAAGGGCTTGGCGGCCAGCCCCTTGACCGACCGGTCCGGCGGCGCGGGCAGCGCCTCGGGGCGGTGGCCGAGCGCCCGGAGCTTGCGCAGCTGGGCGGTGTTGGCGCTGACGACGACGCTGTGGTCGTCGGCCTCGTCGATCGAGACGCCGGTCGCGGCGAGCGCGGTGCGTTCGGCGACCGTGGACGGGCCGTGGATCTCGTACTGGCGGATGACCTCCTCGGCGGCGGGGGTCGGCTCCGAGTCGGCTCCGGCCTGGTACGCGCCGGCGGAGAGCGGCGCCGCCAGGGCGAGCGCCAGAAGGGCCGCGAGGGTCGCGGACCTTCTTCCGCGGGTTCGAAGTCGCATGCTGTCTCCTGGGTGGGGAGTGTGGGGGTGTGCGACAGGCTGTGCGGGTGTCCGGGCACATCGTCCGGCGATGACATGGACGGGTCAAGAGGGAGTTCGGCCATGCCCTCTTGTGCCGTCGCGTCGCACCCGCTCGGTGACCTGAGCCAACCAGCAGATCACACAGGACGGGTGAAAGGCGGTCGGACATGGCGGAGATCGCCCGGGAGGAGGGCGCCGGGGAGGAGGGCGCCGCGAACGCGGACAGCGCCGGGAACGCGGGCAGCGCCGGGAACGCGGACAGCGCCGCCGGGGGAAGCGGCGGCGCTGCTCGCGTGCGCGGGGGTTGGGGGTTAAGGGTTACGGGAGGTTGTGGACGTGCGGCCCGACCGCGTTGGACCAGGCGTTGCCCGCCGTCGCGTCCCAGTTGGTCGACCAGGTCATCGCACCGCGCAGATTCGGCCACGTCTGCGAGGGCTTGAAGGAGCCGCAGCCGGTGCCGCGGGTCAGGCAGTCGAGGGCGTTCTTCACGATCGACGGGTCGACGTAGCCGCTGCCCGCGCCGCGGGTCGAGGCCGGCACGCCGAGCCCGACCTGGGAGGCGTCCAGGCCGCCCTGGAGCTGGATGCAGGCGAGCGCGGTGAGGAAGTCCACCGACCCCTGGCTGTACACCTTGCCGTCGCAGCCGAGCATCGAACCGCTGTTGTAGTACTGCATGTTGACGACCGTCAGGATGTCCTTCACGGCCAGCGCGGTCTTGAAGTACTCGGTGCCCGTGTTCTGCATGTCGATGGTCTGCGGGGCCATCGTGAGCACCATCGACGAACCGGCCTTGGCGGAGAGCTGGCGCAGCGCCTTCGTCAGGTACGTGGAGTTGATGCCGTGCTCCAGGTCGATGTCGACCCCGTTGAAGCCGTACTCCTGCATCAGGGCGTACGCGCTGTCCGCGAAGGCGGTGGCGGAGGCGTCACTGTTGATCGTGACGTTCCCCTTCTCGCCGCCGACCGAGATGACGACCGACTTGCCGGCCGCCTTCTTGGCGGCGACGTCGGCCTTGAAGTCGGCGACGGAGGCGTAGCCGACGGCCGGGTCGAGGTTGAAGACGATCTGGCCGGGTGTGGCCGTCGAGTCGGCGAAGGAGACGGCGATGATGTCGTACTGCGCCTGCACGTCCCGCAGCTTCTGGACGGTGGCCCCGTTGTTGAAGTTCTGCCAGTAGCCGGTCAGGGCGTGCTTGGGCACGGACGGGCCGGGGCCCGGGTTGGTGCCGGTCCGCGCCGAGACGGCGGTGGACCTGGCCGACTCGCCCGCCGCGTTCGTCGCGGAGACCTGGAACTGGTACGAGGTGTTGGCGGCGAGACCGGACACGGTGGCCGAGGTGCCGGAGACGGTCTGCGCGAGGGCGCCGTCGCGGTAGACCTTGTAGCCGGTGGCGCCCGAGACGGCGTTCCAGCTCAGCGCGACCGAGGACGAGGTGACCGTGCCCGCGGCGAGGCCCGCCGGGGTCGACGGGACGACCGGGTCGGGATCGGTGGTGCCGCCGCCGTCGGGGCCGAAGACGGAGACGTCGTCCACGTGGTAGGCGGCCTGGCCGTACCAGCCGTGGGTGTAGACGGTCACCGAGGTGGTGTTCGCGCCGGTGGTGAAGGTGGTGGTCAGCTGCTTCCAGGAGGCGCTGTCGGGGGTCCAGGTGGAGACGTCCGTGGTGCCGGTCCCGGTCGCGCCGAGGTAGGTGTACCCGCCCTGGACCCAGGCGCTCAGCGTGTACGTCGAGTTGGGCTTGACGGTGACGACCTGGCTGCAGCGGGCGTTGTCCTGGCCGGCCGGGGTCGCCCTGAGGGCGCCCGCCCCGGTCCGTACGGGCGAGGAGACGGCGGCGCCGCTGCCCGCCGTACAGGTCCAGTTGGCGGTGCCGGACTCGAAGCCCGCGTTCTTGGCCACGTTGACGTCCGCGGCCTGGGCGGTGCCCGCGCCGCCGACGAGTACGAGCCCGGAGCCGACGGCGAGCGCGAGGGCGCTGCCGATCCATCTGCGCGAGCGTGTGGTGGTGCGGTCCACTTGCTGCCTCCGGTGGGGGAGTGGGGGAGGGGTCGGGAACGGTGGCCACCGCTTGGGGGAACAAGCTGGTCCAGACCAATCGACTTGTCAAGACCTCTGGCGCTGAAGGGGAGTTGACGCGGTGGGCCCCAGGGCCCATGAGCGGGCCCACGGCTGGACCCACGGGTGGACCTACGAGGGGACCCACGGGTGGGCCCACAGGGGGACCCAGGGGCGGACGCCGCGATGGGCCCGGGCGGAGCCCGGTGCCGGGGCCCCGCACGACCCGCCCGGGCCCAGATTTCTCGTTGTGCTTGGCGGATTGTGTGTTCACCACCCCGCGGGACGTGGATAAAGTGCAGAAGCACCGCCGTGCAGTGACGCGGTGAACGCAGTGAGTCATGGGGACATGGGGACGGGGAGCCCGACGTGCCGACAGCGATCGCGGTCACCAGCGCCGATCTGGTGCTGCCACCGACCGACCAGCAGACACCCACCGCCGCCGTCCTGCCCGCACTCGACACCCGGCCGCTCGCCTCCGCCGTCGCCGACCTCCAGCTCCTCCTCGACCGCTACGGCCATGTGATCGTGGTCTGCCCCACCTCCCTGCCGAAGGTGGCCGAACAGCGGCTCCACGCCGGCCGCGCCCTCCTGGAGAGCGACCGGATCGCCCTGGTCAAGACGGACCTGCCGCCCCTCGGCGTCGCCGTCCTCGCCCGGCAGCTGCGCCAGCTGTCCGTCTGCGACTTCAGCCCCGGCGTCGTCGCCTCGGCGGCC
This sequence comes from Streptomyces sp. NPDC127129, assembly GCF_042671585.1. Taxonomy (NCBI): domain Bacteria; kingdom Bacillati; phylum Actinomycetota; class Actinomycetes; order Kitasatosporales; family Streptomycetaceae; genus Streptomyces; species Streptomyces sp. NPDC127129. The sequence goes on from NZ_JBHXTV010000015.1 coordinate 113,329, forward strand.
CGGCTGCTCGCGCACTACGTCTACGCAGGCGCCGTCCTCGGCTCGGTCGCCAAGCTCGACCGCGTACCCGTCGGCCTGAAGTCGCACCTCAAGGGCTGGCTGCCCGGCTCCCAGTTCGCCGTACTGGCCGGACCCGTCCCGCAGCTCGTCCGCGTCGGGCCGGGGGCCGAACCGCCCACGGGACCCGAGTTCGCCACCCAGCTCCTCCTGGCCAGAGGACACCTGCAGACCGACTGGCCCACCGGCACCCTCGCGCCCCGCTGGCAGGTCCAGGCGGTGCAGGAGGCACCGCTGCCCGCCGAGTCGCCCGGGTGGTGGGGGACGGGGCGGCTGGTCGAGTTCGCCGCGTACCTGTCGGACATCGCCGTCCTCCACCAACTGGTCTCCTCCGTACGGCGGGAGACCTGCCACTGGTGCGGAATGGAACTCATCGGCGACCGCTGCGCCTTCTGCTGCGCCCCGCTGGCCGACGCCGCGACCGCCGGATCCCACGCCACCGGGTCCCGGACCGGCGGATCCCACGCCGCCGGACCGCCCTCCGACAGGTCGCAGCCGCGGGCGCTCCGGTCGTCCCGAGCGCCCCGGGCGCTCACGTCCCCCGTCCGCTGAGCCACACGTACCCCCGATCGAGGTTGTCCGGCAATGAACTCCCGCCAGCGTCGTGGCGTCATCCTGCTGCTGCTGTCCGTCCTGTGCGCCCTCGCTGCCTTCGCCGGTGTCCTCTCGGTGATCGACGACGTGAACTCCAAGGTCGGACCCGAGGTGACGGCGTACCGGATCAAGGACAGGGTGGCGCCCTACACCCCGCTGAAGGCCGGACAGTTCGAGAAGATCTCGATGCCGGAGCGATGGCTCCCGGCCACCGCCGTCACCGACCTCGACCAGATCAACGGCAAGATCGCCGTCACCACGCTCGCCTCCGGCTCGCTCCTCCAATCGGACATGATCGTCGCGCGCCCGGCCCTCCAGCCCGGCCAGCAGGAGATCGCCATCATGATCGACGCGGCCACGGGAGTCGCCGGCAAGATCACCCCTGGCGCCACCGTCAACATCTACGCCACGTTCGCCGGCGAGAAGGGCGGCCAGGCCGCCCAGTCCAAGGTCATCGTGAGCAACGCCCGGGTCCTCGACGTCGGCGAACTCACCCCCATCTCCCAGCGCAACGACCGGACCAGCCGGCCCACCGAAGCCGTCCCGATCACCTTCGCGCTCTCCACCATCGACACCCAGCGCGTCGCCTACGCCGAGTCCTTCGCCGAACACGTCCGGCTCGCCCTCGTCGCGCCCGGCGGCGAGCCCACCCTCGCCCCCGGCGACCGCACCTACACGCTCGACAAGGACAAGTGAGGCCGGTATGACCACCAGGATCCTGCCTGCCGTCGCCGACCCCGACGCGGCCCGCGCCGTCACCAGCCTGCTCAGCCAGCTCCCCGACGCCGAACCCGCCCCGCCCGTCGCCGACTCCACCCAGCTCGTCGACACCCTCGCCCGGCTCGCCGCCGAGTCCGTCGCCGAACTCCCCGAAGTCGTCCTCGTCCACGAGCGGATCGGCCCCGTCCCCGCCCTCGAACTGGTCCGCGAGGTCGCCCTCCGCTTCCCCGCCGTCGGCGTCGTCCTCATCACCGCCGACGCGAGCCCGGTGCTCTTCTCCGCCGCCATGGACTCCGGCGCCCGAGGCCTCGTCACCCTCCCGCTCGGATACGAGGAACTGGCCAGCCGCGTCCAGGCCGCCGCCCAGTGGTCCGTCGGCGTCCGCCGCCACCTCGGCACCGGCGCCGACGTCCTCACCGGCCCCGGCGGCACGGTGGTCACCGTCAGCGGCGCCAAGGGCGGCGTCGGCACCACCGTCACCGCCGTCCAGCTCGCCCTCGCCTCCCGGGCCTCCGGCCGCAACGTGGCCCTCGTCGACATGGACCTCCAGGGCGGCGACATCGCCTCCTACCTCGACGTCCAGTTCCGGCGCTCCGTCGCCGACCTCGCGGCCGTCGACGACATCTCGCCCCGCGTCCTCCAGGACGCCCTGTACGTCCACGAGACCGGCATCGCCCTCCTCCTCGCCCCGGCGGAGGGCGAACGCGCCGAGGACGTCGCCGACCGCTCCGCCCGCCAGATCGTCAGCGCCCTGCGCTCCCGCTACGACGTCGTGGTCGTCGACTGCGGCACGTACCTCAACGGCGCCAACGCGGCCGCCGTCGAGATGGCCGACGCGGCGGTCCTGGTCACCACGCCCGACGTCGTCACCGTGCGGGCGGCGAAGCGGACGGTACGGATGTGGGACCGGCTCCAGATCCGCAAGGCGGAGGAGAGCACCCTCCTGGTCAACCGGTACACCCGGACCACCGAGATCCAGCCCGCACTCATCCAGAAGATCACCGGGACCCGGATGGCGGGCGTCGTGGTCCCCGCCAACTTCAAGGAGCTCCAGGGCGTCGTCGACGCGGGCCGCATGCACGAACTGGACGCCCGCTCCAGCGTGAAGCAGGCCCTCTGGTCCCTCGCGGGCGAACTGGGCCTGGTCGGCACGCCCGGCCAGGACGGGCGCGACGGTCGCGACGGGCATCCCGGGCGGGGCGGCCGCGCCGGCCGGGGCGGGCAGGGCGGGCGCGGCGGGCAGGGCGCGGGCGCGGTCGGGTCGGGAAAGCAGCTCGCCCGGCTGACCCGCGGCAAGGGCGGGCGCTGAGCCATGCCGGCTTCCGGACGTACACCGCGGGACGACAGGGGGCAGGTGGCCGTCGAGTTCCTCGGCATGGTGCCGCTCATCCTGCTCACGCTCGTCCTGCTCTGGCAGTGCGTCCTGGTCGGCTACACCTTCACGCTCGCGGGGAACGCGGCGGACGAGGCGGCCCGGGTCTGCGCGGTGGACGGCGACTACGGCGAGGCGGGGAGGCGGCACGTGGGCGACTCGTGGTCGGCGGACGTGGACTGTGACGCGTCGGGCGACCTCGCCCACGCGAGGGTGAAGCTGAAGGTCCCCGTGCTCTTCCCGGGCGCGATCGACTTCCCCTTCTCGGTGACGAGCGAGGCCGGAGCCGTACGGGAGAAGGGGGCCGGAGGATGACACCGCAGAACACGGCCGCCGGACGGCACGCCGAGGGGGCGGGGCCCCGGGGCGCGACGGGCGAGGCGAGTGCGACGGGTGGTCCGGTCGCGGGCGGGACGACTCACTCGTCCGTGCGCGGTCGCGGGCGCCGCGACCGGGGTCAGGTCGCCGTCGAGTACCTCGGCTTCCTGCCGATCCTGCTGCTCGTCGGCCTCGCCGGCATCCAGCTCGGCATCGCCGCGTACGCCGCCCAGCAGGCCGGCACCGGCGCGCGCGCCGCCGCGCGGGCCGCCACCCACGACGAGGCGACCCTCGGCCCGCAACAGGCCGGCCGCGCCGCGATGAGCGACTGGATCGCCGAACGGAGCGTCGTCACCCCCTCGGAAGGGGACGGCGAGTTCACCGCGACGGTGCGCGTACGGATCCCGTCCGTCGTCCCCTTCTGGGACGGCTTCGGGTCCGTGACGAGGAGCGCCACCCTGCCGCAGCCCGAGGAGGACGAGCAGCCATGAGTCTGCGGGCCCGTATCCACACCCCCGAGGAAGGCGGAGCCGGAACCAGGGAGGACGGCCACCTGGTCGCCTCCTTCCGCGCCAAGCTCCTCGAGGAGATCGACCTCACCGAGATGTCGGCGCTCGCCGCCGCCGAGCGGCGCGCACGGCTCGAACGCGTCCTCGGCCACATCATCAGCCGCGAAGGCCCCGTCCTCTCCACCGCCGAACGGGCGCAGCTGATCCGCCGCGTCGTCGACGAGGCGCTCGGCCTCGGCGTCCTCGAACCCCTCCTCGAAGACGCCTCCATCACCGAGATCATGGTCAACGGCCCCGACCAGATCTACATCGAGCGCGCGGGCCGGGTCGAACTCCTCCCGCTCCGCTTCGCCTCCCACGAGCAGCTGATGCAGACCATCGAGCGGATCGTCTCCACCGTCAACCGGCGGGTGGACGAGTCCAACCCGATGGTGGACGCCCGGCTGCCGTCCGGCGAGCGCGTCAACGTGATCATCCCGCCCCTCTCCCTCACCGGGGCGACCCTGACGATCCGCCGCTTCCCCCGCGCGTACACACTGCGCGAGATGGTCGGCCTCGGCTCGCTCGACGAACAGATGGTCCTGCTGCTCGCCGGACTCGTCCAGGCCAAGTTCAACGTGATCGTCTCCGGCGCCACCGGCACCGGCAAGACCACCCTCCTCAACGCGCTCTCCGAGCTGATCCCGGAGGGCGAACGGGTCATCACCATCGAGGACTCGGCCGAACTCCAGCTCCAGCAGTCCCACGTCATCCGCCTGGAGAGCCGCCCCCCGAACATCGAAGGCCGCGGCCAGGTCACCATCCGCGACCTCGTCCGCAACTCCCTGCGCATGCGCCCCGACCGCATCATCGTCGGCGAGGTTCGCGGCGGCGAGACCCTCGACATGCTCCAGGCCATGTCCACCGGGCACGACGGCTCGCTCGCCACCGTCCACGCCAACTCGGCCGAGGACGCCCTGATGCGGCTCCAGACCCTCGCGTCGATGTCCGAGGTCAAGGTCCCCTTCGAGGCGCTCAGGGACCAGATCAACAGCGCCGTCGACGTCCTCGTCCAGCTCACCCGGCACGCCGACGGCACCCGCCGCGTCACCGAGATCGCCGTCCTGGCGTCGAAGGGACGCGAGCGCTTCACCCTCGCCACCGTCTGCGCCTTCCACGCCCGGCCGCTCGCGGCCGACGGACGGGTCCACGGCGTGTACGCGTACCACCCGCTGCCCCGCCGGGTCGCCGACCGGTTCTACCTGGCCGGCCAGCCGATCCCGCAGGCCTTCGGCGTCGCCGCCTCCGACGACCAGCTCGCCACCCGGGAAGCGAAATGACAGAGGCAGAGGGACGGAGATGAGGCGGAGATGAACCCACTCACCTGGACGGTGACCGGCGTCGCGCTGCTCTGCTGCGTCCTCGGCGTGCTCGGCGTCCACCTGTACGCGCGCGGGGCCGCCGACCGGGCCGCGCTCGTCGCCCGGCTGACCCAGAGCGGCGACCCGGACGGCACCGGCCGCCGCAGACGACGCTTCCGCGGCATCGACCGGCGTCTGCGGCGTACCACGTTCGGACGGAAGCTGGAACTGCGGATCTCCGCCACCGGCCTGGACGTGACACCCGGCGAGTTCGTCGTCGCGATGGCGGTGCTCGTGATCGCGCTGTGGATCGCCGGACAGGCGGCACTCTCCCCGTTCTTCGGCCCGATCTGCGGACTCCTCGGCCTCTGGGTGGCCATGGGCTTCCTCAACTGGCAGCGCCAGAAACGCATCGAGAAGTTCATCAACCAGCTGCCCGAGCTGTCGCGGATCCTCGCCAACGCCACCCAGGCCGGCCTCGCCCTGCGCATGGCGCTCAGCATGGCCGCCGACGAGATGGAGGCACCGGCGGGCGACGAGCTGGAGAAGGTCGCCCAGCAACTCGCCGTCGGCACCTCCATCGACGACGCACTGGGCGAACTCGCCGAACGCCTGCCCTCCCGCGAACTCGTCGTCCTCGTCACCACGCTCGTCCTCGCCAACAAGGCGGGCGGCACCGTCGTCTCCTCGCTGCGCAACCTCACGGAGACGCTGGAGGAGCGCAAGGAGACGCGCAGAGAGGTCCGTACCCAGCTGTCCCAGGTGAGCATGACGGCGTACGCGGTCCCGGTCATCGGCATCGGCTCGCTGCTCCTCATCGACAACATGCAGCCGGGCGCCCTGGACCGGATGACCGGCTCGGGCCTCGGCCAGTTCGCCGTCGTCACCGCCTTCGCGCTGTACGTCGTCGGCTTCGTCATCATCCGCCGCTTCTCGAAGATCGACGTGTGAGGGGCCGGACATGGAACTACTCCTCGCCCTGGCCGCCGGCATCTCGGTCGCCGGCATCTTCTACGGCATCCGCCTCTACCGGGCCGACGCCAAGCTCCCCGACGACCTGCAACTCGCCCTGGAGGTCGGCTCCACCCGTACCGGCGCCGTCTACTCCGTCGTGGACCGGCTCGGCATGCGCTACTCCGCCGCCGTCCTGCGCGCGATGGGACCCAAACGCGTCAACGCCGTCCGCCGCCGCATCGACCTGGCGGGCAACCCCGGCGGGCTGACCATAGACCGGTACGGAGCCCGGCGCGCCGTCTACGGCTTCCTCGGCGGCCTCGGCGGCCTGGTCATGCTCTCCAACGGCGACATCCTCGTCGCGCTGCTGCTCTTCGCCTTCGCCGCGCTCTGGACCGAGGTCGGCATCTGGTCGGCGATCCGCATCCGCAAGGACCAGATCGAGCGGACGCTGCCGGACTTCCTCGACGTCCTGGCGGTCGTGGTGTCGGCGGGACTCGGCTTCCGCCAGGCACTCGAACGGGTGGCGGACCAGTACGAAGGTCCCTGGTCCGACGAACTCCGCATCACACTGCGCCAGATGGACATGGGCGTCAGCAGACGGCAGGCCTTCGACGAACTGCGCCGGCGCAACGACAGCGAGCAGGTGGCCCAGTTCGTCACGGCGCTCCAGCAGGGCGAGGAGCTGGGCGCGCCGATCGTGGAGACGCTGATCCAGATCGCCAACGACATGCGACGGACCGACGCGCAGAACGCCCGCCGCAAGGCGGCGAAGGCGGTCCCGAAGGCCACGATGGTGATCACGACGCTGATGGTCCCGGCGACGATGATCCTGCTGGGCGCGGGTCTGTTCCTGGGCACGGGGACGAACCTCGGCTCGATCACGGGGGAGTGACGCGGTGACGAAGACCCTGCGCGGGGCCGAGGGGGTGGACGCACGATGACGCTGACGGTGGTCGTCGCCGATGACAACCCTGTCGTACGGGCGGGTGTTAGGGCCCTGCTCGACGCCGCCGGCACGGGCATCCGCGTCGTCGCGGAGGCCCCCGACGGCCGCACGGCGATGGACGAGACGCGCCGCCACCGCCCGGACGTGGTCCTCCTCGACGTCCGCATGCCGATCGTGGACGGCCTCACGGCCCTGCCGCACCTGGTGCGGGTGGCGCCGGTGCTGATGCTGACGTACAGCGGCGAGAGCGAGGTGGTCCAGGAGGCGCTGCGACTCGGCGCGGGGGGCTACCTGGTCCACGGCGAGTTCACGGCGGAGGAACTGGTGACGGCGGTCTGCGACGTACGGGCGGGCCGGGCACGCTTCACACCGACGGCGGCGAACGCGTTGGTGGGAGTGGTGCGGGGTGCGACTGCACACGATTGTGGAAGGCCAATCGTCTCGAATCCATTGCGATTTGGCAGAACGACTTCGCAGGTGCAACCGAATGTGGCACGGTTTGGGCTGAGCGTGAGGGAGGGGGAGGTGATGGACTTGATCGCGTCGGGCCTGAACAACCGCCAGATCGCCGGTACATGCTTCATCAGCGAGAAGACGGTCAAGAACCACATCAACCGCATCTTCGCCAAACTCCACGCCACCTCCCGCAGCGAAGCCATAGCAGCCTGGCTGGGCACGCGGGCGGCGTCATGACAGTCACGACCGTCACGACGGCCATGGCAGCCATGGCGAGGTGGGCCCGTGTTTGGGCCTACGGGCCCTGTGGGGAGGAGGGCACGGGGGCGTACGGTGCACGTGCCTACACATCCGGAGGGGACCACCATGAGCGACGAGCTGCTGAAGGCTGTGACGAGGGCGAAGGTCCACTTCGGCGGATGGATGCGCGCAAGGGCGGCGAACGACCGGGACCGGGGCCAGACGGCGGTCGAGTACCTGGGGATCATCGTGGTGGTCGTGGCGATCGTGGTGGCGATCAGCGGGACGAGCATCGGCCAGACGATCAAGACAGCGATCTCGAACAAGATCGCAGACCTCATCGACTAGCACGGGTCGGCGGAGGCAGGGAGGACACCGGGCAGGCTTTCCCGATCTACATCACTGTGATGGCGGGCCTGCTCTTTCTCGCGTTCGCGTACTTCGCCGTCGGCCAGGCCGCGGCGAACCGGAACGGCGCTCAGACCGCGGCAGACGCGGCGGCACTGGCCGCGGCCCAGGACGCTCGTGACCAGCTGCGGGACGGCTGGTTGACGGTCATCCTCGACCCGACGCAATGGAATGACTTCCTCTCGGGCGGCGAGTACGACGAGTACGCCGCGTGCCAGCGCGCGGCTTCGTTCGCCACCAAGAACGACGCGAGCCTCGCGGGCGAAGGGTGTGTCCCGCTCGCCTTCGGAGAGCACGGCTTCCGGGTGGAAGTGCGCAACAGCGACAGCGTCGGACGATCGGTGATCCCGGGTACGGAGAACCAGCACGCCACGGCGACGGCCACCGCCGTCATCGAGCCGCTGTGCTCCTTCGAGGCTCCCGAACCGACCGAGGAACCCGAACCGCCCACTGACCCCGAGCCGGAACCCGACCCGGACCCCGAGCCGGACCCGAGCCCCACGCCGACAGAACCCGCTCCAATCGTCGGTCTCACATGCGACGGTGTTCCATGGACGATCGACCCCGACCGGCCGGAGCTCCCCAGCGCAGCTGACCTCTTCACCGTTCGACTGGCCGACTGACAAGCGAAGGATTCCCGTTCATGAGTGTTCGGTACGCAACGACGGCCCTCAGGGGGTGGGCCGTGGCGGTCACCGCGGCCGGCCTGGTCCTCGGCGTAGCCGGCTGCGGCAGCGAGGACGAGCCTCCGAAGAGTCAGCCGCCCGCGAGTTCTTCGGCTCCCGGCAAGAGCGAAAGCAACGAGAAGCCCCAGTCGGAAGAGCCGGAGGAGACGCTGGCCCTGCTCAAGGGGCAGGACGGCTTCGAGCTGACCATCACCTCCGCCAAGCGTGACCTCGGCGGCTTCATCACCGTAAAGGGACGGCTGACGAACACGTCCGACAAGTCACAGGCTCTTCCCGGCGGAGTGGCGGGGAACGAGACCGAGGTGCTGAAGCACGGCGATTCCCTCGGAGGCGCGACCCTCGTGGACGCCGTCGCGAAGAAGCGCTACTACGTCCTCCGCGACACCGACGGCAGGCCGCTGACCACGACGGGCCTCAACATCTTCCGCGCCGAGACCTCCGCCGAGGTCTTCATGCAGTTCCCCGCCCCCGCAGAACAGACCACCGAGGTCACCTTCCAGCTCCCCACCTTCGAGCCCGGCACCATCAAACTCTCCTGACGGACGCCGCCATGACTCCCCACCGCCTCGTCACCCTCGCCGCCGCCTCCCTTCTCCTCGTCGCCGCGACGGCCACCCCCGTACTCGCCGACGATCCCCCCAACTCCACCTCCAGCGCCTCCCCGCCCCCCGAGATCGACGCCAACTCGCCCGAACTCATGCTTCCCGACGGAGCCACCCTCGCCGCGCCCAAGGTCCTCGACATCAAGCAGGTCGTCGAGGAGGAAGGCGGGGAACAGCGGCGGGAGGACACCAACGTCGACGTGACCTTCGCCCTTCAGGCCGAGGTTCTCTTCGGCAAGGACAGTGCCAAGCTCAGCCCCGCCGCCACCGCCCGCATCGCCGCCATCGCCGTGGAGATCAACAAGCAGAACTCCAGCCGCGTCCGCGTCTTCGGGTTCACCGACAACCTCGGAACGTACGAGCACGGCCTCAAGCTCTCCAAGCAGCGCGCCGACGCCGTGCAGCAGGAGCTGTCCAAGACGCTCGACCCGGGCAAGACCTTCGACATCCGCGGGTACAGCGAGGACTACCCGATCGCCGACAACGCCACCGAGGAAGGCCGCACCAAGAACCGCCGCGTCGAGATCTCCTTCCCCCGCACCACCTCCTAGAGGAACTGCCCAAGAGGCTGGTGTTCGCGGCGAGTTCGCCGACGATCGTCACGTACAGTGCGATGGCGCGGGAGTCTCGAGTCGGTCTTCACACGCCGACCGGCCATGGGGGCTCCCTCGCCTCATGTCGGCAGGCGTGTCTCGGGGTGGGCTCAATGTTGGCGACCGCACGGTTGTGGGCCGAAGGCTGGGCCGTGTCCCGAGGGGCACCCAAGCCGGTCGACGTGGACTGGGGACTCCGTATCGACGTCGGACAGCCCACTCAGGTCGTCCGGCACGTCCTCCTCGACGCCGACGCCGACGCCGGCGCCGACGGAACCGCCCGCCGGCTCATCGGCACGATCACCGAGCCCACCACGTGCATCAAGGCCTTCCTCCCCCAGGACGTCATGGATCCCTGGTTCTCGTCCGCCTGGGAACCTACCGACCCCTGCTACCTGATGGCCGTCGATCTGCGGCCCTCGCGCGTTCACGCGCCCGATGGGTACACCGCCACCGTCGACACCGCCAACGGCGTCATCTACGTGCGGATCCTGAGCGCCGACGGGGAACTTGCCGCGGGCGGCCAGACCGGTCTGACCGGTACCGCCTGCGTGTTCGACCAGATCGTCACCGAACCGGCCCACCAGCGCCGTGGCCTCGGGACGATGGTGATGGGCACACTCGCCAACGCGGCCATCGAGAACGGGGTGTCCACCGGCATTCTCGGCGCGACCGTCCAGGGCAAGGCCCTCTACGAAGCGCTCGGCTGGAAGGTCCTCTCACCCTTGAACGGATTCGTGTACCAACCCGTCGCCCCGTGAGTAGGGTGCCGAGGTGACCGCATTGCCGGAAGAGCAACCGCGCCGACCGATCAGTGAAGACGACCGCGACACGGCTGTACGGCGCCTGCAGGAGGCGTACGCCGACGGGCACGTGTCGCACGAGGATCTGGACGAGCGCCTTCACCAGGTGCTCACCGTCACGACGCACCGCGAGCTCGCGTCCGCTCTGGCCTCGCTCCCGGAGGAGCGGGCGGAGACGACGTCCACGATCGGCGCCGCGAGCGGGCGGATCAAACGGCGTGGTGCGTGGCGGGTTCCGCGGCGGCTGAAGGTCGAGTCCGCGTTCGGCCGGGTGCGTCTGGACCTGTCCCGGGCGGTCATCGAGCATGCGACGGTCGACATCGAACTCCAACTCGGCACCGGCAGAGCCAAGATCACGGTGCCGCGCGACGCGATCGTCGACGTCGAGGGGCTGCATACCGGGTGGAAGGACGTGCGCTACAAGCCCCGGAGCGGCTCCCTCTCCACCGGCCCCACGATCCGGATCTCCGGGGCCATGGGGTACGGGCGTCTGAAGATCCGCCATGCGAAGCGCTGAGCGCCCGTGACCACCTGCCTCATCCCGCCGCCCGCCCTGCTGAGCTCTGCTCAGGTGCCCAACTGCCCCAGCACCCCCACGATCGTCGCGATCACGGCCTCCGGGCGGAGGAACACGTCCCGCGCCGTGAAGCGCAGGACCCGGCGGACCTCCCGGCAGTCCGCGAGGTCGTTGTAGCGGCGGATGTCCCGGTCGTGTGCCTGACGGCTGCCGTGGAACGCGTAACCCTCGATCTCGACCGCCAGGCCGTGCGCGCGGAAGAGGAAGTCGGGGCGCAGGGAACGGCCCCCGCGGGTGTGGAGCAGCGGCTGGGACTCGGGGCGCAGGCCCGCGTCCCGCATACGGAGGCGGGCGACCGTCTCCGCCGGGGAGCCGCACGCCGGGTCGGCGAACGGCAGCCAGCGGCGGGCCCGGGTCGCGCCCGGCCGGGGCGCGGACAGCTCGGCCACCAGCTCCTCGCGGTGGACGAGCGGCTCGCGGCGGACGCCCCGGACCGTGCGGCGCGACAGGGCCGAGTCCGCGACCACGACCGCGTGCTCGCGGGTGCCGCAGCTCCGTATCAGGTCGCCGACCGTCCGCGCGGGGCTCGTCGCCCGCAGGCCCCCGCGCATGACGCAGTCGCCGGTGGCGAGGAACTCCGTGGAGTGGACGCGCACTCCCTCGGCGGTACGGGAGGACCGGCCCGGACGCGGCACGGTGAAGTCCAGCACCTCCGGGCCATCCAGCCCCACCGGGGGCCCCACCCCCACCCCCCTCCCCCCGATCCCCCCGAGCACCTCGATCCGGTGCAGTGCCGCCGCCGTGCCGTGGCTGCACACCAGCTCCGGTCGGAGCAGCTGGTGGGCTCTGGCGCGGACGCGCCAGTCGACCTCCTTGCCGGGGGCCGCCCAGGCTCCCTGGCAGATGCGCTGCCATCCGTCCGCGCGGAGCCGTCTCGTCGCCCGGCCCCGCGACCAGCCCGCTCCGTACGCCCACACCGTGAGGAGCACCCCGCCCCGGGCGACCCTCACCAGCTCCTCCGTCTCTCCTCTCATGCCCCAACGATCCACGGACGGGCGAACGTTCGCACCCCCTGTGGATAACTTGTGCCTCTATGCCGCATCCTGGTCGGAACGGGCGGAACGGGCGCCGGGACTGCTGCTGCGAAGTGGACTGCCGATGGAAACGACATCCCCCAGCGTGCGACTGGTCAGCGATCTTGTGACGCGGATCCCCGAGTTCCGGGACGCGTACGACGACCACGTCTTCAGCCAGGGTGGCGTGCTCCCGCACGTGTTCTTCTGGGACGTCGTCCAGAACACCGTGCGCTCGTTCCTCGGGGAGGACCCGGCGGCCGCCGACTGGCGACGCACGCTGGACTTCCTGGAGGAGCAGAGCGCCCGCGGGGAGTTCGGTGTCGACGAGGTCATCGTCACCTCGTTCCTCAACGACCTGCCGTACCCCCATGAGCCCGGACACGCCATCGTCCGGGAGCTCGGCCCGGTCATGGCCGCGCGCTTCGTCCGCATCCGCCCCGCGGGGTAGGCAGGCTCCGGACCGCCTCGGGCGGGTCACCGACCGATGCCGGCCGCCGGACATAATCGAGCGCATGTCCCCAGACCGGCCCCGTTCACCCGGCTCACCCAGCTCACCGGGCTCACCCAGCTCTCCCGCCACGCCCAGCACAACCAGCACAAGCAGCACAACCAGCTGGACCCGTTCACCCGATTCGCCCGCCGTCGCCCTCGGTGGCTACGCCGCCACCCGCCTCATCGGCCTCGCGATCCTCGCCCTCGCCGCCGTCGCGACCGGCAAGGACGGGCTGCACCGGCTTTCGGGCCGCTGGGACTCCGTCTGGTACGTCCGGATCGCCGAGAACGGTTACGGGTACGAGGTCACCCTCCCCAACGGCAGCGTCCACTCCGACCTGGCGTTCTTCCCCCTCTTCCCGGCGCTCGAACGGGCCCTGTCCACGGTCCTCCCCGTCGACGCCGCCACCGCAGGCCTCCTCGTCTCATGGACCGCCTCGCTCGCCGCCGCCTGGGGCATCTACGCGGTCGGCTCCCATGTCGCGGGCCGGCCGGCCGGTGTCGTGCTGGCCGTCCTCTGGGGCGTGTACCCGACCGCGTTCGTGCAGTCGATGGCGTACACCGAGACGCTCTTCACCGCCCTGGCCGCCTGGTCGGTCCTGGCCGTGCTGCGCGGCCGCTGGATCCTCGCCGGAGCGCTGTGCGCGTTGGCCGGGCTGACCCGGCCGACGGCCGCCGCGCTGATCGCCGCCCTCGGGATCACGGCCCTCGTCACCGTCGTACGCGAACGGAAGCTGTCCGCGCACATGGTGGCGGGCGTCCTCCTCGCGCCCCTGGGCTGGCTCGCGTACATCGTCTACGTCGGTGTGCGCGAGGGCAGCGCCACGGCGTACTTCGACGTCCAGGCGGCCTGGGGGAACTCCATCGACGGCGGTGTCGCCCTCGCCCGCTTCATCTGGGGCCTGCCGCCGCTCGCCGCGCTCGGCCTGTGCGCGGCGCTCGGCCTGCTCAGCTGGCTGGTCGTGCTGTGCGTACGGCAGAAGCAGCCGCTGCCGCTGCTCGTGTACACGATCGGGGTCGTCGTCGTCTCGCTCATCGGCGCCGCGTACTTCGGATCCCGGCCGCGTCTGATGATGCCCGCGTTCGGCCTTCTGCTGCCGGCCGCGGCGGCGCTCGTACGGCTCCGCGTGCGCAGCCGGGTCCTGGTGCTCACCGGCCTCGCGCTCGCGTCGGGCGCGTACGGCGCGTTCACGCTGCTGGGGTCGGGACCGCCGTGACCCGGGCGCCCTTGCGCAGGCCCCAGTCCGCCATGGCTCCGCCCTCGGCCTCCAGGACGTGCCGGGCGCGCGGGCGCACCATGCCGAGGCGTCCCGGTCTCATGGTCACCACGGCGAGGACCGTGAGGTCCCGGTCGAGGTAGGCCACGTCGATGGTGAAGCGCATCCCGAAGGTGTGGATGCTGTTGGTCGGGGTGATGAGCATCGCGCCCTCGATCCCGTCCCGGCCGAGCAGGCCTCTTCGGCGTGCCCGGTAGGTGGCCGCGATCTCCAGCCCGACCTGCCCCGTGGGTACGGTCAGCGTTCCCGTCCCGTCCTGCCATCTCCCCATGGGGGAGACGGTAGCGGTGCGGCTGGGTAGGGTGCGGCGGGTGTTCGTCACGCTGATCGCCGTCGCCGCGCTGTGGGGTGCCGCCACCGGGCTGTTGGTGCCGCGTGCCGCGTACCGGCTGTCGGTCGAGCCGGAGGAGTCGTGGCGGGACACCTGCGGGGCGGGTCACGCGTGGGTGGGGCCGGCGCGCGGCTGGCTCGGCGCTCCGGCGTGCGCGGCCTGTGCGGCCTGCGTGGCTCAACCCTCCGAGTCCGGACCGGTGGCACCCGCCTCCTCCCCGCGCCGCCGCACCCTCCGGCTCCGTACCTCCGTCACCGCCCCGCGTCGCGCCGTCACCGCCCCGCGTCGCTCCGCCGGCACCGCCCCACGTCGCACCGCGCTCACGGTCCCCCTCCGTACCGCCCTCACCGCGCCCGTCCTCACCGCCCTCGCCTGTGCCGCTCTCGCGGCCGTCACCGGGCCGCGCCCCGAGCTCGCCGTCTGGTTGCTCCTCGCGCCGTTCGGCGTGCTCCTCGCCACCGTGGACGTGCGCGTGCACCGGCTGCCCGACCCGCTCACGCTGCCGCTCGCGGCCGCCGTCCCGCTGCTCCTGTCGGGCGCCGAACTGCTGCCGTACGACGCCGGCTCCTGGGTTCACGCGCTGCTCGGTGGAGTCGCTCTGGGCGGCGGGTATCTCGTGCTGTTCCTGATCCGTCCGAGTGGCATGGGCCTGGGCGACGTCAAGCTCGCGCTCTGCGTCGGCGCGGCTCTGGGCTGGTACGGCTGGGGTGTTCTCTTCGTCGGTACGTTCGCGGCCTTCTTCGCGGGTTCGCTGTACGGGCTCGGTCTCGTCGTCCTCCGGCGGGGGAGCCGGAAGTCGGCCATCCCCTTCGGGCCGTTCATGATCGGCGGGGCCCTGGTCGGGCTGCTCCTCGGCGCGCTCTCCGCCTCGCCCTGAGGTCCGCGGCCTAGCATTCAGACACATGCGGACAATGAATGACAAACTGCCCGTGGTGTCGCAGCGGGAGGCCACTCCGCCTCCCGTCCCCTGGTACCGGAGGCCCGCCGTCCTCCCCTGGGCGTGGGCCGCGGGCCTGTGTCTCGTCTACGCGACCGTCGCCGTACGCCGCCACCAGCTCCTGCGGACCACCGGCTACGACCTGGGCATCTTCGAGCAGGCCGTCCGCGCCTACGCCGAACTCCGCGCACCCGTCGTCCCTTTGCGCGGCCCCGGCTTCCACCTGCTGGGCGACCACTTCCACCCTCTGCTCGCCGCCCTCGCGCCCTTCTACCGCCTCTGGCCGTCGCCCCTCTGTCTGCTCGTCGCCCAGTCGGCCCTGCTCGCCCTCGCCGTCGTCCCCCTCGCCCGCTGGGCGCGGCGCGCGCTCGGCACCCGGGCCGCGCACGTGGTGGCCGCCGGGTACGGGCTCAGCTGGGGCGTCGCCTCCGCGGCCGCCTTCGACTTCCACGAGGTCGCGCTGGCCGTGCCGCTTCTCGCATTCGCGCTCGAAGCGCTCGGGCGCCGGCGCTGGGGTGTCGCCGTGGCCTGGGCGGCGCCGCTGCTCCTCGTCAAGGAGGACCTCGGGCTGACGCTTGCCGCCGTCGGCTTCTACATCGCCGTGAAGGGGCCCCGGCGGCTCGGGGCCGCGACGGCGGCGGTCGGTCTGCTGGGCTCGCTGATCGAGGTCAAGCTGCTGCTGCCGGCGTTCAACCCGGGCGGCGCCTACGCGCACGGCGGGCACCTGGCCGACGGGCACGGCTCGCTGCTCTCCACCCTCGCCCACGCCCCGCTCGACGCCCTGCGCCCGGACATCAAGGCGATGACCCTGATCCTGGTCTTCGCCCCGTCCGCGCTGCTCGCCCTGCGCTCCCCGCTCTCGCTGATCGCCGTGCCCACGCTCGGCTGGCGGATGTTCTCGGAGAACACCTTCCACTGGGGCACGGCGTACCACTACAGCGCGATCCTCATGCCGGTCGTCTTCGCCGGCCTGATCGACGTCCTCGGCCGCGAACGGCAGACCGGGAAGCCGCCGTCCCCCGATGCGCCGCCCGCCGGAGCCACGTCTCCCGGCAGGGCCCCCGCCCCCGTCGTGTCCGCCGGTGCCACGGCGGACTCGGCGCCGCCCGCCACCTCCTTGCCGGACACGGTGTCCCTCACCGGTACCCGTACCGCGTCCGCCCGGAACGTACGTGCCTCGCTCGCCATCGTTCTCGCCGTGACCGTGGTGATGATCCCGTCCTTCCCCCTGGCCCAGCTCGCCCAGCGGCCCACCTGGCGGACCACCCCGCACATCGAGGCCGCACGGGCGCTGCTCGCCCGCATCCCGGACGGCGCCACCGTCGCTGCCTCCAACCGGCTGGCCCCGCAGCTCACTTCGCGCTGCGAGGTCGTGGTCTTCCCGACCTTCCCGGTCGACACCCGTCTCGACCTCCGGGAGACGGGTCCGCTGCCGGCCCCGACGGCCGAGTGGATCGTCTACGACGCCGTACCGCCGGAGGCCTGGCCCCAGCAGAGCGGCCCGTGGCCGTACCCGAAGGAGCAGCAGGAGAGGGAGCTGAGGGCGGCGCGGGAGTCGCACGGCTACGAGGTCGTGGCCGCCCGCGACGGCGTCACGCTCCTGCGCCGCGCCTCCTAGGTCGTGTCCGGAAAGTCTCGCCTGGCTCGCGGGGCGCCGGGGGCGCCCGCTCTTCGGGCGGACGGCGCTGCTCTCACGACACGCCCTAGGCGTGCGGACCCACCGTCACCGTGCCCACCACCAGTTCCGGCCGGCCCTCCAGGATCGTCGCCACGCGGTCGGCCTGGGCCTCCACGTCCCGGAGGCGGGCCGCGCTCAGCGGTTTCAGCGGCTCGACCGTCACCGTGATCCGCTTCCCCGAGCGCCGCTGGTGCCAGACCCCCGCGACGGTTCCGTCCACGAGGAGCACCGGGTAGTTCCCGGCCTGGCCGCCTGCCAGCGCCCGCCCGTGGGCGGCCCCCGGGAAGAGCCGTTCGCGCGGCTGCGAGGCGATGGTGAAGGCGTCGAAGTACGGCAGCAGCCGCACCCCGCGCGCGGGCCGCGCGTCCGGGAAGCCGGTGTCCCCGGCGACGACCCAGCCGGTCGCGCCGTCGAAGGACACCTCCTCGATCCGGTCGTCCGCGGCCAGCGTGGCGAAGAGCCCGGTCGCCCAGCCCGCCGGCGCTGCCAGCCACTTCGCGAAGTTCTGCGGGGACGCCGGGCCGTAGGCGTACAGATAGCGTTCCACCAGCTCGCGCAGGGCCGCCGTGCCCTCGGCCGGACGCACCCCCGGGTTGGTGTACGTGACCTTGCGGCCCCGGTCCCGGCCGAAGCACAGCACCCCGCGGTGTCCCGCCAGGTGGGTGACCTGCCGCCAGCGGGGCCACTTGTCCTGGAAGGCCTCCATCACGCGCTCGCCGGCCCAGGGCCCTGTGCGCGCCACGACGGCGTCGTTCAGTTCGTCGACGGTCAGCTCGGTGTCCGTCAGGGCGTCCGCGACGGCGGCCAGGACCTGGTCCGTCTGCTCGGCCGTCATCCGTACGTCCGGCGGCATCGGGCTCGCCCCGCCGGGGATCGCCGACAGGGCGCCGGTCCACATCGGCAGGTCGGCGGCGGGAAGCAGATGGACCGTTCCGCGCGGGCCGTACGTCTTGACCAGCGTGCCGGTCTCCCACAGGGCCGTCCGTACGTCCGCCCGGGTGGTGTCGGCGGTGCGCAGGGCGAGGGACAGCTCCGCCGCGGACAGGACCTGGGCGTGTGCGCCGAGCATCGCGGCGGCGACCGCCGCCGGCGGGGCGTCCGTCGGCTCGTCCAGGAACTGCCGGTGGATCCTGCGGGCGTCGGCCTGCGCCCAGGTGACCTGTGGTGGGGTGGAGGTCGTCATGCGTCGACCGTAGGCCCGGAATAGGTCAGGTCCTGTCCGCCTTGGCCGAGTAGGCGGAGAGTCGAAGGGCTGAAGGCCGGCGCGTCGACGCGTCGAAGAGCCGCGATGAGACGAGGAGTTGGGATGGCCAAGGGGAAGACGACGTACGGCTGCGGGATCGAGGTGGCCGTCGACGTGGTCGGGGGGAAGTGGAAGCCGCTGATCCTGTGGGCTCTGCACGCGCACGGCGCCATCCGCTTCGGGGAGCTGAGGCGGCAGATCACGGGCGTCAGCGAGAAGGTGCTGATCCAGCAGCTGCGGGAGCTGGAGGCGGACGGGGTCGTCCACCGGGAGGTCTACCCGGAGGTTCCGCCCCGGGTGGAGTACTCCCTCACGGGGCTGGGCGAGGCACTGAACACCGCGCTGATGCCGCTGGGGGAGTGGGGCGACCGCTTCATGGCCGACATCCTCGCCGCCAAGGAGGCCCAGAGGTCCGCGGAGGCCGCGTGACCGGGCGTGCCGTCAACCGGGGGCCCTTCGGTGCGGGTCCCTCTTGGGAGGTACGGAACCCGCCGCCACGCCGGGGCGCAAACCCGCCAGCGCGCCCCAAGGGCCTTGTCCCGACTGGGCTCCGCGTCATCCGGTCCAGGTCGTCGGCACCGCTTGGCACGCAGCAGGGCTTCTGAAGGGTTATGGTGGAAACCCCCCCTCGGGCCGGTCCGTATCCCCCCCACGGACCGGCCCGTTTTCTTTCCCCCGGGCCTGGTGCGGCGGCCTCCCGGCCCCGCTTTCCGGCCGGTGCCAGGTCTCCCGGCCGGTGCCAGGCCTCTCCCGGCGCCAGGTCTCCCGCCCGGCTGTGTCGCCCTCGCGGGCCGGCCCCGTCCGGCCCGGACGGGCTCAGCCCCGTCCGGCCCAGATGTTGGTGCCCTCGGTGTCCACGGCGAAGGAGTCGATCTCCTTCAGCTCCTCCTCCGTCAGCGGAGGCCCCGCCAGCGCGGCCACGTTCTCCTCCAGCTGCGCGACGCTGGACGCGCCGATCAGCGCGGAGGTCATCCGCTCGTCGCGCAGCACCCAGCGGAGCGCCAGCTGGGCCAGCGACTGTCCGCGCCGCTCGGCGATGTCGGCCAGGCCGTGCAGCCGCCGCAGCACCTCGTCGGAGAGCAGGTTCGGGTCGAGGGACTTGCCCTGCGTCGCCCGCGAGCCCTCCGGGATGCCCTTCAGGTACTTGTTGGTGAGCAGGCCCTGCGCCAGCGGCACGAAGGAGATGCAGCCCATGCCGGCCGCCTCCAGGGTGTCGAGGAGGGCGTCCTCCTCGGTCCAGCGGTTGATCATCGAGTACGACGGCTGGTGGATGAGCGCCGGGACGCCCATCTCCTTCAGGATCCGCGCGGCCTCGGCCGTCTGCTCGCTGTTGTAGGAGGAGACGCCGACGTACAGCGCCTTGCCCTGCTGGACGGCGGAGGCGAGCGCCCCCATCGTCTCCTCCAGCGGGGTGTGCGGGTCGAAGCGGTGCGAGTAGAAGATGTCGACGTAGTCGAGGCCCATCCGCTTCAGGGAGGCGTCGAGCGAGGACATCAGGTACTTGCGGGAGCCCCACTCGCCGTACGGGCCGGGGTGCATCTCGTAGCCGGCCTTGGTGGAGACGATCAGTTCGTCCCGGTACCGGGTGAAGTCCTGGGCGAAGATCTTGCCGAAGTTCAGCTCGGCGGAGCCCGGCGGCGGTCCGTAGTTGTTCGCCAGGTCGAAGTGGGTGACGCCGAGGTCGAAGGCGCGGCGCAGGATCGCGCGCTGCGCGTCGAGCGCACGGTCGTCGCCGAAGTTGTGCCAGAGGCCGAGGGAGACGGCGGGGAGCTTGAGTCCGCTGCGGCCCGTGCGGCGGTACTCCATGTGCTCGTAGCGCTCCGCGGAGGCGCGGTAGATCGGGGAATCAGTCACGTATCTCTGCTTATCACGGACTTGTGACAGTCCCGGGCTGGGAGCCTGTTACCCGTCCGCAGTAGTGTGTCGGCTTCGGGGGCCGCCGCAGCATGGAGGGGTTAAGAACAGTGAACCTGCGCGACCTGGTGTACGGGCTCTACGCACGCCGGGTGGAAGGCCGCCTCGATCACACCCAGGTGCCGAAGCACATCGGTGTCATCCTCGACGGCAACCGGCGCTGGGCCAAGGCCTCCGGTGGAACCCCCGAGCAGGGCCACAAGGCCGGCGCGGACAAGATCCAGGAGCTGCTCGGCTGGTGCGCCGAGACGGACGTCGAGGTCGTCACGCTCTGGATGCTCTCGACGGACAACCTCAACCGGCCCGAGGACCAGCTGGGCCCGCTGCTCTCGATCATCGAGGGCGCGGTGCGCTCCCTGGCCTCCGACGGCCGCTGGCGGGTGCACCACGTGGGCACGCTGGACCTGCTGCCGGCCCGTACCCAGTCCGTGCTGAAGGAGGCCGAGCAGGCCACGCACGACAACACGGGGATACTCGTGAACGTCGCCGTGGGCTACGGAGGCCGCCAGGAGATCGCGGACGCGGTCCGCTCGCTGCTCCTGGAGCACGCGGAGAAGGGGACGAGCTTCGAGGAGCTCGCCGAGATCGTCGACGTCGAGCACATCTCGGAGCACCTCTACACGCGGGGCCAGCCCGATCCGGACCTGGTGATCCGTACGAGCGGCGAGCAGCGTCTGTCGGGCTTCATGCTCTGGCAGAGCGCGCACTCCGAGTACTACTTCTGCGAGGTCCACTGGCCGGCCTTCCGCAAGGTCGACTTCCTGCGGGCACTGCGCGACTACGCCGCCCGTCACCGCCGCTACGGCACCTGAGCGAAGGCGGAAGCGACCGGGGAGACCCCGCGGAAGCGGACCGGAAGCGCCGCGGGGGCCCGTCCGAGCGGCCCGAAGCGGTGCGGCAGCCCGCCGGAAGCAGCACGGAAGCAGCAGGGAAGTAGCGCGGCAGCCCGCCGGACGCAGCACGGAAGCGGCACAGGAGCAGCACGGAAGCGGTGCGGCAGCCCGCCGGACGCAGTACGGAAGCGCGGACTCCGTCGCCGGACGATCACCGGACGTTCGACTCTGTTCACGAACACGTCGTCATATGCCATGGCATGGCTGAGTCTTTTCGAGGGAATACCCCTTCCAGAGTGAGCGGCACGGAGACCGCCACCCGGGAGGCCCGTTGCACCAGGACGACCGTGCAGGACATGTACGGACGGAGCGGAGGGCCGGAGCTCGGCCCGCGCATCGTGGCCAGAGCCCGGTCCCATCCCGCAGCGACACCGCTTCCGTCGCGCCCCGACCTCTCAGGGGTCGTCAAAGGGGGTCTGTCCTTCCGTGGTGACCAGCACTAAGCGCCGCTTGTCCGACAGGCGCACCTACGTACTCGACACCAGCGTCCTGCTGGCCGATCCCAACGCCGTGTCACGGTTCGACGAGCACGAGGTCGTGCTCCCGATCGTCGTGGTCACCGAGTTGGAGGCCAAGCGGCACCATCCCGAGCTCGGCTACTTCGCCCGGGCGGCCCTGCGCCTCCTGGACGACTTCCGGGTCCGGTACGGGCGCCTGGACGCCCCGCTCCCCATCGGGGAGCTGGGCGGCACCCTGCGTGTCGAGCTGAACCATTCCGACCCCGGAGTGCTCCCGGCCGGCTACCGGCTGGGGGACAACGACTCCCGGATCCTGGCCGTCGCGCGCAATCTGCAGGCCGAGGGGTACGACGTCACGGTCGTCTCCAAGGACCTGCCGCTGCGCATCAAGGCGTCCTCGGTCGGGCTCCTCGCGGAGGAGTACCGCGCGGAGCTGGCCATCACGGACTCCGGTTGGACCGGTATGTCCGAACTGGCACTCTCGGCCGACCAGGTGGACATCCTCTACGACCAGGAGACGCTGTACGTGCCGGAGGCCGCCGAGCTTCCGGTGCACACGGGTCTGGTCCTGCAGTCCGAGCGGGGCAAGGCGCTCGGCCGGATCACGGCGGAGGGCAACGTCCGGCTGGTGCGCGGCGACCGGGAGGCCTTCGGCATCCGGGGCCGCAGTGCCGAGCAGCGGATCGCGCTGGATCTGCTCCTCGACCCGGACGTCGGGATCATCTCGATGGGCGGGCGGGCCGGTACGGGCAAGTCGGCGCTCGCCCTGTGCGCGGGCCTGGAGGCGGTCCTGGAGCGCCGGCAGCACCAGAAGGTGATGGTGTTCCGTCCGCTGTACGCGGTCGGCGGCCAGGAGCTCGGCTATCTGCCGGGCAGCGAGGCCGAGAAGATGAGCCCCTGGGCGCAGGCGGTCTTCGACACGCTCTCGGCCGTGGCGGGCCGTGAGGTCATCGAGGAGGTGCTCGGGCGCGGGATGCTGGAGGTCCTGCCGCTCACCCACATCCGGGGCCGCTCGCTCCATGACGCGTTCGTCATCGTGGACGAGGCCCAGTCGCTGGAGCGGAACGTCCTGTTGACCGTTCTGTCCCGGATCGGGGCGAATTCGCGGGTGGTGCTGACGCATGACGTCGCCCAGCGCGACAACCTCCGGGTCGGCCGGTACGACGGAGTCGTCGCCGTGGTCGAGAAGCTGAAGGGGCATCCGCTCTTCGCGCACGTCACGCTGACCCGCTCGGAGCGGTCGCAGATCGCCGCCCTGGTGACCGAAATGCTGGAGGACGTTCAGATCTGACCCGTTTCGCACAGTCCCGTACGAGTACGGGAGTTGGCGCCGCCCGGCAGAGCGCAGGAGCTTAGCCGGGCGGCGTCGTGCTGTCCGGGAAATCGGCCAAAACTCGTGCGACTTACGAGGTGTGAGCTTTCACACGCAACTCAGAATTGCCTTGCGGTGTCGCCGTCCGGCAGAGTCTTGCTTCCGTCAGGCCCCGCATACGGCACACGTGCACCTCCAGAGGTGCTGCACCACACAACTCAACAATCGTTCGCCGTATGCCGCCCACAGCACCACGGGCCCGTGTCTTCTGTGACCCAGTACGTCGGAGACCAGCGCCAGGGGCACGATTTCGGCCACGTGGTCACCGCTGTGGACGATGCTGGAAGGAAACCGTGTGAGCCGGATCTCGGTCCGGGGATTCGCGGTGGCTTCGGCCACTGCGGTCACCACCGTCGGCGCCGTCGTGGGCGTTGCCTCGGGCAACACCCAGCCCTCTGACGACAACTTCGAGGCCACCGCGGCCGACACCACGCTGCTCGCGGACATTCCCGCGGGCGAGCAGGCCCAGGTACAGGTCTCCTCGCTCTCGGAGCAGGCCGACGTCCAGGCTGCTGCGGCCGACTCGGCCATGAAGAAGTCCGCGGAGGAGGCTGCCCGTATTCAGGCGGCCAAGGACGCCGAGGCGAAGAAGAAGGCTGCCGACAAGGCGGAGAAGGAGCGCAAGGAGGCCGCCGAGCGCGCCGAGCGTTCCTCCGTCCGGGACGCGTCCAGCTTCTCGGCCCAGGGCTCGTACTCCATCTCCGAGGTCAAGGCGATCGCTCGCCAGATGATCCCGGCCTCGCAGTTCCAGTGCTTCAGCAACATCGTGGACCACGAGTCCGGCTGGAACTACCGGGCGACCAACCCGTCCTCGGGCGCGTACGGTCTCGTCCAGGCCCTCCCGGGTTCGAAGATGTCGTCGGCCGGCGCCGACTGGCAGACGAACCCGGCCACCCAGATCAAGTGGGGCCTGAACTACATGAACAGCCGCTACGACAGCCCCTGCGGCGCGTGGAACTTCTGGCAGGCCAACCGCTGGTACTAGTACCGGCGCTCTCAACCCTGCTGAGCCCCTCACCGTCCTACGGTGGGGGGCTTCATGCGTGTAGGTTCGGGCCCACGTGCTCCCCGGGGGAGTGAGCGGGGGGAAGAGGAAGAAGAGATGTCGAGACTGCCAGGATGGCTGAGCCGGCTGGGCGACGAGCTGAGCCGCATGGGGGAGCGCCTGGACGAGCGCCGTGTCCGCGCCGAGCGTGCGCACGACCTGGGCGCCGACGACGCGTCCGGGTCCGCCGGCTCGGGCGCCGGGCCGGACCGTGGCGACGAACCGGCCACGAACCACGGCCCGGAGGGGACATCCGGACCGGTGTCCGGACCGGTGTCCGGACCGGTGTCCGGATCGGCGTCCGGCACTGACGGGTACGCCACGGGGGCGTCCTCGCCCGGACCGGCAGCCGCCCCCGATTCCGCAGCAGGCCACGGCTACGGCGCCGGCCCCGGCCGCGAAGGCGCACCCGAGGCGGGCCGCGACGCCGAGCGCTGGCCCGGGAAGCGACGTGCGCCGCAGCAGACCACCGTGGCCGTCTCCGTGCCCGCGCCGCCCGCCTACGCCCCCGCCGTCGCCGCCCGGCCGGATCCCGTCGCCGCGATCCCGTGGGGCATGCGGGTCGCCGCCGAGGCCGGATGGCGTCTGCTCGTGCTCGCCGGCACCCTCTGGGTCCTGATGAAGGTGATCAGCTCGGTGCAGCTGGTCGTTCTCGCCTTCGTCGCCGCCCTCCTCATCACCGCCCTGCTCCAGCCGACCGTCGCACGGCTGCGCGGGATGGGTCTGCCGCGCGGGGTCGCCACGGCGGTCACCGCCGTCTCCGGCTTCGTGATCATGGGGCTTGTCGGCTGGTTCGTGGTCTGGCAGGTCATGGACAACATCGACAACCTCTCGGACCGGGTCCGGGACGGTATCGAGGAGTTGAAGCGCTGGCTCCTCGACAGCCCGTTCCACGTGACCGAGAAGCAGATCAACGACATCGCCAAGAACCTCAGCGACACGATCGGCGCGAACACCGAGCAGATCACCTCCGCGGGGCTCCAGGGCGTGACCGTCGTCATCGAGGCGATCACCGGGATACTGCTCGCGATGTTCTCGACCCTCTTCCTCCTCTACGACGGGAAGAAGGTCTGGCAGTGGACGCTGAAGCTGGTGCCCGCGCAGGCCCGGCCGGGTGTCGCGGGCGCGGGGCCGCGGGCCTGGCGCACACTGACCGCGTATGTGCGGGGGACGGTGCTCGTCGCCCTGATCGACGCGGTCTTCATCGGCCTCGGGCTGTACTTCCTCGAGGTCCCGATGGCCGTCCCGCTCGCCGTCTTCATCTTCCTCTTCGCCTTCATCCCGCTCGTCGGCGCCGTCATCTCCGGAGCCCTCGCGGTCGTGGTCGCGCTGGTCACCAACGGGGTGTTCACCGCCCTGATGGTCCTGCTCGTGGTCCTGGCCGTGCAGCAGATCGAGGGCCATGTGCTCCAGCCGTTCATCCTCGGCCGGGCCGTCCGGGTCCATCCGCTCGCCGTCGTCCTCGCGGTCGCGGCCGGCGGGCTGACCGCCGGCATCGGCGGCGCGGTGGTCGCGGTGCCGCTGGTCGCCGTCACCAACACCGTGGTCGGCTATCTGCGCGCGTACAGCCATGAGCAGGCGCTGCTCAGTACGCCGGAACCGCGCGGCGCGACCGCGTTCGCCGTGGCGCCGGTCAAGGCGCCCGGCTCCAGGGACCGGAGCGACGCGTGATTTCCGAACCGGAGCTGATCGGAGGCGACGGCTTTCCGGCGGCGCAGGTGCTCGATCAGGAGTCCCGGGAGTCCCGGGCGCCGCGCGAGCCGAAGGCGCCCCGCCCCCGCCGTCCCTGGCTGTGGGCGCTCGGCGGCGCGGTGGTGGCCTCGGCGGTGTGGGCCGGCGGCCTGTACGCGTACGAGCGGAGCCGGGACGAGGCGCCGGACCTCAGGGGATACCGCACCGTCGACCAGCTCTGCGAGAAGGCCGAACTGAAGGCGTTGTCCGTGGTGCTCGGGGCGAAGTCCGTCGACCATGAGATCCCGACGGCGAAGCACCCCGCTCTCGACCGGGCCCTCTGCTTCGCCACGATGAGGTCGGGCGGGACGGCCTACAGCATCGAGGTCGCGTACGACCTGCACAAGGTGACCGACCCCGAGCCGGAGTTCCAGCCGCTCCTGGGCGTCTGGCAGGCGGACGCGGAGCCGTTCGAGGGGCTCGGTGAGCAGGCGTACGTCCATCGCGAGGCCGAGGACGGGAGCGCGTGGATGCGTGTCCTCGACGGTCAGGCCGAGCTGGAGATCTCGTTCCGCCCGCAGGAGGACTGGGAGCCGGGGAAGAAGGAGCCGACCGCCACCAGGAAGGTCGACCTCTCGGGTATCGAGACCGTCCTCGCCCAGGACATGACTGCTCTGATGGCCGCGCTGAAGAAGCCCTGACGGCCGCCCGCCCCGCGGGAGATGACGGGAAGGGCCCCGGGGAAACCCCGGGGCCCTTCGTGTCGGGCGCGCTCGCCTACTCGGCGATGAGCGCCTCCGCGTCCAGCGTCACGCCGACCGCCTGGATCACCGAGGCGATCTTGACGGCCTCCTGGATCGTCTCGCGGTCGACACCGGCCTGGCGCAGGACCTGCTCGTGCGAGTCCAGGCACTGGCCGCAGCCGTTGATCGCGGAGACGGCCAGCGACCACAGCTCGAAGTCGACCTTCTCGACGCCCGGGTTGCCGATGACGTTCATCCGCAGACCGGCGCGCATCGTCCCGTACTCCGGGTCCGACAGCAGGTGCCGGGTCCGGTAGAAGACGTTGTTCATCGCCATGATCGCGGCGGCGGACTTGGCCGCCGTGTACGCCTCGGGCTTGAGGTTGGCCTTGGCCTCCGGCTCCAGCTCCGCGAGGACCTTCGGCGAGCGCGAGGCGATCGCGCAGGCGAGGACCGTGCCCCAGAGCTGCTGCTGCGGGAGCTCGCTGTTGCCGATGACCGAACCGAGGTTCAGCTTCAGATCCTTGGCGAAGTCTGGTATGGCGGACTTGAGTTCGTCGAGAGCCATGTCAGATCACTCGCCCGAGAGGAGCGCGACCGGGTCGAGGGTGTTCTCGCCCTTGGTCCAGTTGCAGGGGCACAGCTCGTCGGTCTGCAGGGCGTCGAGGACCCGCAGGACCTCCTTGGGGTTACGGC
This sequence comes from Streptomyces sp. NPDC127129, assembly GCF_042671585.1. Classification (NCBI taxonomy): domain Bacteria; kingdom Bacillati; phylum Actinomycetota; class Actinomycetes; order Kitasatosporales; family Streptomycetaceae; genus Streptomyces; species Streptomyces sp. NPDC127129. The sequence continues at coordinate 140,273 of NZ_JBHXTV010000015.1, forward strand.
CCACGGAGCCGGCGGTCACCATCGTGAACTGGATCTCGTTGTTCGGGTCGACGATGAAGACGGCGCGCTGGGCGAAGCCGTCCTCGCCCTCGACGCCGCAGTCGCGCATGAGCTCGTGCTTGGAGTCGGCGAGCATCGGGAAGGGCAGGTCACGCAGGTCGGCGTGGTCCTTGCGCCAGGCGTGGTGCACGAACTCGGAGTCGCCGGAGGCGCCGAGGATCTGGGCGTCGCGGTCCGCGAACTCGTCGTTCAGCTTGCCGAAGGCGGCGATCTCGGTCGGGCAGACGAAGGTGAAGTCCTTGGGCCAGAAGAACACCACGCGCCACTTGCCCTCGTAGGACTTGTGGTTGATCTGCTCGAACTCCTTGCCGCTCTCCAGCGACACGCAGGCGGTCAGGTCGTAGGTGGGGAACTGGTCACCGACAGTGAGCACGCGCTCTCCTTGCAGTGGGAAGGGTCCCTTTTGGGGTCTTCCGTGAGGGGTTGGACGTGCTTCATCCTGGCACGGAGTGCATTGATCAGTGAAATAGCTAGACTGCCTCGGGTTGATCGAAGGTGGTTATCAGTGATCCCGGCACGACGTGTGAAACAACCCAGCCTGTCCCAGCTCAGGGCCTTCGCGGCGGTCGCGGAGCATCTGCACTTCCGTGATGCGGCGGCGGCGATAGGCATGAGCCAGCCGGCGCTCTCGGGCGCGGTTTCGGCTCTCGAAGAGGCACTCGGTGTCCAGCTCCTCGAGCGTACGACGCGCAAGGTGCTGCTCTCGCCCGCGGGCGAGCGGCTCGCGGTGCGGGCGCGGGGCGTCCTGGACGCCGTGTCGGAGCTGATGGAGGAGGCGGAGGCGGCGCAGGCCCCGTTCACCGGGGTGCTGCGGCTCGGCGTGATCCCGACCGTCGCGCCGTATCTGCTGCCCACGGTGCTGAGCCTGGTCCACGAGCGCTATCCGGAGCTCGACCTCCAGGTCCATGAGGAGCAGACGTCCTCGCTCCTGGAGGGGCTCGCGGCCGGACGGCTGGACCTGCTGCTGCTCGCGGTGCCGCTCGGTGTGCCCGGTGTCACCGAACTCCCGCTGTTCGACGAGGACTTCGTGCTCGTCACTCCGCGTGGCCATGCGCTGGCCGGCCGGGAGGACATTCCGCGCGAGGCCCTGAAGGAGCTCAACCTGCTGCTCCTCGACGAGGGCCACTGTCTGCGTGACCAGGCCCTCGACATCTGCCGGGAGGCGGGGCGCACGGAGGGGGCGCCGGTCACGACGACCGCGGCAGGCCTCTCCACCCTGGTCCAGCTGGTGGCGGGCGGGCTCGGGGTGACGCTGCTCCCGCGTACGGCGGTGAAGGTCGAGACGGCGCGCAACGCGGCCCTGTTCACCGGCTGTTTCACCGATCCGGCGCCCTCGCGGCAGGTCGCCCTCGCCATGCGCACGGGCGCGGCCCGGCAGGCGGAGTTCGAGGAGCTGGCCGGGGCGCTGCGGGGCGCGATGAGGCGTCTTCCGGTACGGGTGGTGGGCGCCGGTTCCTGAGGCCCCCCGGCCCCGGGAACCGACGCCCACGCGTCGTACATGCTTTCGTCGGGTTACTACTCGGTCCTCAGTCCGTCCGCCCGCATCAGCCGCCAGAGCACCGGCAGGCTGAGCAGGGTCACGGCCGCGATCAGGGCGAGTCCGACGCCGGTGACGGGCAGGAAGACCCACCAGTCGAGGACCTGTTGGCCGGTCATCTTCAGCAGGACGACGCCGAGGCCGAGCCCGCCCGCCACGGCCAGGACGAGGCCGAGCACGATGGGCACCGCCGTCTGCCACAGCACCGACCAGCTCAGCGTGGTGCGCCGGGTGCCGAAGGCGACCAGCGAGGAGAGCAGCCGCTTGCGGTCCCTGAGCTGTTCGAGCGTGGTGACCAGGAGCGAGGCGGCCACCAGGAGCATCGTGAGGGTGGAGCCGACGAGGATGCCGGTGCGGACACTGGCGAACTGAGCGTTCCGCTCGGTGTTCTTGAGCGTGCGGACCCACGAGGTCCGGTCCAGGGCCGCGGCCGTGTTCCGCACGTACTCGGCGGCGTCCGGTACGGCCGGGTCGAGCCGGACCATGGCGAGCGCGGCGGGGTCGTCGAGCCGAGCCGCGTCGATCGACGACGGGGTGGCGAGGACCCCGAACTCGTACATGCCGGTCGGGTCGGGGCGGGAGTCCACGATCCGGGCGGTGGTGGGGATGCGCCACTTGGGGAGCGTGCCCTTGTGCTCCTCCGGGTCCCGCAGGGCCACCGTCCTGCCCGGCTTCGCCGTCTCCATGACCCAGCTGTCGGGCGCTCCTCCCTGGGCGCCGTGGGAGAGGGCGATGAAGACGTCACCGTCCGTGCAGGAGGGCAGTTCCGCGAACTCGCGGAGCGAGGCGCAGTCGCCGACCTTGACCGAGGTGATCGGGGCGAAGTCCTCGCCGTCCTTCAGGGCTCCGGGCCGCCACAGGGACGACGTGATCGTGCCGGAGACTCCGTCGACGCCCCGCGTCCGCGTGAACCGGGTGATCATCTCCCGGGCCGCGTCGCCGGTCTTCGCCTCGGTCTCGGCGACGAGCTGGGCCCGCGCGGGGTCCTCGCCCGTGGCCTGGGTGAAGGAGCTCTCCATCGCCTGGAAGAGCATCTGGAGCGCGATCGCGCCGGCAGCGGCGACGACGATGCCGCTGACGGCGCGGGCCGCCGTACCGCTGCTCAGCTGGAGCCTGCGCACGGCGAGCTGCCAGGAGACCGGCCCCCTGTGGAGCCGCTTCACCCCGGCCTCGACGAGCCACGGCAGCAGAGTGGTGAGGCCGGTCAGGCAGAGGGTGACGCCCGCTCCGATCCCGACGGTGTCGAGGGCGGTCTGGTCGATCTCCACCGTCCCGAACAGCGGGACGAGCAGGGCCGCGCCGGCCGCCACGAGCAGCAGCCGCCACCACAGCCGGCGACGGCGCGGCGTGGCGGAGCGGACGACGCCGAGCGGTTCGATCGCCACTCCGCGCAGTGCGAAGAGGGTGACGACGACGGAGGCGACGGGGACGACGACGAGGACGAGCGCGGCGAGGGCGGGCATCGGTACGACGTCGGACGGGAAGGCGTTGACGTCCCAGATGGTGACCGTGCCCGCGAACTGCCGTGCCGCCGCGAAGAGTCCGACGCCGACGGCGAGACCGACGAGTGCGCCGGCCAGGGACTCGCCGGCCGCGATCCGCCGCGTCGTCGCGGTGTCCGCGCCGACGAGCCGGAGCGCCGCGAGCCGCCGGTCGCGCTGTTCGCCGCCGAAGCGGACGGCGGTGGCGATGAAGACGAGCACCGGGAGCAGCAGGACGACGGAGGCGACGAGGACGAGGAGGATGAGGAACGCGTTGAACGGCTCCTCGGGCACCGACCAGCCGTAGCGCGATCCGCGTCCGTCGTAGTTGTCCGTGGTGAGGAAGTCGACGTGGGCGACGTAGCGCAGTTCGGCCGGGCCGATGAGTCCGGCGTCGCCGATCGTCCCGACGGCCTTGTAGGGGAGCCGCTCCTTGAGGAGGGCGCCTTCGGGGGAGTCGAGCAGCTCGCGCAGCGCGGGCGAGACCAGCATCTCGCCGCTCGCGGGCAGCTTCGCCGTACCGGGCGGGAGAGGGGTCTGCGTGCCCTCGGGGCGCAGCAGGAGCCCGGTGACGGCCCGGTCCCGGTAGAGCGTGGTCTGCCCGAGGTGGAGGAAGGTGTCGGGGCGGGGGCCGGTCTCCTGCTCGCTGCCGTCGACGGAGCGGGTCGCCTCGCGCACCTCTCGCTGGAAGAGCATGCCGGGCAGGGAGGCGGCGGCGAGCAGCAGGGCCACGCCGATGCCGACGCCGAGCGCGGTCAGGAGGGTGCGGAGCAGGCCCGAGCGGCCTCCGGTGACCGCGAACCGGGCGCCGAGCGTCAGGTCGCGGGACCAGGTACGGAGCTTCATGCCGCCCACTCCGTGGCGCGGACCGCGCCGTCGCGGACGACGACCTCGCGGTCGGAGTAGGCGGCGACGCGGGCCTCGTGGGTGACGAGGACGACGGCGGCGCCGGTGTCGCGGGCCGCGTCCGTGAGCAGCTCCATGACGCGTTCGCCGTTGAGGGAGTCGAGGGCGCCGGTGGGTTCGTCGGCGAAGAGCACCCGTGGGGCGGTGACCAGTGAGCGGGCGACCGCGACGCGCTGGCCCTGCCCGCCGGATATCTCGCCGGGCCGCTTGCCGGCGATGTCGCCGATCTCCAGGCGGTCCAGCCACTCCCGGGCGCGGGACTCGGCGTGCTTGCGCCGCTCGCCGTTGAGGCGGAGCGGGAGGGCGACGTTCTCGGCGCAGGTCAGCTCCGGCACGAGCTGTCCGAACTGGAAGACGAAGCCGAAGTCGGTGCGGCGCAGGGCGCTGCGCTCGCCGTCCGACATCGTGGTGAGGTCGCGCCCGTCGTAGGCGATGGTTCCGGCGTCGGGCCGGACGATGCCGGCGAGGCAGTGCAGGAGCGTGGACTTCCCGGAGCCCGAGGGGCCCATCACGGCGACGACCTCGCCGGCCCGGATGGCGAACTCGGCGCCGGAGAGCGCCGGGGTCGGTCCGTACGCCTTGTCGAGGCCGCTCGCCCGGAGCAGGGGGGTGGCGGTCATCGTCGGATCTCCTCGGCGAGGCGGTCGAGCCGGGCGGCGGTCAGCTCCAGCCAGCGCAGGTCGGCTTCGAGGTGGAAGAGGGCGTGGTCGCAGATCAGCTGGTCGGCGAGGTCGCCGCCCTTCTTGCGCCGGGTCAGCTCGCGCATCAGCCGGAGGTGCTCGGCGCGCTGGACGTCGAGCAGCTCGGCGGCGCCGCGTCCGGTCAGGAGCGCGAGGACGACCTTGGTGTAGAGCGTGGACTGGAGGTACGGCTCCGGCTTCTCGGGCCGGTTCAGCCACTGCTCGACGTCGGTGACGCCGGCCTCGGTGATGGCGTACCGCTTCCGCTCGGGCCCTTCGCCGGCCTCGATGCTGTCGACCTCGACCAGGCCGTTCTTCAGGAGCCGGGACATCGTCGAGTAGACCTGCCCGTAGTGCAGCGGACGGTCGTGGCCGAACTTCTCGTCGAAGGCGCGCTTGAGGTCGTAGCCGTGGCGCGGACCGGACTCCAGGAGCCCGAGAAGGGTGTGTCCGATTGACATGCCGTCACTCTACACCCTGTGTATACGCGCGATGTATAGCTGTGGTGACCAGGGGCGACACGGGATGTGACCCGCGACGCACAACCATCCGTGCCCCAGAAGCGTCGGTTTCACCGTAAGCAGGTGCTGATTCTCACGTCCGGAAAAGACCGGATCGAGTGCACTTTGTCGGCATCGGCGGTGTTAGCTTGCTGAGCTGATCCGGAGCGGACACCCGCCCGAACACCGACGTCGACACCACGGCGTCGACACCACGACGACGAGACCACGACGAGCGGAGCGACGCAGAACATGGGCCGATCGGACAAGGGCCAGGGGAAGAAGGGCGGGCGCATACGCCGTCTCTTCACCTGGAAGAAGATCCTGGGCACGTTCTTCGTCGGCTGCCTGCTCGTGATGGGCGCCTTCTACGCGATCTACCTGATGGTCCCGGTGCCGACCGCGAACGCGCAGGCGACCATGCAGAGCAACGTCTACAAGTACGGGAACGGCAAGATCCTCGCCCGTACCGGCGAGATCAACCGCGAGATCGTGGGCCTGGAGAAGATTCCGCTCGACGTGCAGCACGCCTTCGTCGCCGCCGAGAACAAGACCTTCTACAAGGACAACGGCATCGACATCAAGGGCACCGCGCGCGGTGCCCTGAACACGATCACCGGCAAGGGCAAGCAGGGTGGTTCGACCATCACCCAGCAGTACGTGAAGAACTACTACCTGGACCAGGACCAGACGGTCACCCGCAAGCTCCGTGAAATGGTGATCGCGCTCAAGGTCGACCAGCGCATGTCGAAGACCGACATCCTCGCCGGCTACATGAACACGAGCTTCTACGGCCGCAGCGCGTACGGCATCCAGGCCGCCTCGCAGTCGTACTACGGCGTCGACGCCTCGAAGCTGAACGTCGCCCAGGGCGCCTACCTCGCCTCGCTGCTGCAGGCCCCCAACCAGTACGACTGGACCGCCGCCACGCCCACCGGGCGCAAGCTGGTCGAGGAGCGCTGGAACTACACCCTCGACAACATGGTCGAGGAGGGCTGGCTCGACCCGGCCGAGCGCGCCACGCTGAAGTTCCCCGCCCCGCTCAAGGAGAAGGCCGCCCCCGGCATGGAGGGCCAGCGCGGCTACCTCGTCGAGGCCGCCAACCAGGAGCTGATCCGGCAGGGCATCAGCGCCGAGGACATCAAGGCCGGCGGCTGGACGATCACCCTCAACATCGACGAGCAGAAGCAGAAGGACCTGGTCAAGGCGGTCGAGCGGCAGCTGGAGAAGAAGCTCGACCGCAAGGGGGACAAGAAGGACGCCACCGTCCAGGCGGGCGCCACCTCCGTCGACCCGAAGACCGGCAAGGTCGTCGCGATGTACGGCGGCGTCGGCGCCACCGAGCACTGGACGTCGAACGCCACCCGGCGCGACTACCAGCCCGCCTCGACGTTCAAGCCGATCGTCCTCGCCTCCGCGCTCGACAACCGCGCGCTGACCCAGGACGGCCGGGAGATCGGCCTCGGCACGATCTACGACGGCACCAGCAAGCGCCCCGTGGTCGGCAGCTCCATCGCGTTCAAGCCGGAGAACGAGGACAACCGCAGCTACGGCCCGGTCACCGTCCAGAAGGCCACCAACAGCTCGATCAACTCCGTGTACGCGCAGATGATCGTGGACGTCGGCCCCGGCACCGCCAAGAAGACCGCGATCGACCTCGGCATGAAGGACGGGGCGGACTTCGGGGAGACCCCCGCGATGTCCCTCGGCACCATGGGCGCCTCCACCTGGGACATGGCCGGCGTCTACGCCACGCTCGACAACCACGGCGTCAAGGTCACCCCGACCATCGTGAAGTCCGCCGAGCACAAGGACCGCAAGGCCGAGCCGGTGAAGTCGATCGGCGGCCAGGTCGTCAGCCGCGAGGCCGCCGACACCGTCACCAAGGCGATGACCGGCGTCGTCAGCAGCGGCTCCGGCTTCCGGGCCGCGGGCGACTACGCGGCGGCCGGCAAGACCGGAACCTCGGAGAACAACCGCTCCGCCTGGTTCGTCGGCTACACCCCCGAACTGGTCACCGCCGTCGGCCTCTTCGGCGAGGACCCCAAGGGCAACCAGGTCACCCTGACCGACACGATCAATCCGGGCCGTGCGAACGGTGGCCGTACCCCGGCCGAGATCTGGGGCGACTACACCACCGCGGCACTCGACGGCGGCTCCGACGCCCGCTTCGACCTGGAGACCGACGGCTCCGGCGACGTCGTGGAACCGGACCCGACGACGACGCCGACCGGCGACGCCCCGACGTCGACCCCGCCGCCCGTCACCCAGTCCCCGGACCCGACGCCCCCGCCGACCTCGACGGCGACCACGCCGCCGCAGCCGACGGACACCGTCACGGTGCCGCCGCCGCCCACGCAGACGACGGAACCGGTGCCGCCGACGATCGAACCACCGGTCGACGGCGACATCGGCAACGAGAACCTCCGCCCCGAGCGGTGACACGACGAAGGCCGGACCCGAAGAGGGTCCGGCCTTCGTCGTGTCACGCTCAGATACGCGTCGGCAGCTCGAACCAGACCACCTTGCCGCCCGAGAGCCGGGTCGCCCCCCACCGCCTGGCCAGCCGGTTCACCAGGAACAGCCCGCGCCCGCCCTCGTCCGTGTCCCGCGCCCGCCGCTGCCGGGGCAGCTGCGGGGAGTCGTCGCCGACCTCGCAGCGCAGGACGTCCGTCTTGAGCAGACGCAGCGTCACCGGCCGCTCCGCGTACCGCACGGCGTTCGTCACGACCTCGCTGATCAGCAGCTCGACCGAGTCCGAGAGCTCCTCCAGGTCCCAGCGGGCCAGCGCCCGCCGGGCGAGCCGCCGCGCCCGTCCCGGCGCCGCGTCCTCCGGCTCCAGGAACCAGTACGCCACGTCACTCGGCGCGATCCCGTCGAAACGGGCCGCGAGCAGCGCGATGTCGTCGTCCCGGTCGCCCGGGCCGAGCATGTCGAGGACGTCGTCGCAGAGGGCCTCCAGCGGCGGCGAGTGGTCCGGGCCGGTCAGCTGGGCGGTCGCCGCAAGGCGCTCGCGGAGCTGCTCTATCCCGGTCCACACGTCCCGCAGCCGCGACTCGACCAGACCGTCCGTGTACAGCAGCAGCGTGGCGCCCGCCGGGGCGTCCAGCTCGACCGCCTCGAAGTCGACCCCGCCCACGCCGATCGGCGCGCCCGGCGGCACGCGCAGGACCTCGGCGCGGCCCCCGAGGTGGAGCAGTATCGGCGGCGGATGGCCCGCGTTGGCGATGGTGATCCGGTGCGAGACCGGGTCGTACACCGCGTACATGCAGGTCGCCATCCGGTCCTGGCCGAGCCGCTGGGCCTGCTCGTCCAGGTGGTGCAGGACCTCCTGGGGCGGCAGGTCGAGCCCGGCGAGGGTCTGGGCCGTGGTCCGCAGCTGGCCCATGATCGCCGCGGACGTCATGGAGTGGCCCATGACGTCGCCGACGACCAGCGCCACCCGGCTGCCGGGCAGCGGGATCGCGTCGTACCAGTCACCGCCCACCCGGGCCGTCTCGGCGGCCGGCAGATAGCGGGAGGCGAGCCGGACACCGGTCGGCTGCGGCAGCGAGTCCGGGAGCATCGTGCGCTGGAGTTCGTCGGCGATGTACGCCTCACGGCCGTAGAGCACGGCCTTGTCGATGCCGAGCGCGGTGTGCGTGGCGAGCTGGGCCGCGACGAGCAGGTCGTTCGGCTCGAACGCGGGCCGCTCGGGGCGGCGCAGGAAGACGGCGGCCCCGATGACCCTGCGCCGGCCCCGCAGCGGGGCCAGGATCGCCCGGTGGCCACCGGGCAGGACGTGATCCCGCCCGAGGAGTTCGGACAGGGCGGAGCGGGCGGCGGCGGAGTCGCCGAAGACCGGCCGCACGCCGCGCAGCACCTCCGCCAGGTTTCCGCCGGAGCGCACCTCGCAGAGTTCGGCCGCGGGGGTCGGGTCCGGGTCGGGGACGAGCGTCAGCTCCTCGCCCTCCACGTCCGTTAAACGGAGCCGGTCGGTGCGGCGCAGCCGCAGCACGAACGGCGCGACCGGCCGTTCGTCGCCGACCGGGAGCGGATCGCGCAGATAGACCAGGATCGCGTCGGAGAAGGTCGGCACGGTCGCCCGGCAGAGCCCGAGCACGATCTCGTCGAGGTCTATCCCGCGCGCGATCCGCCGGGTCGCCGCGCCCACGAACCGCAGCCGGTCGCCCTCGCGCCGGGCCGCGGCGCCGTCCTGCGGCTGGGGCGCGCCGGGGGAGCCCGAGGTGCCGGGGGTCGCGGGGGTGGCGTTCACGGCCATCGCGGCCGCCGGGGCGCCCGCCTGCGCGGGCGTGCCGCCGGGGGCGGCGGCCGCGGGGGGCGTCACCTGCCCGGGCACGGGACGGCCTCCGCCGTCGCCCGTGCCGTCGGGGGTGTGCTCACGGTCGGTGCCCGGCGAGTCGTCGGGGCGTCTGCCGGCGGCGGACCGGGGACCTGCCGAACCGGGCTGCGCCGGCACCGGCGCCTCGGCCGCTTGCTGCCGGGGGCGGGTGCGCTCGTGCGGCCGGGCAGCCAGCGGCTGCCGGCCTTCGTGGGAGGTGGGATGCTCCGTCACGCGTGGGATTCCGTCCGTCCGGGCCGGTGGTGCGATGCACTCGCTCTTCTCGCCGATGCCGCGCCTTCACGGGGGATAAACCCCTGGCGCGCGGTGGATCTGAATGCCCCGCGAGCAGCGGCTACGACAGGGGTCGGCACACCCGGGCAGACGTCCGGCACTGCTCTCCCCCTCAAGGATGACTTACGGTCAGGTCCTGCGCTGTGCTCTGTGGTTGACACCGTGTTCGGTGGATCATCGTCGTGCGGAGGACGATCCTACGTTTGCACCCCGGGGGCGCATCAAGGGTCTCACGGTGCCGTGTGCGCCGGGGTGCGATCCCAGTCCGACGGCAGTTCGGGAACGGTCCAGCCGGGATCGGGCCGCCAGTCCTCCCACCCGTCGCGGAACGGCGGACCCCAGGCCCGGATCAGGTCGACGGCGGCGCTGCCCGCCGCCCGGACGCGCGCGGCCTGCGCCGCGTCCATCAGACCGGACCGCTGGGCCTGCGCGAACTCGTCCTCGTCCCGCCAGAGCCAACTGCGGTCGGGGTAGACGGAGATGTCGAGGAAATGGTCCACGGAGTCCACACCGCCGGACCACCGGGTGCGCGGCTCCTCCAGGTTCACGTACCAGCTGCGGAAGAGCCAGCCCCGGTCCCAGAACAGCCAGACCGACCAGGGGTCGGCCGGCCGGGCCAGCTTCAGCACACCCGTCCCGAACCAGCGCGAGCGGACCGTGGTGCGCGGGGCGGTGTAGCGGGTGGCGAGCGGTTCCTGGTGGACGGGGCTGCCGTCCGCGAGCACCGGCTTGACGCACTCGGTGCCCGGCGCCATCCAGACGGCGAGCAGGTCGGGGGTGTCGCGCACGACCGTCACGGGACGGCAGATGTGCACGTCACCGGAGGCGTTGTCGAGGTAGCGCCAGAGGATGTGAGCCCCTGGCGCCCAGTGCTGAGAACCACCCGATCCTGTCATGCACAGATATTAGGGGTGCGCCTCCTCGGCCGCTGCGATGCAGGTCACGGATGAGTCATACGCAGCACGTCGAGCGCCTCGTCCAGCTGTTCGACGGTGAGGTCGCCCCGGTCGACGTATCCCCCCTCCAGGACCACCTGGCGGATCGTCTTCCGTTCGGCCAGGGACCTCTTGGCCACCTTCGCCGCCTCCTCGTAGCCGATGTACCTGTTCAGCGGGGTGACGACGGACGGCGAGGACTCGGCGTACTCCCGGGCCCGTTCGGCGTTGGCGGTGATGCCGTCGACGGTGCGGTCCGCCAGCAGGCGCGCGGCATTGGCCAGGAGGCGTACGGATTCCAGCAGGTTCTTGGCCATCACCGGGAGCATCACGTTGAGCTCGAAGTTGCCGGCCGCGCCCGCCACCGCCACCGTGGTGTCGTTTCCGGTCACCTGCGCGGCGACCATCAGGACGGCCTCGGGAATGACCGGATTCACCTTGCCCGGCATGATCGAGGAGCCGGGCTGGAGGTCGGGGAGGTTGATCTCCGCCAGGCCGGTGCGCGGGCCGCTCGCCATCCAGCGCAGATCGTTGGAGATCTTCGTCAGGCCGACGGCGATGGTCCTGAGCTGGCCCGACGTCTCCACCAGGCCGTCCCGGGCGCCCTGTGCCTCGAAGTGGTCGCGGGCCTCGGTGAGGGGCAGTCCCGTCGTGCCGGCGAGTTCGGCGATCACCGCGGCGGAGAAACCGGGTGGCGTGTTGATGCCGGTGCCCACCGCCGTACCGCCGAGGGGGAGTTCGGCGAGTCGGGGGAGGGAGGCGTGCAGCCGTTCGACGCCGTACCTGACCTGCGCCGCGTAGCCCCCGAACTCCTGGCCGAGGGTCACCGGCGTGGCGTCCATCAGATGGGTCCGGCCGGACTTCACCACCGTCGCGAATTCGGCCGATTTCCGCTCCAGGGAGTCGGCCAGACGGCCGAGGGCGGGGACGAGGTCGTGGGTCACCGCGGCGGTGGCGGCGATGTGGATCGAGGACGGGAAGACGTCGTTGGAGGACTGCGAGGCGTTCACGTGGTCGTTGGGGTGGACCTCGCGCCCCTCGGGGAGCCGCTCGGTGGCGAGCGTGGCGATGACCTCGTTGGTGTTCATGTTGGAGGAGGTGCCCGAGCCGGTCTGGAAGACGTCCACCGGGAAGTGCTCGTCCCAGCGGCCCTCGGCGACCTCGGCGGCGGCCTGCGCGATGGCGTCCGCACGGTCCTGGTCGATCACCCCGAGCGAGGCGTTGACCTTCGCCGCGGCGGCCTTGATCCGGGCCAGGGCCTCGATGTGGGCGCGCTCCAGGCGCTGCCCCGAGACGGGGAAGTTCTCCATCGCCCGCTGGGTCTGGGCTCGCCACTTGGCGTGCGCGGGAACCCGCACCTCGCCCATCGAGTCGTGCTCGATCCGGTACCCGCTCGTGTCGTCGTTCATGACGTCAACCTCCATACAAAGGTGAGCACTTGTCTTGTTCCGCCTATTCCCCTTGCGCTTACCAGCCAGTAAAAACCGTGGGTAACCCCACTTCCAGGAGGCGCAATGAGGCGCACCAGGTACAGACTCCGTTGGGCGATCGCGGCCTCGGCCGCGGCCGCCGCGGTCTTCGGAGCGACGGCGGCCGCCGCCCCCGCCGGCGCGGCCCCGAGCACACCCCGGACGGTCTCCGCCGTACCCCTGCCGCCCGAGCTCGAAGCCGTCCGGGCCGCCGAGGCGACCAGGATCTACGGCAGTCCCGAGGAACGCCCGCTCGCACAGCGCAAGAGCGGTCTGATCTCGCTCGGCGACAGCGAGATCTCCGGCGAGGGCGTCGGCACGTACGAACCGCCCACCAACGGACCGAGCAACTGGTGCCACCGCTCGCCCGACGCCGCCATCCACCGCACCGGGATCCCCGCGGACCTCACGTTCAACGTGTCCTGCTCCGGTGCCTACAGCGGCAACATCAGGATCGGCGGCTCCAAGCAGTACGCCGACGAACTGGTCCAGAGCGACAACCTGGCCGTCAAGGCCCGCAACACGCGGATCAAGATGGTCCTGCTCGTGGCCGGAGCCAACGACGACCTCCAGTTCGGGCCCGTCATGACCGACTGCGTCACCCGCTACCTCACGTTCCAGGGCGCGTGCGAGCCGAAGTACGCCCCCGGCTGGCAGGCCCGCGTCGACGCCCTCGTCCCCAAGGTCGAGCAGACGGTGCGCGACCTGAGGACCGTGATGCGCGACGCCGGCTACGCCGACGGCGACTACAAGCTCGTGGTCATGGGCTACCCGAGCCCCATCGGCCCCGACTTCCCGGACAACCCGAACTTCCCCGGCAAGCTCGCCTGCGGCGGTCTGGGCTACGACTCCGACACCGTCTGGGGCCGCAACACCGCCGTCCCCGCCTTCGAGCGCGGCATGCGCAGGGCGGCGGCGAACACCGGCGCGACCTACCTCGACAACTCGCGGCTCTTCCACGGCCACGAGGTCTGCATGGAGGACACCTGGGCCCGCGGTCTGTACATCGACCTCTCCAAGCCCGGCACCCCCGACGAGAACTCGGTCCGGCAGTCCTTCCACCCGAACGCGAGCGGCCACCGGGCCTTCGCGTCCTGCCTCACGCAGCTGTACAACTCCGGCCTTCGCGAGGCGAGCTGCGCGGACGTCAACTCCAGTGGGACGCCCACCCTCTTCCCGTACGCCTGGGACGACGTCTACCGGCCGCTGAAGAACCAGGCCACCGGCAACTGCGCGGACGTCGACGCGGCGACGTCCAGGAACGGCACCGCCGTGCTCGGCTGGGACTGCCACGGCGGCCGCAACCAGGGCTGGTGGTACGACTCCGCCCGGCAGACCGTCCACACGGAGCTGACCCAGGACCGCTGCCTGGACGTGCCGGGCGCCCGCTACCGCGCGGGCGAGGCGCTGATCGTCTGGAACTGCTCGGGCGCCGCGAACCAGAGGTTCGTACGCGACGGGGCCACGATCAAGCCCGCGGCATCGACCGGGCTCTGCCTGACGCAGGCGGCCGCGAAGCAGCCGCTGCGGCTGCAGAACTGCGACGGCTCGGCGAACCAGCGGTTCGCGTAGCGCCGGACCCCGCGACGCCGTGGCCCCCGTCCGGTGCGGGACGGGGGCCACGGTCACACCCAGGGGCGTGCGGAGTGCCCGGACATCGTGCGCTCAGAGGGTCTTGAGGCTGGTCCGGGCCAGCTCGTACGCCGGCAGCATCTCCCGGTGCTCCTCGGTGTCGAGCCCGCCGAGATGGACGATGACCGTCCCCTTCGGCGCGGCGACGGCGAAGGCACGCTCCTCCTTCGACTCCTCCATGAGCTTGTTGTAGACGGTGTACGTCACCTCCACGGCCGGCAGCGCACCGGCCTTCGTCTCCTTGTAGGAGACCTTCGAGGTGTTCTCCTCCGCCTTCACGAACCCTTCGAGCGCGGTACGGGCCGCGCCCCTGTCCGCCGTCCAGACCCGCAGGTAGCCGATGTTGCCGGCCGGCTTCGCGTCGATCTCGCAGGTCATCGTCGCCGGACCCTGCACGGCGAGCGCGGCGAACAGCTCGTCGTCGGTGGCCTCGACGGCCTTCGGCTTCCAGTCCGCGGCCAGACCGAAGGAGACCGGCAGTTCACAGGCGGAACCGGAGGCCCCGACGGCCGCCGAGGCCTCGGCCGCCTTCGCGCCCGTGCCGGCACCGGCCGCCGCGGAGGTGGGCGTCGTGACGGGCGGCGCGGTGCCGACGGGCTTCGCCGTGGTGCCACAGCCGGTCAGTGCGCCGACGGCCGTGAGAACGGCCAGCGCCGGCCCCAGGGCCCGTATCGGATGTCTCATGCGCGCAGGCTATCCGGGACGGCCCGGGCACCCCGCGCGGTTTTTCACCGGCCGCCCCGCAGCACGTCCAGGTAGTGCTGGTTCTGCATGACGCCCAGGACGTTCCCGAAGGGGTCGGTCACCGAGGCCGTGACGAAACCCGGGCCGCGGGGCGTGAGCGGCTCGTACTCCTTCGCCCCCAGGGACAGCAGCCGGTCGAGCGTCGCGCGCACGTCGTCCACGTGCCAGTACACGATCGCGCCGCCGGGCTCGCCGGCCGCCGAACCGGCCGGCGCGTAGGCGCGGTCGATCAGCCCGAGCTCGTGCCGGTAGTCGCCGATACGGAACTCTGCGTACCCGGGCCGCTCGAAGTACGGCTCCAGGCCGAGCAGTTGCGTGTACCAGGCCTTCGCGGCCGCCAGATCGTCGGCCCAGAAGCTGACGGTGGTGAGCCCTCGCAGCATGGTGTTCCCCTCTCCTCGTCCGGTGCCGTCACCGTAGGGGTCGAGTAGGACAGGTTCCGTCCTACTCGACCTCGGGGAGGGGAAACGCCGTGATGCGCCGCCGCGTCAGCCGAGACCCCGCGTCAGCCGAGACCCGGCCCGCGGACCGGGATGTGGGTGAACGTCGGCTCCGGGGCCGGGTTCTGGAAGAAGTCGTTGCCCTTGTCGTCCACGACGATGAACGCCGGGAAGTCCTCGACCTCGATCTTCCAGACCGCCTCCATGCCGAGCTCCTCGTACTCGACGACCTCGACCTTCTTGATGCAGTCCTGCGCGAGGCGCGCCGCCGGGCCGCCGATGGAGCCCAGGTAGAAGCCGCCGTGGCCGCCGCACGCGTCCGTGACCTGCTTCGAGCGGTTGCCCTTGGCCAGCATGACCTTGGAGCCGCCCGCCGCCTGGAACTGCTCGACGTACGAGTCCATCCGGCCGGCCGTGGTCGGGCCGAAGGAGCCCGAGGCGTAGCCCTCGGGGGTCTTCGCCGGGCCCGCGTAGTAGACCGGGTGGTCCTTCAGGTACTGCGGCATCTCCTCGCCCGCGTCGAGCCGCTCCTTGATCTTGGCGTGCGCGATGTCGCGGGCCACGACCAGCGGGCCGGTGAGCGAGAGCCGGGTCTTGACCGGGTACTTCGTCAGCTCGGCGAGGATCTCGTCCATCGGCTGGTTCAGGTCGATCTTCACGACGTCGGAGGACTCGTCGAGGTGCTCGTCCGTCGTCTCCGGCAGGAAGCGCGCCGGGTCGGTCTCCAGCTGCTCCAGGAAGACGCCCTCGGCGGTGATCTTCGCGACGGCCTGGCGGTCCGCCGAGCAGGACACGGCGATCGCGACGGGCAGCGAGGCGCCGTGGCGCGGCAGCCGGACGACGCGGACGTCGTGGCAGAAGTACTTGCCGCCGAACTGCGCGCCGATGCCGATCTTCTGCGTGAGCTCGAAGACCTTCTCCTCCAGCTCCTTGTCCCGGAAGCCGTGGCCGGTCTCGGCCGAGCCCTCGGTGGGCAGCTCGTCCAGGTAGTGCGCGGAGGCGTACTTCGCGGTCTTCAGCGCGAACTCGGCGGAGGTGCCGCCGACGACGATCGCCAGGTGGTACGGCGGGCAGGCGGCCGTACCGAGCGAACGGATCTTCTCCTCGAGGAACTTCATCATGCTCGCCTCGTTGAGCACGGCCTTCGTCTCCTGGTAGAGGAAGGACTTGTTGGCCGAGCCGCCGCCCTTGGCCATGAAGAGGAACTTGTACGCACCGCCGTCGGTCGCGTACAGCTCGATCTGCGCGGGCAGGTTCGAGCCCGTGTTCTTCTCCTCCCACATGGTGACCGGGGCCATCTGCGAGTACCGCAGGTTGAGCTTGGTGTACGCGTCGTAGATGCCCTTGGACAGGGCCTCCTCGTCGAGGCCGGAGGTCAGCACGTTCTGGCCGCGCTTGCCCATGACGATCGCGGTGCCGGTGTCCTGGCACATCGGGAGGACGCCGGCGGCGGCGATGTTCGCGTTCTTGAGGAGGTCGAGCGCGACGAACTTGTCGTTGCTCGACGCCTCCGGGTCGTCGATGATCCGGCGCAGCTGGGCGAGGTGGGCCGGGCGCAGGTAGTGCTGGATGTCGTGGATCGCCTCGGCGGCGAGCGTGCGCAGCGCCTCCGGCTCGACCTTGAGGAACGTACGGCCGTCGGCCTCGAAGGTGGAGACACCTTCGGCGGTCACCAGGCGGTAGGGCGTGGTGTCCTCTCCCAGGGGGAGCAGATCGGAGTACGCGAACGCCGGGGCGGACGGACGGGGGGTGGACGACATGACGGCAGCCATTCCTCACTCGGCAGACAGCGGCACCACCTCCGTTGGCGGCGCCTCCTCCAGCGTAGAGCGCGGCCGGGGGACCGATCCTGTGAGGTAAGGCTCACTTGGGGGGGCGCGGGCCCCGGCGGGGTCGCCGGGGCCCGCGCACCGGGTGGTGCCTACGAGGCGACCGCCGCCCGCAGGCGGAACGGGTTCGCCCACAGGGGGGAGGTGCGGCGGGACTCGACGACCAGCTCCCAGACGCCGGCGGCGGGGGCTTCGTACGTCCGCGTCCGCGGGTCGCAGCCGTTTCCGTCGAGGTAGCCGTTGTAGCAGTACACGGTTCCGGCGGCGGACCTCTCACCCGAGACCCCGGTCGGGCGGAACGCCCACCAGCGGGTCTGGCTGCCGTCGTCCAGGCCGTCCATCGACACGGTCAGGTTCTTCGCCCCCGCCGGCACGGCGACCGTGTAGTGCACGGTCCCGTTGCGGTGCACCGTGCCGGTGATCGCGAGCGGCTGTCCCGGCACCAGCGGCGTGGCGGCCTCGACCGCCAGCATCGTGGCGTGGTCCGCGGCCCGGGTGGTCTCGTCGTCGAAGGTCAGGACGGCGCTGTGGATGCCCTGGGTGCCGGGCTTCGCCGTCACCTTCAAGGCGGTCGGCACGCCCTTCGCCAGGGTCACCGAACCGGGCACGGTGAAGGTGTCGTCGTCCCCCTTGAGGCCCAGCTCGTACCGGACGGGCCCTTCGGCGCCGTCCGTGCGCGTCACGGTCAGCTCGTACGTCCGCGCCTCGCCGACGGCCTGGCCGCCCGCGTCCGGGGCGCAGCTGTTGAAGAGGCCGGGGCCGGAGTGCGGGGTGGCGAGCATGCCCGAGAGCGGGGTGCACACGGGCGCGGAGACGGCGAGGGCGGGCGCGGTGGCCCTGCCCTTCGCCAGGACCGACCAGGCCCGGGGGACGTCGACCTGGCCCCGGCCCTGTGCGACGGCCTCGGCCTTCCCGTTCCAGCGGGCGCCGGTGTAGATCGCGGTCCGCAGCTCGGCGGGAGTGGCGCTCACCCCGGCCTGGCGGGCGGCGGAGAGCAGCAGGGCGCCGGCTCCGGCGGCCTGCGGGGACGACATCGAGGTGCCGTTCAGCATCGAGTAGCCGGGCGCCAGCCGGTACCCGGTCTCCGGGACGTAGCTCGGCGCGATCCAGTGAGGGGTGGTGGAGACGGCCGCGCCCGGGGCGGTGATGTCGGGCTTGAAGCCGCCGTCCTCGCGGGGGCCGCGCGAGGAGAACGGGAAGATGCCCTGTTCGTCCTTGACCTGGGAGCCGTAGTTCGCCCACCACGTCCCGGCGGAGACGGCGGCGCCGACGCTGACCGCCTTGTCGGCCCCTGTCGGGTCGCCGACCGTGTTGGTCCCCGCGCCGGAGTTCCCGGCCGAGAGGAAGATCTGGACACCGGTCTGGTCGATCAGACGGTTGTAGACGAGCGCGCGGGCGCTCTGGCCGTCGTTGAACTCGGGGCTCGCGCCGATCGACATGTTGATCACGTCGACGCCGTACTTCGTGGCGAGGTCGATCATGCCGTCGGTGAGGGCGGCCGAGGAGCAGCCGGCCGCGTGGCAGGCCTTCATGGAGACGAGCCCGGCGCCGGGGGCCTGGCCGTCCATGGCTCCGCCGAACATGCCGTGAGCTGCAGTGATGCCGGCGACGTGGGTGCCGTGGGCCTCGGTGATGATGTTGACGTTCACCCCGACGACGGTCGAGCTGATCACCTTCGTCTGGATGGTGAAGGGGATCCGCTCGTTGATCTCCGTGGCAGGGTCGTCGGTGCCCAGGTACCCGACCTGGCGGCCGGTGCCGAACCGACGGAGCAGCTCCTCGTCGGTGAAGTCGAAGTCGCCGTCGGTGTCGACCCAGACCGCGTCGTCGGAGGCGCGGTGCAGCACACCCAGCTGCTTCTGCTTGCCACCGGGCAGGACGGCGGCCTTGTAGGCGACGGCAAGGCCGGGGCTGTCCGGGGTGGTCCAGCGGTTGCCGCGGTTGTCGGTGACCGCGGGGCCGGTGTGCCGGTTGCCCATGAGGAACCAGCTGGAGTCGAAGAGCAGGTCGATGAAGTCGCGCGGGTCCGTGCCGGTGACGGTCTCGACCAGCTTGTCCTCGCCGGTGGTGGTCTTCGCGAGAGCGGGGTGCGTCGGGTCGACGCCGGTGTCCATCACGCCGATAGTGACGCCGCGCCCGTCGTACGTGGGGTGGTCCCCCTTGAACTGCACGGAGCCGGTCTCGCGGGTCGGCATGTACGGGTTGTCGTCCGGGGTGGCGGCGGACGGGGCCTCGGGGAGCCCGGCGGCCGGGGGCCGGGGCGAGGTCTGCCCGGTCAGGTCACCGTCGGCGCGGGCGTCCTCGACCTCCAGGAGTTCGTCGAGGTCGACGGCGACGACCTCGTCGAGGGCCGCGACGCGCTCGACGAGAGCGAAGGGGACGTTCGCCTTGAGGTAGCCGACGGAGGCCTCGCTGCGGACCGTCTCGACGCCGAGCCCGGCCAGGGCCCGCTCGGCGGCGGCGGTCCGGCCGTCGGCGACGGCGATCAGCAGGGTCGCGTAGTCGGGTGTGACACTTCGTGCGCGCGAGTGCCGGTGCTCGTACTGGGCGAGCAGCGCCCGGTCGTGCGACCCGAGCCGGTCGGCGGGGGCGGGGCCGGCCTGAGCGGCAGGCGCCGCACCGAGTGCGAGGGAGGCCGCGGCCAGCGCCATGGATACGGCGGTGGATATCGCGGTGGATCTGCGACGGGACATGCGTGTCCTTCCGGTGGTCCGGGAGAGCGAACGCCGGAAACGGTGCCATGCGTTCCGGTCGCCAACCCCGCTTCCCCGCTGGCGGTTTGACGACGTGTCGTAAAGGTGACAGAGGGGGGAGCGGCGTCCGTCGCGAAGGGCGCGCGGGCTCAGATCCAGTGGTGCTGGGCGGCGTGCCAGCCGAGCTGCAGCCTGCTCTGCGCTCCGGCCAGGGCGAGCAGTCGCCGGACCCGGCGCTGCACCGTGCGCATGCTCACGCCCAGCTGGGAGCCGATCGCCTGGTCCGTGTAGCCGTTCAGAAGGAGCGTCAGGAGCTGCTTGTCGTCGGTCGTCAGAGGGCCGTCGACGGCGGAGGCGAGGGCGGCGGGGACCGGGAGTGCGGACTCCCAGACCCGGTCGAAGATCCAGCCGAGGGCCGTCAGCAGGGCTGGTGAGTCGAGCACGAGGGCCCGCGGCGGGACGCCGTCGGACGGGGCCGGGACGACGAGAGCCCTGGCGCGGTCGGCCATGACGAGCTTCATCGGGACGTCGAAGGCGACCCGCATCTCCTCGCCGAGGGCGGACCACTCGTGCAGCAGGAGCGGGGTGTCGGTGCGGTCGAGGTCCAGGGCGTCCCGCTCGTACACGACCCGGTAGCGCACCCCGGCCCGCATCGCCTCCCGCTGGCCGTTGTTGGCGCCGGCGGGTACGGCCACCACGGGGCCTGCGGCGAGGGCGAGGATCTCCCGGTGGGCCGAGCGCTGGATCGCGGTGTAGCGGGCGGCGATGGTGGCGGCTCCCTCGGCCACCTCCACGCCCTCCGTGCCCTTCGCGCCCTCCGCGCCCTCCGTGCCCTTCGCGCCCTCGACGGGCGGGGCCGGTGCGGACCGGGCGGCGAGCTGGGCGTCGCGGATCTCGTCGAGTCTGCGCAGCACGAGCGACTGGAACGCGGCCTGCCCGGCCGCGTCGGGCCCTTCCTCCACGCTCCGATCACCCCACCCCATGAGCCGCGCTCACACGCGGTGCCCACACCCTGGCAGAAGGAGGCACCCGTCGATCGGGCGCGGCGCGGCGGCTTTCCGCCGTGGCTTCAAGCCGCCAGGGCCGTGCCGGAGGTGCGAGGTCAGGGCAGCGGGGTGCGGTGGAGGGAGATCAACAGCCGCCAGGTGCGGCCGGCGATCTGTTCGGGGGAGGCGTCGATCAGGCCGTGCACCCAGTCCGCGAGCAGCCCGCCGAAGGCGGCCGCGACCGCGGAGGCGACGAGGCCGGGCTCGGGGGCCCCGGCCAGTTCCCGCTCGCGCCGGCTGTAGGCGCGCAGCTCACGGTGGAGCAGCTCGCCGAGCGGCCCGCCGCCGCCCGGTCGCAGCAGGCCGCGGTAGAGCGGGGCCCGGGGCGCGACGTCGGCGAAGAAGGCGGCGAGGGCGGGCGGCGGGGCGGCCGGGTCGGGCGTGCCGCGCCAGGCGTGGAGCGCCTCGACCGCGTCCCGTACGACATCGGCGCAGGCGTCGACGGCGAGGGCCTGGAGGTCGGGGTAGTGCAGGTAGAACGTGGCCCGGCCGACGCCCGCCCGGCGGACGAGCGCGGCGACGCCGACCTCGTCGAGGGGGCGTTCGGCACACTCCTCCCAGAGTGCGGCGCGGAGCCTGGCGCGGGTGCGGGCGGCACGCGGGTCGGCGGTACCGGGACCGGTGGCGCCGGGGTCGGCGGGGGAGGCGGCTGAGGCGGTCATCCCGCCCACAGTACGGCGGCGAGGGCGAGGGCCCCGGGCAGCGCCTGGGCGAGGAGGATGCGGCGGTTCGCGGTGAGGCCGCCGTACACCCCGGCGATCACCACGCAGGAGAGGAAGAAGACCTGGACCTGGTGTCCGGTGGGGTCGGCGGCGATCAGGCCCCAGACCAGGCCGGCCGCGAGGAAGCCGTTGTACAGACCCTGGTTGGCGGCGAGGGGCGCGGTCGCGCGGGCCATGGGGGCGTCGAAACCGGAGAGCTCGCGGCCCGGGCGGCGCTCCCAGAGGAACATCTCTAGGACGAGGATGTAGGCGTGCAGGGCGGCGACAAGGCCGACGGCGACGTTCGCGATGATGGACATGTGTCCAGAATAGCTGGACAGGTGTCCAGTGCTGTGGGTGACATGGTCGGGGTGTCCTGTTCCAGGCGTCCGGTCGTGCCCACTAGTCGCGATCTATCGCGTTTCGCTAGGCTGGGGTCGTGGACCTCGAAAAGCAGCCTCAGAAGCCGGTCGCCCCCGCCGAGCCCGCCCCCGCCCCGGCCGTTCCCGCCGCCGCTCCGGGGGACTCCCTGCGCGCCTCGGACGCCGACCGGGACCGGATCGCGGACATCCTCAGGGACGCGCTGGCCGAGGGACGGCTCGACGCCGAGGAGCACTCCGAGCGGATCGACGCCGTCTACCGCGCCAAGACCGTGGGCGAGCTGGAGCCGATCGTCCGCGACCTCCCCGCGGGGAACCACGCCCGTAGGGAGCCCGACCCGGCGTACGAGTACGGCCCCGACGACACGACGGGCCCCGCCGACAACCTGATCGCCGTCTTCTCCAGCACCACCCGCAAGGGGCGGTGGCGGGTGGGCCGCAGGACGAACGCCTTCGCGCTCTTCGGCAACATCGAGATCGACCTGACCGAGGCGCTCTTCGCCCAGCGGCTGACCACCGTCAACGCCACCTCGATTTTCGGCAACGTCGAGGTGCGGGTCCCGGAGAACATCAGCCTCCGCGGCAACGGCACCGGGATCTTCGGCAACTTCGAGGTCGTGACCCTGGAGGCCGCCGACCCGCAGGCTCCCGTGGTCGTGATCAACGGCTACTCGCTCTTCGGCAACGTCGAGGCCAAGCCCAAGCGCGGCAAGTGGATCACGGACCTCCAGAACCACGTCCAGGACAAGCTGCGCAAGCACCTCGGCCACTGATCGCCGGGCCTGTTCCACCTCTCCTGGTGTGCCGGGTGGATTCCCCCGCCTGACCAGGGGTGACGGAGTGACCGGATTCCGCCCATGGGATTCCGCACTCCGGAACTCGGCGGCACGCAGTGCATAGGCGCGCGTACAGCGGGTAGGGCTGCTGCATCGTCTCTCGCTCGCGAAGCCGTCGTCAGGAGTAGACCGTGCTGCAACTGCCGCATCAGCCCCTCCAGGTCGCCGCCGCCCCGCCCCAGCGTGCCCCCGCTCGGGAGGACGAGGCCGGTCCCTGGCACACGGAGGCGGTGTGCCGCCGGGACGAAGCCGGACTGTTCTTCGCCCCGTCCAAGGAGCCGACCGCCTCGCGGCTCTCCCGCGAGGAGGCCGCCAAGCGGGTCTGTGCCCGCTGCCCCGTCATGGTCGAGTGCCGGGAGCACGCGCTGCTCCAGCCCGAGCCGTACGGAGTGTGGGGCGGGCTCACCGCGGCCGAGCGCCGCGTCGTGCTCGCCCGGCGCAGGCGGCGCGAGGTGGAGCTCAAGAAGGCGGCGTCGGCCGACCCGATCGCCGCGGCCGGCTGACGGCCCGAGCGCTCGTCGACGTCGGCCGTACGTACGGCAAGGGGCGCCCCCACCGCACATGGGGGCGCCCCTTGCCGTACTGCCGCACCTGCCGCGCGTGGCCCGTCACGTGGCCCGGGTCGCGCGGGTCACGCGGTCCGGGTCGCGCGGGTCACGCGGTCCGGGGCACTCGGCCCCGGGCGGTCACTTGGCCCGGTCGAAGTCGATCTTGCTGTACGCGCGGAGCTTCGAGAGCCGGTGCGTGGAGTCGATCTGGCGGATCGTGCCGGACTTCGAGCGCATCACCAGCGACGACGTGGTCGCGGTCTCCGAGCGGTAGCGGACGCCGCGCAGCAGCTCGCCGTCGGTGATGCCGGTGGCGACGAAGAACACGTTCTCGCCGCTGACCAGGTCGTTGGTGGAGAGCACGCGGTCCAGGTCGTGGCCCGCGTCGATCGCCTTCTGGCGCTCGGCCTCGTCCTTGGGCCACAGCTTGCCCTGGATGACACCGCCCAGGCACTTTATGGCGCAGGCGGAGATGATGCCCTCGGGCGTGCCGCCGATGCCGAGGAGCAGGTCCACGCCGGTGCCCTCGCGGACGGCCATGATCGAGCCGGCGACGTCGCCGTCGGTGATGAACTTGATCCGGGCGCCGGTCTCGCGGATCTCCTTGACGATGCCCTCGTGGCGGGGGCGGTCCAGGATGACGACGGTGACGTCCTCCGGGGCCATGTTCTTGGCCTTGGCGACGCGGCGGATGTTGACCGAGACGGGTGCGTTGATGTCGACGAAGTCGGCGGCCTCGGGGCCCGTGACCAGCTTGTCCATGTAGAAGACCGCGGACGGGTCGAACATGGTGCCGCGGTCGGCGGCGGCCAGGACGGCGATCGCGTTCGGCATGCCCTTGGCATTGAGCGTGGTGCCGTCGATCGGGTCCACGGCGATGTCCACCTCGGCGCCGGTGCCGTCGCCGACCCGCTCGCCGTTGAACAGCATGGGGGCTTCGTCCTTCTCGCCCTCGCCGATGACGACGACGCCGTTCATCGAGACGGTGGAGATCAGCGTCCGCATCGCGTTCACCGCGGCGCCGTCCGCACCGATCTTGTCGCCGCGGCCGACCCAGCGGCCGGCGGCCATGGCGGCGGCCTCCGTGACGCGGACCAGCTCCAGGGCGAGGTTGCGGTCGGGGGCCTCGGGAGAGACCTCCAGCTCGGACGGCAGGGAGTGCTCGGTCATCGGAGCGCACCTTTCTGTACGGCGACGGCCGGAAAAAAGAGGGTGCTGCGACTCTATCGGTACGTCGACAAATTGAGCAGAGGGGCCCACGTATGAGCACAACACCATGATGCGACCATGGTGGGCGTGGCAGGTATGCGAGGCAGGCAGACGGTACGCGGGATGTTCCAGTCCCTGGCGGTGATCATGGCCGCCGCGGGCGTGATGTATCTCTTCATCCCGCACGACGAGGACGCGAACCCGGTCAAGGCGAAGGACTACCGGGTCGAGCTGGTGACGGCGCAGCGGGCGGCGCCGTACGCGGTGCTGGCCCCCGAGGGCCTCGGGGAGGGGTGGAAGGCGACCGTGGTCTCGTACAAGCGCGAGCAGCACGACGCCTGGCAGCTCGGCTTCCTCGACCCGGACACGCAGTACGTGGCGATCCACCAGTCGACGGAGGAGCCTGACAAGTACGTTCCCGACGTCACCCAGAGGGCCAAGGACTCCGGCAGGACCCAGACGGTCGCCGGTCAGGTCTGGCAGCGCTGGGAGGGCCCGAAGTACGACGCGCTGGTCCGTACGGACGGCGGCGCGACGACGGTCGTCACCGGTACGGCCTCGTTCGAGCGGCTGGCCGAGATGGCGGGCGCGCTGCAGTCGAAGAAGGCGTAGGCGCGACAGGCGTGCCTGGCGGAAAGCCCCCGGACTCGTGGAGTCCGGGGGCTTTCTCCTTGTCCGAGGTGATCGGACAAGGGTGATCAGACGGTGGTGATCAGACGGTGGTGACGACCTCGTCGAAGGAGAGGCGCGGGGAGCGCGGGAACCAGGCGTCCTCGCCCGGCTTGCCGATGTTGACGACCATCAACGGGGTGTGGTCGTCGTCCAGGAAGTCCTTCTGGAGGCCCGCGAGGTCGAGACCGGTCATCGGGCCGGCGGCCAGGCCGGCGGCGCGGACGCCGACGATGAAGTACGCGGCCTGCAGGGCGGCGTTCAGCAGGGCCGAGCCCTCGCGGGCCGGGCGCTCGGCGAAGAACATGTCCTTGGCCTGCGGGAAGTGCGGCAGCAGGTTCGGCAGCTCGTGGTGGAACTCGTTGTCGGCGGAGAGGATCGCGACCAGCGGGGCGGTGCGGGTCTTCGCCTGGTTGCCCTCGGCCATGTGCTTCACCAGGCGCTCGCGGGCCTCGGGGGAGCGGACCAGCGTGATGCGCAGCGGGGTCTGGTTGAAGGCGGTCGGGCCGTACTTGACCAGGTCGTAGATCGCCTGGACCTGCTCGTCGGTCACCGGCTCGTCGGTGAAGGTGTTGGCGGTGCGGGCCTCACGGAAAAGGAGGTCCTGGGCGGCGGGGTCAAGGGCGAGGGACATGCTGGGTACCTTCCGGGCAAAGGGGTTCGAGCGATGCCCTCACCGTACGACGGAGATTGGTTAACTTTCAACCAAATAACCGGATAGTGATCCGGTTCACATCGTGGGGCCGCGGCGGGCCCCTACTCGGAGCGGTCCGCGGCCTCGGTCTCGTCGCCGTCGTCCGGTGCGGACATCGCGGCGTCGAGGCGGGCACGTGCGCCTTCGAGCCAACGCCGGCACACCTTCGCCAATTCCTCGCCACGCTCCCAGAGCGCGAGCGACTCCTCCAGCGTCGTTCCGCCCGTCTCCAGACGGCGGACGACCTCGATCAACTCGTCGCGTGCCTGCTCGTATCCGAGCGCCTCTTCCGTGGTGGCTGCCATGACGACCACCCTATGCGTCGGGTCCGACAGCACGCCGCACCGTGAACTCGCCCGCCACGACCCGCGCCCGCAGCTCCTCGTCCACCGCGACCTCCTCCGGAGACCGCACGACCGTCCCGTCCGCCTTCTGCAGCACGGCGTACCCGCGCTCCATCGTCGCGGCGGGCGACAGCGCGCGGACGCGGGCCCGGGTGTGCGAGAGCTCGGAGTCGGCCCGGTCGAGCAGGTGCCCGAGCGTCCGGCGGCTGCGGGCGAGCAGCGCGTCGAGCTCGTCCTCGCGCTGCTCCACCATCCGCTGCGGATGTTCCATGACCGGCCGCGCGAGCGCGTGCGCGAGGCCGCGCTCCTCCCGGTCGAGGAGCCCCCGCACGGTCCGCAGGGCCCGGTCCCGCAGGCCCTGCACCCGGTCGAGCTCCTCGCCGACGTCCGGTACGACCTTCTTGGCGGCGTCGGTCGGCGTCGAGGCGCGCAGGTCGGCGACGAGGTCGAGGAGGGGCGAGTCCGGTTCGTGGCCGATCGCCGAGACCACGGGGGTGCGGCAGTCGGCGACGGTACGGATCAGCTGCTCGTCCGAGAAGGGCAGCAGGTCCTCGACGCTGCCGCCGCCCCGGGCCACGATGATCACGTCCACGCCCGCGTGCGCGTCCAGCTCCTTCACGGCCTGGACGACCTGGGGCACGGCCTTCACGCCCTGCACCGCCACGTTCCGCACCTCGAACCGGACGGCGGGCCAGCGGCGGCGCGCGTTCTCCAGGACGTCCCGCTCGGCGGCGGAGGCACGGCCGACGACCAGGCCGACGAGCTGGGGGAGGAAGGGCAGCGGCTTCTTGCGGTCGAGCGCGAAGAGGCCCTCGGCGCCCAGGCTCCGCTTGAGCTGCTCCAGGCGGGCGAGGAGCTCCCCGATCCCGACGGGCTTGATCTCCACCGCCCGCAGCGACAGCTGCCCGCGCGGCGCGTACCACTCGGGCTTGGCGTGCACGACGACACGGGCGCCCTCGGAGACGATGTCGGCGACGGCGTCGAAGACCTGGCGGTAGCAGGTCACGCCGATGGAGATGTCGTACGACGGATCGCGCAGCGTCAGGAACACGACCCCGGCACCGGGCCTCCGCGACAACTGCGTGATCTGCCCCTCGACCCATACGGCCCCGAGCCGGTCGATCCACCCCCCGATCAGCCGGGAGACCTCTCCGACGGGCAGCGGCGCTTCGGCGGACGTGTTGAGACCCATGCGCCGAGCGTAGTGGCGCCCACGGACATCCCGGAGCCGAGTGACGACGCAGCGCGGGGGCGCGGGGGCGTAGGGCCGTGGGGCGCAGGGCCACGTGGGGCGCAGGGGTGCAGGGCCACGTGGGGCGCGGGGGCAGGGGCGCGGGCGCAGGGCCGCGGGCCGCGGGGCCGCCGGGGCGAAGGGCCACGTGGGCCGCACGGGCGCGGGGCGCAGGGGTGCAGGGGCGCGGCGGCGGGCCGGGCGGGCGCGGCGGCGGTCTCGGCCCTCCGGCCCGCGGCGGGCCCGTCGGCGGTCTCGGCCCTTCTGCGGTCTCGGCTCTCCGGCCCTTCGGCTCTCCGGCCCTTCGGCGGCCTCGGCCCTGCGGCTCTCCGGCTCTCCGGCCCTGCGGCCCTTCGGCTCTCCGGCTCTCCGGCCCTCCGGCCCTGAGCGTCGGCGGCCTCGGCTCTCCGGCCCTCCGGCGGCCTCGGCCCTGCGGCCCGGCTGGCGGATCAGGCGTTCCGGGTCGCGCCCTGGACCGCCAGGACCGCAAGGCCCACGCACAGCCAGATCGCTCCGACCACCTGGGCCGTCGCCGACGCCTCGACGATCACCGCGATCAGGATCGCCGCCCCCACCACCGGCATCGCCACATGCCGCAGCCAGTGCGGCGGCCCCTCCATCCGCCGTACCGCGAACCACCCCACCACGCTCGCGTGCAGCAGGACGAAGGCCGTCAGCGCCCCGATGTCGACCACCGACACCAGGTGGTCGAGACCGTCGTCCCGGTCGGCCGCCCAGACCGCCGCCGCCATCGTCACCGCCGCCGCCACCAGCAGCGCCACCCGCGGCACGCCCCCGTCCGTACGGGCGAGCAGCCGCGGCAGCCGCCGCTCACGGCCCATGGCGAAGAGCAGCCGCCCCGCCGCAGCCTGCCCCGCCAGCGCCGCGAACGCGGCGCCGATCGCCTTCGACGCCGCGACCAGGTCGTGCAGCCACGTCCCCACGGACACGTCCACCGCGTCGTAGAAGGCCGACCCCTGCTTCGCCGGATCCGACGCGAGCTCCGCCGACGAGACCGGTTCCAGGAGCGCCACCAGATACGTCTGGCCCACGAACAGCACACCCGCCAGAACAAGACAGAACAGCACCGCCCGCGCCACCTTCTCCGAGCCCCCGGTGACCTCTTCGGCGAACGAGGCGATCGCGTCGAAACCCAGGTACGAGAGGACGGCCACCGACACCGCGCCCACCACCGCCGCCGGCGAGAACGTCGCGTCCCCGGCCAGCGGGGACCACCAGTCGCGCCGCGCCCCGTCCCGTACGAGTACGACCACCGCCGACACCACGAAGACCAGCAGGACCACGATCTCCATCACCAGCACCGCGAAGCCGGCCCGTGCCGCCGCCCGCACCCCCCACAGGTTCAGCAGCGTCGTCACGACCACCGCGATCGCCGTCCACACCCACCGGTCCACCTCCGGGACCAGCGCCTCCATCGCGATGCCGGCGAAGAGGTACGCCACCGCCGGGATCAGCAGGTAGTCGAGCATCGCCATCCATCCGGCGATGAACCCCGGCCCCTCACCCAGGCCCTTGCGGGCGTACGTGAAGACGGAGCCCGCGAGCGGGGCGACCCGCACCATCTGCGCGTAGCTGAAAGCGGTGAACGCCATGGCGACCGTGGCGACGATGTACACCAGCGCCACCGCGCCACCGGACTTCGCGTCCAGCGTGCCGAACACGCCGACGGGCGCCATGGGGGCGATGAAGAGCAGTCCGTAGACGACAAGGTCGCGGAACCCCAGGCTCCGCCGCAGTCCGGTGTGCGCTGCCACCTGAGCTTCCTCGGCCATGCGCCCCAGTCTCGGCCACGTTCTCGATCACCCGCCGCACCGACATGGCCGCAGCCGGCCGCCGTACCACGCGGCCTTACGATGGGACGCATGACTGCTACGCCCGCGTCGACGCCCGAGAACGCGACCACGACGAACCGCCCGAAGCGTGTCCTGCTCGCCGCTCCCCGCGGCTACTGCGCGGGTGTGGACCGTGCCGTGATCGCCGTGGAGAAGGCGCTGGAGCAGTACGGCGCGCCGATCTACGTGCGCCACGAGATCGTGCACAACAAGTACGTCGTACAGACCCTGGAGCGGAAGGGCGCGATCTTCGTCGACCAGGCGACCGAGGTGCCGGCCGGCAACATCGTGATGTTCTCCGCCCACGGCGTCGCCCCGACCGTGCACGAGGAGGCCCGCGAGGGCCGCCTGAAGACCATCGACGCCACCTGCCCGCTGGTCACGAAGGTGCACAAGGAGGCCGTGCGGTTCGCCAAGGAGGACTTCGACATCCTCCTGATCGGCCACGAGGGCCACGAGGAGGTCATCGGCACCTCCGGCGAGGCCCCCGACCACATCCAGCTCGTCGACGGCCCGGCGGACGTGGCCAAGGTCGAGGTCCGCGACCCGGACCGGGTCGTCTGGCTCTCGCAGACCACGCTCTCGGTGGACGAGACGATGGAGACGGTCGACGCGCTGAAGGAGAAGTTCCCGAACCTGATCTCCCCGCCGTCCGACGACATCTGCTACGCCACGCAGAACCGCCAGCTGGCCATCAAGGAGCTCGCGGGCCAGGCGGAGCTGGTGATCGTCGTCGGCTCGAAGAACTCCTCGAACTCGATCCGTATGGTCGAGGTCGCCAAGCAGGCCGGCGTGCCGGCCGCGTACCTGGTCGACTTCGCGAGCGAGATCGACGAGGCCTGGCTGGAAGGCGTCACCTCGGTCGGCCTGTCGTCCGGCGCCTCGGTCCCGGACGTCCTGGTCCAGGAGGTCCTGGAGTGGCTCTCCGAGCGCGGCTACGCGGACGTGGAGATCGTCAAGACGGCCGACGAGTCGCTGACCTTCTCGCTGCCGAAGGAGCTCCGCAACAAGGACCTGCGGGCCGAGGCGGCGAAGCTCGTCAAGGAGTAGCGACACCCCTCCGGGGAAGGGCGTCGAAGGAGTAACTCCCGGCCGCAGCCCTTACGGTGGGGTTCATGAACGTCTTCGGAGTGGACATCGGCGGCTCGGGCATCAAGGGCGCTCCCGTCGACCTGGAGCGCGGAGAGCTGGCCGAGCCCCGCCACAAGGTACTGACCCCGCATCCCGCCACACCCGACGGTGTGGCGGGATGCGTCGTCGAGGTCGTGGAGAACTTCGGCTGGACGGGCCCGGTGGGGGTCACCTTCCCGGGCGTGGTCACCGGCTCGACGATCCGCACGGCCGCCAACGTCGACAAGCGCTGGGTCGGCGTCGACGCGGGCACACTGCTGAGCGACCGGCTCGGCGGGCAGCAGGTGACGGTCCTGAACGACGCGGACGCGGCCGGGGTCGCCGAGATGACCTTCGGCGCGGGCCGGGGCCGTACGGGCACGGTGATCCTGCTGACGCTCGGTACGGGCATCGGCTCGGCGCTCTTCGTCGACGGCCGGCTCGTGCCGAACACGGAGCTGGGTCATCTGGAGCTCAAGGGCCACGACGCGGAGAAGCGGGCGTCGACGAAGGCCAAGGAGGACGAGGACCTCAGCTGGGAGCACTGGGCGCGGCGCGTGCAGAAGTACCTGGCGCATGTGGAGATGCTCTTCTCGCCGGAGCTGTTCATCATCGGCGGCGGAGTGAGCCGGAAGGCGGACAAGTTCCTGCCGCTGATCGAGGACATCAGGGCGGAGATCGTGCCGGCGGAGCTGCAGAACAACGCGGGGATCGTGGGCGCGGCGATGGCGGCGCGGGGGTAGGAGCGCGTACCGGGTCGCGGGTGGAGGCCGGCGGTGGCGGCGCGCGATGGCGACCGGCGGTGGCGGCGGGGCGGTTGCTGTCCCGGTGGCCGTCCGGCGTTGGCTGGTCGAGCGGTTGCTGTCCGCGGTGGCGGCCAGCGGCGGCGGCGCGCGTTCGGCGACCGGCGGTGGCGGCCGACGGAGCGCCGCGCCGCGCAGTCCCGCTCCGCCCGGGCCGCTGCGGCCCGGTGGTCAGGGAGCGGGCCGCCTCTGCGGGGCGGCCGGCCTCGGGGTGGCGCGCTGGCGGCGCCCCATGTCGCGTACCTTCCGGACGCTGGTGATCAGTCCGGCGACGAGCGTGCCGCCGTACAGCCACCCGGCCTGCACGGCGAGCGCCGTGACGACGGCCATCGCCTGGCCGCCGAAGCCGCCGGTGCCGCCCGAGATGGGCACGACCCCGACGGCGAAGGCGATGGGCACGCTGATCGGCGCGGTGACCAGGTCGGCGGTACGGACCCAGAGCGCGGTCAGGGCGCTGACCGGCAGGAACAGCAGGCCGTAGGCGAGCGGGGAGCCGTCGAGGATCAGCCAGTCGAGGAAGCCGAGCACCAGCATGGTGGCGGAGGCGAAGAGCCCTGCGCCGAGGCCGGTCAGCCGCGGGTTGGGCAGCCGGCGCAGGGCGAGGACGACGGGTGCCACGGGCGGTGCGGGCCGTCGTACGGGGGCGGGGGCGGTGGCCCGCTCGACGCGGCCCCGGCCCGGGCGCCCAGGGCGGGCGGCGACGCGATAGACGGCGGCGCCCTCCACGAGCGCGCCGGGCGGCGTGAGAGGGGTTTGCGGCCGTCGGCGGCCTTGCGGCTGACTTGTCCTTTGCTGCTCCACTACACCAACGTAGGTCGGGAAGGCCCGGGGGAGCGGCACAGGACACGCCCTTTGGGTGACGTTGCCGTAGAGAACGGCCGAAGGTCGGCGTCGCAGGCCGGTTCGGACCGCCCGTAAACTGGGGGATCGGCCCAACCACCGCACCCCCTTCGCACCCCCATCCGTACTCCAGGAAGTCGCCACCGTGTCGCTCACGATCGGAATCGTCGGTCTGCCGAATGTCGGCAAGTCGACCCTGTTCAACGCCCTGACCAAGAACGACGTCCTGGCGGCCAACTACCCGTTCGCCACGATCGAGCCGAACGTCGGCGTCGTCGGTGTCCCCGACGCCCGTCTGACGAAGCTGGCGGAGATCTTCGCCTCGCAGCGGATCCTCCCGGCGACGGTCGACTTCGTGGACATCGCGGGCATCGTCCGCGGTGCGAGCGAGGGTGAGGGCCTGGGCAACAAGTTCCTGGCGAACATCCGTGAGTCGGATGCGATCTGCCAGGTCATCCGTGCCTTCAAGGACGAGAACGTCGTGCACGTCGACGGCAAGGTCTCGCCGAAGGACGACATCGAGACGATCAACACCGAGCTGATCCTCGCGGACCTGCAGACGATCGAGAAGGTCCTGCCGCGTCTGGCGAAGGAGGCCCGGATCAAGAAGGACGTGGCCCCCAAGGTCGCGGCGGTCGAGGCGGCGAAGGAGATCCTGGAGCGCGGCGACACGCTCTTCTCGCAGGGCATCCTCCAGGGCTCGGAGAAGGCGGAGCTCCTGCACGACCTGCACCTCCTGACGACCAAGCCCTTCCTCTACGTCTTCAACGTGGACGAGGACGAGCTGACGGACGACGCCTTCAAGGCGGAGCAGCGCGCGCTGGTCGCCCCGGCCGAGGCGATCTTCCTCAACGCCAAGCTGGAGCAGGACCTCGCCGAGCTGGACGAGGAGGACGCCATGGAGCTCCTCCAGTCCGTCGGCGCCGAGGAGCCGGGCCTGGCGATCCTGGCCCGCGTCGGCTTCGACACCCTGGGCCTCCAGACCTACCTGACGGCCGGCCCGAAGGAATCCCGCGCCTGGACGATCAAGAAGGGCGCGACGGCCCCCGAGGCGGCCGGCGTGATCCACACGGACTTCCAGAAGGGCTTCATCAAGGCGGAGGTCATCTCCTTCGCCGACCTGGTGGAGACCGGCTCGGTCGCCGACGCCCGCTCGGCCGGCAAGGCCCGCATGGAGGGCAAGGAGTACGTGATGCAGGACGGCGACGTGGTGGAGTTCCGCTTCAACGTCTAGTCATGTGCGTACTGTGCGTTAGGCGTTGAGTCAAACATGCACGTCAGAAGGGGTCGGGCTCTGTCGAGCCCGACCCCTTCGGCGTCACCGTGCTGGATGGGTGCTGGATATTCTGACGTGTGGTCAGCGTCAATCGGGTGTCGTAAACGGTGGACCGGTGTCCCACGTGAACGACCCAGATCACAAGTTCTCCGTTGTCGAGTGTGTAGACGACGCGGTAGTCGCCGACGCGCAGGCGGCGTCGTTCGGGCTGGGACACGAGGGCGGTGGTGTTGAAGCCGAGAGGGTCGGTCTCCAACTCGGTCAGCTTGGCCAGGATGCGCAGCGCCGTGTCGCGGGGGATCTTCCGAAGCTCGGCCTGCGCCTCGGGGCGGAAGACGGTTCGGTACTCACTCACCGCGCGCCAGCGTCTCCCTCATGATGTCCTCGATCGGGATGCCGGGAGCCGGATTGGCCATGCGCTCGTCGATGATCCGATTGATCTCGCGCTCTTCCCATTCCTGGTACTTGCGCAGCACCTCGATGGAGACGACGGCGGCGACTTCCTTGCCTCGGCGCGTGATCACTGTGGGTACGTCGTCGCGATCGGCGCGCTCCACGACCTCGGCGAGGTGGGCGCGCACATCGCGGATGGACTCTATGGGCAGCGGCTGCGTCATGCGCCCAAGGGTACCGAGTGTCCTATGTGTACACAACGGCTGGACTCCTTGGTGGCGCCCGGCGCGTGCTGGACGAAGTCTTACCGTGCTGGATCGGTGCTGGATGAGAGCGCCGGCAACCGCGTTCTCGCAGGTGGGAGCGCTGCGCTGACCGTTCCGCTTCAACGTGTAGTCGAACGTGCACGTCGGAAGGGGTCGGGCTCCTTGGGGTCCGACCCCTTCCGACGTCACCGTGCAGACGGTCGCCCCCCCACATGCTCGGCCGCTGCGGCTACGGCCGGGTCCAGCTGTTGGCGAAGTCGCAGTGGAGGTCCGTCCAGTGGCGAACCTCGTCGGGGGTGTGGCTGGGGTGGCCGAGGTGGTCCACGCCTTTGACCCAGTGGTCCCAGGGACCGTCGGGCTCGGTGAAGCGGTCGGCGTGGTGGCTGCCGAGGTGGGCATCGAGGCGGAGGAGGGCTCCGAGGGCGGCGGCCTGGTTGTAGTCGAGGTCGGTGCGGGGGAGGTAGCGGTCGAGGTAGGCGGTGAGGATCTCGGCGTCCGCGTGTGTGCCGAAGCGGGCCAGCGCGAAGCAGTAGGCGTTGCCGGAGTAGCAGACCTCGCTGGCCAGGAGCAGGTCGCCGATGTGTGCGCGGAACCGTTCTCGGCGGTCGACGCCGATCAGCCAGGCGGCGGTGAGCCGTGCACGCCATTCGTACCCGAGGAGGGCCTTCAGCTCCGCGTCGGTGATCGCTGAGGCATCAGCGATCAAGTGCCCGGTAAAGCGTCTGCGGTGCCACCACCGGGGGCCCAGGAACCGCCCGCCGTTCAGTACGAGGTAGCGCGGAAGGCCCCCGTACGTCCTCGTCACGTAGCGTGCGACGACATGGCCGTAGCCGATGTGCTCGGGGTGCTGGGACGGCATCTGTCACCTCTCCTGGTGCAGGTCGGTACGGTCGATCCAGGTGGGGGCGTCGGAGGCATGCAGGAGGGACCAGGTGCGGGACTCCTCGACCGGCGCCCCGAGGATGACGGGAAGCCGGGATACCGCGACGTCCTGATCATGGCCTTCACCGCGATGTGATCCCAATCTGGTGGATGGGTGGCGGGATTGAGGTGATCCACGACAAAGGCT
This sequence comes from Streptomyces sp. NPDC127129, assembly GCF_042671585.1. Classification (NCBI taxonomy): domain Bacteria; kingdom Bacillati; phylum Actinomycetota; class Actinomycetes; order Kitasatosporales; family Streptomycetaceae; genus Streptomyces; species Streptomyces sp. NPDC127129. Next base: position 175,062 of record NZ_JBHXTV010000015.1, read on the forward strand.
GTCCGGCCCACGCAATGGCGTGGGGCGGACGGCCTTTGTCGTTCCGCGGTGGGCGGTGCCGGGCTCAGTCGCCCAGGCCGGGGTCGCGGGTGGGGCCCGGGCGTTGCTGGTCCGGGGGAAGCTGCGGGGGCTGGGTGGGGGCGGCGCTGCTGCTCCTGCGGGCCTGGGGCACACCCATCTGCCACAGGTGCGCGTCCGGGGCCCCGCGGCCGGGGGCCGGCTCGGGAGCCGCAGGTGCCGGCTGCTTCGGGACCTCGGCCGCGGGCTCCCGCTGGGGTGCCGTGGGCGCGAGGGTGGGCGCGGTGCCGGGCGCCGGCGAGGGCGTCGGCCCGGTCGTGGACCCCGCCTCCGCTGCCGCCTCCGGACGCTTCCATCGGTCCGGGATGTCCGCCCTTCGCTGCACGGCGTTCACGTCACCGGCCTGCTCGGCCGCCACGGCACGCGCCTTGAGCGCGCTCTGCCGGGCGATGGGGGAGAAGCCCGGGGCGGCGTTGCCGGTCTCGGCGGGCAGCGCGCGGGCGCCCATCTCGTTCAGCCGCCCCTGGAGGCCCTCCTCCGGCGGGAAGATCTCGCGCGGGAGCTGCCACGACGCGGCTCCGTCCACGTCGACGCGGTGCTCCTGGCCGTCCTGCGTACGGAAGGTGAGACCGTAGCCGATGTACTGGTCGTCCCGGTCGAAGCGCAGGTCGCCGCTGATCTGGCCGCCCTGGTCCCGCACCTCGTTCGCCAGAGTCTGGACGGCGGACGGGAGCGGGTTGGTCCGCCCGAGGCTGGCGACGTAGCCGTCGCCTCTCAGTTCCATCCGCTCAGGCGGGTCGCCCTTCGTGTAGGGGACGCGGAACGACGTCCGTCCGTTCTCGTCCTCGAACGTCTCGATCGCACCGACGCGCGCGTCGATGAAGGTGAGGCGCCCGCTCTTCCGGTATGTCTCGAGCATCTCCCGGTACTGCACCTGGTGCTTCAGCGCGGGCGGCGGTGCCGCGCCGATGATCGTCACCTTCGCATCGGGGTCCTTCAAGAGGATGATCTCCGCGTTGGCGACGCCGGTCCCTCCCGAACCCGCGACGATCCAGTGGTTGGCGTCCCCCGGACTGAAGCGGCTCTCCGCGACCTCGTCGCCCATGAGCGCCCGGCCGGGCGCCGCCTCCCGGGCCGACTCCCACTTCTGGGTCGCGTCGAGGATGGTGAAACAGTTCTCCATGCGCGCGGCGGGCCCTTCCCCGAGACCCGCCGTCAGGGCGTCCTTCAACGGGGAGGACTGCAGAGTCTTCAGCAGCCCCGCGGCGTCCTGCCCTCCCCGGTCGGCCTCGGTGAGCCGCGTGCGCAACTCCTCGGCCCCGGTGACGCCCGCATCCTCCAGCTCGTGCAGCCGCTCGCTGATCAGCCGCACGGCCTCACTGCGGCTCTCCACGCCGTTCGCGCCGCGCGGCATGCCGGGGACCACCTCCGGCGGCAGGCCGGTCGCGACGCTGGGTGTACCGTCGCACGCCACGCGCAGCGCCGCACCGCTCGGGTTGCCGTCCCTGTCGAACGGCTGGACCTCCGCCTCCAGCCCGTCCTGCCCGAGCCTCAGCTGCGCCTGTCCGTTCACCACCGGCCCCTGGGTGGCCAGTTGGTCCTCCCAGAGCCGTACGGCGTGGATGGACACCCGTTCCCCGGGCTTCGACACCGCCTGGTACGGGTCGACGCCCATCCACTGCTGGAGGTCCCGGTCCTGGTCGGCCGACTGGACGATGCCGGCACCGGGGTCGAGGTGCCAACGGCCCACGCCGTCCACGAGCAGGGCCTCCGGGTTCCGCCCGGCGAGGCTCGCGCCGCCGCCGATCACCACCTGACGCCGGGGGAGTTCCCCGCCCTCCGCCTCCTGCTGGATGTTCTCCACGGTGTGGTCACTGACCTGTGCGCGGTGCTCCGCCCACTGAGGTGCGGCGGCTTTCAGCGAGTCCCGCGGGTAGGGCACCCCGTTCTGGGCGTAGCCAGGCATGGGCATGGTCACTTCTCGCCTCCCGATGAACGCCTCGACCTGCCGCTGGGCGACGAGAGCGGCCTCACGGGCGGCCTGGAGAGAGGTGGCGTCGGCGGGGTCGAGCTGCTCGATGGGGCGGGCGAGTTCACGGACCAGGCGCTTCGCGCCGGGCGAGAGGAAGGGCCTCGACACGTAGCGTCGCGTTTGGGCCGATTCGAGATCGGTCGCATGCGCTTCCAGCTCGGAAGTGGGCGCGACCGGACGAAGGCCACAGTGGTCGAGCATGGCGGAGAGCTCGGCTCGTGCCCCCGCCCGCTGCACCTCGGACAGGCCGACGTCGTTGGCGCGCTCGGCGAGCCAGTTCAGTTCACCGATGCGGCCGTGGTCCTGGCTCGACAGTTCCGGCTGCTCACCGACCTCCGTCCCGCGCTCCAGGAGGCTTTCCCGCACCGGAGTCATCCCTTGGCCGGACCGGCCTCGTACGGCGAGAAGTTCCCCCACTTCGTGAGCGAGGACGCGGGTCAGGTGCTCGCTCGGGAGCCGGTCCGACACATGAAGGATGTACTCGTTCGACGTCGTGTTCGCCACGGAATTGGCGATCATCCCCGTCGGCATGGGGATGGCGTCCAACCAGAGATTGACGTCGTTGCCCCGGGAGTCCGTGAGGACGGTGAACTCCCTGTTGTCCTGCTTGGTGTATTCCGTCCGGATGGCCCCGAACCGGTTCCCCATGACAGCCTGCGCGACGGCGTTCAATTCGCTGCGGGCCGCTGCCATCAGCGCCGCCTGCTGGGCGAGGAATTCCGCGTCGGTGGCCGATGCGGCCTCCGGTGCGAGCACGTCCGCCTGCATGCGGGGATCAGTCGACCTGTTCACGTGATGCTCCCCCGTACTCTTCTCTGCGCATTCATCGAACAGACCGTAAGATCATGCCATGTTGACTGCACGCTCCTCGTTCGAAGCACACCTGTACATGGACCTGCACCCCTGTACGTGCGGTTCCGGCGACTTCGACCGCCGGCACCGGCTGGAGCAGCACGGCGACGACATCGTGGCCGTGTACGAAGGCGCGTGCCGGCAGTGCGGGACGACCCGTCGTTTCGCCTTCCGCATGGCCGAGGAGATTCCCCCGCCGCCACCTGCCTTCGGCGGGTCCCGGCCGTCCGAGATCATCGATCCCGGGGAATTCGCCGATGTCGCCTTCCGTATTTCGGAATCCGCAGGTCTGAGGCTTCTCAACTCTCCCAAGTCCGAGCACTACAAATTGCGGGACGCGGTGGCCTACACCGTCGCGGCTTTCGAGGAGATCCTCAAGTTCCTTCCTCCGGGCGAGGACTCCGTTCCCTTCAGTGCCTTCACCTCCGAGGTGGGCAAGGCCCGCTATCAGCGTGAGCCGGGAAACTTCGACCGGGACATCCTCGAAGGAAACGTCGAGGACGCGCTCGCCGTCCTCGCCAACATCGACAAGGCCGGCGGTCCCCCGCCCCAGGCACAGTGACCCCGACGGGCCGAGAATGACACCGGGCGGCGAGGCATCTCGCCTCGCCGCCCGGGGGTCGTGGTGTGTCAGCGCTTCGCGCCCGGGTCGAACTTCGCCAGGGACGCCGAGACCGACTGCGCGTACGGGCCCTCCCACCAGGGGATCGTCTCCACCAGGACCGGCTTCGTGCCCGAGGCCAGGACCAGGGCGCGGCCCGGGGGCATCGAGCCCAGGTCCGAGACGTGCAGGACGCGTTCGCGGCGGACCGACTCGTTGACCGTGCGGTTGCCGGACCAGTGGCCGTGCTCCGATTCGCGGGTCGTGGAGTACTCGCGCAGCTCGTACTCGCCCGCCAGGTCCGACAGGTCGCCCAGGAAGCGGGTGTCGGAGACACCGCCTCCGTACACGCGGACGTTGGCGGCCGACCACAGCTTCTCCATGCCGCGGTCGCCCCACACCTCGACGCCCTGGGCCCAGGACTGGAGGATCGTCATGAGGATGATGCCGCGCGAGCCGTAGTGCGAGTACAGGTCGGGCAGGGCACGCCAGCGGCAGACGTTCGCCGCCTCGTCCAGGACGCCGACCATGGGCAGCGGGAGCCGGCCGCCGCGCTGGGTGGTCGCGTACTCCTCCGCCGCCTCGACCGTCGCCACCGTCAGGGCCGTGACCAGCGGGCCGGCCGAGTCGGTGCCCTCGCGGGAGAGGGAGTAGAGCGTGCCCGGGGTGCGGACGAACTCGTGCGGGTTGAACTGCGGGCGGGTGTCCGCCGGGCCGTTCGGCGTGACCCACTTGTTGATCTCGGGGTTGATCAGGCACGACGCCATCTGCTGGGCCACACCGTAGATACCGCTGCGCTGCTTGTCGGGAGCGGTGATCACGCCGTTCAGGGCGTCGGCCGGCATCGTGTGTCCGGCGCCGCGCAGGATGCGCTCCGGGGTGTCGTCCTTGGGGTTGGACAGCCAGGTGTACACCTGGGTGATCGCCGCGTTGCCGGTGGCCGCCGCGAGGAGCAGGTTGGCGAGGAGGTCCTGGCCCGCCGGGTCGAAGAACGCGTCGGTGGAGGCGTTCGGGTCGCGCGAGCCGGACGCGAAGTGGTCCGCCAGCTTGCGGGCCTTGGCGACGTCCGTGACGTACGACAGCGGGTTCCACCACCACTGGGGCGGCTCCGTCGCGACCTGCTGGGGGTCGAACACCCAGACCGGGCCGAGGACCTGGCGCGGACCGCGCGTGGCGTCCACGATGTCCCGCTTGTTGGAGGTCACGAGGACCGCGCCGGGGCCGTCGAGGATCGCGGGGATGGCGCGCCGCGTGGTCTTACCCGTACGCGGACCCCAGATGTCGACGTGCATGTCCTCGTAGGAACCGAAGAGCGGCTGCTTGCCCTTCACCGAGCGGCCGATGAAGACGCCCGGGACCCGGCTCGTCACGCCCAGGCGCTCGGCGATGGCCGCCGCGCCCTTCATCGTCAGCTTGCCGAGCTGCTCGCCCTTCGCCAGGTGCTGGGCGGCCGTGTCGACGTCCGGCTTCCGCTTCGCACGCTGACGCAGTCGGTAGCCCCACAGGACGAGGATGAGGAGCAGGACCGCCTCACCGGCGGCGATGGCGCTCGCCGCGCTGCCCGGCCACGCGTAGTCGCCCTTCACGAGGGCCACCGCGAACGAGAAGGGGTTGCCCGGCGGCGTCGGCGCGTCGTCGAAGGACGCGCCGAGGTGGGCGGCACCCCAGGCACCGCACAGCACGACCAGTACGACGGCGACGAGACCGGCTATCTCGTACGTCCAGTCGTCCTCGGCGCGCGGCTTCTTCTTCTGCTCAGCGGCCATCTCTCTTCCAGACCTTCCTCACGTCATGCATCTTTGTGACCGCCGGCCTCGGCCGGGTTGGTGCCGGGCGGGATCGGCACCCGGAACACGCCGGTGATCTGCCCCTGGACGTCCCAGGTGCTGAACTCGACGTTCTTGCCGGCGCGCGGCGCGTGCAGGATCTTCTTGCCCTTCGGGTCCCAGATGATCCCGACGTGCTCCGAACCGCGGGGGCCGGGCCGGAAGAAGATCAGGTCGCCGGGCTGCGACTTCGCGAGGTCCACCTTGCCCGCGCGGAGGTTCTTCTCCTGGTCGTACGTCACCGCACCGATGTTGATCTTGCCGCGGCTCGCCTGATAGTACGCCCACTGCGTGAAGCTGGAGCAGTCGAACGACGTGGGGCTGTCGCCCTGCAGGCGCGGCGCGCCCCACACGTACGGCTGGCCGATGCCCCGCTGCGCCCAGCCGAGCGCGGCGCGGACCACCGGGTCGTTCGAGTCGGGCAGGACACCCGTCACTCCGGCGCCGTCGGGGGCGACCGGGGTGCCGCCGCTGCCCTCTGCGCACTCCGCGTACGTGGCGTCCTTCGCGCCGCCGTCGCCGCCCGGCACGCCGCCGTAGTCGGGGCTCGCGGAGATCTTGCCGTCCAGCCAGGCCTCGGGGTCGACCATGCCGGGGCCGTTGTCCTGGCCGCCGACGAAGGGGTTGTCGACGCCGGGGACGCGGACCTCCCAGTGCAGGTGCGGTCCGCTGGTGTTGCCGGTCATGCCGACGGCGCCGATCCGGTCGCCGCGCTTGACCTGGTCGCCGACCTTGACGTCGAACCGGGACTGGTGGGCGTACTGGGTGATGACGCCGTTCGCGTGCTGGATGTGGGTCTCGTTGCCGTACGCGCCACCGCTGCCGGCCTTCACGATCTTGCCGTCCGCCGGGGCGTAGATGGCCGTACCGACGGGGGCCTCGAGGTCGAGGCCGGTGTGGTAGCCGAGGCTCCACATGCTGCCCTGCTTACGGTACTTGGTGCCGACCTTGTACGTGCCCTCCTTCAGCGGCCACTGCCAGTCCTTGCCGTTCGAGGGCTCCTGGGGCGCGAGGGGGGCGGCTGCGAGAGAGATCGGCTCTGCGCCGAGCGAGAGCGGTACGGCCTCGTCGAAGACTCCCTGTGCGGCCATCGCCGTCGTGGTCGTCGCGCCGTCACCCTCCAGCGGAGGCGTGGACCAGGAGCGCGGCGGGGAACTCGCGATGCTCAGCGCCTGGTTCGGCTGGGCGTTGTTGCCGACCGGCTCAGGGATGTCCGACTGCTGGCCGAGCGTCGGGAAGTTCGGGTTCTTCTCGACGGTCTTCTTGAGGTGGGCGTACCAGTCGTTGATCAGGTCCTTGTCGCCGGTCAGGTTGCCCCGGTAGCGGGCTGCCTGCGTGAGGACCACGCGCATGTAGATGGTGTTGCTGGCGAGGGAACCCGAGTACGACTGCAGCGCCTTCCAGGCGTTCGTCTCGACCTTCTTGGCGTGCAGGAAGTTGGCTGCGGCGAAGGCGGCGTCGTCGATGTTGTACAGGTCTTCCTTGCCGTCGCCGTTGCCGTCGTCCCCGTAGTCCTTCCAGGCGGGGTGGCCGAACTGGAGGATGCCCATGTAGCCGGCGCTGTTCTTGCCGCCGGGGGCCGCCGACGGGTCCTGCCCGTACTTGGTCTCCTGGTACATCTGCCCGACGATGATCGTCCAGTCCATGCCCTCGTAGCGGGCGGCTGCGCGCATGGCGGCGAGGATCATCTTCGGGGGTATCTCGTTACGTGCTGTCGAGCTCGGCAGGTACATCTTGCCCGCCGGGATGATCGGCGAAGTCGCCGCCGCGTCACTGGTGTTGCCGGCCTCGGTGTTGTCGCCGTAGTCACCGCAGGCAGCTGCCGCCGAACCGCCGCCGATACCGCCGATCAGGCCGCTGATCAGGACGAGCACGACGAAGCCGACGCCGCCGATCGGCAACGCGCCGCCGGCGCCGAGAAGCAGCCACAGCTTGAGGTTGCTCTTCTTCTCACCGCCGCCGCCCTGTCCGCCGCCTCCGCGCGCCGACTGGGCGACGTCCTTCGCGGCCTTCGCCGCCTTGGCGACCTTCGCGGCCTTGGCGGCGGCCGCGAGTACGGCAGGAGCGACCATCGGTGGTTACTCTCCCGCCTGGTCGGACGCGCCCACGTTGCCGAGACCGTAGATGGAGAACGCGGACACCTTCCAGCGGCCGGCACCGCTGTCCCGGACCGTGACGAGCCAGGAGTTGGTCTCCGTGTCGGTGTTCCGGCCGTCCTCGCTCCGGGCCGCCGTCACCTTCACAAGGCTGGAAACCGTCCTGCCGCCGTCGCGTACGAGATCGTCGGCGACCATCGCGTCGCGGAGCACGGTCGCGGTCCCGCGCGAGGCGCACTTGGCGGCCACGCACGTGTCCCACGCCTTGCCGGTGGGCAGCGTGGTCTCCTGCTCGAGGTTCGAGTCGCCGTCGGTGAGCGCGAGCAGCGGCTTGGCCCAGGAGGCGGCGTCGTCGGTGTGCGCGTACGTGCTGAGACCGGCCATGTAGTCGGTCATCACCTTGTGCGCCTGGGCGGCCTCGTCCGGGGAAATGATCGGCTTGACCGCGCCGGCGCCCTCGGACGTCCCGTCCGAGGGCTTGCCGTCGGTGGAACCCCCGCCGGAACCCCCGTTCGCGGGAGCGCTGGTGGCGGGCGGGTTCGCGGAGCCCTCGTCCGGGGTGTCGTCCCCGTCGAAGACGACCAGCACCAGCAGGGCGCCGACCATCAGGAGCCCCAGTACCGCCAGGGCGAGTGCCGCAGTTCGCTTGTTCTCGGCGGGTGACTCCACCGTCCCGGGCCTCCCTCAGTCAGGTTGTCGAGACACGGTAGGTGGAGAGTCGGCCGGTGGTCCGCATGTTTTCCCCGGCGGGGAATCAGCGGAGAACGACGGGGAATCGGAGGGTGGGCGGACGGAGAGCGGGTGTGTGGGGGAGTGGTGCAGGTTCTCGGCCGCGGGCCACCGGATGGCTGAGGAGCCGTCAGCGGGCCGCGTCAGGACGTCAGGAGAGGAGGAACCCGAGAAGCAGCAGGAGCACGACCACGCCGCCCATGATGTAGCGGGTCTTCGGGTCCTCGCGTTCCCACAGGTCGTGGACCACGGCCCAACCTGTGAGGCGGGCGGCGCGGCCGTCGTGGATCGACGTGGGGGTCTGAGACGCGTCGTGGTCGTCGTCGGCCGGATCGGTGTCCGCGGTCAGGTCGCCGGTGATCCCCTGCTGTTCCTGGGCCACTATCACCAGGCCCTCGAGGAGTTCGGGCATCGTGTTCGGGGTCAGGGGGTACGAGACCGTGCCGAACTCGGTCCGGAAGCAGAGGCGCGACTGCCAGGGGTTGCCGGGTTCGTAGCCGTCGATCCAGGCGTGCTGGGCTTCGTACGACGGCGGTGTCGGCGCGGCGGGGGCGGTCGCGGCGACCGGTGCGTGGGGTTGGGGCGTCGTCGGCTGCGCGGCGGCGTACTGCTGGGGTGCCGGTGCGTACTGCTGGGGTGCCGCCTCCGCCTGCGGGTACGGCTGGGGTGCCGCCTCAGGCTGCGGGTACGGCTGCGGTGCCGCCTCCGCCTGCGGGTACTGCTGGGATGCCGCCTCAGGCTGCGGGTACGGCTGGGGCGTCGGGGTGGCGGCGGGCGTGTGCTGCCCGGGCGTCGGTGCGGCAGGCGCGTACTGCCCGGGGACCGGTGCCGGGTACACGGGCTGCTGAGGTCCTGCGGTCTGGTCGCTCAACTCTCGTCCTTGGGAGGGTCGGGGACGGTTCGGGCGCGCCCGATGAGCGGGCAACCCCCGCATTGTGCCGAGCCCGCCCGCGTGGTGGACCTCCTCGCGTCCCGGGGATTCCCTCAGGGCCCTCGGGGCAGGGCCTTCCCTCCCCGTCACTTTCCTCGTTCTTCCTCGCCAGGACTCCTCGCTTTCCTCGGCGAGGAAAAACGAGGAGTCGTTGTCCGGTCCTTTTGCCACACTGCCCTCCGCACCTGGGCTCACCAGGGGCCCGCCGCGCCCGATCCGGCGGCCGGGGATCACACGGGATCACACGCGGGGGGAGACCGAGCCGATGACGGACCACAACAGCCCGACCGGCGGTGCCGGCGGGAACCAGCCGCCCGCCCAGCCCGGGCAGTTCGGGCCGCCGAACATGGCCGCCGGGCAGCAGCCGCAGCAGCCGCAGCAGCCTCACCAGGGTCAGGCGCCGCAGGCGCCGGGGCCGTACGGGTATCCGGCCCAGGCAGCCCCCGCTCCCGCGCCCGCCCAGCAGCAGATGGCGTCCGAGGCCGCGCGTGCCCAGGTGGCCGCCGCCTGGACACGGCGCGCCCCGCAGGCCGCCGTACCGCCCGCCGAAGCCGCCGTACCGGCCCTTCCGCCGCGCCAGAACCAGGCCCCCGGCGCCGCAGGCCCGAGCAAGAAGGACCGGCGCGAGCAGGCGCGGGCCGAGCGGAAGGCTGCGTACGAGGCGAAGAAGGCCGCGAAGGAGAGCCGTAAGGGCGGTGGCGCCTCCGCGCCCGGGACCGCACCCACGGCCACGTCCGCGCCCGCCGGAACCACCGCGCCCGCCGGAACCACCGCACCCGCCGGTGCCGCCCAGCACTCGACCGCCGGCGCCACGTTCGACATTCCTCGCCCCGGCGGCCGGCTGCCCGCGACGGGACGCGGCACGCACGTCGCGCTGCGTGCCACCTTGCTCTTCACCACCTGCGCCTTCGCGCTCGGTTCGTGCGGAGTCGTCGGCCTGGCGATCGGGAAGTCCTCCGATACGTCGACGGCCGCGCTCGACAAGAAGGACGTCCAGAAGTACCGGCTCACCGAGTTCCCGACCCGGTCCGCCGCCACGTTCGCCGAGAAGTACGCCACGCTCTGCATGACGTACGACCCGAAGACCGCCGAGCAGCGGCGCGACGACCTGGCCCGTTACGCGACCGCCGGAGTCGACCGCGACTGCGGCTGGAACGGGGTGGGCACGCAGAGCGTCACGGCCGCCACCTGGGACGGCAGCATCGAGGACCTCCCCGAGTACGGGAAGAACGGCCGCTATCTCGGAGTCCAGGTCACCCTGTCGACCGGGCGCGTCACCACCATCTCCGTGCCCGTGTACGTGGCGAATCCCGCCACCGGGTCGGGGCTGCGCATCGTGGGTGACGTCGGAGAGATGCCGCTGCCCGTCCGGGGCGACGCACCCGGGGTGGACAGGGGCTCCGAGACCATAGACGACGTGCTCTCGGACCAGCTCAAGGAAAAGGTCCTGCAGGGCTACTTCGTCGCCTGGGGTGCCTCCGACTCCACCGCGATGTCCCGCTTCACCACCGCCGACGCCACTGTCGCCGCGACCTCCGGGCTGGTCGGCGCGCTGGCCGAGCCCCAGATCCAGTTGGTCGAGGCGCTGGTGCCGGCCGGTGTGAACGGCGGCGACGGCGCGGTCACGTACAAGTACGGGCAGTCCGTCGCGGTGCGGGTGACCGTCGTCTGGGGTGGCGCCCGTTCCGAGGGCGGTACCGGCGAGGCCGCCACGGCCCAGGTCAAGCGCTCTTACCGGCTGACCGTCGTGAACACCGCCCAGGGCTGGTTCGTCAAGGACGTCCGCGGTGCGGTCCTCGATCCGGCGGGCGGAGCCGTCGAGGGCGACGAGCCGGGTGCCAGCCCGTCTCCAGGGCAGCAGACCCCGCCGGCAGGCGGTTCGGCCACACCGCCCGCCACCGGTGCGGCACAGCCGCCGGCCACGAAGCCCGCGACGAAGCCCGCGACGAAGCCGGGCGCGAAGCCCGGCAAGTCCTGACAGCACGTCCCGATGGGGAGCCACGCGTTCCCCGTCACCGAATCGCTCACGGCACTTCCCTCATCACCATCCCCATCAGCGGACGGCAGCGCACCGCAGAACGAAAGGACCCCTCATGTATCTGGCAGCGGAGACGACGCTGAAGAACATGTTCGGCGAGATCCAGGAGATCCTCACCACCATCGGCACGATGGTCGCGGTCATCGCCCTGCTCATCCTCGGCATCCGGATGCTGCTGTCGATGAAGCGCGGCGACGGCATGCGCGAGGCCTTCCAGGGCTTCGGCATGATCGCGCTGGCCGCCCTGATCATCGGTGGCGCGACCGGTCTCGCCGGTGTGCTGATCGACCTCGGCAAGCAGGTCGGCGGCGAAGGCGGCAACTGAGCCGCCTCGCCGGGACCGAGCCGTCCCGGCGACGGAAAGGCCCAGGCCGGCGAGAGAGGACGAGAAGAGAGGGGGACTGACCGATGGCGCAGGACATGTCGAGTGAGCCGGAGCCGATGGTCGCGTACGACCACACGGATCTGCTCAACCGGCCCAAGCGCATCTGGAACTGGGGCAACATCCCCCTTCCCGGACTGCTGCTGCCCGCGCTCGGCGCGGCGTTCGGGTTCGGTGTGGTGTGGATGATCGCGCTGCTCTCCCTCTCCGCCTTCGTGCCCTTCCTCGGCATGTCGGTGATGTCGGCGGCGCTCTACCTGGGGCCGCCCGTCGGCGTCTACTTCGTCTGGGGCCGGCCGCTCCCCTCCGCCCTCACCCTCAGCCAGCAGCTGGTGGTCTGGGCCGACTACTGGTGGCAGCCCAAGCGGCTGCAGGGCCTGGCCGCCGACCGCGAGCCGGAGGAGCTGCACTGGCAGGTGATCCTCTGGCAGCCGGGCGCACGGCGCTGGCAGCAGAGTTACGAGCAGGCGCTGGGCGAGGCCGCGCGGCACGGTTCGTCGTACGCCGCCGAGGAACCGCCGATTCCCGCGCCCACGGCGGGACGTGCGCCCGCCCCCACCGCCGTTCCCTCCACCGAGACCGCAGGATGACGACTCCATGTTCATGATGATCCTTCTGGGCGGGGCGGTCGCCTTCTTCGTGATCGCCATGATCATGGCCGCCACCTCCTCCAAGTCCAAAGGCGCCGACGGAAAGCAGGGCGGAGGCGGAAAGCAGGGCTCCGGCAACCGCGGGCGCTCCCAGGGCGACCGGTCGCAGGCGCGGCGCGAGGAGATGCGGCTGCCGTACCGGTACGCCGACGACATGATCTTCGTGCACGGAGACTCGGTGTGGACCGGCATCGTCCTGCCCACCTCGATCGACGAGTACCTCAACGCCACCGAGCTCCAGGCCATGGCCGAGGCGCCGGCCCGTGCGCTGCTCAACCTCGCCCGCGGCGACCGCAACGTCGAGTGCCACTACCGCAAGGTGTACCGGCCGATCACCGCGGTCGGCTGGGCCGAGGAGCTCAACGCCGTCGCCTGGGACCCGACCGAGAACTACAAGGCGTACAACTTCCGCAAGGCCGAGTACCAGGAGCGCATCGGGGCGATGCGCGAGCGGAACATCCTTCTGGTCAAGCTGGGCTCGCTCAAGCGCGGCTCCGGCGACGGCAGCGGTGTGCTGCCCGGCGGGGACGACCCGGTCGAGGACCTCGCCCTGTCCCGTGCCCTGACGGGTACGGCCGACAAGGCGACGGCCGCCGCGACCGGTGTGCACGGGGAGTACCTGTCGCCGGTCCTGCTGGCCCAGTGGACGCAGGTCGCGCGTGAGGTGCACGAGAGCCTGGAGAGCCTCGGCGGTACGCCGCTGGCCCGCGAGGAGCTGGTCTGGCTGATCCGCAAGCCGCTCCACGGCGACCTGCCGGTGCCGCCCGAGCCGGTGCTCGGCTCGCGCTCCTGGGGGCCGGACCAGTTCGACCTGGTGGTCGACTTCTCGGGCGAGAACCGCAAGACCCACATCGTGCTGCACCAGTACGACGAGGTCACGGGCGAGCAGCACACCAGCTACACGACGACGCTGGTCGCCGCCAACTGGCCGACGGAGACCCGGTTCCGGCAGTCGACCGCCTGGGCGCGCTACGCGGCGCAGAACGTCGAGTTCCCCGTCGAGATCGACATGCGCTTCACCCTCATCCCGTACATGAGGTTCAAGGACCGCGCCGGGAAGATCAGCGGCAACCTGGTGGACGAGATGAACGACATGGCCAACTCGGGCCGTTCGCCGGACACCAAACTGGCCAACCAGGTCACCCGCGCCCAGCACCTCGTGGACGACATCGAGGAGCACAAGATGCCGGGGATGGAGGCGCAGATCCGCTTCACCATCTCCGCGTCCGACCCGGCGGAGCTGGAGCGGCGCCGCCGCATCCTGGAGATGCAGTTCAAGCAGGACCTCAAGGTCACGCTGCTGCGTCCGACGCGCCAGCAGTGGCGGCTGCTGCAGTCGCAGCTGCCGGGCAACGCCCCGAAGCTGCCCATCGCGCCGTACCTGCGGCTGCAAGAGGTGGAGCAGCTCGGCGCCGGACTGCCGACGGCCGGTACGGAGCTGGGTGACAACCCCGAGCAGCGGTCCGGCAAGAAGCTCGGCTGGGTGGGCAACCTGGTCGGCTGGGCGGGCAAGATGCCGGTCCATTACTCCCTGCACGTGGGCCCGGCCCGTAACGACGGCGGTGGCCTCGCCATCGTCGGCGCGTCCGGTGGTGGAAAGTCCTCGCTGGCGCTGCAGAAGTTCTACGAGGAGTCGGAGTCGGGCGTCCGTTGCCTGGTCATCGACCCGAAGACCGACTTCGCGCAGCTCTGCTACTACCTGGGCTTCGGCGCGCAGGTGAACGACCCCGAGTTCGCGGGGGACGCGGAGCGGGGCGTGCTGGGGACGCCGGAGAGCCGGTTCCAGCCGGTGAACCCGGAGTTCTGGGCGGAGACGGAGGTCGTCGACCTTCTCAAGGGCCAGGCGGGTGTGCTCGACCCGTGGGTGATCGCGCGCGACGTGCCGTCGGGCCGGCTGCTGGCCGAGTCGATGCTGCGGGGCTTCCTCGGTGACGAGGACTACCAGCGCGTACGACTGCCCGTCATCGAGGCGATGGCGACGGTCGTCGGCTGGTACAACTCGGCCATCCGGCAGGCGACGGAGCAGGGCCTGAGCGCCCGGGACGCCGAGGCGCAGGTGCCGAGGCCGACGCTGTGGAACGTCGTCGACGAGGTGGTGCGGGCGTACGACCACGCGATCGCGACGAACGACCGCGAGGCGGCGAAGGACCTGAAGCTGGCGCAGATGCTGCTGACGGAGCTGCGGACGCTGCCGTACGCGCGACTGGCGTTCGCGGAGAAGCCGCAGACGCTGTCGGCGATGCGCAAGCGCCGGACGGTCATCACGCTGCGAGGTTTCCAGTCGCCGGCGGCCTCCGACCCGCGCAACTGGAACCCGGCCGAGCGGCTCGCGGCGACGGCGCTGATGGCGGTCGTCGAGCTGGGCAGCCAGATGCTGGACGTCGGGTACGAGAAGAACCCGGTGACGGGCGAGATCGGGCTGCGTCCGAAGGCGCTGTTCGTCGACGAGGCGTACGTCGTCACGGCGACGGAGAGCGGCCGGGACCTGATGCGAAGGGCGCTCAAGCAGGGCCGTTCGTACCTGGCGGTGACGGTGCTGATCACCCAGCAGGCCATCGACCTGGTCCAGATCGAGGACTCCGAGGCGCGCAGCGGTGGCGCGAACCAGATCCACACGGTGTTCGCGTTCAAGCAGAAGTCCGCTCAGGAGGCGTCCCTTGTGGCACCGTTGCTGGGCCGTCCGGAGTCGGACGCGAAGGTGGTGGGGGCCCTGCAGGAACTCCGCACGGGTGTCTGCCTCCAGCGCGACGCCGACAAGCGGGTGGGAACGGTGGCGGTGGACCTGGTCTTCAAGGAGATCCTCGCTGCCACGGACACCAACGGCACGACCCGCCCGTCGAGGCAGGGCGTGAACCCGCCGCTGAGCGTCTGGGACTGGACCTTCCTCCAGGAGGCCAACGACCTGGACCCCACGCCGGCCACGGAAGCCACGGCCGCGGTCTGACCTGCCTCGGCTCACCCGAATCGACCCAAGGAGAACCTCATGCGCCTGACGAAGAACCTCGCCGCCGGAGCGGTCGCGCTGACCGCGCTCGTGACGCTGACGGCCTGCGGCGGCGACAGCGACGGCGGTGTCAGCGCCGGCGACAAGGGTTCGTCGACGGAGTCGGGCCTGCCGAAGGCGAGCACGATGGCCGAACTCCAGAAGTTCGTTGTCGGGACGGGTGCGCAGTGTGATGAGTTCGGACCGTCCAACGAACTGCGAATGCTTGACGAATCCAGGGACCCTGCCTGGAGCATCAAGGAGCGCGGTGTTTGCAACGAGCGCCTTGTTCTTCTGCTCATCGACGACATGACGAAGTTCCAGGAGGCCGCGGCGAAGGCCAAGGGCAGCGCCGGCAAGTTTCTGATCGGAGAGAACTTCGCGCTTACCAACCTGGGCGGGGACGGACCGCAGTTGATGCAGAACGGCCTCACGCACTTGTCGTGCAGCCAGGAGGACCGGGACAGCCTGCCCAGCGGCTTCACGGCCAAGGACGCCTTGGTCAAGCCCTGCTTCACCACGGACTACCTGCCTGAGTAGTGGCGACCCTTCGCGCGCCGGGCCCGGTTCCGGTACCTCTGCCGTCCTCGAGGCCTTGTCGGCCCTCACGATTCCAAGGAGCAACCATGCGTCCGCGCAGGACCATCACCACAGGAGCCGTCGCGCTGGCCGCGCTCATGACGCTGACGGCGTGTGGGAGTGACGAAGGGTCCGCCGCAGCCGGTCCGCTGGAGGGCCTGCCCAAGGCGCAGACCATGGCCGACGTCCAGAAGGCCGTCCAGGAGCGCGGTGTCGCGTGCGGCAAGCTCCGACAGAGCGGCGACAACTCCTATATGGAGAAAGAGGCCAAGGATCCCGAGTGGGGCATCCAGGAGCGCGCCGTGTGCCGGGACGATTCGGGCAGGTCCGTGACCCTGCTGCTCATCGGTGACATGGCGAAGTTCCAGGGGGCGCTGGCCAAGGGCAGCCGCTCCTTCACGATCGGCCAGAACTTCGGGGTCGCCGCCGAGAGTGACTACGCCTCACAGAGCCTGATGCAGAACGGCCTGCTCACGGTGTCCTGCGACCCGGACGACCGTCAGGACGTACCCAGCGGCTTCGAGATCCATGAGGGTCTGGTCAAGCCCTGTTTCCTGACGAACTACGACGCGTAGTCGCTCCCCGCCCCGGAAAATCCCGGACCCTGGAAGGAAATCGATACCCGTGCGCCGTAAGGCCATGTCACGCGGAACCCGCGCTGTTCTCCGCTCGCCGGGCGGCCTGGTACGCGGTGCCGGGCGAGTCGTCAGAGCCGGCCTGTTCCTGGTTCTCGCGCTGGTCGCGCTGACCCTTTCCCTCCCGAGCACAGCGCAGGCCATCGACCTCGACTTCTCCTGCACGGTCACGGGCGACGACAGCTACAGCCGCGACACTCCCGGTGCGAACGGCGAGTCCATCATGCCCGCGGTCAATCAGTGGGCAGACAAGGAACAGCGCGCCAAGAACCTCAATGACACGACGGGCATGGTCACCGGCGCGGTCAGGATGGGCGAGGGGCCCGAGAGGTACACGTTCTACGAGATCAACGGCATGCGGGGCCTGAACTGGTCCATGGTCTACATGAAGCAGGGAAACGCCTCTGAGACCGATCCGGGTGACGAGGCGGCCGACGGCGACTGTTCGGTCATGGACATGATCAACAATGGCGTGGCCAACATGGTCTTCAACGGCACGAAGATCCTCTCTCGCTCGGCCATATCCATCAAGGAACTCGCGTCCAACCCGAGCCCTCTCAGCGGTCTGTACGAGGGGCGCAACAACGCCGTGACGGCGCTGCGTGACAACCTGTTCATCCCCGCCGTGGCCGTGATGATCATGCTCACCGGCCTGTGGGTGTTCACCAAGTGGCGTGCTCAGCAGATGCGCGAGGTCTGGTCCGGTGTCGGCTGGGCCTGCCTGACGACCATCGCCGTCGTCACCCTTCTCGCGGGCAGCGGTCAGAACACCAACTACCACAAGCTCATCGACGGGGCCGACACCGGCATCGGAAACTTCAACTCACTGTTGGCCGAGGCGGTCCTGTCGGGCATGCCCGGCGAAATGCAGCCGCCCTGCGACCTTCCCACGGACAACGGCATCCACAACCGAGGGCTTCGCGTCTCGAGTTGCGCCATGTACGACACTCTCGTCTTCCGGCCCTGGGCCCTGGGCCAGTTCGGCGAGAACGGCACGAACTGCATCTTCAAGAAGGACGGCGGCACGGTCGACAAGGGCACGTGCAAACCGGCCAGCACCAGCACCTCGTGCGACTACGGCCGAGGAGCGCGCTGTGAGGACCTCCGGGTCAAGCACGCCGAGTCGCAGTCCACGACCAACTTCGACAGGTACCCCCCGGGCCGTGCTGTGAAGGACGGGCCGGCGCCGGACGTCGACAAGAAGATGAAGGAGTGGGGTGAAATCCGGGTCGACATAGCGGGCGGCGAGGGGAAGGGATATCCGGACCAGGGCGACTACGCCGGGGACCAGGCCATCTACCCGGTCACCTTCAACGACTGGTCGGGGCGCAACAGCGGGTCTCGGGTCGGTCTCGCCTTCTACTCCCTGATCGCCGCCCTCATCGTCGGCATCATGGTCATCGTGCTCAGCGCGCTCACGCTGCTCTGGCACGCCGTGACTCTGATCCTCATCATCATGCTGCCGCTGGTCGCCACCCTCGGTATCCACCCGACTCAGCAGAAGCTCCTCAAGGGCTGGCTGCAGACGTTCATCCACAGCTTCGTGCTGCGAGCGGGCTTCGGGATCATCCTTACCGTGCTGCTGGTGCTCTACCAGATGATCCTGCCCTCCAGGATCTCCCTGGGTATGCAGCTCCTCATGCTCATCCTCGTCTCCGTCGCCGTCGTGATGATGCTCAAGAAGCTCATCTCCGGGGAGTTCAGCCCGAAGATCGCGGGCGCCGCCGACCTGGGCGTGGGCGACATGCCGGGTGCCGTCGCCGGCAAGGCCGTGCCCATCATGGGCGTCGCCGGACGGATGGGGGCCGGGGTGGCCAAGGCTTCCGGGCGGGTCGCCGGAAAGGGAGCCGGGTACGCGGCCCGCGGTGCGGACAAGAAGTGGAACGAGGGGCGGCTCCAGAAGGGCGGCTGGATCGGGCAGAACAACTCCAAGCGCCAGCAGCGCAAGAGCGCCCACCAAGGCCGGGCCATCCAGGAGGATTCGTACACGAAACTCTCGGACGACAAGAAGGACCCGACTGCCACCGACGCGTCGACCGCCAAGGAGACACCCCGCCGCACCGGCCGCGTCAGCCAGGGCAACACCACTCCGCCCCCGGCAGCCACGCCGGCGCCCGCGCCGCAGCAGCAGCCGGCGCCTCAGGTCGCGCCTCAGGCCGCCCCGCCGCGGCCGCCGCGCGTGCAGCCGGCGCAGCAGCCCGTGGTGCAGCCGCCCGCGCAGACGCAGCCGCCCCAGCTGCCCCCGCAGCGGCCGCCGGGTGACGACAACCGCATGCCCCGCTAGGAGATACGTTCCATGACACGAACCGACTCCGTCGTGGGGGCCGTACGGCGGCTGGTGCGGCAGGAGAAGAGTGATGCCTGGGCAGTCAAGCTGCTGCCCAGGATCGTCTTCGGCCTCGCGGGGGCGTACACGCTCTTCATCCTCGCCTCATCCAGCATGAGTTCGTTCATCACGATCTGCGCGCTGCTCGCTCTCGGGCTGCTCGTGTTCCTGTTGCGGCGCCGTGGGCAGTTGCTGCTCGGGCTCGGGGCGACCGTCCTGACCGCCGCGTTCTCCGGTTACCTCGCGGCCGTGGGGGACATCGCCCGGGGCGTGGCGGACGGGTGGCTCAGCGGGCAGGCGGTGCTCGGGCACTGGGCGCTCGCCGGGATGGCGCTGCTCGGGGCCTGGATGGTCAAGGAGCATCCAGGGCGGCGCGGGCTCACCGTCGTGCTCGCCGACGTGGCGATCCTCGTGGCGGCGGGTGTGGGGACCGTCGTTCCCGAGGTCGCCGTGCCCCTCGCGTTCGCGGGCGTCGTCGCGGTGCTCATGTTCCGGGGCGGCGGGGGCGCCGCCGCGGGGCGCTTCGCGCGGCGACTGGTGGGCCGGTCCCGGCGGTCCTCGGGTGACACCGAAGTGAACGGTTCGTAGAGCCGATGGATGTTCAGAAAGTATTTCGGCAAGTCGGTTACAGTCTGGAACAACTTTGCGGTCGCCATTTGCACTGCTCTAGAGTCCCCAGGTATCAAAAATTGCCACGGGGGGCACTTTCATGGTCACAACCGCTCGCAGGACCCGTCCCGCACCCATATCGCATGGTGCGTCCGCAGCTTCCCTCCCCTGCGGACGCAGGCCGGACATCTTCCGTCATCCTCTTCTGGAGAACCCGCCCGTCGCCGCGGCCGAGCTGCCCCTCCAGGGCCGGCGCGTCCAGGCTCTGGCCCACGCCGCCCGGCAGCTCTGCGCCTCCTGCCCGCTCCAGCGGGAGTGCCTGCGCGACGCCGTCCTCCGACCCGATCCGGGCGGGTACCTCGCCGGGACGACCGAGCAGGACCGGCGGCTCATCCGCCGTCAGCTCGGTGTCGGTACGCCCCACGGCGACCTGACCGCGCCCGTCGACCTCCGGCATCAGACCGCCGAACTCGACTCCGTACTCGACGCGTTCGCACCCATGCGTGCCGGTCGCCCGGCGAGCCACGTGGCGAGCCACGTCGCGAGCCAGTCCGTCGGCCGGTCCGCCGGACAGCCCGCGCGCCGGCCGGACCGGTCCGGTCTCCTGTCCTCGATTCCACCCCAGAAGACTCACCACGTAGCCGAGGTATCCATGGCGGTTCCGGCAGGCGATCGGATCACCTTCCCTCTCGACGATCCCGTTCTCGCCGTACAGAAGGCCGTCCTCGCGCCACTGCTCCACGCCGCGCTCCCCGCCCTCGAAGCCGCCGAGCAGCTTGCCGGGATGCTGGCGCACGTGCCGTCCGCCGGGTTGACCCCAGAGCTGGCCGAGGCGTGCCGCCGCGCGCGCCGCTGCCTGGAGACCTGGCGTGCGGAGTCCGCCGACGACGCGCCCCGACTCCCGGCGGACACCGGGCTCGTCGGCTCGGTCAGCGTCGAACTCGCCACCAGCGACCCGATCACCGCCCTGCGCCAGGACCTCTTCGAGCCCCTGCTGCGCCGCGTCTCGGAGTCGATCGTCCGCATCGAGTCCGTGATGTCTGTCCTGGACAGCACGGAGCGGACGGAGAGCGACGGCGCCGACAGGAACGCGACGCTGGTGGAGATCCGCGTCTCGCTGCGCGAACTCGCCACGCGCATCGAGGCGTACGAGAGTGGGCTGACGGCTCCTCTGCCCCGCCTGCGCGCCGTGGCCATCGGGGACGTCAGGGACGGGGTTGTGCGCGCCGTGCCGCCCACGACGAGCCTGCGCCAGGCCGTGGACCGGGCGGTCGTCTCCTTCCCCGGCCCGTTCACCGCCCGCGACGTGCTGCTCGCGCTGCCCCCCGAGGTGTTCCAGGAGTCGGCGAAGTCGATCAGCAATCTGCTGTCCGCCATGGTCAAGTCCGGTCGGCTCAGGCGTGTGTCCAGGGGTACGTACGCCGTGGAGTCCGTCGGAACCGTGGGACCCAGGGGTGCCGCCCAAGCCTTCGCAGCCGTGGGATCCTTGCAGTCCAGGGAACACCCCGGCCCCCGCGAACAGTCGGGCCGTTCCTTCGACGCTCCGTCACCCGGCGACCTCGCCGCGCACTCCTGAAAGGACCGAGTCGTGCAGCCCACGCCCCCGGCGGCCGAAGTCCGTATCTTCTCGCCCAACGCCGGCCTGATCGACGGTGTCCCGGTCACGGCGCCGCCGTACGGTGACATCCAGGAGGTCGTCATCTCGATCCTCCAGCAGCGCGCCCAGCAGTTCGGCGCGCCCGCCGCGGCCACCATCACCGACGACCGGTTCGGCGGCGGGATCCGTCTGCTGATCCACCCGGACGGCACGACGGAAGCGCTGGACTAAGGCCTTTCCCGACTTCCTGCCTTCCGGACTTCCCGACCGCCGTCCGCGCCGAACGGAGATCATCGTGTCGTACCCGGCAGATCGCTACCACGGCGAGACCGGTGAGGTCAGCGCCTCCTTCCGCCCCGTCGGCACCCCGGCAGACCTCACCGTCGCCAACGGGACGCAGACGCACTATCTCGCCACCACTGCCTCCACCGGCGGTGAGTTCGGGCTCTACCAGGTCGACATGACCCCCCGCGCCGGCGGCCCCGCCACGCACTTCCACAAGACGATCTCCGAGAGCTTCTTCGTCCTCGACGGGACCGTGCGGCTCTTCGACGGCAAGCAGTGGGTCGACGCGAAGAAGGGCGACTTCCTGTACGTCCCGACCGGCGGGCTGCACGCCTTCCGCAACGAGTCCGACGACCCTGCCTCGTTCCTGATCCTCTTCGCGCCCGGTGCGCCCCGTGAGGAGTACTTCGAGAAGGTCGGGACGGTGGCGACGATGACCGAAGAGGAGCGGACGGAGTTCTTCCTCAAGCACGACACGTACTGGACGGACTGAGGTTCGTCGCCCCGCCCGCGCCGCCCGCAGGATGTGGGCGGCGCGGGCGTGTTCGGGGAACGACTCAGGCCGCCTCCACCGACGTCCTGCGAGCGCTACGGCTGGGGCTCGTACGGTTCCAGAGGCAGCGGGTCGAAGGGATAGGCGGTGTGCCCGCCGACCTTGGGCGAGCAGGCGGCGAACGGGCCGAGGTCCGTGTCCATGAGCACCCGAAGGTGCGGATCGGCATGGTGCAGCCACCACGTCGACATGCCCAGAGCCGGGTCCTGGCGCAGGTGCTCCCAGGCCAGCCACATCGCGGAGAGCCGCGCTCCGGCCTCGGGGTGCTCCCACCACCGGGGGCACCAGGTGGCGGAGGAGCCGTTGACGCGGCGGCGGATCATAGGGACGAGATACTCGGAGACGAAGGCGAAGACGTCCGCGAAGTAGAACTCCGCTTCCTCGCCGTTCTCCTGCCCGTCCTCGGGACTCGTGCTCACGTACTGCCCTTCGTACTCAAGGAGAGGTTGTCGGTCACCGCTCATCGTCCGGGGACCTGGGCGCGGCCTCGATCTTCGCGGCGCCGGGGCGGTGACGCCCGGCGCACCTTCATAAGTGGTGCAGTCGACCGTACCTGGTGAGGACAGGCAGGCCCTCGCACGGGGAAAGCGCGAGGACAAGCGGGACAAGCATGCGAGGCCCCCACTCACCCCGTCCCCCGCTCACCCCCGTCCGCCACCCAGCCCCGTCTTCGCGCCCGCCCCGCACAGGGGCAGTACCGTCAGGCCCGGGCGGGGCGTGGAAGCGCGGGTCGCCGCCCAGCAGGCCGCGGCCGTCGGTTCCACGAAGAGTCCGCGTCGTGCCAGGTCCACCTGGGCGGCGTGGAGTTGGTCCTCCGTGACCGTGAGGAACGTTCCGCCCGTCGCCCGGACCGCCCGCAGGATCTGGGCGGCGCGGGGCGGGTTCGGGATGGCGATGCCCTCGGCGAGTGTGGGGCGGGCATCCGCCGGTTCCAGCAGGTCGTCCGCCCCCGCCGCGAACGCCTCGGCCAGCGGGGCCACCGCCTCCGCCTGTACGGCGATCAGCGCGGGGCGGCTGTCGATCAGTCCGTGGCCGTACAGCTCCTCGACGGCCAGGGCGGCGCCCAGGAGGAGGGTGCCGTTGCCGGCCGGTACGACGAGCGTGTCCGGGAGCCGGCCGCCGAGGTCCTCCCAGAGCTCGTACACGTACGTCTTCGTGCCGTGCAGGAAGTGCGGGTTGTACACGTGAGAGGCGTAGAACGTGCCCGGTTCGTCGGCGGCGTCCCGGGCCGCCCGCGCCGTGGCCTCGCGGTCGCCGGGCACGACCGTCACGTGGGCTCCGTGCGCCCGCATCTGTTCCAGCTTCTTGGCGGACGTTCCCTCCGGTACGTACACGACGCAGTCGAGGCCCGCCCGCGCGCAGTACGCGGCGATCGCCGTGCCCGCGTTGCCGCTGCTGTCGGCGAGGACGCGGGGCGGGGAGAGGCGGCGGGCGAGTTCGGCGAGCATCACGGCGCCACGGTCCTTGAAGGACAACGTCGGCATGAGGAAGTCGAGTTTGGCCGAGACCCCGTCGGTGAGCGGGACGAGCGGAGTACGTCCCTCCCCGAGCGTCACCCGAGGGGCGCCGGTCGCCAGCGGCAGCGCCTCTTCGTAACGCCACAATGAATTCACACGTGACGCAAGGGACGTGAGTGAAACCGGGGCGCTCGTGAACTCGAGATCCCAGGGACCGCGGCACTGCGGACAACACCAGGTGAGGGCGTCGGCGGGGGACCGGACCCCGCAACGGGGGCACACGTAGGCCGTCATGAGCGCCAGCATGTCAGCTGTGTGGCACACGTGTGTCGGGGCGCTCGGGACCCTTGTGAGATTCCTATGGATCCGTCAATCTTTCGCTCGGCAGCCGGATGTGCGAAACGGCGTGGACACTTCACGGCGTCTTGTCATGCCCCTGCCGTACCCCCACAGCAGCGCACCACCTATGAGGAGGATCCCTCACATGTCAGTGATGCGTGACTCGCGGCGCAGACTCGCCGCCGCAAGCGCCATAGCCGTCGCCGCCCTGGCTCTCGGCACCGCCGCCACCTTCCCCGCCACCGCGGCCGAGGCCGCTCCCGAAGGCGTGATCCAGAACGCCGGGGCCCCCGGGACGATCGACGGCAGCTACATCGTCACCCTGAAGGACTCCGCCCCGGCGGAGACCTCGAAGGGCCGGGCGGTCGCGGCCAAGCACGGCGCGAAGATCAAGAAGACGTACACCTCGGCGCTGAACGGCTACAACGTCGAGCTCTCCGAGGCGCAGGCGAAGAAGCTCGCCGCCGACCCCGCGGTCGCCTCCGTCGTGCAGAACCGCGTCTTCACGGTCGACGGCACGCAGCCCTCCCCGCCGTCCTGGGGCCTGGACCGGATCGATCAGCGGGCCCTCCCGCTGAACCAGAGCTACACCTACCCGGACAGCGCGGGCCAGGGCGTCACGGCGTACATCATCGACACCGGTGTACGGATCTCCCACAGCGACTTCGGCGGCCGGGCCTTCAACGGCTACGACGCCATCGACAACGACAACGTCGCCCAGGACGGGCACGGCCACGGCACGCACGTCGCCGGCACCGTCGCGGGATCCTCCTACGGTGTCGCGAAGAAGGCCAAGATCGTCGGCGTCCGTGTCCTCAACAACCAGGGCTCGGGCACGACCGCGCAGGTCGTCGCCGGCATCGACTGGGTCACGCAGAACGCCGTCAAGCCGGCCGTCGCCAACATGAGCCTCGGCGGAGGGATCGACTCCGCCCTCGACACGGCCGTGCGCAACTCGATCGCCTCGGGCGTCACCTACGCCGTGGCCGCGGGCAACGACAACTCCAACGCCTCCAACTACTCGCCGGCGCGGGTCTCCGAGGCCATCACGGTCGGCTCCACGACCAACACCGACGCCCGCTCCAGCTTCTCCAACTACGGCAACGTGCTCGACATCTTCGCCCCGGGCTCCTCCATCACCTCGGCCTGGAACACGAACGACACCGCCACCAACACCATCTCCGGTACGTCGATGGCGACCCCGCACGTCGCGGGTGCGGCAGCGGTCTACCTTGCGGACAACCCGTCGGCCACCCCGGCCCAGGTCTCGTCCGCGCTGACGAGCGCCGCCACCCCGAACGTCGTCGGCAGCCCCGGCACCGGCTCGCCGAACCGGCTGCTCTTCGTCGGTGGCGGCGGCACCACCCCGCCGCCCGGCAAGAAGTTCGAGAACACCGCGGACTTCGCCATCGCCGACAACACGACCGTCGAGTCCCCGGTCACCGTCAGCGGTGTCACGGGCAACGCCCCCTCCGCCCTCCAGGTGCCCGTGAACATCGTTCACACCTACATCGGTGACCTTCAGGTGCAGCTGATCGCCCCCGACGGCACGGCGTACACGCTGAAGGGCTACGGCACCGGCGGCAGCTCCGACAACATCAACACCACGTACACGGTCAACGCCTCCTCCGAGGTCGCGAACGGCACGTGGAAGCTGCGGGTCAGCGACAACGCCCGGCTGGACACCGGGAAGATCGACTCCTGGGCGCTGCAGTTCTGAGCGAGTACGCGTGGGACTGACTGACTGACTGACTGAACGACGAGGGGCGGTCGCCGGGTCCGGCGGCCGCCCCTCCGTCGTCGTCAGGGACGAGGAAGGGCGAGGAGCGCTTCCATGGTCTCCCTGGGGAGCGCCGGATTCGCGGCCGCCTCCCCGGACAGCTCCTCGTCTTCGAGGAGTCGAAGAACCCGGTCGGGCGGGAGGCCCGGGTTGCGGGCCGCCCCGGCACGCACGCGTGCGTCCGGATCACGTGTGAGCGCGTCCACGAGCGCCGGGTCCGCCTCCGGGTCGAGTGTGGCCAGCAGGCGTACGGCGGGGTCCTCGGCGCTCCCGAAGCGTGTCGCGAGCCCGGCGACCGGGAAGCGCGGCAGCCCGAGGAGGCGGTCGCGGTTCCTCCCTCCGTACTCCAGATAGCACCGCAGGAGCAGCTCGGCGGGGGCCTCGGGGTGATGCTGCGCGAGGACGATCCGTACGCCCGGGTCCTCGTCGGCGGCGAGGAGCTCGACGAGCTCGGCCGGCAGCTCCGGGTTGTGCGCGACACGGCGGCGCAGCAGGGGGTGCGCCGACCGGGCGTGGGAGAGGGGCGCCCGGTACGGGTCCGCGCCCACCTGAACGACCTCGTGCGGCTCGACGAGGTAGTCGACGGCCGCCCGCTCGTCCTCGGTCAGTTCGGGCCGTACGGAGACGACGGTACGGACCTCGGGGTCCGGGTCGGCCGCGAGGAGGTCCACCAGCTCGCGCGGGAGGTCCGCGCGCCGTGCGACCTCCCGACGGGTCTTGGGGTCGCCGACGCGGGCCACGTGCGCGACGACGTCCGGCGGGGTGCTGTAGTTGTGCGCGAGACACCACAGGTCGCCGTTCTCGCGCTCCCGGAGCAGCTCGTCCACGACGGACCGGGAGAGGCGGCAGTTGACGAGGACGTGACTGCGGCCGTGGCCGTGGCTGTGTGTGGTGCGCAGCCAGTGGTCCATCTCGTCCGCGTCGTCCTCCGCCGTCGCCCGGGCCAGCGCCCGCTCGGCCGAGGTGCGCACGTCCGGATCCGGGTCGGCGAGCAGCGCGGCTCTCCGCTCCTCGGACAGGTGTCCCCACACGGCGGGCCCGTACGCGCGGATCGTGGCGACCGGGTGGGTCGCGGTCGCGAGCATGAAGCGGAACGGGACCTGGCGGGAGAAGAGCAGCGACTGGAGTTCCTGGCCGTCGTAGGTCGTGTACATCCGCTCGATCACGTGGTCGGGCAGGTGCCGGGGCCACACGTCCTGCCCCGGCCCGTCGGCCAGATGCGCCCGGACGAGCCACATCTCGTCGTCGACGACCCGTCCCCGTACCTCCCCGGGCACATGCGGGTTGCGCGCGAGCGCGCCGCGCAGGCGTGGGTGCGGATGCGCGACGATCGCGTCCACGACCTCCGGGGGGAGTTCGCGGCGGTGGCGGCAGAGGGCCGACCAGGCCGCCTCGTAGGGCGGGTCGAGGAGCCGCAGGAGGATGCCGGGGGGAGCGGCCGGGTTGAGCGCGAGGCCCTGCCACGCCGCCGGTGTCCTGATCGCCGCAGATGTCATCCCTGTACCGCCCCCGCCCCCGGACCACGTACGATGCGCGCGCCTGATCGCACGTTCGTATCATCCGCCCGCACAGGAGCACCGTACTCGTGGAGCCCTCCCAGTCGCCCCAGGACTCTCAGCCGCCCCACAGAGCGTGGCCCGCTCCGGAGCCTTCGGACCCGACGGCTCCCCCGGGTGCTCCGACGGCTCACCCCGGCCCTCCGGCAGCTCCTCCGGGTGCTCCGACGGCTCCTCCGGTGGTGCCGGGGCCGTACAACGCCAACCCCTACGCCCCGTACGGGCCCTACGGTCCCGGCGCGACGGGTCCCGCCGCCTACGCCACCCCGCAGCAGACCACCAACGGTCTGGCCATCGCCTCCCTGGTCTCCGGCGTCGTCTGCTGCCTGCCGCCGCTCGGCCTGGTCTTCGGACTGATCGCCCTTCCGCAGATCCGGAAGCGGAACCAGACCGGCAAGGGGCTCGCGATCGCGGGCATCGTCCTGTCCGCGCTCAGCTCCGTCATCATGATCGTCGGGCTGGTCACCGGAGTCTTCGGCGAGGCGTGGCGCGGCTTCCAGAAGGGCGTGGAGGAAGCGGCGAGTTCGAGCTCGGCGTTCTCGCTGCGCACCGGCCAGTGCTACAACGTCGACGGCGAGATGGAGGCCGAGACCTCGGACGTCCTGGTCGTCCACTGCGACCGGCCGCACGAGGGCGAGGTCACCGGCGGCTTCAAGCTCACCGGCTTCACCACATGGCCGGGCGAGACCGCCATCGACGACATCGCGGAGAAGCGCTGCCAGGACATCGGCCAGGCGTACGCGCTGGACAGCTGGGCCTTCCCCGACGACGTCTACGACTTCTACTACATGCCGAGCCGTGCCAGCTGGCGGGCCGGCGACCGCGCCGTGACCTGCGCGTTCATCGTGGACGGCGGTGAACCGATGAAGGGTTCGCTGCGCAGCGACAAGACGACCCTCGACGCCCACCAGCTCCACTACCTCACGACCATGAACCCGATCGACGACGCGTTGAACGAGGAGCCGGAGGAGGACGCGGACGAGGATCTGGCCGGCAACAGGGAATGGGCGAGGAAGGTCCACGGTGCCCTCACCGGGGCGAGCCGGAGCCTGAAGAGCCACTCCTGGTCGCCGGCGGCTGCGCCCCGCGTCGCCGAACTGGTGAAGGAGCTGGACACCTCCGCCAAGGAGTGGGACAAACTGGCGAAGGCGGCCGACGCCGACGTCTTCTGGGAGCACTACGACGTCGCGTACGACGGGACGTACTGGGAGTCGGAGTCCGAGGCCCGCAGGGCCCTGGACCTCGCGGCGACGCTGGACTCCGGCACGTCGGCCTGAGACGTCCGGGGCCGGGGCGATGTCTCGGGTGTGCGCGTGAACAGGGGCCGGGCCTCCCTCGGGAGACCCGGCCCCGTGCACGCGCGCGTGCGGGCGCGCCGGTTGCTCAACGGCTGTGCGCTTGCCGGTGGGTCGGCGGCTGTGCAGCGCCGGTGGGTCGGCGGCTGTGCGCCCGCCGGTGGGTCGGTGTTCTGCGCCCGCCGGTGGGTCAGGGGCTGTGCGCCCGTCGGCGGGTCAGCGGTGGCCGAGTCCGCGGTCCACGGCGGTGATCAGCTCGCCGTCGGGGGTGTCCCCGTCCAGCGACCAGAACATCGCGCCGCCGAGCCCCTTGGCCCGTACGTACGCCGACTTGGTGCGCAGCACCTGCGGGTCGTCGTACGTCCACAGGTTCGTGCCGTCGAAGAGCCAGGCGTGGCCGGTGCGCCAGTCGCGGTGCACCTTGTACGTCCCCGAGTCCGCGAGCTTCTTCAGGGCCTTGTAGTCCTCGCTCCCGTTCGCCCAGGTTCCCGTCGCGGGGCCGGTCGCCGGCTGTCCGAGCCCGTCGCCGCCCCCCGTGACGCCCGTCCATCCCTGGCCGTAGAAGGGCATGCCCACCACGAGCTTGCGGGCGGGCGCGCCGCGCCGCAGCCAGTCGTTCACGGTCT
Organism: Streptomyces sp. NPDC127129; assembly: GCF_042671585.1. NCBI lineage: Bacteria > Bacillati > Actinomycetota > Actinomycetes > Kitasatosporales > Streptomycetaceae > Streptomyces > Streptomyces sp. NPDC127129. The sequence continues at coordinate 203,837 of NZ_JBHXTV010000015.1, forward strand.
GGTCGACGCTGAAGTCGCCGCTCTTCGCGAAGAGCGCCGACTGCTGGGCCGTCGTGGACTCCCAGGAGCCGTGGAAGTCGTAGCCCTGGAGGTTCACGAAGTCGAAGTCCCGCATGATCTTGGGGACTTCGAAGCCCGCGTCGATCTTGGCGGGCGCGGTCGGGACGAAGGCGGTCAGCTCGTAGTGCTTGCGCTTGCCGTGGGCCTGCCGGGACGTGGCGTAGGCGTCGAGCTGGCTGCGGAACTCCTGTACCAGGGCGGTGAAGTTCTGCTTGTCCTCCGGGCGGAAGACGGTGTCGACGTCGCCGGCGGAGGCCGGCCACTCCCAGTCGAGGTCGATGCCGTCGAAGAGGCCCGCGGCGGCTCCCGCGCCGCCACGGACTCCGTCGACGGGCAGGTTGCCCTTGATGTAGAGGTCGATGCAGGAGGAGACGAAGGCCTTGCGGGACGCGGGGGTGCGGGCCGCGTCGGAGAAGTGGGTGGACCAGCTCCACCCGCCCAGCGAGATCAGGACCTTGAGGCCCGGGTGCTTCGCCTTGAGTTCGCGCAGCTGGTTGAAGTTGCCGGCGAGGGGCTGCTCGGCGGTGTCGGCGACGCCGTCCACGGAGCCGGCCGCGTCGAGCGGACGGACGTAGTCGGCCCACGCGTCGGCCTCCCCGGGCACATTGCCGGTGAAGCACTTGCCGTCGGAACTCACGTTTCCGAACGCGTAGTTGATGTGCGTGAGCTTGGCCGCCGTACCGCTGGTCTCCAGATCCTTGACCTGGAAGTCGCGTCCGTAGACGCCCCATTGGGTGAAGTAGCCGACGCGCTTGTACGACGGGCGGCTGGTGCTGTGTGAGGCGGAGTCGGCGCCCGCGGCGGGCGCGAGTCCGGCCACGAGGCCGAGGGAGAGGGCGGCGGTCGTCAGCCGGGAAAGGGTTCTACGACGCATGAGGCTCGTTTCCTGTGCGTGTGCCGGAAGGGAGCTGTGCTCACAGGAAAGTATTGGTCTGGACCATTGAGGTCAAGACTCCGGTGGGAATCGGTGGCTATACCTGCGGTAAGTGCAGGCGTAAAGGCAAGTCATCACTTCGAGTGAAACTCTGGCCCATGCTTGCGGGTGGACACCGAGGGTTGTCAGTCTGTAGCTGTCCGTCAACCTGAGGGGAGTGTCCAGTGACGTTCGGTGAGCAGCCCGCCTATCTTCGCGTGGCGAGCGATCTTCGGGAGAAGATCGCCAACGGCTCGCTTCCGCCGCATACCCGACTCCCCTCGCAGGCGCGTATCCGTGAGGAGTACGGGGTCTCGGACACCGTGGCCCTCGAGGCCCGCAAGGTGCTGATGGCCGAGGGTCTCGTCGAGGGGCGCTCGGGCTCGGGGACGTACGTGCGGGAGCGGCCGGTGCCGCGCAGGATCGCCCGCTCCGGCTACCGGCCGCCGTCCGGTGCCAACCCCTTCCGGCAGGAGCAGGCGGCGGACGGGGCGCGCGGCACCTGGGAGTCCAGCAGCGAGCAGGAGCATGCGAGCGCTGTCGTGGCGGAGCGGCTCGGCATCGAGCCGGGGGAGCGGGTGATGCGCACGCGGTACGTCTACCGGGACGGGGGCGAGCCGATGATGCTCTCCACCTCCTGGGAGCCGCTCGCGGTCACGGGGCGGACGCCCGTGATGCTGCCCGAGGAGGGGCCGCTCGGCGGCTGCGGGGTCGTGGAGCGCATGGCGGCGATCGATGTCGTCGTCGACAACGTGGTGGAGGAGGTCGGGGCCCGCCCGGGTCTCGCGGAGGAGCTCATGGCGCTCGGTGGAGTCCCCGGCCATGTGGTGATGGTCGTCGAGCGGACGTACTACGCGTCGGGCCGTCCGGTGGAGACCGCCGACGTCGTCGTCCCGGCCGACCGCTACCGCATCGCCTACCACCTCCCGGTGCGCTGAAGAAGCCCGCCCGCCCGAGCGCCCGCCCCTGTCGGGGCGCTCTCGCCCGGGCGCCCGCCCGCCCGCGCTCTCTCGCCCGCTCCCGGGTCTGATCTTCGGCCGCCCTTCGTCAATTCCCGGCCGGATCCGTACCTCTTTGTGAAATCTCATATCCGCTGTGTAAAGGTCAGGCGTAAGGTCAGGCATATGCGGATTGCCATTTCAGGGAGATCCTTAGAGACGACCGGACCGGCGGAGGGAGATGGTCGATGACCGACAGTGGCCCTGTTCTGCCTTGGCTGGTGATACGGCAGGACGACAACGGGAACCGCTATCGGGTCGGGCGGTACGCGACGAGGGACGAGGCGCAGAAGGTCGCCGACAGTCTCGATGACCGGGGGCACAAGCAGCTGTACTGGGTGGAGCGGATCGGGCAACCCGCGGTCTGACCTACCGCGGAGCCCTCGGCCTGGGCGTACCCCCACGAGGGATACGCTCCGGCCCATGACAGAACCCCACTCCGACCACGTGGCCGACCACGTGGTCGTGGTCGCCGGAGCCGTGTACGACAGGGGGCGCCTGCTGGCCGCGCGCCGCAGTGCCCCCGCCGAGTTGGCGGGGCGTTGGGAGCTCCCCGGCGGCAAGGTGGAGCCGGGGGAGAGCGCCGAAGCCGCGCTGGTCCGCGAGTTGCGCGAGGAGCTCGGCGTCGAGACGGAGCCCGGTGAACGCATCCCCGGCGAGTGGCCGCTGAAGCCCGGCTACGTCCTGCGGGTATGGACCGCCCGCCTGCTCTCGGGTGAGCCCCGCCCGCTGGAGGACCATGACGAACTGCGCTGGCTGGCCCGTCATGAGCTGGACTCCGTCGACTGGCTCGACCAGGACCGGCCCGCGGTCGCGGAGGCGGGGCTGCGTCTGCCGCCCGTCGCCGGCGACGGGGCGCGAGGCTGAGACCTTACGCCGTTCGTGCCTCCGTGCTCCCCTTGGCCCACTCCCCGCGATACCGCGCCCTCAATTCGGGTATGTGCTGATTAACCCCCCGAAATAGGGCGTGGGCCTCCCTTCTGGTGATGGGTTGGGGAAGTGATCGTGCGTGATCGACACCGATGGCGACTGCGTCGAGTGGAACTTCCCGGCTGAGGCCAATGCCGTGCGCACCGCCCGCCACGCGGTGCGTGACACGCTCCGGACCTGGCGGATCGACTCGACGGTGGGTGACCTGACGGTCCTCCTGGTGAGCGAGCTGGTGACCAATTCCCTCCGCTACGCCTCCGGCCCCATCGGCGTCCGCCTCGTCCACCTCCATCCGGAGCCGGACGGTGACGCCCACCGCCCCGCCCTTCTCGTGGAGGTCTCCGATCCGCTTCCGGATCCGCCCACCGAACGCCCTGCCGGCCCCGAAGACGAGGGCGGTCGCGGTCTCCAGCTCGTGGCCGGTTCCGCTCGGAGCTGGGGGACCCGCAAAGACAGAACGGGCAAGACAGTGTGGTTCGAGCTGGCCCTGCCGGGTTAAGAGAGGGTTGGGACAACGATCACCGAGGGCTCGGCCGGAAATGAACGAGACCACCCTGTGATCGTGAACGTCGTGCCGTCGGGGGCCGTAGTGCTGAATACTGCGGGCATGGCCGGTCCGGTGCGGTGAGCTGGAGGGGACGGTCGCGTGAGCGAGATACCTGAGACGGCGAGCGGCTTCGTGTGGCAGAGCAGCCCGCCCGGCTCGATCTATGACTACATCAGGGTCGCCTCCTTCTCGATAGGGCCCGACGGGCTCGTCGATCAGTGGAGTCGCCGGGCCGTCGACCTCTTCGGCGTGCCTGCCGAAGAGGCCATGGGCAAGGATCCGGTCGAGGCCTTCATGCCTGCCGACCTGCGTGAACGCGGGCGGCGCAGGGTCGCCGAGATCCTCGACGGCCGTGAGTGGACGGGTCTCGTCCCCTTCCGGATCCCGGGCCAGGACCGCAGCGCGAGCCGTGACGGCATCGCCGAGATGTACGTGATGCCGAGCCGGACCACGACCGGGGAACGGGCCGCGCTCTGCATCGTCGTCGACGTACGGGCGCTGCGGCACATCGAGACCGACCTCGCCGCATCGCAGGCGATTTTCGGCCAATCCCCTTTTGGCTTTCTGCTCTTCGGCACCGACCTCACCGTGAAGCGCGCCAACCAGCGCTTCGCCACCGTCTTCGGCGGCTCGGCCGACGACCACCGGGGCCGCACCGTCCACGACTACCTCTCCCGGCCCGAGGCCGACCGGATGACGGCCGCGCTCCAGAGCGTCCTGGAGACCGGTGAGGCCGTCACCGAACTGCAGATCGTCGGCGCCCCTCCCGGCTCCACCGACCGGCGCCACTGGTCGATCAACCTCTACCGCGTGCACAGCGGCTCCGGCCGGCCCGTCGGCGTCGCCGGACTGGGCATCGACGTGACCCGCCGCCACAACGCGGCCCGTGAGGCGGCCAGCGCCCGCCGCAACCTCGCCCTCCTCAACGAGGCCGGCGTCCGCATCGGCAACTCCCTGGATCTGGAGGCCACCGCCCGGGAACTGCTCGACGTGGCCGTCCCCGGTTTCTGCGACCTGGCCTCCGTCGACCTCTACCAGGGTCTGCTGACCGGGGACGAGGCTCCGCCCGGACGGTGGGGGAGCTCCCACGACGTCGGCTACGGCGCGGGCAGCGCCGAACTGCGCCGGGTCGCCTTCGCGAGCGCGGTGTCCGACACCCCGCTCCGCAACCCCGACGGGACGGCCGGCACCGACGCCGGCGGCGGCTGTTGCGGCACCGGCCCCGTCGAGGTCGGCTCCGTCCACCGCTACCCCTTCAACTCGCCCTGCGCCGGAGCCCTCCGCACCGGACAGGTCAGAACCGTCCCCGGGGGCGAGGGCAGTCTCGTCCACTCGACCCTCGTCGTGCCGATGGTCGCCCACGACACCGTCGTCGGCCTCGTCCAGTTCTCCCGGACCAAGGGCAGCGAGCCCTTCGGGGAGCGGGACCGGGCCCTCGCCGTCGAACTGGCCGCCCGCGCGGCGGTCTGCATCGACAACGCCCGTCTCTACCGCCGTGAGCACGAGCGGGCCCTGATCCTGCAGCGCAGCCTGCTCCCGCCCGGCGACCCCGAGGCCGCAGGCCTGGACATCGCCTGCCGCTATCTCCCCGGCACCACGGCCACCGAGGTCGGCGGCGACTGGTTCGACGTCATCGAACTCCCGGGCCACCGCACCGCCCTGGTCATCGGGGACGTCATGGGGCGCGGCCTGCGTGCCGCCGTCGCCATGGGCGAACTGCGCACCGCCGTCCGCACCCTGGCCCAGCTCGACCTGGAGCCCGCGGAGGTCCTCTCCCACCTCGACGAGATCGCCCGCGGCCTCGGCGCACCCGTGGGAGCCCAGCAGAGCGCCCGCGCCCACAAGCCCCGTGGGCCGGAGCTCTCCGAGGTCTACCTCGCCACCTGCGTCTACGCCGTCTACGACCCCGTCACCCGGCGCTGCACCTTCGCCAACGCCGGCCACCTTCCGCCGGTCCTCGTCGAACCGGGCGAGAAGGCCCTGCTGCTCGACGTGCCGCCGGGGATGCCGCTCGGCGTCGGCGGAGAGCCCTTCGAAGAGGTGGAGGTCGAGCTGCCCGAGGGCGCCCTGCTGGCCCTCTACACCGACGGGCTCGTCGAGTCCCGCGACCACCCTCTCGACGAGGGGCTCAGCGCCTTCCGCAGCGCGCTCACGGACGCGGCCCGGCCCCTCGAAGACGTCTGCGACCGGGTGCTGTCCACCCTCGACACCGAGCACGGCGAGGACGACATCGCCCTCCTGATGGCCCGTATCCAGGGACTGCCGTCCGACGCCGTCGGGGACTGGCGGCTGCCCCGAGAGCCCCGCTCGGTCGGCCGGGCCCGCGAACTGGCCCGCGCCCAGCTCACCGCCTGGGACCTCGAACCGCTCGTGGACACCGTCGAACTCCTGGTCAGCGAGCTGGTCACCAACGCCCTGCGGTACGGCGAGGGCGAGATCCGGCTCCGGCTGCTCCGCGACCGGACCCTGGTCTGCGAGGTCTGGGACTCCGGACTCGTGCAGCCACGCCGCCGCCGTGCCCGGGACACCGACGAGGGCGGACGCGGACTGCAGCTGGTCGGGCTCCTCAGCGCCGCCTGGGGCTCGCGCCGCACCCCTCGCGGCAAGACCGTCTGGTTCGAACTGCCCCTGCCGGACGGCGAGGGAGCCGCCGAGCCGACCGTGGAGCAGCTCCTGAGCATGTTCTGACCGGTGCCGCGCCACCCCGCGTCCGCGCGGGGTGGGCGCTACCGCTTCAGCGCCGCCAGCCGCGCCTCGATCTCCGCGCTGTCGCCGAGCGTGTCCAACTGCTCGAACTGGGCGTCCAGCGAGGAGGCGGCCAGTTCCTGCTTGCCCATCGCCCTCGCCTCCTCGCGCCGAACCTTGTCCTCGAACCGGCTCAGCTCGCTCGTCGGGTCCAGCACGTCGATGTTCTTCACGGCGTCCATCATCCGGTTCTGTGCCTGCGCGGACGTGGCCCTGGCCACCAGCTCGTCGCGCTTCGCCCGGAGCTCGCCCAGCTTGGCCTTCATCTGGTCCAGGCCGTTCCTGAGCTTCTCCACCACCTCGGTCTGGGCCGCGATCGTCGGCTCGGCCGTCCTCGCCTCCTTCTCCGACTGGAGCTGGCGCCCCAGCGCGACCTTCGCCAGGTTGTCGAACCGGTCCGCCTCCGCCGTCTGCCCCGCGGCCCGCAGCTCGTCCCCCTTTCTGCTCGCGGCCAGCGCCTTCTCGCCCCACTCCTTCGCCGCGGCCGTGTCCTCCTGGTGGTCCTGCTCCATCAGCCGCAGATTGCCGATCGTCGCCGCGACCGCCTCCTCCGCCTCCGTGATGTTGTTGCTGTAGTCGCGGATCAGCTGGTCCAGCATCTTCTGCGGGTCCTCCGCCTGGTCCAGCAGCGCGTTGATGTTGGCCTTCGCCAGCTGGGTGACGCGGCCGAGGATGGTCTGCTTCGCCATGGTCCTTCTCCTTGAGCGCGATGAGCACGATGAGCGCGGTGCGCGCGACGAGCGCGGTGCGCGCGACGAGCACGGTGCGCGCGACGAGCGCGATGAGCCGTGAAGAGTCAGAAGCGGCCGCCGCCGCCCAGTCGGCCGCGGGTCCCACCGCCGCCGAACCGCCCGGGTCCGCCACCGAACCCGCCCCCACCGAACCCGCCCCCACCGAACCCGCCACCGCCGAATCCCCCGCCATGACCCCCGCCTCCCCTTCCTCCGCCGAACAGTCCGCCGAGGATGATGCCGCCGAGCACCGCTCCGCCGAGCCCGCCGGCGCCACCTCCCACCCCTGTTACACCGCCCAGCCCGTTCGGGTTCCCATACGTGCGGACGTCCTGCTCGGCGAGGTCCTGCGCCCGCCGGGCCAGCGCGTCCGCCTGCTGGGCCTCGCCGAGACCCGCCTGCGGGTCGCCGGCCTCCGCCAGGGCCGCCGCCTTCCCCAGCCGGCGCTGGGCCTCGGCCAGGCGCGTGCGGGCCTCGCTGCCCACGGCCCCGCGATGGGTGGTGATGTAGTCGGCCGCCGCCCCGACGGCGGAACGGGCCGTCAGCATCGTCTGGTCGAGGAGCGCACGGGCGCGCCGCGTGCCCGACTCGCGCTCCCGTGCGCCCGCCAGCGCCTCGTCGAGCGCCGCGTCGGCCTCCTCGATGCGGCGCAGCACGTCCAACGGGTCGTGGCGGCCCGCGTCCACCGTCCGCCGTACATCGGCGACGACCGCCTCCGCGCGGGCGATACGCCCCTGGAGGTCGGCGGTGGAGACCCCCTCGGCCGTGCCCTGGAGCAGTCCGCGGGCGTCGGCGAGGTCGGCCTCGGTCTCCGCGAGGGCGGTCGCCAGCCTGCCCACGGCCTCCGCCAGCTCCTTGGCGCGCCGGTCGACGGCCTCGCTCAGCCGGGCCGCCTGGTCGACCGCGCCCTCGGCCGCCCGGATGTGGACGGCCGCGACGCCGTTGTCGCCCGTCTCGACGGCCTGCCGTGCCCGGTCCAGGTGCGTCGTCGCGAACACCAGCCGGTCCTTGGCCTGTTCGACGTCGCTCGCCACCGGGGAGGCCGCGGACTCGGCGTACCGTTCCCGCATCGCGGTCAGCGCCGCCTCCGCCGTGCCGAGCCGCCCGGACTGCTCGCGGTACGCGGCCTCGACGGCGGCCAGCGCCTCGGGGGCGTCGCGCTCCAGGGCCCGCAGCCGGTCGAAGTCCTCGGTCCGGGCGTCCAGGCGCGCGTTCGCCTCGGCGCAGCGTCGGATGATCTCGTCGAGCATCGAGCGGCGGGTCGCGTCGTCCTCGGGGAAGGCGTCGTCGAGCTTCTGGCGCAGCCGGAACGCGGCCGTCAGCTCCTCCTTCGCGAACACCATCGCCTCCGTGAAGGGCCCGACCGCCTCCTCGCCGAACTGGGCGGTCGCGAAGCCGAGTTCCTCCTGGCTGGTCCGGACGGCGTCGTCCGTGGCGACCAGCGCCTGCCGGGCCTGCCGGTCCAACACCGGGAGCGTCGGCTGGGCGGGCTCCTTCGGGGCGCCCCAGCCCTGGCCGCCCGGCGGGCTCGCGCCCGCACCCGCCCCCGTACCGGCACCCGTCTCGGCTCCCGCGGCTCCTGTACCCGCTCCGGGCCGCCGGCGGCGCTTGCTCCAGGCGTACGCGGCGACGGCTCCGGCCCCGACGACGAGGACGACGGGCAGGACGAGGTCCGACCCGGAGGCGCCGTCGTCCACCGTGCCGCCGGGATCGGCGACGCCCGGGGTGATCGTGGGTGTGGTCACGGGCAGCCCGGCGAGGACCGCGTCGTAGCCGTTCGCCGCTCCGATCGCGGCGCCCGCCCAGTCGTTCTGCCGCAGCGGCGGCTCGATCGCGGTCCGGGCGACGTCGTCGAGCTGCGCCTGGGTGAAGCGGGAGCCCGGGTCGGCCGAGTAGCCGTACTGCCGGTCGTGCGTGGCCACCGCGAGCAGGAGGTCGTCGACGCCCAGGCCGTTGCGCTCGGCCGTGGCGTCGGCCCAGCTCTGGGCCGGGCGACCGGAGAAGTCCCGTACGTACACGACGAAGAGCTGGACGCGCCGGTCGTCGTAGAGCCGGTCCAGAGCCTGGACGACCGCGCCGCGACGGTCGCCGAGCGCGTCCACCGTGTCGGTGATCTGCCCCTCGCGGGACAGCACGACGGGGTCGTCGGCGCGGGCGCCGTGCACGGCGGGCACGGTCAGCCACCACGCCGCCACCAGCACCGCGAGAAGGGCTCGGGTGGCTGTTCGCGTCACATGGGGAGGTTATGTCCCGGTATGCTCGCCCGCGACCGGGCGGAACCGCCTCCTCGGCCCCGAGCGTCACTGTCAGTAGCCGCCCCTAGGGTGGTGATCACGACATCGACGATCTCGGGGGGATCAGGTGAACGGACGTGTACGCGGCTGGTGGCGGCGGGGGCGATGGATCGCCCTCGGTCTCGTCCTGCTTCTGGTCCTGCCCCTGGCAGGCAGCGCCGTCGCCCTGCGCGTCAACTACGCGGGCGACCTCCAGGACGGGACGAAGACCCGCGGCAAGGACGCGATCTGGCTGGGCCACGCCTGGGTGGACGGCCGGAAGAAGGACGCCGACCTCGCGGCGTTCGCGGCCCGGATCAAGGGGACCGGCATACGGGACCTCTACGTCCACGCCGGCCCGCTGGAGCACGACGGCACCCTGCCCGCCGCCCGCTACCCCCGGGCGGCCTGGCTGATCCAGAGCGTCCACCGCACGATGCCCGGCATACGGGTGCACGCCTGGCTCGGCGACATCCTGGCCACCGAGGGGCCCGAGGGGCTCCGTCTGGAGGACGCGGCGTCACGGACCGCCGTGGTGGGCTCGGCCCGGCAGATCATCGACGCCGGCTTCGACGGGGTCCACTTCGACCTGGAGCCTCTGCTCTCGGACGACGCGCACTACCTGTCCCTCCTCGACGACCTCGGTGAGCTGACCAGGTCCCGCAAGGTCCCGCTCTCCGTCGCCGCCCACCAGATCGACCCGCTGCCCGCCCTGCACTCGGTGAACGGTGTGGTGAGCGGCAGCGAGAAGTGGTGGTCGCAGGAGTTCTTCGGGCAGGTCGCCCGCCGGGTCGACCAGATCGCCGTCATGTCGTACGACACGTGGATGCCGCTGGAGAGCCTCTACGGCGGGTACGTCGCCCAGCAGACGAGCCTCGCCCTGGAGGTCACTCCGGAGGACACCGACCTCCTCATGGGCCTGCCCTTCTTCCACGAGGACGACCTCGGCCACCACGACTCGGCGGAGACCGTGTCGGCCGCGATCCGCGGCACCCGGCTGGGCCTGGGGCGCACGGACCGCGACCGCGAACGGTTCGGAGTCGCGCTCTACGTCGACTTCGCCGCGAAGGAGGGGGACTGGACGGCCTACCGCGAGGGCTGGCACTGACCCCGGTCCCTACCCCTCCCGCCGCCGGATCTTGTTGCCCAGCCAGACCAGCGGGTCGTACTTGCGGTCCACGGCCCGCTCCTTCAGCGGGATCAGGGCGTTGTCCGTGATCTTGATCTCCTCCGGACACACCTCCGTACAGCACTTGGTGATGTTGCAGTACCCGAGTCCGTGTTCGTCCTGGGCCGTCCGCCGCCGGTCGAGGCCGGCCTCCGCCGCCGCGTCCAGCGGATGCATGTCCAGCTCCGCGACCCGCATCAGGAAGCGCGGCCCGGCGAACGCGCCCTTGTTCTCCTCGTGGTCGCGGACCACATGGCAGGTGTCCTGGCACAGGAAGCACTCGATGCACTTACGGAACTCCTGCGAGCGCTCCACGTCCATCTGCCGCATCCGGTACTCACCCGGAGCGACCCCCTCCGGCGGCACGAACGCCGGGATCTCCCGCGCCTTCGTGTAGTTGAAGGACACGTCCGTCACCAGGTCGCGTACGACCGGGAAGGCCCGCAGGGGCGTGATCGTGAGGGTCTCCGCGCGGTCGAAGGTCGACATCCGGGTCATGCACATCAGCCGGGGACGCCCGTTGATCTCCGCCGAGCACGAACCGCACTTGCCCGCCTTGCAGTTCCACCGCACGGCCAGATCCGGGGCCTGTGTGGCCTGCAGCCGGTGGATGATGTCGAGGACCACCTCGCCGTCGTTCACCTCGACCGTGAAGTCCCTCAGGTCCCCGCCGTCGGTGTCGCCCCGCCACACCCGGAAGTGCGCGTCATAGGTACTCACTCGTACAGCTCCTCCTCGGCCAGGTACTTGACCAGCTCCTCCTTCTCGAACAGCGCGAGGAGGTCCGGACGAACGGGTTCGGTACGGGTGCGTTCGAGGGCGACGCCCTCCTCCGCCGGGTGGCACAGCAGGTTCACCGGACGCCAGGCCCGGTCCATGGACGGGTAGTCCTCCCGGGTGTGCCCGCCCCGGCTCTCGGTCCGCTCCAGCGCGGCCCGGGCCACGCACTCGCTCACGAGCAGCATGTTCCGCAGGTCGAGCGCCAGGTGCCAGCCCGGGTTGAACTGCCGGTGCCCCTCGACCCCGGCCCGCCGCGCCCGATCGCGGAGCTCGGCGATCCGCTCCAGGGCCTCGGCCATCTCGCCCTCCCGGCGGATGATGCCGACGAGGTCGTTCATCGTCTGCTGGAGCTCCTGGTGGAGGGTGTACGGGTTCTCCGCCGACGGCTCCTCCGCCGCCCCGAAGGGCGCCAGCGCCTCCGCGGCCGCCTCCGCGACCCCCGCCTCGGAGACGGCCTCGCGGGAGGCGGCGGCCGCGTACTCCGCGGCGTGCCATCCCGCCCGCCGCCCGAAGACCAGCAGGTCCGAGAGCGAGTTCCCGCCGAGCCGGTTCGAGCCGTGCATCCCGCCCGCGACCTCGCCCGCCGCGAAGAGCCCCGGCACGCCCACGGTCGCCGCGGTGTCGGAGTCGACCGCGACCCCGCCCATCACGTAGTGGCAGGTCGGCCCGACCTCCATCGCCTCCGCCGTGATGTCGACGTCCGCCAGCTCCTTGAACTGGTGGTACATCGAGGGCAGCCGCCGCTTGATCACCTCGGCCGGCATCCGGGTCGACACGTCGAGGAAGACTCCGCCGTGCGGTGAGCCGCGCCCCGCCTTGACCTCGGCGTTGATGGCCCGCGCCACTTCGTCGCGCGGCAGCAGCTCGGGCGGGCGCCGGTTGTTGTCCGGGTCCTCGTACCAGCGGTCGCCCTCCGCCTCCGTCTGCGCGTACTTCTCCTTGAAGACGTCGGGGACGTAGTCGAACATGAACCGCTTGCCCTCGGAGTTGCGCAGCACTCCGCCGTCGCCGCGCACCGACTCGGTGACCAGGATCCCCTTCACCGACGGCGGCCAGACCATCCCGGTCGGATGGAACTGCACGAACTCCATGTTCACCAGCGGCGCGCCCGCGAGCAGCGCCAGCGCGTGCCCGTCGCCGGTGTACTCCCAGGAGTTGGACGTGACCTTGAAGGACTTGCCGATCCCGCCGGTCGCCAGGACGACGGCCGGCGCCTCCAGGACGAAGAAGCGGCCGGTCTCCCGCTCGTAGCAGAAGACCCCCGCCACCTGCCCCGACCCGTCCCGCAGGACGCGCGTGACCGTGCACTCCTGGAAGACCTTCAGCCGGGATTCGTACTCCCCGCTCTCCCGGAAGTCCTCCTGCTGGAGGGCGACCGTCTTCTGCTGGAGCGTGCGGATCAGTTCGAGACCCGTCCGGTCGCCGACGTGCGCGAGGCGCGGATACTCGTGACCGCCGAAGTTGCGCTGGGAGATCCGGCCGTCCGGCGTGCGGTCGAAGAGGGCGCCCCAGGCCTCCAGTTCCCACACCCGCTCGGGCGCCTCGCGCGCATGCAGCTCCGCCATCCGCCACTGGTTGAGGAACTTCCCGCCGCGCATGGTGTCGCGGAAGTGGACCTGCCAGGTGTCGTGCGGGTTGGCGTTGGCCATGGAGGCGGCGATGCCGCCCTCGGCCATCACCGTATGGGCCTTGCCGAACAGTGACTTGCAGATGACGGCCGTCCGCGCGCCCCGCTCGCGCGCCTCGATCGCGGCGCGCAGTCCGGCGCCGCCCGCGCCGACCACGACCACGTCCCACTGCTGCCGCTCGACTTGCGCCATGTCAGAAGATCCTCGGGTCGTCGAAGGTGCCGGTGGCGAGCAGGTACACGTACAGGTCGCAGACCGCGACGGAGATCAGTGAGGCCCACGCGAGCAGCATGTGACGGGCGTTGAGCTTCCCGACCAGGTTCCACATGCGGTAGCGCACGGGATGCCGGGAGAAGTGCCGCAGCCGTCCGCCGACGATGTGCCGGCACGAGTGGCAGGAGAGGGTGTACGCCCAGATCAGCACGGTGTTGATCAGGAAGATCACGGTTCCCAGGCCCGCGTGCCCCCAGGCGTACGAGGAGTCCCGGAAGGTCAGCACGGCGTCGTACGTGAGGATCGCGGCGACCGGCAGCGCGGTGTAGAAGAAGTACCGGTGGATGTTCTGCAGGATCAGCGGGAAACGGGTCTCGCCCGTGTACGTCCGATGGGGCTCGGCGACGGCGCAGGCCGGGGGCGAGGCCCAGAATCCCCGGTAGTACGCCTTGCGGTAGTAGTAGCAGGTCAGCCGGAAGCCGAGCGGGAAGATCAGGATCAGCAGGGCGGGAGAGAGGCCCCACCAGCTGCCGAAGATCTCCCAGTTGGGCCCGCCCTGCATCGGGACGCAGTTCTCGGCCAGGCAGGGCGAGTAGAACGGCGAGACGTACGGGGCCGCGTAGTAGTCGCTGTTGGCGAAGGCTCGCCAGGTGGAGTACGCGACGAAGGCGAGCAGTCCGGCGGCGGTGGCGGCCGGCGCCAGCCACCAGCGGTCTGTGCGCAGATGGCGCGGGGCGATGGCCGCACGGGAAGGGGAGTGCACGCCGGTGGCGCGCACCCCCCTTCCTGTGGACGGCGGTTCGGTTCCTGTGGCCAAGGTCGGTCTCCTCGGGAGCGTTCCGACTGTCGGTCTCCTGAGGCCTCCAGCGGCTGCCGCTCTCCCGGAGGCCGCGGGCCCTAGGGTGCGTGCCGGTCGCGTGCGCCCAGGCCCTCGTCGTCGGTGTCCGACCACAGCGCGCTGTCGTACGGCGTGTCGGGGATGGTCACGAGGTTCTCGGGCCGGCCGGGGGCCGGTGGCGCGGTGGCGCCCCGTTCCGCCGCGACGCTGCGTTCCAGCTGTCCGACCGTACGGACCAGGTCTTCGAGGCAGCGCTTGACGGCTGCCAAATCATCCTGAACGGACATGGGTTGCCCTCACTTCCGCGAGTGCGGGTGGCGAACACGCGCCTGAGAGTGTCGCGCGTCACATCCCGCTTGTGAAGCCATGTGTACGGGATTCCACTCGTCCGGTGAGCCGCGCCGCCCGGCGGTTGGGCCGCACGGGTGGGGTTTGTCCGCCCCGCCGCCGTGTCGGCGTGGCCGGATCCGATACGTCGCTTTCAGTGTATGAGCAATAGGTGTGATCATCTCTAAATGCCATAAAACTGGACGAAGGGGTACAAGTCATGTCCCAGGTCGGCGCCCCTCGCGGGAGGACATGCTCCAGGAGCCCCCGCTCCCGCACGCTCCGCTCCGCCGCCACGCTCACCAGCGCTGTGCTCGCCATCACCGTCCTCGCCGGATGCAGCTCCGGCGACGAGGCCGACGAGACCCCGGCCGCGGCCCCGGACCACGCCCCGGCCGCCCGCGACAAGGTCGCCGACGGCGGCACGCTGAACTGGGCCGTGGACGCGATGCCGACCACGCTCAACGCCTTCCAGGCCGACGCCGACGGAGCGACGTCGCGCGTCGCCGGAGCCGTGCTCCCCGCCCTCTACACCCTCGACGAGCGCGGCAGGCCCCGGCGCAACGCGGACTATCTGGAGTCCGCGAAGGTGATCGAGACGGAGCCCAAGCAGGTCGTCCTCTACAAGCTCAACCAGCAGGCGGTGTGGAGCGACGGCCGGGAGATCGGCGCGCCCGACTTCGTGGCGCAGTGGCGGGCCCTGAACGGCCGGGACACCGCATACTGGACCGCCCGCAACTCCGGCTACGAGCGGATCGAGAAGATCGAGCGCGGCAAGGACGACCTGGAGGTACGGGTCACCTTCGCGCGGCCGTACGCCGACTGGCAGTCCCTCTTCACCCCGCTGTACCCGAAGGAGGTGACGGGGACCCCGAACGCCTTCAACGACGGAGCCCGCACCACCCTGAAGGCGACCGCAGGACCGTTTCTGCTGAAGGCCACCGACAGCAAGGCCGCCACCGTCACGCTCGTCCGAAACCCCCGGTGGTGGGGCCAGTCCGCCAAGCTCGACCAGGTCGTCCTGCGTGCCGTGCCGCGCGACGAGCGCATCGCCGCGCTGGCCGCGGGCAAGCTCGATCTGGCCGAGATCGATCGGTCGGCCGCCGACCGCATCGCCCTCGCGGTACGGGACGCCCAGGCCGGCCGGAGCGCCGGACAGCCGCTCGCACACGGCCCCGGCGCCGCGATCACCCCCTCGGCGGCCCTGAAGTCCTGGGCGCTGGCGAACGGCTCCGACGACGGCAAGGCGCAGGCCGTCCAGGCCGCGCGCGAGAAGAACCAGCAGGCCATCGACGGGTACGCGGCCGAGCAGCGGGCGCTGGGCAAGCTCGTGGTCCGCAAGTCCCTGGAGCCCGCGTACACCCAGCTCTCCCTGAACGGTGAGAGCGGCCCGCTCGCGGACGAGCGGGTACGGCGGGCGGTGGCGCGCGCCCTCGATCGTCAGGAACTGGCCGAATCCGTACTCAAGCCGCTCGGGCTGCCCGCCCGGCCCCCCGGCAGCCACCTGGCGCTCGCGGGACAGGCGGCGTACGCGGACGGCAGCGACGCGCTCGGCGGCCAGGACGCCAAGGAGGCGCGGGCGCTGCTCGCGGACGCGGGCTGGGTCCCCGGCGGCGCGAACAAGAAGCCCGCCGGGACGAAGGCCGGCAGCGAGGCCGAGAAGAAGAAGGCAGAGGAGAAGAAGAAGGCCGAGGAGAGGAAGGCCGATCAGGAGAAGAAGGCCGACCAGAAGGACAAGGCCGGCTCGGCCGACGAGGCCAAGAAGCCGGAGGCCGCCGACGCCGCCTCCGACGAAGGCCTCTACATCGTCGGCGACGACAAGCCGGGCACCGCGGGTGAGCCCGTGATCGGCGCCGGGGGCCCGGAGAACGGCACCACCGTCGTCGCCCCGGCCCCCGGGCTGCTGCACCGGGCCGCCCTGGCCGACAACGAGTCCGGCGCCCGCGCCGACGGTTCCGGCGGCACCGAGGCGAAGGCGCAGAACCCGGCCCGGCCCGACCAGGGCGCCCCCGGGGCCTACGCCCCGCGCGGCACCGCGGCCCCGGCCGTCCCCGCGGGGGCGTCCCAGGCCCTCGGCAAGGACGGCGAGCCGCTGAACCTCCGCTTCGTCCTGCCGTCGGGTCCGGGCTCGGAGTCGCTCCGCGCCGTCGGGGACAAGATCGTCCGGATGCTCGACGCGGTCGGCATCAGCACCGAGGTCACCAAGGTCGCCGACGAGAGCTTCTTCAAGGACCACATCGCCTCCGGCGACTACGACCTGGCCCTCTACTCCTGGCCCGCCTCCGCCTTCCCGGCGACCGACGCCCGGCCGATCTACGCCAAGCCCGAGGCGGCCTCGGACGGCTCCCTCCTGGTCGAGCAGAACTACTCGCGCGTCGGCACGGACCGAATCGATCAACTGTTCGATCAGGCGGTGTCCACGCTCGACGAGAAGGAGGCGCTGGACCTGGTCCGCCAGGCCGACGCCCGGATCTGGGCCGCCGCAGGATCGATTCCCCTCTATCAGCGCCCCCAGCTGGTGGCGGCCAAGCCCGAGCTCGTGAATGCGGGCGCCTGGGGCTTCGCGGCCCCGCGTTACCAGGACATCGGGTTCAAGAAGCCCGAATCCGCCAACGGTGCGGAGCGCAACACCAAGTAGGCGAAACCGCAGGTCACAACCTCAGATGCAGCTCAATTTCCTTGCCCGCCGGCTCCCCCGGCGGGCAGGATCACGTCCGGCCCCTTGACCCGGCCGCGTTCCGCACGCTCAGTGCCTCTCCTCATCCCAGTGCACCGCACCACCGAGGCGTCCCCCACGCCTCCGGCAGACCTCTCGAATCAAGGCGGGGAAGCCCCTTGCGCGGCGGCCCCGTACCATAGGACATAGCCGTGGCGCGTCCGCCCGGCGGGCGTAAGAGGAACTGACGCCGCATCCCACGATCCGAGAGAAGCGCAAGCACCCATGCCCACGCGCCACGACATCCGTAACGTCGCCATCGTCGCCCACGTCGACCATGGCAAGACGACCATCGTCGACGCCATGCTCAAGCAGGCCGGTGCCTTCGCCGCCCACCAGCAGCTCGACGACCGCATGATGGACTCGAACGACCTGGAGCGTGAGAAGGGCATCACGATCCTCGCCAAGAACACGGCGGTGAAGTATCACCCCAAGGACGGCGGGGCCCCGATCACGATCAACATCATCGACACCCCCGGTCACGCCGACTTCGGTGGCGAGGTCGAGCGCGGTCTGTCGATGGTCGACGCGGTCGTCCTCCTCGTGGACGCCTCCGAGGGTCCGCTCCCGCAGACCCGCTTCGTGCTGCGCAAGGCGCTCCAGCAGCGCAAGCCCGTCATCCTCTGCATCAACAAGACGGACCGCCCGGACTCCCGGATCGACGAGGTCGTCAACGAGACCTACGACCTGTTCCTCGACCTGGACGCGGACGAGGACCAGATCGAGTTCCCGATCGTCTACGCCTGCGGCCGTGACGGCATCGCCTCGCTGACCAAGCCGGAGAACGGCACGGTCCCCGCGGACAGCGAGAACCTGGAGCCGTTCTTCTCCGCCATCCTGGAGCACGTCCCGGCCCCGGTGTACGACGAGGAGGCGCCGCTCCAGGCGCACGTCACCAACCTGGACGCCGACAACTTCCTCGGCCGTATCGCGCTGCTCCGCGTCGAGCAGGGCGAGCTGCGCAAGGGCCAGACGGTCGCGTGGATCAAGCGGGACGGCTCGATCTCCAACGTCCGCATCACCGAGCTGATGATGACCGAGGCGCTCACCCGCAAGCCCGCCGAGGTCGCCGGCCCCGGTGACATCTGCGCCGTCGCCGGTATCCCCGACATCATGATCGGCGAGACCCTGGCCGACCCGGAGAACCCGATCGCGCTTCCGCTGATCACGGTCGACCAGCCGGCCATCTCCATGACCATCGGCACCAACACCTCGCCGCTCGTCGGCCGTGGTGGCACGGGCAAGGGCGCGGACGCCAAGTCCGCGGTCAAGCAGCGCAAGGTCACCGCCCGCCAGGTCAAGGACCGTCTGGACCGCGAGCTGATCGGTAACGTCTCGCTCCGTGTCCTCGACACCGAGCGTCCCGACGCCTGGGAGGTCCAGGGCCGTGGTGAGCTCGCGCTCGCCATCCTGGTCGAGCAGATGCGCCGCGAGGGCTTCGAGCTGACCATCGGCAAGCCGCAGGTCGTCACCAAGGAGGTCGACGGCAAGACCCACGAGCCCGTCGAGCGCCTCACGGTCGACGTGCCCGAGGAGCACATGGGCGCGGTCACGCAGCTCATGGGTGTCCGCAAGGGCCGCATGGACAACATGTCGAACCACGGCTCCGGCTGGGTCCGTATGGAGTTCGTGGTTCCGTCCCGTGGCCTCATCGGCTTCCGCACGGAGTTCCTGACCAACACCCGCGGTACGGGTATCGCCCACTCGATCCACGAGGGCCACGAGCCGTGGTTCGGCACGCTGACGACCCGTAACAACGGTTCGCTGGTCGCCGACCGCGCGGGTGCGGTCACCGCCTTCGCGATGACCAACCTCCAGGAGCGCGGTGTCCTGTTCACCGACCCCGGCACCGAGGTGTACGAGGGCATGATCGTCGGCGAGAACTCGCGCTCCGACGACATGGACGTGAACATCACCAAGGAGAAGAAGCTCACCAACATGCGCTCCGCCTCCGCCGACTCCTTCGAGGCGATCGTCCCGCCGCGCAAGCTCTCCCTGGAGCAGTCCCTGGAGTTCTGCCGCGACGACGAGTGCGTCGAGGTCACCCCGGAGGCCGTGCGCATCCGCAAGGTCGTCCTGGACCAGAACCAGCGCGGTCGCACCGCGTCGCGCGCCAAGAACGGCTGACCGAGCGGCGCTCGAACGGCACCGGGACACCGGCACCGGAACACCGGCAACGGCCCCCGCGGGATCCCCGCGGGGGCCGTTCCCTGTTGTGGAGACCCTCCTGGAACGCTCTCGGAACTCCCCGGGGACCGTCCGGCCGGAGGGGCACAGCGTGGCGAATCTGACACTTCGGATGGGCGGGAAGGCGTCAAACCGATTTCCCGTCCCGGTGTTCGATTTCCGGACGTCGCTCTCCGGAACGTGTGTTAACGGTCCGTTTCGGGGGTGTCTGTCTGTGATCAGTTTGTCCGGATTTCGGTCTCAAGGCCCTTACTGATGTTGCCAAAACGAGACCACTTAAGTGTGGTTTACAGCCCGGACGTACTTAATAGTTGGCTCCATTGAGCTCGGGTCAATGGGTCACGCACTGTGGGGAGTGTCGACTCACGAGCACACTAGGGGCACTTGAGTCCAATGCCGTCAGGGGTGTCGGCGAACTCGAAGTGCCCCCCTTGTAGTGACAAGTGGACTCATGAGGAGGAACCCATGCGCGGTGCCAAGAGCGCCAAGTGGGTAGCGGGCGCGATCGTCGTGGCCCTGGCAGCAACCGCCTGTGGCGGCAGCAACGACAAGGGTGGGGAGGGTGAAGGCAAGGCGAAGGCCGGCGGCTCCGTGAGCGTCGGTATCTCCGAGCCGAAGCGCCTCGTCCCGCAGACGACGACCGAGTCCGAGGGCTCGCAGGTGCTGGACGCGCTGTTCCGTCCGCTCGTCAGCTACGACGACAAGAACCAGCCGGTCGAGGACGCTGCTGACTCGATCACGACGACGGACAACCAGCTCTGGACCGTCAAGATCAAGCCGGGACAGAAGTTCCACGACGGCACCCCGGTGACCGCCAAGAGCTACGTCCAGGGTTGGAACTGGGGTGCCTACGGCCCGAACGCGGCCGACGGCAACTACTTCTTCGCCACCATTGACGGCTACGACGCCCTCAACCCGGCGGACCCGGACGGCGAGGAGGGCCCGAAGAAGGCCCCCGAGCCGACCGCCAAGGAGCTGTCGGGCCTGAAGGTCGTCGACGACACCACCTTCACGGTCAAGCTGGCGAAGCCCTTCGCCGACTACAAGACCGTCCTCGGCTACACGGTCTTCTACCCGCTGCCGGACGCCGCGATCGCCAACATCAAGGCGTACGAAGAGGCTCCGATCGGCCAGGGTGCCTTCAAGATCGAGGGCAAGTGGGACCACAACAAGGCGATCAAGGTCGTCAAGAACCCTGACTACACGGGCACCAACAAGCCCAACGTGGACTCGGTGACGTACAAGATCTACCAGAAGCAGGAGACGATGTATAAGGACGTCGTCGCCGGCGCCCTTGACGTCATCCCGCAGGTTCCGACCTCCGAGCTGGCCAACGCTCCCAAGCAGTTCGGTGACCGCTTCAAGTCGTCCCCGGCCTCGACCTTCCAGTTCGTGTCGTTCCCGACCTACGACAAGAAGTACTCGAAGCCGGAGATCCGCAAGGCGATCTCCATGGCCATCGACCGCGAGGAGATCACCAAGGTGATCTTCAACGACTCGCAGTCCCCGGCTCGCTCCTTCGTCTCCCCGGTCGTCGGCGGCTACCGCGACAACACCTGCGGTGAGTCCTGCAAGTTCGACCCGGCTGCTGCCAAGGCTCTCCTCGCGAAGGCCGGCGGCATCGAGGGCAACAAGATCAACATCGGCTACAACGGCGATGGTGGTCACAAGGAGTGGGTGGACGCCACCTGCAACCAGGTCAAGAAGAACCTCGGCGTCGACTGCGTCGGCCAGGCCGTCCCGCAGTTCGCCGAGCTGCTGACCCAGGTCGAGCAGAAGAAGTTCTCCGGCATGTTCCGCATGGGCTGGATCATGGACTACCCGTCCATGGAGAACTACCTCGGCCCGCTGTTCACCACCGGTGGTTCCTCGAACTACTACGGCTACAGCAACAAGCAGTTCGACAAGCTCGTCGAGGAAGGCCGCGCCGCCAAGACGCCCGCCGAGGCCATCAAGCTCTGGCAGCAGGCCGAGGACGTCCTCGTCCAGGACATGCCGGTGATCCCGCTGCGCTTCGGCAAGAACGTGTTCGCGCACAGCAAGAAGGTCGCGAACGTCGAGATGGACCTCTTCAACCGGGTCGACGTCACGAAGATCTCCAAGGCCTAACAGCCTCAGGCATCTGACCCAAACGAATAGTCGAGAACGGCGGCGGGGGGCGGGAAACCCGCCCCCCCACACAGCTTACCGTGCGGGTAACGTCACCCCCGGAACGTGGGCGCCCACAGCGGGGCCCCGACCACGGAGACGGCCCTGTACCAGGCCCAGACCC